>NZ_CP017253.2:1418425-2033887 GCF_001735765.2 Clostridium taeniosporum
TAAACAAGGAATTGCTTAAAAGCTTGCTACCAAAATCTTTTGAGTTTAATGATTTTTCTAGTGAAGCAATAATACTTTTTAATGAATCCTGTAATTTAACATCTAGTCTAATAAGATTAAAGCTTTTTTTATTAGCTAATTTAAAACAAGTCATTAAGTCACAATTATTGTAATTATGAGATTCTATAAAATCTGAATTAACCCAAATTACTATTCGTTCATATACTTTTGATGAATCTATAAGTGGTTTATGAACAGCATGATTATTTACAAGAAGAATATCCCAAGGTTTTAAGTAATAAGCTTTTCCCTCCATTAAGTAAGTAACATTACCAGATAAAAATATAATTATTTTATTAAATTCATGGTAATGGAACTCAAATTCTTGATTTTTCTTATCTTTTATGTGAAACAATTTAAAATCACTATGTAAATACCCATATTTATTTCCATGATCAATTGAATTCATCTAAGTACACAACCTTTCTAATAATATATATAAATCATAGAGCAGTTTTTGCAATATTTCAAGCAATATATGCACTATTTATAGTTAAAATTCTGTATATAATAAAGTTAACAAAGAAATTTTTTATATAGCAAAATTAAGAAATTATATGTTATGAAAAATATTAAAGATAAGAAATTGATTAGGGAGGAACATACTTTGAGATTTATAAAAAACTATAAATATTCAATAATTTTATTATTGTCAATTATACTTGGTGGTTTAATAGGTTTGATAATGGGCCAAGATGCAAAAATATTTGAACCATTAGGAAAACTATTTTTAAATTTGATATTTACTTCATTAATACCGATTGTATTTTTTAGTATATCATCATCTATAGCAAATATAGAAAGTTCTAAAAAGCTAGGTAAATTGCTTGGTATAACTGTTATAGTATTTGGAACAACAGCTATTATTTCAGGGATTTTAGGAGTAGCTAGTTTTAAATTATTTAATCCTACTAAGGGATTAAATTTATCTACATTTGATAATTTGATTAATTCTAATCAAAAAGAAATGACTAATTCATTTGGAATATTAGAGAAAATTGTAAATAGTATTAGTGTTGGGGATTTTTCAGAACTTTTAACAAGAAGTAATTTACTTGCATTAATTATGTTTTCAATAATAGTTGGATTTGCTACAATGCTTTGCAAAGAGGAAGGAAAAATGTTTGCTAAGTTTTTAAATAGTGGTGCAGCTGTAACTATGAAAATTGTTAGTATAATAATGTATTATGCACCAATAGGACTTGGAGCTTATTTTGCAAGTATAATAGGAGAATTAGGTGGTCAAATATTAACAGGATATTTTAAAGTGTTTATATTATATACAATCCTTTCAATATTATATTTTGGGGTGTTTTTTACAATATACGCATATATTGCAGGTGGTAAGAAAGGAATTAAGTGCTTTTGGAAGAATTCTGTTGAACCATCAGTAACAGCTGTGGCAACTTGTTCTAGTGCAGCATGTATACCAGTAAATATAAAAGCTGCCAAGAGGATGGGTGTACCAGACAATATAGCTAAAATATTAATGCCAATAGGTGTAAATATTCATAAAGATGGATCAGTTATAGGTGGAGTATATAAAATTATGTTTTTATTTGGAATTTTTGGTCGAGATATAGATAGTATTAGTTCATTAGTAATAATATTAGTTTTAGGTTTAGTAATAGGTGCTGTTGTTGGTGCTGTTCCTGGGGGAGGAGCAATTGGAGAAATGCTTATATTAAGTATATTTAATTTTCCACAAGAAGCTCTTGCTATAATGCTTGTAATAGCAACAATAATTGATATGCCAGCAACATTATTAAATTCATCAGGAAATACAGTTTGTACAATGATGATTTCAAGATTTATGGGGAATAAACAAAATCACATATAAATTAAAAAACTGATTTTGTTTAAGGCATATTAAATCAAAGAATAAAAAAGAAAATATATTCGCCTACAAGATTTTTCATGCATACGTTGGAAAAGTCAGATGCGTAAAAAAATCAATGGTTCTACAGTAGCCTTAGGGATTTTTTTGTCAAAATGTTTAGACAGGACTATTTATATTATAAGAAAATTAGTGTAGTATTAAACTATAAGAAATTTTTTTTTGACAAGGGGAGTGTATTTATGAAGAAGGACTTTAATATAGATAAATTTTTATTAGAGTATCCACATGTGGCTAAAATAATAGAAAAATACAATATTAATATGGAGACTATAAAAGAAATATATGATAATTATATTGAATATAAAAATTCTTATGAAAATCAAGCAGAATTTATAGCTAATATATTACGTTCTCAAGAGGTTATACATTCAGTAAAATCAAGAATTAAAGAGCCGGATAGATTAATAGAAAAAATTATAAGAAAAACAGAAGACAGAAAAGCTAAATATGGAGAAAATTTTGAATTTACTGTAGATAATTATAAGAAAGAAATAAATGATTTAATAGGAATAAGGGTTATACATATATTTAAAGAGCAATGGAGAGAAATACATGAGTATATAACAAATACATGGAAAATTATAGAGATAACTGCAAATGTTAGAGATGGAGATAATATTGAAGTTTTTGAAGATTTAGATATAAAAGTTAGATCAAGGGCTTCAGGATATCGTTCAGTACATTATTTAGTAGAATTTTGTCCAACAAATGAAAAAGTAGTTGCAGAAATTCAAGTGAGAACAATTTTTGAAGAAGGATATGGAGAAATAGAT
Organism: Clostridium taeniosporum; assembly: GCF_001735765.2. Lineage (NCBI taxonomy): Bacteria > Bacillati > Bacillota > Clostridia > Eubacteriales > Clostridiaceae > Clostridium > Clostridium taeniosporum. The sequence goes on from NZ_CP017253.2 coordinate 1,421,159, forward strand.
CATATTTTAAGATATTCTCATAATGAAATTCCAGAAATTTTAAAATCAAATTTATTATTATTTAACAGAATAGTTGGAAGTGCTGATGAAATGGCATCATTAGTTAATAATTTAAGCAAAGAGTGGTGCGAAAAAGAGAAAGATTATATTAAAATGATAGAAGAACAGGATGCTGAAATAAATAGGCTAAAAAATAAGATGACCTGGATAGATGTGTAATGTAAATTTAGGCACATTCAAATAAATAACTAGTAAGTATGCCATTTATTTTGTGAACAACTTTTTCCTTGGAATCTACTAATAGCACAACTATTAGTAGAACCCAAGTTATTGTAGCTTACAAAATATTTGTCGTATCTTTGATTTGTTATTTATTTTCATATGCCACACCGTTATTTTCAGATAAAACTTTAAGCTTTTCAATTATCCACTTTCAACTAAAAAATGTAGCGAAGACACTTTTTTAGTTTATAATGTTTTAAAATCTATTAACTCAATATTTGATGAAATAAAATTATCTTTAATTGGTTCAGTTTTCATTAGATCAGTACTTAAATATTTTTTATTATCATCTGCAAAAATAGTGACAACATTTCCTTTATATTGATTTAATTCAAGTGCTTTTATGGCACCTAAAAAATTAGCACCAGAAGATATACCCACACCTAAGCCTAAAGATTTAGAGAGTTTTTGAGCCATTATTATTGCATCACCATCATCTATACTTATTACTTCATTTAGCGATTTTAAATTAAGTATAGGAGGAATAAATTCATCAACAATTCCCTGTATTCTATGTTCATTTACTTGAAATCCTGTGGAAAGCGTAGGAGAATTTGATGGTTCTAATGGATAGATTTTCACATTTGGATTCTTATTTTTTAGATAATTCCCTATACCCATGATTGTACCACCAGTACCAACTCCAGCAACAAATGCAGTGGGTATAATATTATAGTTATTTAAAGTAGTCCATATTTCAGGACCGGTAGATAAATAATGAGCTTTTGCATTATCATTGTTAGAAAATTGGCATGGAAGAAATACAGTATCTGAATTAGATTTCCTTTTTTCTGTAAGTTCTAAACATTTCAAAAATCCACCATCTTTTTTAGAAACTAGTATTAAATTAGCATTAAAACTTGATAAAAGTTTTTTCCTTTCCTCACTCATCCAATCAGGCATATAAATATCAACAGAATTTCCTAAGTAAGTTCCTATAGCAGAAAAAGATATACCAGTATTTCCACTAGTTGTTTCTACTATAGTATAGTTTTCTTTTATCATGTTGTTAAGATATGCTCTTTTTAGTATATACAAAGCCATTCTATCTTTTATGCTACCAGTATAATTATAATATTCAAGTTTTGAATATATAGATAATTTTTTCCCATTATAGTTAAAGGATATTTCAACAAGAGGAGTATTACCTATAAGTTTTTCTAAGTTATTTATTTTATTAAATACATTATTCATAAAAAAACTCCTATTCTAATTTAATGTTATAGTATAGACTATGTAACAATTGGTAATTTATTAAAATATGTTTTGAATATTACAGAATATGTATTGAAACTATTTTTTTACACAATAATATTACATTAGGATATTAATTTTAGCGAGTTCAATAGTATTTACGTATAATATAGTTGTTTTTATAATTTCAATATAAACATATAGTGGGAAAACAAATCTTGTATTGCAATATAGTTTAAACAAAAAAGCTGATGAATCTGTAATTAGTTAGCAATTACATAAGTCACCAGCTTAATAAGCAGTTTTCACATGTGTTAAGGGGGAACTTCATTCCCAAATAACAAAAGTAAATATATCATAAAATTTAAATTTAGTCAATAATATAGTAACAATATTGGAATAATAATAATTACTTGAAATATATGCTGATTTTAAAGGTATATAGAGTTATAATAATATATGCATTTGTGATATAATTATTAAGATAATGTATATGTTAAAATTATTAAATTACAATATGTAATATATAATTTTCTTAATATAAAAGAGGGGACAAAACATGAGAAAACGAAGGCACAAACATACAAAAAAAATACACATATTAAATCTAGTATGGTATTTATTACTGTTTTACTTGCTATTTATTTGGGAGGATCAACATATTTTACAAAACATTTTTATTTGGGTTCACAGATTAATGGAATAAATATTGGAGGTTTAACAGTTAATGAAGCAAAGGATTTATTATCTTCTGAGATTCCAAAGTATAAACTTGAACTTAAATTAAGAGATGGCAAAAAAGAAGAAATAAACGGTGATAGTATAGATTTAACTTATGATCCTAAAGATAAAATAGAAAATTTAAAGGAAAATCAAAATGCATTTTATTGGCCAAAATCTATATTTAGTAAAAGTAATTCTACATTAAATGATATAGTTACTTTTAATCAAGAATTATTAGATAAGCAAATAAATAGTCTTTCTTGTATTAATGAAAATATTATAAATCCTAAGAATCCAAGTTTTAAATATACTAGTAATGGGTATCAAATAATACCGGAAGAAAAAGGGAATAAAATAAAAAAAGAAGTACTTTATGAAGCAGTAAAAAATGCTATTATAAATGGAGAAACAAAAATAAATTTAGAACAAATGAATTGTTATGATAATCCTAAATTTAATGTAGATTCAAAAGAAGTTAATAAAGCTAAAGATCTTCTTGATAAATATACAAATTTACGAATAACATATGATTTTGAAGATAGTAAAGAAATATTAGACGGTTCTACAATAAAAAATTGGCTTTATGTTAATGATGATATGGAAGTAATGATTAATGAGAAGAATGTCAGTCAATATGTTTATTCGTTAGCAAGTAAATATAATACTTTTTCTAAATCAAGAGAGTTTCATACATCATTAGGAGAAACTGTCACAGTTACTGGTGGAAATTATGGGTGGATTGTAGACAAGCCAGCAGAAACAAAATCCTTAATTGAAATAATAAAAAAAGGTAAGAGTGTTACAAAAAAACCGGCTTATTCTCAAACTGCAGTATCACGTAGTGAAAATGATATTGGTAATACATATTTAGAAGTTAATTTTGCTAAACAACATATATGGTATTATAAAGATGGTCAATTAATAGCAGATGGTGATGTTGTTACAGGTAATGTAAGTAATAATTTTGGGACTCCTGTAGGAACATATAGATTAACTTATACCGAAAAGAATGCTACGCTGAAAGGTGAAAATTATAGTGCACCTGTTAATTACTGGATGCCTTTTAATGGAAACATAGGACTTCATGATGCAACTTGGAGAACAGAATTTGGTGGTCAAATTTATTTAACAAGTGGTTCTCATGGATGTATTAATGCACCTTATGAATTGGCTGAAAAAATATTTCAAAATATAAAAGCTGGAACTCCTGTAGTTTGTTATTAAAGTTAAGAACATTCAAATAAATAATAAGAGAACAAAGAAAATAATAAAAATATCCTATAGAATAAATTAGTCTATAGGATATTTTTATTTAGATTTTTTATATTTTACAAAAGAAATTTTATTTAAATAGATTAAAGGTAATTTCTAACATTTGATATCTTATTATTTTTAATATAAACTCTAGGAATCCTATATTTAAGCATACAAAGAATTTCATAATTTATTGTTCCCATAAATTCAGCAAGATCATCTGCTGTTAATTTTAAGTTTCCGCTTTCTCCTAAAATTATAACTTCATCCTCAATAGTAACTTCACCAATATCAGTAATATCAATCATACATTGATCCATACATATTCTACCCACAACTGGAGCAAAATGTCCGTTTATTATTACTTTAGCACCTGGTGCAAGCAGTCTAGAGTATCCATCAGCATATCCAATAGGTAAAGTTGCAATTATGCTTTTTCTTTTAGTTTTAAATGTCTTACCATAACTTATATAACTATTTTCTTCAAATTCTTGAATACGTGTTAAATTAGCTTTTAAAGTTAATGCAGGTTTCAATTTTAAATTTTCTTTTTTATTTCATCAGATGGATAATATCCATAAAGTATTATACCAGCTCTTACACTATCTAAATAAGTTTTTGGCATATCAATAATAGCACCACTATTTGATATATGTTTTATTGGGATTTCAATTCCAATGTTTGAAAGCTTGTTTATAAAAGTTGTAAATTTATTAAATTGTTCATTAGTATATTCTTTGTTAAGTTCATCAGAAGTTGAAAAATGAGTAAATATACCAGTTGTATTTAATCCTTCTAAAGAATAGATTTCTTTTATATCATTTAAAGCTTTTTCATTAGGGATAAATCCAATTCTACCCATTCCTGTATCTATAGCAATATGAACTTTAACTTTCTTATTAAATTTAATAGCTAAATCTGATAGCTTTTTTGCATAATCTAAGTCATAAATAGTTTGTTCTATATCATAATTAATTATTTCTTCAAATAAATATTCTGGAGTATATCCAAGTATCATAATAGGAGCATCTATATTATTATTTCTAAGTTCAATTGCTTCTGTTAAAACAGCAACAGCAAGTTTAGAAGCACCATTTTCAAGTAATGTAGGAACTACATCCAAAGCACCATGTCCATAACAATCAGCCTTTACAACGGCTATTACATCTTTATCATTTACTAGACTTTTTATATTTTTCATATTGTAAGCTATTGCATCTAAATCTATTTCAGCCCATACTGGTCTCATTATTTTTTCCATTACAATCTTCCTCACTAGTACATTATATTAATAGTTTAACCATAACAAATTATAATTTTTATTCTATATCTATATATTATTTTATTAAAGGAATAATAATAAAGAAAGAACCACTAAGTTTTTAATTTATATAAATAGTGGTTTGATTGATTATAATAAATTAGATTAATGATAATTAGTAGGTAAAATAAATTTTTATAACTTGTATTTAGGCACATTTGCCTTATTAGATAAAATTTTTATATTTTTTCCTATAATTTTAATTCCATTTTTTATGTCTTTCTCATTTACTCTACCAAATCCTATTCTAAATGTATTATTATCAATATTGTCTTCATAAAAGATATCTCCAGGCATAAAAACAACACCATCTTTATAGCATAAATTTAACAATTCTCTAGAATTTATATTATTCTTTAATTTAACAAAAATATGAAGACCACCTTCACCGGTTATATATTCATAAGGAATATATTTATTTATCATTTCAACAACTAAGTTATACTTATCCTTATAATATTTTCTAACATTTTTTAAATACTTACTAAAAGAACCGTTTTTAAGATAATAATAAAAGGCACTTTGATCTAAGAAAGAAGAATGGATGTTTTTTCCTCGTTTTACACTTTCTAAAACATCTATAAGCTTTTCATCTGCAAATATCCAACCTATTCTAAGACCAGGAAATAAAATTTTCGAAAGGCTACCTATGTAGATTATACCATTTCCTTCTCCAGCTAATGATGCAATGGGTTCAACAGGTGAACTAGAATATAAGAGTTCTTCATTGAAGCCATCTTCTATTATAGGTACTGAAAATTTTTTAAAAAGATTATATATACCTTTTCGTCTCTCACTTTTAGTTACAATACCCGTTGGATTATTATAAGAAGGTATTAAATAACCGAATTTAGGATTATATTTATCTAGTTTTTTTTCTAATTCAATTAAGTTTAATCCATCTTTATCCATATCAACCTGAACAACATTTAAACCATAAGATTTCATTATTTTTATAGCAGTATTATGTGTAGGTTTTTCACAAATAATAGTATCTCCTTTATTAGTTAAAGAAGAAATTATTATATCAAAAGCCTCAGTAAATCCATTTGTTATTAAAATATCTTTATTCTTTATATTAACTCTTTTTTTTATCATATAATCCAAAAAATAGTCTATTAAAGGCTTGTATCCTTTAGCATATCCATAGTTTAAAAGATTAGTATTTTCATATGTCCATGCATCTAATAAAGCACGTTTAAAATCATCAAGATTAAAGAGGTCGCTTTCAGGAGCTATGGATTTAAAAGAAATAAAATCTTTTTTATTAGGTAATTCTGTTTTTATTATATCCAAATTTTTAAGGTTATTAGAATAATCATTTGTCATAGAAGAGTAGTTTATGTTGTAGGGAAAACATTTTGCTTCATTTTCTATGGCTATGAATGTACCTATGCCTCTTTTAGATATAATAATACCATCACTCTCTAATTCTTCATAAGCTGAGATTACAGAATTTCTACTTATTTTTAAGAGCTTACTTACTTCTCTTGTAGAAGGTAGTTTGCTATCTTTTTTTAATTCTCCTTTTTTTATTCCATCAATAATATGTTGTTTTATTTGTAAATAAATAGGTTTATCTTTATTGATATTAATAGTAGAGAATATCAAATTTAATCACCTCAATCAAAGATAGTTATATATTTTACTTATTTATCATTAATTAGTATTATATCAATTTATATAAAATAGGTACAATTTTTATATTAAAGAAATTACATTCCATATAAAAATAGAATAAATAACTTAATAATTTAATATAATGAAAAGAATTAACTTTAGAATAAGTATTTTTACATTATACTATTTTAATATGTGAAAGGAAGTAATTACTTTGAATAAGCTTTATAAGGTAAAATACTTAAAATATATAGGAATTATTTTTATTATAATGTATTTTATTTTATCATTTTATTTTATTAATCATTTTTATTTTGGAACAGTGATAAATGGTGTTAATATTTCATGCAAAAATATAGATGAAGCTAATGCAAAAATTTCAAATGAAATAGAATCATATAAATTAGAATTAGAAGAACGTGATGGAATTAAAGAAGAAATTTTAAGTACAAACATTGGTTTGAAATATGATTCAAAAGAAAAACTACAACAGTTAAAAAATGAACAGAAACCTTTTAAATGGATTTTACAACTCTTTAAATCATCTAATTATAAAAATATAAATTTAACTTCATATGATGAAAATTTATTAAAAAAATATTTAGAAAATTTATCATGCTTTGATGAAAATAAAGTAGTACAACCTTCAAATCCAAGTTTTAAATATTTAGATAATAAATATATTATTTTAGAGGAAACCTATGGAAACAAAGTTAAAAAAGATGTTTTATATAACAATGTAGTTAAATCAATAAATAATGGAGCACATATATTGAATTTAGAAGAAAGTGATTGCTATGAAAATCCTAAATATACATCTGATTCACCAAAAGTGATAGAAGTTAATGATAAATTAAATAAATATATATTATCAAAAATAACTTATGATTTTGGAGATAGGAGAGAGTTATTAGATGGATCAATAATCAATCAATGGCTTTTAGTAGATAATGATTTAAATATAATTTTTGATGAGAAAAAGATAAGGCATTATGTTAATGAAATAGCTAATGTATATAATACTGTGGCAAGGACTAGAGAATTTTCAACTTCTATGGGAACCAAAGTAAAAGTTACTGGAGGAAACTATGGATGGCTTATAAATGTAGAAGAAGAGATTAAAGCTTTAATAAATATAGTAGAAAGTGGAGAAAATATTACTAGAGAACCTATATATCGTCAAAAAGCATCAAGTCGAGAGATTAATGATATTGGAAAAACCTATGTAGAAATTAATTTTACTAAACAACATTTATGGTTTTATAAAGAGGGGAGTATAATTACACAAGGAGATATAGTAACTGGAAATGTAAATTTAGGACATGATACTCCTATAGGGGTATATATCTTAAATTATAAGCAAAAAGATGCAACTTTAAAAGGTGATACTTATGAAACAAAAGTTAAATATTGGATGCCGTTTAATGGGGGAATTGGTATACACGATGCAGTTTGGAGAAATCAGTTTGGAGGGAATATTTATAAATCAAATGGATCGCATGGATGTGTAAATGCACCATCTTATTTAGCACAAAAAATATTTGAAAATATTGAGCAAGGAACTCCAATAGTATGTTATTATGAATAAGTAAGTTAATTTTTAAGAATTTAAAAAAGCTGACTTCTGTTTAATACAGAAATCAGCTTTTAGTTGCTTTTTTTGAGAATAACATATCTATTTGATATAATCAAAATAGTTAAGGAGGAATATTTTATGAATAGTAGTGTTAAAAAATTTAATTATGTAGCAGATATAAGTAATATTTCACATTACATAATTAGGGAATTTTTAGATAATAAGATGATAGCAGTAGATGCAACATTAGGCAATGGATATGACACGGAATTCTTGTCCAATAATTTCAAAATGATTTATTCATTTGACATACAAGAAAATGCCTGTAAAGAGTATTTAAAGAAGCAAAAAGATAATGTTATGATTATAAATGATTCTCATGAACTTTTAGATAAATATATAAAAGAAGAAGTTGACTGCATAATGTACAATCTTGGATTTTTGCCAGGTGGGAATAAGGAAATTACTACTCAACATATTACTTCATTAAAAAGTATAAAATTAGGATTAAAATTATTAAAACATGGTGGCTTAATGACAATTTGTATTTACAGAGGGCACAATGAAGGAAAAGAAGAAGAACATTATATATTAGATTATTTAAAAACATTAGATAAAGGTGAGTTTGGAGTTATGCATCATAGTTTTTTAAATAGAAGTAAAACTTCACCTATATTGGTAGTGGTAGAAAAGAAGTGATACTTTTAGGCATTAAATAAAAAAATATTGAAAGGTGTTGATTTTATTGTGAAGATTTTAATGTTAAAGATTACCCTAAGAGCTTCATGGGTAATGTCATTAAAAGAAAAGAGAATGATTATAAAAAGTATAATACAGCGATTAAAAAATAAGTTTAACATATCAGTAGCTGAAATAGATAAGCAAGATATACATAAAATTATGGTAATAGGTATATCGGGAATATGTGGAAATTCAGCACAAATAGATTCAACTTACGAAAATATAATAAATTTTATAGAAGATAATACTGATGCAGAAATTATTAATATACAAAAAGAAGAAGAAATATTTTAGGAGAATGTGAATTAAATGGGGAAATATTTTCAATCTAAAACTGTTAAAGCTGCATTAGCAGCTACTATAGCAATTTTTATATCAAATTATATAGGAATAGAATTTGCTGTAACATCAGGTGTAATAGCCATTTTAAGTATTCAAAATACTAAGAGGGAGGCTATGATTATTTCGGTGAGGCGAATATTGGCATCTATAATAGCAATAGCATTGTCTTATGTATTATATATGTTATTAGGAAATACTCCTGTGATATTTGGAATTTTCTTGTTAATTTTTATACCTATAACTAAATATGCTAAAATAACAGAAGGAACCATAGTAGGTGCTGTTTTATCTACACATCTTTTAAGTAGTAATAATATAAATTTTTATTGGATTACTAATGAAATAAACTTAACTATAATAGGAATTGGGGTAGCAATGGCATTTAATTTATATACAGTATCTTTAGAAGAAGAATTCGAAAGTAATAAAGAAAAAATAGAAGAGTATTATAGAATAATTCTATCAGATATGGCTTTAAGCTTAGTTACTCAGTCAGTACCAATATATGAACAACAAATTTTAAATGATTCAGAAAAATTAATAAAAAACACTAAGGAAATAGCACAACAAATAAACAATAATTACATATTAAAAAACGATTATTATTATATTAGATACATAGACATGAGAATGCTTCAATTAGATACAATTAAAAGAATGAAAAAGCATTTTTCAAAATTTTATATGACATATGAGCAAACAAAGTTATTATCAGAGTTTACAAATGATATTGCTATGAATATATATGAATATAATGATTGTATAAATTTAATTAATAAATTAAATTCATTAAGAAGAGATTATAAATCAATGAGTTTACCTGCAAATAGAGATGAATTTGAAAATAGAGCTTTATTATTTCAATTTCTAAATGATTTAGAAGAGTTTTTAATAATAAAAAAGGAATTTAAATTAAGTTTATAAAGACATATTTTACCAAATATTAAATGAATAAACCGTGCATTTAAAGATAATTTATCTTTATTAATGCATGGTTTATTTATTTTACAAGTATTAATATTGGAGAAACAAAAACTTATTCTACTTACTACAGCTATGACAAAGATAATAATCCAACATCTATTATTTTTTCTAGGGGTACTGAAAGTGGTAATTTAGATGCTTCATTATTAGCTTATTATACCTTTGATAATGGCGATGCTACAGACCTTAGTGGAAATGGATATAATGGAATTATCCATGGTAATCCTGCTTTTGTTAATAGTGCAAAAGGAAAGGCAATAAAATTATCAGGAGAAACTCCTGCAGGGTATCAGTGGGTGGAGTTTAATGATTTTGATACATCAGATACATTTACTGTCAGCTTATGGTTAAAACCAGATAAAAATACTGATGGGCAATGTTTCTTAGGAAAGCATACAGATGATGGAAATAACATATTCTTAATGGGATTTTGGGACAATGGTTATGAGGTTAACATTAGAGATAAATCTTATTCTTCAAATGGAGCAGATGCTAAAACAGAAGACTATCAACATTTAGTAGCAGTAATTAAGAAGGTTGATGATACAAAGTCTCATGTTACTGTATATAAAAATAATGAAGAATTATGGAACACAGATATAAATGGAGTCATTGGAAGTACCAAAGGAAAAGGCTGGACGTTAGGTCAAGACTGGGATGGAAGCAGTGTCACTGATTTATTTAAAGGAGAAATTGATGAATTAGCAATATATAATCGTGATTTAACTGTTGATGAGGTAGGTTATTTATACAATAATAAATCAACAATAAATAATAGTTATGATTCCATAGGAAGATTGGAACAAAAATCTATAAATAGCGGTGTAAATTCTTTTGTTACAAATTATAGTTATTTAGATGGAATTAATGGCGCAACTACAACAAAGATTGAATCTATAGACAATAACGGTAAAAGTATAGCTTATACTTATGATCCTAATGGTAATATTGAAACTATTACCGAAAATAATAAAAAAATAACATATAGCTATAATGAACTTAATGAACTGATAAGAGAAGATAATCAAGTATTAAACAAAACTATTGTTTATTCTTATGATGATGGAGGAAATTTTGAAAGCAAGGTTGAATATCCTTATACAGACCCATTAACAACACCTTTAGGAGCTACAAACACAGTAAATTATACTTATGGAGATACTAATTGGAAGGATAAATTAACCAACTTTAATGGAAAAGAGATTACTTATGATGCTATAGGGAACCCATTAACCTATGATGAATATACTTATTCATGGGAATGGGGAAGACAACTTGCATCCATGACAGGTAACGGAAATACCATTAGCTACAAATATAATGATTCAGGAATAAGAACACAAAAAACAGTAAATGATATTACTACAAATTATCACTTAGTAGGTGATAAAGTAACTTATGAAGATAATGGTATTGATAAGATATATTATACTTATGATGCTTCAGGACAACTTGTAAGTATGAATATAACTAGTAGTGAAACTTCTGATATTAATGGAGAATACTACTACATCAGAAATGCTCAAGGAGACATTATAGGGTTATTTGATGGCACTGAAACACAAATTGCTAGCTATTCATATGATTCTTGGGGAAAGCTTATATCCATAAAAGATGGTAGTGGTGTTGACATAACGAATGATACAGAAAGTATTGGATATAAGAATCCTTATAGATATAGAGGGTATAGATATGATACCGAGACTGGATTATACTATCTACAAAGTAGGTACTATAATCCTGAGTGGGGACGTTTCATAAATGCTGACTCAGAAGGTGGAACAGTAGGAGAATTATTATCTCATAATGTATTTGCATACTGTGGTAATAATCCAGTAAATAGATTAGACCCTGATGGTAGAGCTTGGTGGATAATTGGGGCAGTTGCAGGTGCAGTAGTAGGTGGTATAGCAGGAGCCGCATATTCATACTATACTACAGGTTCTGTAGATTGGAGATATGTTGCTGGAGCATTAGTAGGAGCAGGATTAGGGTATCTTGCAGAAACAGCATATGTTGGAATAACTACAAGTGCAGCTGCGGCAAGTGCGGTACAGTATGGACAACAGCGTGTTTCTGAATTGAAAAATGGTCTGTCAAATTCTCAAATAAGTAAATTGCCTAGAGCAACATCTACGGCAGTAAGTAGAGTTACGGGAAAAGTATACCAAGCTGAAAGTGGAACAATTTCGGAAACTATACACCCTCTGCTAAAAAGCCGTATCCCAAATCCTAGCCTAACAATGAGACCTCCAGCAAATTGTGCAGAGTTCAATGCGGTTAATAAAGCACTGTTAGATGGTGCAAAAATTAAGGATTTAAGTGTAGCAACGTTCAAAATTAGAGAGGGAACAGCATTCCCAATGTGTCCAAATTGTAGGGTAACAATTTTCGGTGCAAATGTAGTAACTAATTAGTAAAGGAGAAATAGAATATGAATATACCAAATAAAGTAATCGAGTGTTTAACGAAATCAGGATGGTATAGTTCTCGTAATATTGATATTTCAAATTATGAAGAGGCATATAAGAGTGAAGGTTATAAGATAAGCGAAACTATTATAGAATTTTTAAAGAAATTTGGAGGATTGGATATAATTATACCAGCTTTCAGAAGACCTGAATGTACTGACAAAGTATATATTGACCCTATTAGAGCTATCAATGGGATTTATAGAGGTAATGTACTTGAGTACGAAGAAAGAGTTGGAAAATCAGTTGTTGTCATAGGTGAAACACAGAATGAACAATTGGTTCTAATAATGGACGAAAATGGAGAGGTTTATGCTGCATTTGATAATTATCTCGCTAAACTAGGTAATAACATTTATGAGGCTTTGGACACCTTCTGTGAAAGCAAGCAACCTATAGAAATGTAGTAAAATTGTAGTATCGGAGCTAAAGTAAGCAGAATAAAGCCATGATTAGCAAAAACTATAGAGGGTAAAGTAATATTAGCTAACTACAGAAAAAAGCCTAATTAACTGCAAAAACTTTGAAACGTTGAAGTATGGTTAATAAATTATATTAATAGCCATAAGTAAGAAATATTTTTACTGCATAATATTAATTCTGCAGTGAGGGTAGCATATCTTCAGCCGTATCAAAAGAAAAATCAAATATATATTATAGTCATAGTAATATTGAGGGCTAACGTTCAGAGCGTTAGCTCTTTTCTTTTGCCAAAAATCAAGTGAAAGGAGAATAGGCATGGCAACAGACTTTGTGGAGAAATTCAAAAGATACTTACAGGAGGATGGAAAGAGTGCAAAAACTATTGAAAGCTACGTCGGAGACATTGCTGGCTTTGTAGCCTATCTTCAAAACATGGGAGTGAAATTTCAAGGGGAACTGAAAAGGTTCTACGTCACAAGCTTTAGAAACCACATCATTGAAAGTCAATACGAGATAGCAACCATCAACAAGAAAATCAATAGTCTACAAGCTTTCAATAAGTTTCTAGTGAAAAATAATTTTTCTAATGAAAATGTGGTGGACATAAGAAAAGACAGAATGAAGGTCTGACTTACGGACAGTTATTTGTAATAAATTTAAATAAAACCATAATAATTGATTAAATTGATTATTATGGTTTTCTATTTATTTTTATAATGAGATTTTATTACATAACTGAATTAATATGTAAATGAAAAATTAAAACTATTCAAGTGTATTATGTCAATGAGATTTTTAAACATTAACTTTCATAAAGTGTAAAGCAAAATTTTAGATAATATTCATTTCTATTTGAATAATAACATCTTTTAAACCATTTTAATCCAGATCTAAATAAGCTGTAAATTCTTACTTTTCTACCATTTAAATTTTTAACTACTCCAATAATAGTGTTATTTTTATCTTTACTACAAGAGATTCCTAATGTTATTATGAAGCAATAAGCTATTGAAATACAAAAATAAAGCATCTTTATATATTGAATATTCATGCTCCAAGTAGATTCTAAATTAAAACCACCACTTTTAAAGTCTTTAAACATTTCTTCAATTTGAAATCTCTTTTTATATTCTCTTATTGCAAGAGATTTTTCTAAATTATGTGCTATAAACCAAGTTTCTTCCGCGTCTTTTGCTTTGCAAACGGATAAATTGCAATTATAATTTTGAGCAGTTAATTTTATATTATAAAAGTTTTTTCCTTTATTACTTAATGGTTTTATATCTTCTAATTTCTTTATTTTTGATTTTCCTTTTATGGTTACACTTAAATCTTTAGTACATCTAATACAATATTTCCACTTAAGCTCTTCATCTATAAATTTAAATAAAGCTACACTTTTAAAGCCTCTATCTGCAAGTAATGTTACATTATAATTATAAGATGCTAAAACTTTATGTAAAAATTTAAGACCTTCTTTTATATGTTTGAAATCTTTATTACCATTTTCCTTATATCGAAACATTTTGTACCAAAGTGGAAGAGCCCTTTTACCAACTTTAAGAGAGAATTGTAATATTACAAATTTATCTTCAATAGTGGTGTGATCAAATATTATATATAGAGAATTTGAAGTACTTTTATATTTATTTAAGAATTTATATATATAAAATTCATATAGCTTTTCTGGATTAATAGATTTATTACTTAGAAATCTTTGAAGTCTCTTAATTTTACTTTCTTCTGTGCCAGAAGAGTACGAATCTTTAAGCTCTTGAGCTATTTCAGACAATACAACTGTTTTTGAAATTATGATTCCAATAATCATAGCAACTAAGTTATTTAATCTTTTTGAAGATAAAGGTATCATTTTCTCTAGTGTTTTTTTCAATTTTGTAGTAATATATTCTTGATCATTGATCATAATAAACCACCTTTCTATGTAAATTGGCTGTTGCAAATCAATTTTACACTAGAATTGGTGGTTTTTTATTATTTTCAGATTAATTTTTTTCTCAAAAATGATATTGGAAATTATTTGGTTATTAACTGTCCGTAAGTCAGATTAATAGATAAATATGCGACATATAGGAAAGATGTTTATTATGGGAGGTGATAAAATTGGAGAATAAAAGAAAGTATATATTGATATCAATAGGAATATGCGGTGTACTGTTTGGGCGCATTTTCAATAGGATATTATCAATTTATTTTGGAAATAATAGTTCTAATGTAGTCTTTGGAGTAGCTACTGCTGTTGTACTTTGTGCAATTTTAATTTCGATTGTTATGGGATATTATAAAGGAGCTATTCAATTAATAATAATCTCATTACCAATGATTATTGGAGGAATAGGATTATATAGAGATAATATGGATATGGTAGGTTTTAGTCTACTTATAGCTTTAATTATGTATCCTATATTAATAAAAGTAATGAAAAAATTAAACCGTAATGAATAATATTATTAAAAATTTAATAATATTAAAGGAAAATAACAAAAATTTACTGGAATTAGATAACTATAATATTTAATTGAAATGTAAGTGTTTATGAGAGTAAAGAGTAATACCGTTGATAAAATTTGTTGTATATAAAAATTATAAAAGGCTAATTTAAGTTAACAATAAGACGTCAACAAGTGCTAATACTTGTTGGCGTTTTTTCAACCGAATTAAAATTGGTACGGATAAGATATAATATATATAGTGCTTCAGGACAACTTGTAAGTATGAATATAACTAGTAGTGAAACTTCTGATATTAATGGAGAATACTACTACATCAGAAATGCTCAAGGAGACATTATAGGGTTATTTGATGGCACTGAAACACAAATTGCTAGCTATTCATATGATTCTTGGGGAAAGCTTATATCCATAAAAGATGGTAGTGGTGTTGACATAACGAATGATACAGAAAGTATTGGATATAAGAATCCTTATAGATATAGAGGGTATAGGTATGATACCGAGACTGGGCTGTATTACTTGCAAAGTAGGTATTATAATCCTGAGTGGGGTAGGTTTATTAATGCTGATGACTACGTAGGAACAGTAGGAGACTTACTGTCTTGTAATATGTTTGCTTATTGTAAGAATAATCCTGTAAACATGTCTGATCCAGATGGGCATAATGGGCTGTTAGCATTTACATTCCTTGATATAATGGCAGATGTCGCTGAAGCAGTTGTAGCAGCTGTTGCAGCACCAGAAGTACTAATTGGAGTAGCTATTGTCGGTGTTGGATTGCTGGCGTATGGAGGATATCAATATTATAAGAATCATCACATGACATATAGCGATGCCGAAACCTCTGTAAGTGATGGAGATACACCAGAAGATGCAGATGTCGAGGTTGTTATTCCGAGAAGTAAATACCCAGAGACAGCTCAGCACGTAGATGATGCTATAAAAAGTGGACATCCAGATACGTTGACTGTTGATAGAAGTAAGGCAAAATCAAATAGGAAAGAGTCATTGAAAGGTATACCAAAAGTAAAAGCAAAGGATTTAGATGAGTATCCTCCAGCTATGTTTAAAGAAGGGGGAGCAGGTGCTAGCGTAAGACCCCTTAATCCATCAGACAATAGAGGTTCAGGTTCTTGGCTTGGTCATAGGTTAAGAGCTTTCCCAGATGGAACAAGAGTTAGGATTAGGGTTGGAGATTAACTATACTACAAAAGGAGAATGAAGTGAATGAAATCGATAAATGAATTAATTAATGAATCACAATCTGCATGGAAACTTCTAGAAAAGTGGCAGAGAGAAGCGTCAAATCAAGTCCAATTTCTACCATGTCATAAAGAAAATGCTGAAAGAGTTCTGGTTGATTTGCAGGTAACAACCAAATCGCCATTAGGAGCTATAGCATACCATACAGGTGGAATAGTTATAGAACATGGCTGGATTAGAATTTTGGGAAGTGGAGCAGATAGCTTTAATAGAGATATTTCGACATGGAACAAATTGAGAGATAGCAGCCCTAGATTAGATGGAGCATTACTTGTTGCAGATGATGTTCTAGGAGGTTTTTTTGCAATTAATGGAGGAGCATTTGAGGGACAGTCAGGAAACATATTCTATCTTCCACCTGATACATTGGAGTGGGAGGACCTGGAATTAAAGTTTTCAGACTTCGTTTATTGGACTTTTACAGGTGGTATAGATAAATTCTACGAGACATTTAGGTGGAAAGGCTGGAACTCCGAAGTTGAAAAAGTAGCTGGCGATATGGGGATTTCAGTATATCCATTTTTGTGGGCAGAAGGACCAGAACTAGAGAAGCGTTCGAGGAGAGTGGTACCTATAGAGGAGATATGGGGTATCACAATGGAAAATAGAAAAAAACTAGGTATAGAATGATTTGAATTTTTAAGCATTAAAACTCGCTATAAAAATCAGTAAACTCGCTACAATAAAATGTGCTAATAAGAAAATATAGTAGAATGTATTCTTTTCAAATGATTCTTGACAGTATCATTAGCGATAATGAATAACAGATATAATTATAAGTCTGGCTATATAAAAAAGAGTTTTGATTATAAGACTAGTGCTAAAAAAGGAACAATATCAGGAAGTATTGATAAAATTGGTGAGGTGGCATCTGGAACCTTTATAAAAGAAAAAAAGGTTTGGAAAAGCTTTAATACCTTAACTTTAGGTAAGTATGTTAACAATCTTAGTAAAGGTATTAAGTTTAGTAAAAAGGCTTTAGGTGTAGCCGGTACAGTTGGATTTGTGGCATGGGATTTAAGTAATGATTTGATAAAAGGAGAATGCGTAGGGGCTGGAATAGATGTATTATCTGCAGTAGCTGGATTGGGTGCAGGAGTAGTAATAAGCTTAGGGACAGCAGCTGTAGTAACTGCAGGAACACCAGTATTATTAATGTCAGGTATAGGATTTGGAGTGTCTGTTGGTGCTGGCATGTTCATTGATTGGGCTTCAGGTGAGATAAAAGATAAAGATTATAGGAGGCAATAGATTTGAAGAAGAACAGGGCATTTTTAGGTGTATTAGTAGTTTTGTTGACTATAAGATTTAGCAGATTTATGGTAGGCAAATATGGAGAAGATATAAGAATTAAAATTATGGTTGCAGCTTTAGTAGTTTCAATACTTTGTTTAGTAGGTATAATATATAAAAAGAAATATTTAGCTACATTAATAGCACTTTCTTTAATAGTACCTTTATTAGTTATGACTATAGGCATGTATTTAGACAATTTATATTTAGGGGTATTTGGATTTGGGTTGATGTTTATTTTAATACCTATTATGATAAAGTATAAAAATGAAGAAGAAAAATAATAAGTATACTATGACATCAATAGGAATATGCGGTGTAATGTTTGGGCGCATTTTCAATAGGATATTATCAATTTATTTTGGAAATAATAGTTCTAATGTAGTCTTTGGAGTAGCTACTGCTGTTGTACTTTGTGCAATTTTAATTTCGATTGTTATGGGATATTATAAAGGAGCTATTCAATTAATAATAATCTCATTACCAATGATTATTGGAGGAATAGGATTATATAGAGATAATATGGATATGGTAGGTTTTAGTCTACTTATAGCTTTAATTATGTATCCTATATTAATAAAAGTAATGAAAAAATTAAACCGTAATGAATAATATTATTAAAAATTTAATAATATTAAAGGAAAATAACAAAAATTTACTGGAATTAGATAACTATAATATTTAATTGAAATGTAAGTGTTTATGAGAGTAAAGAGTAATACCGTTGATAAAATTTGTTGTATATAAAAATTATAAAAGGCTAATTTAAGTTAACAATAAGACGTCAACAAGTGCTAATACTTGTTGGCGTTTTTTCAACCGAATTAAAATTGGTACGGATAAGATATAATATATATAGTGCTTCAGGACAACTTGTAAGTATGAGTATAACTAGTAGTACAACTCCTGATATCAATGGGGAATACTACTATATCAGAAATGCTCAAGGAGACATTATAGGGTTATTTGATGGTACTGGAACACAAATTGCTAGCTATTCATATGATTCTTGGGGAAAGCTTATATCCATAAAAGATGGTAGTGGTGTTGACATAACGAATGATACAGAAAGTATTGGATATAAGAATCCTTATAGATATAGAGGGTATAGATATGATACTGAGACTGGACTTTATTATCTACAAAGTAGATATTATAATCCTGAGTTCGGTAGATTTATTAATGCGGATACAGCTGTAGGGCAAATAGGAAATATTCAAGGGCATAATATGTTTCAGTATTGTTTTAATAATCCTGTTAACATGGATGACCCAAGTGGTCAATGGCCAGCTTGGTTAGACTACATAGGTGATGTTGTTGAAGACACTGTTAATACTGTTATTAATACGGTAAAATCTGTCGTTGATAATGTAACAGCTTATGTTAGCAATGTTATTTCATCAGCTGTGAATATGGTAAAAGCTAGTCTTGGTGCAAGTGGTGAGCCCAATTCTGTTGGACGAGAATATAATAAAAATGGAAATTTAACAAAAGAACGATGGTATGGGCCAGATGGTCGTGCTTCAAAGGATAAACATTATACTGACCACGGTAATCCAAAACGACATTCAAAGGTGCCTCACGAACATGATTGGGGTTATAATAAAAATGGAAAATGGGCTACTGGTCCTTGGTACTCTGATATTGGTACAAAGGCTAAAGTTTCCATTGGTGTGGCTGGTGGAACATATTTAATATATAGAGGTTTAAGAATGATACCATCCTTTGCTCCACCTTTATGGTGGACAATTCCTGCAAATATTGTAACACCTTAAAATAAATAGTAGTTTCAATATTATGAAGTTTAAGTTATAGAAAAATTACTTATCAGAAAATATAAATAATGCAATGGAGGAAAACAATGAGAGGCATAAGTTTTAAGGTAGATGATCGCGATGAACATATATTATGGACAATATTACGTGGAATAGAAATTGAAAATTTATGGTGGCATATTTCAGAAGATGAAGTGTATAATGATATAAATGAATCGATATTTAAGAATAGTTATATTAAAGGGGAGGGGTTTTTAGAAATAATACAAGAAAAAAGTTATACTGTTATTTCTGCAAATATAAAAGCATATCCGCCGAATTCTGTACCTAATCATATAGAAAATTATGATGAATTTATAAAAAGTAAATGTAAGATAGTTATTTTATGCTCAGATGTATTTTATTATGAAATATATGTAGATGATAGCTCGGTCATTGAAACTCTTAAAAGTAATGTAATTAAAGGTAATATTTCTGATTTAGAATATATTACTGAAGAGAATGATGCTAGAACAAGTTTTAGTGTAATATAACAAAATATCTCAAATATGAAAAAATTTCTATAGACAAGTTTTAAATTAATATAAAAGAGCAGATAAGATGAATTAACAAGATCTTATCTGCTCTTTTTTCATTCTACTAGCTCAGGAAATAAGGTTACCTATGATTATAATGAAACAAAAGGTACCTTAGATAATGTCACTGATGCAAAGGGATCAACTACCAGCTATTTATATGATCCTAACATTGATACATTAACAGATGTTAAAAAGACTGCAGAGGGTAAAGAAATTTTAAATAGCTATATCTATGAAAAAGATAGACTTGATACTATAACTCATAATGGTTTTAGTTATACTTTTGATTATGATTCTTTAGAAAATAATACTACTGTGTCAGTAGGAAATCAAAATCTTATTACTAACATCTATGGGACATATTACAATGCAGCTTATGATAAAAACTATGAAACAGGGCTTCTTAAGGAGTCTCAATATGGAAATGGACATGTTGTAAAAAATAATTATGATGATTTAGACAGAGTAACATCAAGAATTTTTAATAATCAAGAATTTAAATATTCATATGATGCAAATGGCAATCTTGGATACCATGAAGATTTAGTAAATGAAGTAAACTATAGATATTCTTATGATTTATCTAATAGGCTTACAAAGGTTTCAGATAATAAAGGAAATATATTAAACTACAGCTTTAATATAAATAGCGATTTAAGTGCTGTAAGGGAAACTATTAATACTGGAGAAACAAAAACTTATTCTACTTACTATAGCTATGACAAAGATAATAAGCCAACATCTATTATGTTTTCTAGGGGGACTGAAAGTAGTAATTTAGATGCTTCATTATTAGCTTATTATACCTTTGATAATGGGGATGCTACAGGGAACCCATTAACCTATTATGGATATACTTATTCATGGGAATGGGGAAGACGACTTGCATCCATGACAGGCAATGGAAATACCATTAGCTACAAATATAATGATTCAGGAATAAGAACACAAAAAACAGTAAATGATATTACTACAAATTATCACTTAGTAGGTGATAAAGTAACTTATGAAGATAATGGTATTGATAAGATATATTATACTTATGATGCTTCAGGACAACTTGTAAGTATGAGTATAACTAGTAGTACAACTCCTGATATCAATGGAGAATACTACTACATCAGAAATGCTCAAGGAGACATTATAGGGTTATTTGATGGCACTGAAACACAAATTGCTAGCTATTCCTATGATTCATGGGGTAAGCTTATATCCATAAAAGATGGTAGTGGTGTTGACATAACGAATGATACAGAAAGTATTGGATATAAGAACCCTTACAGATATAGAGGATATAGATATGATACTGAAACTGGGTTGTATTACTTGCAAAGTAGATATTATAATCCAGAGTGGGGTAGATTTATTAATGCGGACGGTATAATAGGGCAAACGGGAGAATTATTAGTACATAACTTATTTGCTTACTGCAAGAATAACCCTGTAAATATGAAAGATGAAAATGGATTTAGACCTATATTTTCAGCAAGTCTTAGCGAAGAGACAGATGAAATGAAAGAAGTATCATTAGCGATAATGAATAACAGATATAATTATAAGTCTGGCTATATAAAAAAGAGTTTTGATTATAAGACTAGTGCTAAAAAAGGGACAATATCAGGAAGTATTGATAAAATTGGTGAGGTGGCATCTGGAACCTTTATAAAAGAAAAAAAGGTTTGGAAAAGCTTTAATACCTTAACTTTAGGTAAGTATGTTAACAATCTTAGTAAAGGTATTAAGTTTAGTAAAAAGGCTTTAGGTGTAGCCGGTACAGTTGGATTTGTGGCATGGGATTTAAGTAATAACTTGATAAAAGGAGAATGCGTAGGGGCTGGAATAGATGTATTATCTGCAGTAGCTGGATTGGGTGCAGGAGTAGTAATAAGCTTAGGGACAGCAGCTGTAGTAACTGCAGGAACACCAGCATTATTAATGTCAGGTATAGGATTTGGAGTATGTGTAATTACAGGTGTATATATAGATAAAATTTCAAGTGGAATAAAAGATAGATACTACGGGGGATGATAAATATGAAAAAAATAGTTCCGAATTTAGGTGGCATTTTAACCATAATCGCTATAATATTTACTAGATATATTGTTTCAAAATATGGTGAAAATTCTAGAATAATAATTGTAACAGTAGCTTTATGTATTTCAATTATAGGATTAATTGGGATTATTTACAGCAAAAAATATTTAGCTATATTATGGGCATTAGCAATAGCAATACCTTCAATAGTAATGGCAATAGGTATATATTTAGATAATATTTATATTTCTTCAGTAGGTTTCTTATTAATATTTATTTTAATACCTATTATGATAAAGTATAAAAATGAAGAAGAAAAATAATAAGTATACTATGACATCAATAGGAATATGCGGTGTAATGTTTGGGCGCATTTTCAATAGGATATTATCAATTTATTTTGGAAATAATAGTTCTAATGTAGTCTTTGGAATAGCTGCTGCTGTTGTACTTTTTGCAATTTTAAAATTTTAATTTCGATTGTTATGGGATATAATAAAAACCATTTTTTATCTTTGGGAATGGGGAAGACGACTTGCATCAATAACAGGCAATGGAAATACCATTAGTTACAAGTACAATGATTCAGGAATAAGAACGCAAAAAGCAGTAAATGATATTACTACAAATTATCACTTAGTAGGCGATAAAGTAAATTATGAAGATAATGGTATAGATAATGAAGAATAAAAATTAGAGGGTTCAAAAGCACCCTCTAAATAAACTTACATTTATTAGTGGATTTGATATTTGCAAATTAGCTTTACACTAGAATTGATGTTTTTTTATTTTATTCATTTGTAAAATTATTGAATAAATTTTACACTATTTGAATAGTTTATATATATTTATTTTCAGTTTTTAACAAATCAACATTTATGATATAACACATTTTGATTTTATTTTGTAGGATGAAGTTTTATATATGTTGATTTTATTGGAAGATAATGTTTGTTTGAGACTATTGGAAATTTATTATCTTTATATATTGTTTCTTGAATTAAATAAAACTTATCTTCTGATGCAATTGGATGCTGTTTTGCAGCAAAATTTCCAGAAGTTGAATATTTTAATTCAATTAATATATCGTTAGCTATTTCATAAAGTTCTTTCTCTAAAAAATTTTTTAATTGTTTTTTATTGTTTAAATCAATATTAAGTGATGAGATAGTTTCAATTGGTATTAATGTAAAAGTATAAGCTACTGCTTTCCCTTTATGTTTATACCATCTATCAATAAGAACAACTGCAGCAGTATTTTTTACTAAAACTTTATTAAAATAATCTGTAGATGGTTCTATACGTAAAATAATTTCAACATCATCAATCTCTTCGTCTAAAGATTTGTAAACTGGATGTCCTATTTTTTCTAAACCAATATTCTTATTTGTTTTAGATTTTATTATAAAATTACCTTTACCGCGAATATTTTTTACTAAACCATCATCTTGAAGTAAAGCAAGAGCTTGCCTTAAAGTAGTTCTACTTACACCAATAAATTTTGCTAATTCAGGTTCAGAAGGAAGTCTACTGCCTTCTTTAAAAGTACCTTCATTTATCATTTTAAATAACTGATTATATACAGTAACATATCTTAATTCTTTAGGCTTTATATTTAAGTTAATATCGTTCATAAAATTCACCTTTCACCAATAGTTAAATATATGATAATTCAATAAAAATATTTTTATAATCATATATTATAATTTTTATACTTAATTTAAGATAACGATTTCTATTTATCCCGTAGTATTTAATAATTAAGAACATTCAAATATATAACTAGTAAGTATGTTATTTTGTGAACTGTTATTTCATTGGAACCTAATAAGTAACATAACTAATATCAGAATCCAAGTTATTGTATTTCATAAAATATCCGTAACATATTTTAATTGTTATTTATTTTCATATGCCTTAATATAATAAAAAATATTAATTAGACAAGTTTAATACAAGTAGGACATAAGGTCTTATGTTTTCATGCTTTTGTATAGTTTATACTTTAATTATAACATTAAAATATTTAATTTGAATATCATGTTAATTATTACGATTATGATTAAAATTATATATAAAAAATTAAGTATTAACAAGAATGTAGTTAAAATATCAATATTTTAACATATTTACTATAGTCTTATAAAAAAGCTTGACATACAAATAATAGACATGATATTATTTAGGCATAGACAAGGGTACAACAGATTAGACAAGTAGGGTAAATGTACAAAAAAGTGTTTTATAACAAGCATGTAATCGTATTCTAAACGTATACAAGCATATAAAAAAGTAAGTTGGGAATACTAATAAACATTAAAAAATAAAAAATTATGTAATTAAATATGGAGGGATTAAAGTGAAATATTCACAAGGATCAGGGAAACAATATCATATAGACATTGCAAAGGGAGAAGTAGGAAAGTATGTAATACTTCCGGGAGACCCTAAAAGATGTGCTAAGATTGCTGCATATTTTGATAATGCAGAATTAGTTGCAGATAAAAGAGAATATATTACTTATACAGGATATTTAGATGGTGTTAAAGTAAGTGTTACCTCAACAGGAATTGGGGGACCATCAGCAGCTATAGCTTTAGAAGAATTAGTTCAATGTGGAGCAGACACTTTTATTAGAGTAGGTACATGTGGTGGAATGGATATCGATGTTAAAGGTGGAGATATGGTCATAGCTACAGGTGCCATTAGAATGGAAGGAACTAGTAAAGAATATGCACCAATTGAATTTCCAGCAGTTGCAAATATTGATGTAGTAAATTCATTAGTACAAGCATCTAAAACTTTAAATGAAAAATATCATGTAGGTGTTGTACAATGTAAAGATTCATTTTATGGTCAACATTCACCAGAAACAAAACCAGTAAGTTATGAATTAATGGATAAATGGAATGCATGGCTAAGATGTGGATGTCTTGCATCTGAAATGGAATCAGCTGCTTTATTTGTAGTTTCAAGTTATTTAAGAGTACGTGTTGGTTCAGTATTTTTAGCTGTTGCTAACCAGGAACGTGCAAAAGCAGGATTAGATGATACTCAAGTTCATGATACAGATGCAGCAATAAAAGTTGCAATAGAAGGTATTAGGAACTTAATAAAGTTAGATAAAGAAAATAATAAATAATTAAAAATAATTTTTGTTTTAATATATAGAGAGAAAACTTTAACATAGTTTAAATAAAATAATTATTAAAATGTATTTATGGGATTTTTTGATTCGTGTATTTAATCATGTTCAAAAGGTATGAGGTTTTATGAAGATAAGTTAATATACAACAAAAGATAGGAGAAATAGTATGAACATAGTTATAAATTTAATAGGGATAGTTTTATTATTAGGAATAATGTATGTTTTATCTTCAGATAGAAAAAGTATTCCACACAAAACTATATTAAAAGCACTTGGTATACAATTTGTAATTGCATTCTTATTAGTAAAATTTCCACTAGGAAGAATGATAATATTAAAGATTTCAGATGGTGTAACTCAAGTACTTAATTATGGTAAAGATGGAATTGGCTTTTTATTTGGTTCACTAGGTGATGCAGGAGCACCAACAGGATTTGTATTTGCTATTCAAGTATTGGGAAATATTGTTTTTATATCAGCATTAGTAGCAGCTCTATATTATTTAGGAATATTAGGATTTGTAGTTAAAATAATAGGTAAAATAATAGGTAAAATATTAGGTACCACACAAGTTGAAAGTTTCGTAGCAGTTGCTAATATGTTTTTGGGTCAAACAGAAAGTCCAATTTTAGTTAGCAAATATTTAAATAAAATGACAGATAGTGAAATAATAGTTGTATTAGTTTCAGGAATGGGAAGTATGTCAGCTACAATAATAGGCGGTTATACAGCGTTAGGTATTCCTATGGAATATTTACTAATAGCTAGTGCTTTAGTTCCAATGGGAAGTATTGTTATTTCAAAAATACTATTACCTGAAAAGGAAGAAGTAGAATTGATTGAAAATGTAACCATGGACAATAAAGGAGATAATGAAAATCTTATTTCAGCTATTTCAGAAGGTGCAATGAGTGGTTTCCAAACAGCCGTTGCAATTGGTACCTCATTACTTGCAATTATAGCTTTAGTAGCATTAGTTAATGGGATACTTGGGAAGTTTGGAATAAGTTTACAACAAATATTCTCTTATATATTTGCACCATTTGGATTCTTTATGGGATTAAATGGAGGAGATATATTTACAGCAGGTCAATTATTAGGAAGTAAATTAGTATTAAATGAATTTGTTGCATTCCAACAATTGGGAACTATGTTTGGATCATTAAGTTATAGAACAGGTTTAGTACTTACTATATCACTTTGTGGATTTGCTAATATCTCAAGTATGGGAGTTTGTATTTCAGGTATAGCAGCTTTATGTCCAGAAAAAAGAAGTACACTTGCTAGATTAGCATTTAAGGCTATGATTGGTGGATTCGCAGTAAGTGTTTTAAGTGCAATGATAATTGGATTACTTACTTTAATTTAATAATCACACATTTTACAAAATTAATAAGATTTAAATTTTCTTAAAGTTATAAAGAATATTCTTTATAACTTTAAGGTTATTATATAAAAAATTATTATAAATTATATTATATAAAAGTTAACAAAATTAGTATTAATATAGTCTAATTTGGAAAGGATTAAAGTTATGAAAAAGTATAACAGGATTTTTACAATTGTAATAGATTCACTTGGAATAGGTGCTATGCAAGATTCAGCTGAATATGGAGATAATGGAGTAGATACTCTAGGGCATATTGCTGAATCAGTAGAAAAATTTAACATACCTAATTTGCAAAAGTTAGGAATAGCCAATTTACATCCTATAAAACATGTAAAACCATGTGAGAAACCTTTAGCTCATTATATGAAAATGAAAGAAGCAAGTGTTGGTAAAGATACTATGACAGGTCATTGGGAAATGATGGGATTACACATTACAAAGCCATTCCAAACATTCACAGATACAGGATTTCCACAAGAATTATTAGATGAATTAACAAAAAGAACAGGACATGAAATAGTAGGAAATAAGAGTGCAAGTGGTACTGAAATATTAGATGAACTTGGAGAGCACCAAATGAAAACAGGAGACATGATAGTGTATACTTCTGCTGATTCTGTTTTACAAATTTGTGGTCATGAAGAAACTTTTGGTTTAGATGAACTTTATCGTTGTTGTGAGATTGCAAGAGAAATTACTCTTAAAGATGAATGGAAAGTTGGAAGGGTAATAGCTAGACCTTATGTGGGAGCTAAAAAAGGTGAATTTAAACGCACAAGTAATAGACACGATTATGCATTAAAACCATATGGAACTACAATTCTCAATACATTAAAAGATAATGGATATGATGTAATATCAGTTGGAAAAATAAGTGATATATTTGATGGAGAAGGAATTACAGAATCAAATAAATCAAAAAGTTCTGTTCATGGAATGGAACAAACAATTGATATAATGGGGAAAGACTTCAAAGGATTATGCTTTGTTAACTTAGTTGATTTTGATGCTTTATGGGGACACAGAAGAAATCCAGTAGGTTATGGAGAAGAAATAGAAAAATTTGATGTTAATTTAGGAAAATTATTAGAAAAATTAAGAGAAGATGATTTATTAATAATTACAGCTGATCATGGAAATGATCCAACTTATACTGGTACTGATCATACACGTGAATTTGTTCCATTTATAGCTTATTCACCATCTATGAAAGAAAGCGGCTTAATGGATACAGTAGATACATTTGCTACAATTGGAGCAACTATAGCTGATAATTTTGAATTAAAGATGCCAGAAAATACAATTGGTAAATCAGTATTAGAAAAATTAGTTTAATTATAATTTAAATTTAGTAATACAATGTTTTAATTTAAATTGATATTTTAATATGAGTAAATATTTTATAATTAAGTTATGGAATCACAATACTATTAAAATATCAATTTATAAAACATAAAGTTAATTAGACATGTAAATTAAAGGATTGGTTGGTGAAAGGTATGAATAAAGAAAATTTAGTTTCTACACTAAAAGAAGTAAAAAAAGACATAATAGAAATGATTTATGCAGCAAAATCAGGACATCCAGGTGGTTCTTTATCTTGCTCAGAAATAATAACATATTTATACAATGAAAAAATGAATGTTGATGTTAAAAACCCTAAGGATTCTAACAGAGATAGATTCGTATTAAGTAAAGGGCATGCAGCTCCAGCACTTTATTCTGTATTAGCAGAAAAAGGATTTTTCCAAAAAGAGGAATTATATAATTTAAGAAAAACAGGAGCTCTTCTTCAAGGACATCCAGATTCTAAACATGTACCAGGAGTAGACGTTTCAACTGGTTCACTTGGTCAAGGAATATCAAATTCAGTAGGAATGGCTTTAGGTCTTAAGACTCAAAAGAATAATGCTAAGGTATATGTTGTTTTAGGTGACGGAGAATTACAAGAAGGATTAGTTTGGGAAGCATCAATGGCAGCAGCACATTATAAATTAAATAATTTAGTTGCTATCGTTGATAATAATGGACTTCAAATAGATGGTAAAAATGAAGACGTAATGGGAATTTCTCCACTAGATAAGAAATTTGAAAGCTTTGGTTGGAATGTTGTTATTTGTGAAGATGGTAATGATTTTGATAAAATAAATGAAGCATTTTCACAAGTGGAAAAGTGCAATGATAAACCAAGTGTTATTATAGCTAAAACTGTAAAAGGTAAAGGTGTTAGTTTTATGGAAGATCAAGCAGGTTGGCATGGTCAAGCACCTAATGAAGAACAAAGAAATCAAGCAATAAGTGAGATTGAAAGATAGGAGGAATTTTAAAATGGGTAAGGCAACAAGAGAATCATATGGAATGGCATTAGTTGAGCTTGGACGTGAAAATGAAAAGGTAGTAGTATTAGATGCTGATCTTTCAAAGTCAACAAAGACTAATGGATTTAAAGAAGAATTCAAAGATAGATTTTTTAACGCTGGTATAGCAGAACAAAACTTAATGGGAATGGCAGCAGGTTTTGCTAATGTAGGAAATATACCTTTTGCAAGTACATTTGCTGTTTTTGCAAGTGGAAGAGCTTTTGAAATCATAAGAAATTCTATTTGTTATCCAAAAGTTAATGTAAAAATAGCTGCAACACATGCAGGTATTACAGTTGGAGAAGATGGTGGTTCACATCAATCTGTTGAAGATATAGCACTTATGACTTCACTTCCAAACATGACAGTAATAGTTCCAGCTGATCATAAAGAAGCAATGGCTGCAACAAAAGCTGCTGCTGAATTTGATGGTCCTGTTTACTTAAGATTTGGAAGATGTAATACAGAAGATATATTTGATGATACTTATAAATTTGAAATAGGAAAAGGTATTCAAATTAGAGAAGGAAATGATGTAAGTATAATAGCTACAGGAATGATGGTTCAAAAAGCTATAGAAGCATCAAAAGAATTAGAAGCTAAAGGAATTAAAGCAAGAGTTATAAATATTTCAACCATAAAACCAATAGATAGAGAAATAATATTAAAAGCAGCTAAAGAAACTAAAGGAATAGTTACAGCAGAAGAACATTCTATTATAGGTGGACTTGGAGCAATGGTTTCTCAAGTTGTATGTAGTGAATGTCCTACTTTAATTAAAATGGTAGGAATTAAGGATACATTTGGAGAATCAGGCACACCAAACGAACTTATGAAGAAATATAATTTAACTAGTGAAGCAATAATTGATCAAGTTAAATCAATATTAAAATAGAGTTTGATTATAATAAAATTTTAAATATAACTATTAATTAAATTATGATAATCGGAGGGAAATATAATGAGTATTCATATTAATGCACCAGAAGGTGCTATAGCAGAAAGCGTATTATTACCAGGAGATCCTTTAAGAGCTAAATTTATAGCTGAAAATTTTTTAGAAGATGTAGTTTGCTACAATGAAGTTAGAGGAATGTATGGATTTACAGGAACTTATAAAGGAAAAAGAATATCAGTACAAGGAACAGGAATGGGTATTCCGTCAATGTCTATTTATGCTACTGAATTAATAGAAAGTTATGGAGTTAAAAACCTTATAAGAGTTGGGACTTGTGGTGGTTATCATGAAAGCGTTAAGATTAGAGATCTTATAATTGCTATGTCTACTTCAACAGATTCAAATCTTAATTTAGTAAGATTCCAAGGAAGAACATATGCACCAACTGCAAGCTTTGATTTATTAAAACCAGCTTATGACATAGCAGTAGAAAAAGGTTTTGAACCTAAAGTAGGTAGTGTATATAGTTCAGATATATTCTATGGAGATGATAATGAAGATTGGAAAAAATGGGCTGATTTTGGTTGTCTAGGAGTTGAAATGGAAACAGCAGGATTATATACAATTGCTGCTAAACATAAAGTTAAAGCATTAACTTTATTAACAGTAAGTGATCACTTTATAACAGGTGAAGTAACAAGTGCAGAAGAAAGACAAACAACATTTAAAGCAATGATGGAAGTTGCTCTTGATACAATAGCTTCTTTATAAAAAATAAATTTCTAAGTTTTAGATTAAGATGTTCTTTTTCTAAAACTTAGACTATTTCTTTGGAAATATGAAAACGTTATGTTTTAGGATGGTCATTAACTTTTTAAATTAAGGGGATTTGAATTAAATATAGAATGAATAAATTAATAAATAGAGTGGGAGGAATAATAGATGAAAATTTTTGTTGACACAGCTAATATTGAAGAAATAAAAAAAGCTAATGAATTAGGTGTTATTTGTGGAGTAACTACAAATCCATCTCTTATAGCAAAAGAAGGAAGAGATTTTAAAGAAGTAATAAAAGAAATCACAAGCATAGTTGATGGACCAGTAAGTGGAGAAGTTATTTCAATGGATCATGAAGGAATGGTTAAAGAAGCACGTGAAATAGCCCAAATTCATAAGAACATGGTAATAAAAATTCCAATGTGTGCAGAAGGATTAAAGGCAGTAAATATTCTTCATAAAGAAGGAATAAAAACTAATGTAACATTAATCTTTTCAGCAGTACAAGCATTGCTTGCAGCAAGAGCTGGTGCAAGTTATGTAAGTCCTTTCTTAGGAAGATTAGATGATATTGGAGATAAAGGAATTGCACTAATAGAAGATATATCTGAAATATTTGCAGTTCATGGAATAGAAACTGAAATAATATCTGCAAGTGTTAGAAATCCAATTCATGTATTAGAATGTGCAAAAGCTGGATCTGATATTGCAACAATACCATATAAGGTTATTATGCAAATGATTAATCATCCTCTTACAGATGCAGGAATTGAAAGATTTTTAAAAGATTATGAAGGTATGAATAAATAAAATATTAAAGAAACTCTGTTTTATCAATGTTTTATTAACACTGATTTAAGACAGAGTTTTTTGCTGTTTTATAGGAAAGTGAAGGAAATTTAAATTTTGAAAGTCTGATAAAATTTAAGTTGAAGTAAATATTAGTTAAAATTTAAAAGTGAAATTTCTCAATAAAAATAGCTGTTCTTAAATAATATTAAATTTATTTGTTTAGGACAGCTATTTAATTTTATTTACAAATTAATATGATTAATTAAATTTTGTGTATTATAATATAAATATGATATTTAAATTTATATAAATTTTTTATTTAATAAGATTTGTTTATTTTGATGCAGAAAAATCAAAGTTATTAGAAGGAATAATATAAAATTTACTATTAAGTTTAGTTCTAAAGCCTATTATTAAAAATAAAATAGATATATTTAGTTATAAATTAATAATATACAATTAAAGTTATATATTTAATTGTATATGTACATACTTAAAATAAGTAGTAAAAAGTAGATAGTGTAAAGTACATTATAAAAAATAAAATTAAATAATTTTAAAAGTAGATATTGTAAAGTACGCTATGAAGAAAGCAATGAGGGGTGAAAAAATGGAAAATATAATTGAAAATAAAATTGATAGAAAATCGAAAAATTATAAGCCTAGAATGGCTAAATTAAAAAATAAAAGTAAACTAAAAATAATTCCATTAGGTGGACTTGGTGAAATAGGAAAAAATATAACAGCTTTTGAATTTAATGATGAAATAATTGTTATAGATTGTGGTTTAGCATTTCCTGGTGAAGATCTTTATGGAATTGATATTATAGTTCCTGATGTTACATATCTAATCAGAAATAAAGATAAAGTAAAAGGATTATTTATAACACATGGTCATGAAGATCATATAGGAGGAATACCTTATATACTTCAACAAATTAACATGCCTGTATATGCACCAAAATTAACTTTAGCATTAGTTGAAAGTAAATTAGAAGAACATCATATGTTAAATGATTGTAAAATTAATTTGGTTGAAATAGGGGAAAGTGTAAAATTAAAGAATTTTAATATTGAGTTTATTAGAACAAATCATAGTATTCCAGATTCTTGTTCAATAGCATTGCATACACCCATGGGAGTTATTGTACACAGCGGAGATTTTAAAGTTGATTTTACTCCTATAGATGGTCATATAATAAACCTTCAAAGGTATGCAGAGCTTGGAAAAAAAGGAGTATTATTATTAATGGCAGACAGTACTAATGCATTGCATAAAGGATACACAATGTCTGAAAAAACAGTTGGAGAAACACTAGAAAATCTTTTTAGTAAAGCGACTGGAAGAGTAATAGTATCAACTTTTGCATCAAATGTTCACAGATTACAACAAATTAGTGATTGTTCAATAAAAAATAAAAGAAAAATAGCTTTTAGTGGTAGAAGTATGGAAAAAATATCAGAGATTGCAATGGACTTAGGATATTTATCTATACCAAAGGACATGATAATAAGTTTAGATGAGATAAAGAATTATCCTAATGATAAAATTACAATAGTCACAACTGGTAGCCAAGGAGAATCAATGGCAGCACTTTCAAGAATAGCAGCCTCAACTCATAAATATATAGAGATACAAAAAGGAGATATGGTTATAATCTCAGCATCACCAATACCAGGTAATGAAAAAGCAGTATCAAATTTAATAAATGATTTAACTGCAAAGGGTGCTAACGTGGTATATAAAACTATAGAAGAGATACATGTTTCAGGTCATGCATGTGAACAAGAACTTAGAATAATTCAAAGTTTGTTAAAACCTAAATTTTTTATTCCAGTACATGGTGAGTATAAACATTTAATTACTCATGCTAAAATTGCTGAAAGCATGGGTGTTGAGGAAAATAATATATTTATATTAGATACAGGTGATATATTTGAATTATCTAAAACAAAAGGAAAAGTTATTGGAAAGGCACCTTCTGGAAGAGTACTTATAGATGGTCTGGGAATTGGTGATGTAGGAAACATGGTATTAAGAGACAGAAAAAATTTAGCTGAAGATGGAATTATAACAGTAGTAGTAGCAATAGATAGAGCAAATAAAGTAATATTATCAGGTCCGGATATAGTATCAAGAGGTTTTGTATACGTTAGAAACTCTGAAGACTTAATTAATGAGGTGAGAAATATTGTGGCAAAAGTTGTAGAAAAGTGTTTGGAAGATAATATAACACAATGGGCAGAAATTAAAAATAGAATAAGAAGAGAAGTAGACAGTTTTGTATATACTACAATGAAAAGAAAACCTATGATACTCCCAGTAATAGTTGAAATATAATTTATTAGAATTTAAGATGAGTATTAATATTAAATAATAAGGTTTCTATGATTTTCAGGATTTAGAAAAGTTTTATAAGCTATATTTTAGAAAACAAAGTATTATAAAGTATATTTATATTATCTGAATTTATCTAAAATGTAGCTTATTTTTCTATGATTTTTTAAAATACATTATAAAATATAAAAATTTTTTAATAATTATATATGGCACAATTATTCACTCTTAATTAAAAAGAGTGAAACCTCGATTTTTTTATAAATAGAAATTAGATAAATGTACTTAATTGTGGTAATATAACAGTAAATGATTATTTATGAATACATAACATGAATTAGCATAAAAGATGGAGAAAATTATGAATAAAAATAACTATATATTACAAACAATTGAAGATATAAAAAATGTATTAGAACAAAATGAATATAGAAAAAATAGATATAATAATGATATTGAATGGTTACAGCAGCGTAAAAAGCAAATAAAAAGTAATATAATAAGAATTGCTATTATGGGAATAACAAGTAGTGGAAAATCAACATTAGTAAATTCATTACTAGGAGAAAAGTTATTACCAGTAGCTATTTTGCCAAGCTCAAGTATAATAATAACCGTGTCAAAAGGAGAAAAGAGACAAGCTACTATATATTTTAAAGACAAATCTCCAGAAGTTTATGAAGACACTAATTTAAATATACAAGTTATATCTAAATATGCAGATGAAAATAAAAATCCTAATAATAAGTTTAATGTATCTCAGATTGATATAAAATCACCTAACTTTTTATTTGATGATAGTATTCAGTTAATAGATAGTCCAGGATTAGAGGCTTATAATTTAGAAATGCATGAAAAGTTAACTTTAGAAATTCTATTACCAACAATAGATATTTGTGTATTTTTAACTACGGTAAAAGCTAATAGTGATGCAATTAATTTAGAAAAAATTAAAATAGTAAATGATAAGAGAAAGCAAATAGTATTAGTTCAAAACATGATAGATTCTGTGGAAGAAAAGATAGGAAAATATGGTATTGTTGAAGAAAGTAGAGATGTAATTTTAGATAAGCATAAAAAAAGAGCACAAGCATTACTAGAAAAAGCTACAAATAATAGAAAATTTGATGTTATTCAAATATCTTCTCTTAATGCTTTAAATGGAAGAATAAAAGATAATAACAATTTGTATAAAGAATCTAATATTGAAGAATTTATAAATTCTGTATATAACTGTATTGAAAATATTATTCCAAAATTAAATTTTCAAAGGCAGATCAGTATTATTGAAAGAATTGATAATATAATTGATACTGATAAAGAAATTATAGATGGAAGTGATTTGGAAGATACAAGTTATATAAAGGAAATTCTTAATGATATTGACGATCTTAATTACGATTTTAGAGTATCTAGGGATAAAATAACATCTAAGATTAATTTAATAGATAAAATAACGGTTAATACAATAGAAGAAATAAATGAATCTGATTCTAAAGAAATAAGCAGTTATTTAGATATAGTAGAAAATATTAATAATAAAAGTAAAAAAATAGAAAATCAGATTTTAAGCATTGTAAGAGAATGTGAAGAAAAGAAAAAAGAAATATATGAGAAACTAAACATTGATATTAGATTTTCATATTCATTACCTAGTATGGAAAACGAAGATATATGTGTTAAACATAAGTATGAAGAAAAAGTAAAGCTTATTAAAAAAGAGGGGTTCTTTAATAAAGGAAAAAGGATATTATCAGATATATTTGAAGCTGATTGGGGATATGAAAAACAAGAATATGATGAGAAAGTAGTTGATAAAGAAGGTACTATACTGATTGTCAAAAAAGTATGCAACGAAAGTAGTAGGAAATATATGAGCATACTTTATGATTGGAGTGAGCAATATAGTAATTCTTTAAGTTTTTTCTACAGTGAAATAAGCAAAATAGAAGAAGAATTTAAAAAGAAGAAAGAACAAAATATAGAGCTGTATGATATAGATACTGTTATAAGAGATTTAAATATTATGAGAAATAAATTAAAAAATAAGTGCAAACATATAGAAGAAATAGCAGTAACATCAGATGCAGAAAAGAAAAAAGAGAACACTTTTATAAAGCTAGATGAAATAGAAGTAACCACTGTTTCTTATAATCTTTATAAATTAAGTAATGAGATATTTAAGAAAAATTATTCAATGATTAATAATTATATAGAAGAAAAAGTTTCATTCAAATCTAAGAAAGAAGTTCATAAAATATTTTGGACTTGGGATTTAGATGCAGCTACTAACTTTATTTTTAGAATGTATGATTTATATCTTAGTAAAGATGAATTAGAAATCATAGAAAAGCAAGGAATATATACTTTTAAAAATATTACAATAGTGTATGAATTATCTCGTAACAAATTTAATGTAAATCAAGAGTTAAATATTAATAATACAAAAGAATATAATATTTATTTACTTTTTAATGGAATTCAAATAGGAAGTTCTGAAAAGCAAATAATAGAAAATTTTAATCTCAAAAATGTTGTTTTAAAACATGATATGATGATAAATTTAGTAATAGATTCTAGCAGAGAATTTATAAATGCTAATAATATAAAAGAAATACTTATAGCTACTAATTCACTTAAGAAAAAAATTTTAAGTATAATAAGTAATTCTAAAATAGGCTATATACTAGTTAATTCTAAAAATCCTATTTATAATATAGCATTAATAGAGGGACAAGAAAATAATGGATTTTTATTAAGTGAGTATAAAGATATAAAAACTAAATTATTTGAAAATATATTATCTCGTGGTAATGAAGAAAAACAAACATTAGAAGAGATATTGAGTTATTTTTTAAAGTAATATTATTAATACTAAGGAGTAGAAAAATGGATAAAAAGTCTTTATTAGTACAATGTGATGAAGTTACAAAAAATATGATGGATGAATTACAGCAAGATATGATAGAATCTCTATCAAAGATATCTAAAAATATAAATGATGAACTAGAAGAAATTTTAAAACCTATTGAAAAGAAAATAAATATATTAAAAGATGAGGTTGGAGAAGGTAACGAGGATATAGAAGAAAAAATAGAAGAAATAAATGAGCATATGTTAAAGATTTCAAAGTGTGTAGAAGTTATTTCAGAAGAACATAGTAAACTTTTAAATAGTGGATTAAATAGAATAGCAGTAACTTTAGAAAAGTTAAAAGATCGTATTGAAGATTCAGATAAAGAATTAGAAACTAAGGTATTAGAAGGATTAGATAGTTTAGGAAATAAGATAGAGGATGTGAATATAGAATCTCTAGAAGATAAATTAGCTATTTTAGGTGTTAAGGTGGTTAAGAGTTCGGAAATTAATAAAGAAGAGATAATAAATAAAATACAAGAAATTAATGTTGATGAAGCTAAAGAGAAAGTAAGTTCATTAGAAGAGGCTATTAAGGTTAATATAAATAATAGTTGTGAAGCTATGGAAAAATTAGATTCAGTTCATGAAAAGATGTTGGAAAAATACGAAATAATGAATATGATAAATGATATGGAAACTAAATTAAATAAGAAGATGAATAATATACAAGAAGAAGTTGAATGGGGAAATAAATCGTTCTTTGCAAGAATTTTTGGAAAGAGGAGATAATATTTAGATGAAATACGTAGATTTAATAAATGATTCTAGATTTGATTTTTTATTAGATAAATATCTAAATAAAGATAATAGTGTAAATTACATAGAGTATTTTAATCATTTTATTGATAACTTAGATAAAAAAGAAATAATAATACCAGTACTAGGTATTCAAGGTGCAGGAAAAAGTAGTTTTCTTAATGCTATTTTAATGGAAGAAAATATTTTGCCAACAGATGTTGATGAAACTACATGTGTACCAGTAGAAGTGAGATATGGAAAAGATACAAAGAAAGCTATAGTATATTTTGTGGATAAAGATTGTAAAGAGATTGAGCTATGCGATTTAGAAAAATATGTTCATAATGATTATAATATGGCAAATGAATTAAAAGTATCTAAAATAGTTTTATACAATAAAAATGAAGTACTAAAAAATAATGTTGCACTTGTTGATCTTCCAGGTGTTGGTAGCTTAACACCTGAAAATCAAAGAACTACATTGGATTATGTAAATAGGTTAGTTTCGGGAATATTTATGTTAAGGACAAACCCTCCAATTACAAGGACTGAAAGAAATTTTATAAATGCATTATGGCCTAAATTATCAAATACAATTTTTGTTCAAAATAAATGGAATGATGAAAGTGAAGAAGATGCATTTGAAGCAAAAGAACATAATGAATATGTGTTAAATGGAATATGTGAAGAACATAATGAAAGTAAAGAAATTAACATAAATATAGTAAATGTATATGAAGCTGTAAAAGGCAAATTTACTAAAAATCACAGCCTTTATGAAGAATCCGGAATAATAAGGGTTATAGAAAGTATAAAAAATGCATCTAAGGAATATAATTTAGATTTAGAAAATGCTCTTAATTCTAAAATTGTGGGAGCTTTAGAAAATATTAATGAGAAAATAAAAGAATATAAGGCATTATGTTTAAATGAGAAAAAACAAAATGATTTAAATAAAGAAGAGAAAATTAGAGAGATAAAATCTATACTTTTAGATAATAAAAAGAACTTTAGAAGAATTAGAGGTTACGCCTATGAAGAAATGGAGAATATTATCAATTATGCTTCAAGTATTATAAAAGAAAAAATAATATCTTTAAGAACTAATTTAAAATCAATAGTAAGCAAAGGAATAGTAGATGGAGAAAGATTAAGTTCAATATATAAGGAATTATCAGATAAAGCTATAAATGATATTATGGATGAAGTATTAGATAAAACTAGTGCACTTATTAAAAATCTTAATAAAGAATTAAATGGAATAAAAATAAAAGGTTTTTATGGACAATATGAGAACATATCATTTTTTAATAAGGAAAGTGAATTTAAGTTTGAAAAATCTTTACCATCAGTATTAGGAGTATCTGGTGGTTTGATTGGTACACTTGGAACTGTTGGAACATTAGGGGGACCTCTTGGAATACTTGTTGGAATGGGAATTGGAATGGCATTTTCATTGATAGGTGATTTTGTACGTAAAGAAATAGTTGAAACCAGAGCAAATTACACATTAAGAGATTTAGAGCCAATGATCGAAGATTTAGAAAATTATTTAAAGGAAGAAATACTTGACGATTTAAGAGCAAAGCAACAAGATATGGACGATTCAATAAAAGAATTAAGAAAGAATTTA
Source organism: Clostridium taeniosporum (assembly GCF_001735765.2). Classification (NCBI taxonomy): domain Bacteria; kingdom Bacillati; phylum Bacillota; class Clostridia; order Eubacteriales; family Clostridiaceae; genus Clostridium; species Clostridium taeniosporum. The sequence continues at coordinate 1,460,497 of NZ_CP017253.2, forward strand.
GAAAATAGTTTTAAAGAAGATATTCAAAATATAGAAAAACAATATGATTATACTTATAATGAAAATAATATATTAGAATTTGAAGATGATTTGAATCTACTAAATAAAGTGAAAGAAGATGTAGGGTTAATTTAAAGCAAGGTACTGTATTTTAAAGAGATATGTATATATTCATAATTAAATTGGACGGAGTAATTGAACTTAGGAATACTAAAATAACTAAGGTTCCTTTTGGGCTTGCTCTCAATATAAATTTGACACAAGTAATAAAAGAAATAATACTTATTTCATATTGAATATATATACATATATTTTAAAATAATAGTAAAATTATTAAAGCAAGGGGATGAATATATGGATAATTTTGATAAGTGTATAAATAGACAAAAGAGTATTGATTCAATTGTTAAGACTTTAGGAAATGATGATATTGCTGAAAAGAATTTTTTAGTTAAAGATAAAATAATGAATCCTTCACATTATGTTGTTATGCTTGGAGAAACAAGTTCAGGAAAAAGTACATTAATAAATGGATTATTTAAAGATAAAATTTTATTAGAAAGTGTTAAACCTACAACTGGGGTTGTTACTGAAGTTATTATATCTGATGAAAAAGAAGAAAAGTTAATAGCAGTAAATAAAGATTCTAGTACAAAGGTTATAGGCAAAGAAGAGTTTGATAATTTATTAGTAAAATATAATAAGGATTTACATAAGCTTAAATATGTTGGAAAGTCAAATAATTCTAAGTATAATGGAATGAGAATTTTTGATACACCTGGTTATGGTTCACTTGTTGAATATCATGAAGAATCATTAAAGAGTTTTATTCCACAAAGTGATTTTATTGTGTATGTAGTATCTTATAAAGTTGGAATTGGAGATGATGATTTTCAATTTTTAAAATATGTTGGAGAAATTATAAGTGATGATGTAGAAGTTATTTTGGCTATAAATATGTGTCCAAAAGATATAACAGAAGATAATAAGAGAATATTAGAAATTAAAAAAAGTGTTAATCAATGTACTAATAAAGAAGCAAAGACATTTTTTATAGAGAGCAATAAAGAGAAAAATCCAGATACAACTATGCTTTGGGAATATGTACATGAGAGAGTTAATGATGATGATAAAAAAGAAGAACTTGCAAATAGTTTTAAAAATTATCAAGATTATATATTGAATGAGTGCAATATAAAGATCAACTCTAAGATTGCAAATATAGAATCTAAAAAAGAAGGTATAGAAGAAAGATTAAATATTTTAGGTGAATTTTTAGATAGGAAGCATGAAATATTAACAATTATAGACAGAGGATTTACTAAAATAAAAGTAAATTCAATTAAACTTATAGATAAATCTGCTATAGATGTAAAAAATAAAATCACTGAATATATTCAAGATGAGAGTAAATGGACTAAAAAAGAAGAAACTTATACATTAATGCAAAATTATTATGTTCCAAATTTAATAAATGAAGAAACAGAAAATTTAATGCAGAGTATTGAAAGTGAAATAATACTTTTAGACAAGAATATTGAAGAAATATTAAAAGAAGCGATAGTGAAATTAGAAGAAAAGATAAAAGTAAGTATACCATCTTACACAGAAGTTGTGGAAGGTGTATTAAAGCAACATATAGGTGATGAAATACAACAAGCTACTGGAGAAATGTTTAGAAAAGCAACTTCAAAAGAAGATAAAGATAGCATAAGTAATCCAGAAGATGTAAATTTAAATAAATTAGGTAATATAATAGATACTAAGTCATATAAGCATACACATGAAAATTTAAAGTATTTATTAAAAGCTATTAAAGCGTCATCAATAAAAGCAATTACGAAATACTTAACTGTTTTTACTGAATCAGTATTTTATTTATATGATTCATTAACATGGCAAAAGAAAATAAATGAAATATCATTAAAAGCTATAGATAGCTGGGCAGAAGATGTGGAAGTTTCTATAAGAAGATATTTAGATTCTTTAAAAGAAACAAATAAAGAAGAAATAATGTCTTTGTTTGATGCATTAGATGAAGAATTTAAAGAGGATGAAAAGAAATTAGAAGATTTTAGTGTAGAAGAGCTAATAAGAATAAAAAAGGAAATAGAATTTTTATTACACAAATGTCTTTATATATCAATGAATAATTAATGTTATATTTTATTTTGAGCTAGTGCTGATATTTTAGTATAAAGTTCGTAGACTGAATTTGAAAGGAAACTCGACTCATGTACAATCCATGATTAAGTTCAAGGAGCGAAATATAAAATATTACTATTGACTCCTACCTTAGGTAGGAGTTTATAATAAATATTGAAATAGGAAATACTTAGTATAGGATGTTAATTTATTAGAGAAAAATTTGTTTGGAAACAATAGGATAAAAAATAGTATTATTAATTAAAGAAAGCAGAGTTTAATTTATAATTTGTTTATATACTAAAAGATATAGAATTAAAGAATTTTTAATATTAAGAGAGGAATGAATTTAAATGACTAAAGTAAAAAATATACCTTTTTCACCACCAGATATAACAGAAAAGGAAATTGAAGCAGTTTGTGATGTATTAAGATCAGGATGGATAACATCAGGACCACAACTTGCTAAATTTGAAGAAGGAATACAAGAGTATTGTAAAGTTAACAAGGCTTTAGCAGTAAATAGTGCAACATCAGCTATGGAACTAGTACTTAAGGTTTTTGATATAAAAGAGGGAGATGAAGTTATAACTACTCCTTATACTTATACAGCAACTTCAAGTGTGTCTATACATAGAGGAATTAAACCAGTATATGTTGATGTGAAAAAAGATACATTTGAAATGGATATAGATAAAGTAGCAGAAAAGATAACTGATAAAACAAAAGTTATTATGCCAGTTGATATTGCTGGAGTGCCTTTTGATTATGATGGACTTAAGAAGATTTTAAAAGAAAAAATAGAGAAGATATAATAATACTTTGTGATTCAGCACATTCTTTTGGTGCTAAATATAAAGGTGAGCCTGTAGGATCTCAATGTGATTTCCATTCATTCTCATTTCATGCAGTTAAGAATTTAACTACTGCAGAAGGGGGAGCAGTTACTTTTAATGATAACAACTTTGGTAATCATGAAGATTTACAAAAATATATGAGATTCACAGCTATGCATGGACAATCAAAGGATGCATTAACAAAACTTAAAGCTGGTGCATGGGAATATGATATAATTAATGATGGATTAAAATGTAATATGACAGATATAAGTGCTGCAATAGGATTGGTTCAACTTGAGAGATATGAGGATTTATTAGAAAAGAGAAGAGCTATATTTAAAGTATATAGTGATATATTATCAAAAGAAGATTTTTCAATAATACCTTTTACTAAAGATGATAATGGTACAGAAACTTCTTATCATTTATATCTTTATAGAGTTAAAGGCTTTAATGAAGCTAAGAGAAATGAAGTGATAAGTAGACTGGCTGAAAAAGGAATAGCAACAAATGTTCACTATAAGCCACTTCCAATGTTAACACTTTATAAAAATCTTGGATATGACATAAAAGATTATCCAAATGCTTATGCACAATATGAAAATGAAATTTCTCTTCCTGTATATACAAAATTATCTTTAGAAGATGCCGAATATGTAGCAAGAGAAGTTGTAAAAGTTATTAAAGAATTACTATAATAATATTGAATTTATATTGTAATGTACATTCAAATAAATAAAATATAAGCAATAAAAAGTAGCATATTTAGTGAAAACTATTATATGCTACTTTTTATAGTTAGTCCACTTTACTTATGCATATATAAACATTTTAAAAAATATGTTTATATAATTTCATTAATAATTGGAGGGATTAATTTTGAAAATTGGGGAGTTTGCTAAAAGATCTGGAGTTACAGTAAAAACACTTTTACATTATGATAAAATAGGACTTCTTAAACCATCTGAAAAAACAGAAGTAGGCTATAGAATTTATTGTGAGGATGATTTTTTAAGGCTTCAGCAAATAACCACTCTAAAGTTTATTGGATTATCATTAAGTGATATATCACATATATTAAATGAAAGTGGAGAAAATTTAGAAAGCATGGTTAAAATCCAAAAAAGAGCTTTAGAAGAAAAAAAGAAACATATAGATTCTGTAATAGAAATATTTAATAATGCTGAAAATACTGCAAAACAAAATGGATTTTTAGATGTTAATAATTTAGTAAATATAATAAAAATAACAAATATGCAAAAGAGTATAAAGGAACAATATAAAAGTGACAAGAATTTAAATTTAAGAACTAATCTTCATAGTTACAACACAAATAAAGTTGATTGGGATAAATGGTGTTTTGAAAAAATGAATTTGTTTAAGGGTTCAAAAATATTAGAACTAGGATGTGGAGTAGGAAAGTTATGGGTCAAAAACAAGGGATTTATAGATAAAAATTCTGAAATTATTTTATCAGACTTTTCTCCTAATATGTTAAAGTCTGCTAAAAATAATCTAAAGAATATAGATTTTAAATTTCAATATAAAAAGATAAATGCAGAAAATATCCCTTATGATGATGAAATTTTTGATGTAGTTATTGCAGGACATATGCTTTATTTTGTTGCAGATATAGATAAAGCATTAAGTGAAATAAAAAGAGTTTTAAAACCTAATGGTATTTTTTATGTAACAACTAACTCATGTAATTCTATGATTGAATTAAATGAATTAGCTGAGAGATTTGATTCTAATTTAGATATAAATAATAATGGTCTTTCAACAAGATTTGATTTAGAAAATGGGGAAGAAATATTAAAAAAATATTTTAATAGTATTAAAGTAGAAATGTTAGAAGGAAAAATAATAGTAGACAAGGCAGAGCCGGTTGTATCATATAAAGCATCAACAATTCAAGGAAATTCAATACTTGTAGGGAAAAAAAGAGAAGAATTTACAAGATATTTAGATGAATATATTAAAGAAAACAAGAATATAGAAATAACAACAAAGACTGGAATGTTTAAGGCTTCAAAATAATAGTTAAATGGAGTTTCATAAATCTGAGGGTATAATAAATTTAACTTTAATTTTTTTGTGTTTAATATTATGATTTGTTTTTTTATTATAAAATTTGCATAAAAAATCCTTTGAAAAGGTAGTAAAAAACAATTTTAAATTTGTTTTTTTATTACCTTTTTTTTATATTTATAAATAAAAAATAAACAAACTTAGTAAAAAATACAAAAAAACCTAATTTTTTTTATATACATTAAATTTAACGTTAACAATTATTAAATTGTTAAAAATATGAATTTAAATTCCAAATTATATAGAAAAATGTCAAAAAAATTACAAAAAAATACTAGAAATTAAATGTAAAAATGGAATTTGAATTAAAGTGATGGAAAAAAGAACCGAAAAAGGAAAAGTAATTTAAGTTAATTATCAAAAGTAGCATAAAATGATTTTTGGAGGAAATAGATTATGGATGTTATTCAACAAACCAATAGAACGATATTATTTGAGGAAATAAACCCGGAAAAATTAGATTTGATTTCTGTAATTGGAGATACTAAGGGATTAAGTAGCTTAAATGATGACCAAATAAAAGAAATTAATGAAAATTTTTTAGTAAGTAGTTTTGATGAATTTTTGGATAAATTCTCACCTGTTGTATATTCATTTTATAATGCAACAAACCAAAAGGTTATGTATACATTAAAAAAACCTGAAAATCTTCCAGATAACTTAGTAACAGAAATACCAATAAATCAATCAAATGATTTTCTAAAAATGTTATTTACTTTAATAGATACAAAAAGTGCTCAAGGAATAGCTAATGTAGATTTTAAATTTGAAAATTTATTAGATATGATTTCTCCTAAGAAAGTAATGGATGATATAAGACAATCAAGAAAAGAGATACAATATTTATATAGCAAGTATGATGAATTAGATGATGAAGATCCAAGCAAATTAGACTTAGGAGATAAGTTAAATAATTTATTTGAAAATGCTGGTGAAAATTATAATAATATAATGGCTATGCTTCCATTAGCCATTGAAGATATAAAAACAAGATTGCTTTTAGGACAAGATGATAATCAAAATGGTGGAGAAGCATTACAAATAGGTGTGTTAAGTATGGGAGAAGATGGTGAACTTAAAGTTCTTGAAGCTCCTAAAAGTGAAGAAAAAGCATTAGTAGCAATAGATGATAATGCAAATTTAGGTTTAATTGAAGCTTTTGAGGATGATTATGATGAAGTAAATGAAACAAAATCTGATTATGTTAAAAGCTTAGTTGTTAGAACTTTCTGTCCACTTGCATCTACAATGGAAAGTCAAATAGATGTGGAACGTGAAGTAGAAAATTATAATACATACCTTGAGTTCTACAAAAATTCTAAAGATGATTTTATAAAGACTGTTAAACCGTTGATAGAAAAAATTGTTGGTGTAAAGATGTTCTTTGATCAATATAAAACAAAAAATAAAGGTATGAAACCAACATTACTTGTTACAAATAACAAACTTGATATGTTGGTAAATTCAGCTAATTTACCAAGACTTGAAGCATATTTAAGTACTGTAAATGATAAAAATGATTTTGATAATACAATTTGGTTTGGAATAGTTCCGTCAATTCAATTAGAAGGTAAAAATAAAGGTGGAGCTAAGAGAGAAAGATTTAAAGGAAACAAGAAAGTTGAAAAAACAGAATGTAATACTATGGAAGATCTATCTTTACTTCTTAATACAGTACAAAAATATAGAATTCAAATCTTCTTTAGTTTTGAAGCAAGAGAGGATACTACATTTAATCATGTAGCAACAGCAGGAATAGATAAATTTATGGATAAATGTGCTCCTTTAATGAGACAAACATACAGTGAATTTGCCATTCCATGTGTTCCTAATTTTACAATCATTCCAAAGGAAAAATCAGGTGTAATACTTGATAGTAAAATGCTTATGACAGATGAAGGAAATGCAGAATTATCAAAAGCAAAAGAAGATTTATTTAAGTTATGGATTGAAGGAGTATATATTGGAAGTTCATATATTGCAGCAGGAATAGTTGCAGCATATCAATGTCCAGAATACTTAAGAGAATATTATGGTAATGTATTTTTTGATTATCCAGGTGTAAGATTTGATATTGAATCTGGAGATAATTCATTAAGAGTTACTTCAACTTTAGCAAAAGAAATATCAGGATTTACTAATGAAATCAAAAATTTAATAAATAGAAAGAACTTTGGATTTGTATTCTCATCAGAAAATGCTAAATTCCAAGGTAAAGATATAAAGCAAATTACAGTTTATAAGGCAAGAAGCCTTCAAGCAAATGAAAATGATTTTGAATCAATGTATAAGACATTAGTTACAACTTATATAGAAAGAATGTTAAGGTTCTATACTAATGATTTTAAAGAAGATAATATAGTTAAATTCTTTAGTAATAATCCTAATAGTGTTAAGAGCAAATGGATGTCAAATAAAGAATTTATTAATGCAATAATACAAGATGGAGATGATATAAACTTTGTTATAAATAATAAGAGTGGAACATGTAATATTGATCTTGTATTTAATGGAAATATCAAAAATCTTGAAGTTGAAATTACTAGAAGTGAAGCTAGCTAATTCTAATAGATATTAATTAAATATCTGTTTTAATTATAAAAAAATTATAAAAAGGGAGATGACAAAATGGGATTTAGAGTAAAAGTTGAAGGTGCAGAAACTATTGACTTAAACATTGAAAGTGTTGAAACAGTAGAATTTAAAACTGATACACCTGATGATTCAAACGCCCGTTCTACAGACCAAGGTACAACATTAACAATTACAGGAAAAATATTAACTCCAGTAGGGGGAGAAGCTGCTGATAGCACTATGAAATTAGCACAATGGTCTCTTGTACCAGCAGAAAAAGCTGATTGTTACAGAAACGTAAAGGTAGATGTTATTTCAGCATCACAAGTTGTAAGACAAATGACATTACCTAATGCATTTGTTGTAGATTATGAAGAAGACTTTGGTGATTGCGAAGGTATTGGTACTTTCAGATTATGTGTAAAACAAAAGAAAGATAAAACTGCTTTTGTAAAATTTGAAGGTGGATTTGGAGAAGAATAGGAGGAATTAAAAAATGGGATTTAGAGTAAAAATTGAAGGCGCAGAAACAATTGATTTAAGTATTGAAAGTGTTGAAACTGTAAAGTTTACAACAGATACACCAAAAGATGCTAATGCACGTTCAAAAGACGTAGGAAGCACAATGACTATATCTGGAAAGATATTAACAGCTGTAGATGGAGATCCATTTGATAGCACAAGACAAATGGGACTTTGGTCTTTAGTGCCAGCAGAAAAAGCAGATTGTTATAGAAAAATAACAGTAGAAGTTATTTCAGCTGATCAAATTATAAGAAGAATTACTTATCCTAATGCTTTCGTTGTAGATTACAAAGAAAACTTTGGTGATACTGAAGGTATTGGTACATTTACACTTGTAGTTAGACAAAAGAAAGACAAGCTAACTCAAGTTACAATTGAAGGCGGATATAGTGCTTAATTAATGACTTAAATTACTAAAATAGCAATATATCTAGTTTTATTATAGTTGCAGAGGATTTAAATTTTACACACTAATAATTTAAATCCTCAAATGCAACTTTTTTAAAATAACGATAATTATATTATTTTAAATAAACATAATTATCTTAGTTAGATATACCTCCAGCATCACTAATTATAGTATACTAAAATATTTGTGCATTAGTCTATAGAAATTAAAGGATAGTGTAAAAATAAACACTTAATTTAAAACTATGTTTTAGTATAAAGTTGATATATATATAAGTAAATGTACAGAAAAGAACTTGATTTAGCAATCTTAAAACAAAGAAAAAGTGAGTGATAAAGTGAAAAATTATTATAAGATACTTGGAATTTCTGAAAATGCTAATAAAGATGAAATAAAAAAAGCTTTTAGAAATTTAGCTAAAAAGTATCATCCAGATAAGAATAAAGATAACGCAGATGCCATAGAAATGTTTCAGCAAATAAATGAAGCATATGAAATTTTAAGCAATGAATTATCTCGAGAAGAATATGACAAAAAATTAAATCAACAAAATTCTAATAGTGAAAATAAAAATAATAGTCAAAAATCACAAACTAAATCCAAGAAAAATTTTAATAAAGATGATGTTTTAAATGATTTAAATGAATGCTTTGAAAGCTTTTTTGGGTTTAAAGCAAATAGTAATGATGTTGATGCTAGCAAAATAAAGAAAGATAGTAAAAATCCTATTGATACAAGTAATATTTTCAATAGTTTCTTTAATGTAAAGAAATAAATGTTCATAAAAAGTATTAAAAAAGTAATGGAGTGGTTATTTTGAAAAATAATCAAAATAATAAATTAATGTTTAGTATTCAATTAATAAATGTTTTTATAGGCATAATTGTAACATTAATATTTGGAATGATTTATATGACAATAAAATCAAATGAACTTAAAGGAGTACTTTTAGGTTTATTAATTGTGTTTGGAATTTTTGTTTTTATAAATTTATATAAGAGAATACACAATCAAAATGATATAGAAGAAAGCAATATAATAAATACAATTGAATTAGTAAATGAAGATAATGAAATTATAAAGCAATGGTCAATACAAGATAAAATTTCTTTTCTTATTGGAAAAAACAATGGAGATAATGAAGCATTTTTGGATTTAAATGAATCTATTTATTCAACATTAGTTGAAGATAATCATGCAGTATTAAATTATGCTGCTGGAACATGGTATATAGAAGATTTATCTTTAGATAGTGGAGTATGTATACAAAAAATAGATGATGGTAAAAAATATAGAATTGTAAAAAATACTCCTTGTAGCTTAAAAAGAGGAGATATTATATTTATTTCAAAAGTGAAATTATTACTTAGATGAATGGAGTGATTATATGTCATTAATTAGATGTCAAAATGGTCATATGTTTAGTGAAAGACGATATGGTCCAATATGCCCTTATTGCAACATAGATACAAGTAAAAAAGAAAATAAAAATGAACTTTTACCAGATGTTGAAGAAGTGGAAACAAATCTTTTATATCAAGAAATAGAACCAGTGTGTGGATGGATTGTTTGCATTGAAGGATGCAGAGTAGGAAAAGATTATAAGATAAAAAGTGGGAAAAATTTCATTGGTAGAGCAGATGATATGGATATACAAATAATTGGAGATAATTACATAACAGCTAGAAATCATGCTGTTGTAGTATATGATCCTAAAAAGAAAAATTATGTATTACTTCCAGGAGATTCTTCAGGAATTGCTTATTTAAATAATGAACCAGTATATATGCCAATGGAGCTTGCAAATTATGATGTTATAGAACTTGGAAAAAGTAAATTTTTATTTGTACCATTTTGTGGTGAGCATTTTGAATGGCAAGATAAAGAGCAGAGGTAATTTAAATGTTGTTTATGAGTAGATATGATTCAGAAAAAGTGGTATTCATTTTAATAATATTATTATTTTTATTGTGTGTGATAAAACATATATTGTTTAAAATTATGAAAAAAGAAAATATAAGTTTAGTTAAATATTCATATATAGGTAATGAAGAAATACAGGAAGATTACTTTAATATAAAGAAAAAAAATAATACCATTTTAGCAGTTATTGCTGATGGTTTAGGAAAAAATGAAGCAGGAAGAATTTCTAGTATTACTGCTGTAAAAACAATATCCAATATATTTTTAAAAGAATATAATAATGAAAAAATTAACTATTTTTTCAAAAAAGCTATTAATAAAACTAATCATGAAATACTTAAAAGAGTAGAGAAAAATAAAGGTGGCACAAGCGTTTTAATGTCAATAATTAATGGAGAAAATTTATATTATACCTCTTTAGGAAACTTGATGTTAGCTATTTTTAGAAAAGGTGAACTTATAAAATTAAGTGAAGGTCATTGTATGAATGAAGTTGCAAAAGAAAAGTATTATGAAGGAAAAATTGAAAAGATTGAGGCACTTCAGGTTTTAAATAATAAAAAGGTATTATATTACCTTGGACAAGAAAATTTAAATAATGTAAAAATGAAAATTGATAGTATTAAATTAGAAAAAAATGATTTACTTTTGATTATGAGTAAAGGAATTTATGAAGAAATAAGATGGGTAGATTTTGAAAATATATTAAATGAAAATAAAAAAATATAGATATAGTTTTAAATAAAATTATAGATGAAATAGAAGAAAGCAAAGAGACTCATAATGGAAGCATAATAATTATGAAAAAGAATTTTTAAATTAAGTAAAATAATCTGTTTTAGCAATTTCTTGATATATGGATATATGATTTTACTTATTATATATGCTAAAACATATTAAAAACGCAGCGTCAAAATAATCAGATTTTAATAAGTTAGGGTGAGACAAATGAGAAAGTTAAATTCAAAATTTAAGACAAGCTTTATATCTGAAGAAGGAACATATCTTCAAAATAAAGATTATTTTGCATATATAGAGCTTGATAAATTTGGATGTTATGCTATTGCAGATGGAATCGACAATGATACAGAAAATGAAAGTGCTCAAATAGCAGTAACAACATTTATTAAATTATTTACACAAAATCCTACTATGAATCGATTTACTCTAAGAAAATATTTAAATATAGTTAATAAAGAATTAGTAAATTCAAGTAGAAATGTAAGACTTAAAGCTTCTCTGACAATAGCTATAACTAATTATAGTAAAGTTAGATATATTGTTTTAGGTAATTCAAGATTTTACTTTTTTAAGGATGGATACTTAAAAGAAAGAAGCAAAGATTTATCTTTAACACAGCAACTTAGTGACAAAGAAATTATAGCTTTAGATAAAGCAGCACAACATATAGAAAGAAACAATCTTTCTTGTTATTTAGGAGAAAATAAATTAAGCTCACCATTTATATCTAAAAAAATAAAACTTAATGATGGTGATGTATTTACATTACTTACAAAGGGTATATGGGAAAATTGTGATGAAAAAGAAATAGAAGATGCCTTAGAAGGGGCAACAGAACCACAAGAAGTTGCAGATAGAGTTGAAGATATGATTTTATCAAAGCAATTAAGTAAGCTGGAAAACTATACATTGGCAGTAACATTTGTTGAAAAAGCATATGTAAATCCAAAGAAAAAAGCCATAATAAAAAAAATATTATTTGCAGCAATTCCAATAATATTAGTTTTAGTTATAGCATTAGTAATATTTAATATAAAGCAGAATAAAAAAAGAGATGAAATAGCATCTATGAATAATTATATAAGTGAGGCAAATGGATACATAGAAAATAGACATATTGAAAAAGCAAACTCCAAATATGAGGAAGCATTAAAAATAGCTAATAAGTACAAACTTAAAAATCATATAAAAGAAATAGATGATGAATGTAAATATACAGAAATAATAATTGAGGGTGATAAAAAGCTTGAAGAAAAAAAATTTAATGAGGCTTTAGATCAATACTTATTAGCAATGGAAAAAGGTGAAGATACTGATGATAAAGCCAGAGATTATATTTCAAAAAAAATAGATATAACTAAAACTTGTATAAGCGTTGCTGATCTTTTAGAACTTGCAGATAGTCAGTTAGAGGCGGGAAAAGTAGCTGAGGCAGAAGAAAATTATTTAGAGGCGAAAAGACTTGCTTCTAATTATTATTTAAAAGATGAAAAGAAAGAAGCTATAGACAAGCTTAAAGAAATATATGAACAACAAGGCAAAGAAGCAGAAGCCAAAAAGCAAGAAGAAGAAAAAGCTAAAGCAGAAGAGGAAAAAGCAAAAGAAGAAGAAGAGAAGAATAAGGAAAAAGAAGAAGAAGCTAAAAAGGAAGAGGATGAGCTTCAAGGTAAAGCTATAGACCTAAGAAAAAATGGTGACACACAATATATAGAAGGTGACTATGTAGGAGCAAAGATGTATTACACTTTGGCAAAAGAGGCTTTTGAAAAAATAAATTCTAATAGTTTAGCAAATGCATTAGAAAAAAAAATAGTTCTTATGGATAAAAAGATAGAAGAACAATCACAAACAAAAGCTGAAGGTGATATATATTTAAATGAAGCTAATGAAAGATATACTAAAGGTGATATTACTTCTGCTAAAGTTTTATATACATTAGCAAGAGATGCATATAGTCAAGTGGGTCTTACAGAAGAGATAAAATCAATAGATGAAAAATTAAAGGTATTAGACAAAGAAATAGCTAGTACAGGTGATAAGAATGAATAGAATTTATGAAAAATTAAATGAAATAAGTGATTTAAATGATAGATTAACTCTAAAAAAAATAATGAATAGTGTATTTACTTCATTAGAAAAATACAGTGAAGATAGACTTAATGAGTTAGAAGAAAGAGTTTTTGACGAAATACAATATTTAGAAGAAAAATATAATGTATATTCAACTATAATTCATAGAAAATATTTAGATGTAACTAATGAGTTTTTATTTCCAATGATAGAAGAAGATATAGAAGAAAAAATATATGATGTAAAAACAATTATAGATAATTTAAATAATAATGTGTCATCTAAAATGTTTAATATATTTTTAAAATGTAAGTATAGCACTTTTAAGCAATTTGTATCTAGAAATTTAGAAATAACAGGAACTATAGAAACAAATAAAAAGATTCATAAAGCTTATTTTAAAGTAAAAACAAATACTGAATACAAAGAAAAAATTAATACTTTATATAAGGCTTTTATAAATAACAATATTATGTGGAAAACAGTTAATGTGCCTTATATAAATAAAATAGCAGAAGTCTATCTTATAAAGTGTGAGGATCAAATAGATGAAAAAGAAGAAATTATAAAAATTAATATTGATTTTGGTGATTTTAACCAATACATAAAATACGATATGGTACCACTTTGGAATATAAAAGAGATTAAATTAAAATGCGCAGGATTTCCAGTACCTTGTATAGATAAAGTTAGCTATGAACATAATCTTTCAATAGAAAAAGAAGGAATAAATCATGGTTATCTAGTTGATTTAGATGAAAAATATATGGATTATGTAACAATAAAAAAAGACTATATTACCGTAAATTCAAAGACTTCAAATTCATTTTTATGGACAGTATATAAGTTTGTCAGCTACAAAGAAGATAAAGTAGGAAAATATAATTATGAAATTATGAGTAATTATAAAAATGTTAATTTCTCAAATAGATTTTTATTTAATAATAGATATGTTATAAAAACAAAGAGCGAAATAGCAAAGCTTATAAATTCATTTGAAGTATCAAAACATTTAAGATTTAAAGATTTAGAAATAGGAGAATTTAATATTAATGAAGACAAAGAAACTTATGATTTTAATGACTTTATAATAGATGAAATAAGAGAAGATAATATTAAAAAATCATTGGTTCTATACTTTGAAGTAAAGGACAAAGAATACTATTTAAATAATGATATTTTAAGTTTTTTAGCGTCAGAAATACAATTGATTTATCCAGAATATAAATGTGAAGGAAGATTAATATGAATTACATTTATGACATCTTTATAAAGGCAATAGAAGAAGATACATCAATAGAAACAATAAAATTTAAACAAGCTGATATATATAGTCCATATATGGAATTATCTATTGAAAATATCAATTCAAATAAATTACCACAAGATGAATATGTTGAAATAAATGCTTTTTATAGGTTTCAAGAGATATTTGAAGAATTACTGGATATTAATTTCAAAGAAAATACAGAATTAAAAAATGTATTATTTGATATATTAATTCATTATTTATGCGAGTTAGATTTAAAACAAGGATTAAATAAAAGCGAATTTTATAAGAAATTTTTATATAAAGACATAATAAATAATGTATACGGAGAAGATTTAGCTAAAAATGTACTTTGTTTTAGTAAAAAAGAAAAAGATATATTTTTAAATAGCTTTATAACATTATATAAAACAGGAACTTCTTTGCAGCTCTTTAATAACACTTTAGCAAAAATATTTAAGAACAGTATGGTGTATTTAAATAAAGAAAATCCAAAAGATATCTATATTTATTTAGATGAATGTAAAACTAAAATTCTAAAAGGTAGAATAAATGCAATTATAGATACATTTTTACCTATAAATATGAAGATTTATTTATTTTGGAATAAGCATTTTGGAATTTTAGGTTCTAATAATACAATGAAAATTAATGACATAGTAATGATTGAATAAAAATTAATAAATATTGTATATGTTATTTTTGCTATTTAGAATAATGAATTAAAAATATGGATGTTATTAGCTAAATAAAAAACCACTTAAAATTTAGGAGGGAAAAATGGGGTTATATACTTACAAGTTGTATAAAAAGCAAGAAGAAAATATTTCAAAAAGATATAAAGAAAAAGACTTAATTTTAATGACAACTTTTCAATTAAGAGAAATATGTAATAAAGAAAAGTTAATAAAAAGTATAATAAATCCTTTAGATAAAGAAGAACTTATAAAACTTATTATGAAGTATAGAGGCGAAAAAGATAGTAGGTTAATAAATAATTATACAGAGGGCGGAATAGAAAGAGTAGAAAAATTCATAAAGAGAAGTTCTAAAAGAGAAATACAAAGTGATGTTATAGATTATTCTGGAAAAATAGTGATTTATAAAGATTTATCACTTGAAGTATGTGATGAATCTGAATTGAAAAGTAATAAAGAATTACAAGAAGGTAATGTTTTATTAGTTGATAATAATTTTAATGTTTTTACTATATTAAATATCAAGAGGATAAAGAAAAATAATGAGTATAAATATTTTTTAGTAAAGGGAAAAGATGTTTTTATTCAAGAAAATGAAAGTAAATTTTATAATCTAGTATTTTTACCTGAAAAAGAGTCAGAACTTATTTATGATATATATGAAAATAAAGTAGATTTTAAAAATTATGATTTAGAGTATTCATCTGTACCTATTTTGCAACTTGAAATAAGAGAATTAGAAGAGACAACAATGCCACTTGCTATAGATTTTGGAACTTCAAATACCACAGCAGGAATTTATATTGATAAAGAAGTATTTCAAGGGTTAAATAATGATTTAATTAGAAATAGAAAACATGAAGATTACGAAGATGATAAAGTAAAATTAGTAAAACTTTTAGATAAAACAAAAAAAGATTATACAATAACTCCATTGATTCCAAGTGTAGTAGGAATTAAATATATAAACGAAAATGAAGATAATATTAAATACATATTTGCTTATGATGCTTTATTTGCATCAAAAAAGAGATATGTTGATGACAGTTTAACAGTTTTTTACGACATAAAAAGATGGATAAGTGATTTTGAAAAAAGTGAAAAAGTAATAGATATTCATGGTAAAACAACACTTGTAAAGAGAAAAGATATCATAAAAGCATATTTAGAATATGTCATATCTTTAGCAAATCAAAGATTTAAATGTAAATTTAAGAATATTTACATTTCATGTCCATCAAAACAAAAGTATAAATTCCATAAATTATTTGAAGAAGTATTAAGTGATTATAATGTTCATAGTGAAAATATGCTAGAAGAAAGTGTTGCAGTTCTTTATAACACAATAAGTGATTTTATTGACAGAGATAAGTATTCAAATGGAGATGAATATAAGGCATTAATCATAGATTGTGGAGGGGGAACTACAGATCTTTCAGGATGCAGTTTTAGCATAAGGGATAATAGGGTTTCATACAAAATAGATATAGAAACTTCTTATGAAAATGGAGATACAGATTTTGGAGGCAATAATCTTACATTTAGAATTTTACAATTTATAAAAATATTAATGGCAAATACATTAGCTAGAGATAATTGCTTAGAAATAAAAAAAGCTATAGTAGATGAATTTAGAATAGATATATTTAGAAATATAGATAAATACGGAATTACTCAGTTATATGAAGAATTAAACAGTGAATATGAAAAAGCAGAAGAGATAATTCCAACAAGATTTAAATTATATGAAACTAGAAATAAGGAAGACTATTGTAAGGTTAGAAACAATTATTATTTCTTATTTAATTTAGCAGAAGAGATTAAAAAAATATTTTTTAGTAATCCAGAGCTTATAAAAATAATATTAAGTCCAAATGAAGTGAAAGAAAATTTAGAAATAATAGATAGTGCTCAAATTATATATGATAAATGGAAACTATCATATATGAATAAAGGAAAATTACAAATTATAAAAGAGGCACCAACATTAAATCTTACAACATATGAAATAAGTACATTAATAAAAGGTGATGTATATAACATAATAAAGAAATTCTTAGAAACTTTATATAAAAATGATGAGCTTTACGAGTATTCATTAATTAAACTTACAGGTCAATCATGCAAAGTAGATATATTTAAGGATGCTTTAAAAGAATTTATACCAGGAAGAATAATTGAAATAAATAAAAGTAAAAAAGATACAAGTGAAGATTATGATTTGAAGTTAAGTTGTATTAAAGGAGCATTAAAGTATTTATATTCTAAAAATTTTGGATATGCAGATATACAAATTCAAAATAATATGCCAACACTTCCATATACACTTACAGCATTTACCCATAAGGGAGACGAAATTAAGTTAATTAAAAATAAAGAAATTAAAAGAGGTTTTGTTTCAAGATTTATGGATAGAGTTATATTAAAACTTTATTTAAAAGATAGTAGCAATAATGTGAAATATGAGTATGATTATAAATTTAATAATGAGGAATTAGAAAATACTGATGCCGTTAGTATTGTGGAAAAGTATCCTAATATAAGTCAGCATGAAACAGATAATATTGAAAATGATGAAATAAAGTTTTTTGTTTGGGCAGAAGAAGAACTTTGGGGATTTTATGTACTAGCTATATTAAGAAAAGAACATGAATTATATATCAGTAAAGAAAAGTTTTTTTATTTTGAAAATGATAAATGGGAGAAAAATTTCTTCGATGGGATGAACTAGTTTTAAAGTTAACTCTCTAAAGCCGAAATGAAAGGAATACATTTGCTGGGTTACTGAAAAGTTTATTGGGTGTATCTAATGTAACACCACACAAAAGATACATTTCATTTCTAATTTAACAATTAACTTAGATATATCAACATATATAGATTTATTAACAAATATTTACAGATGAACATTGAAAGAAGGTGACTTGGTGTTTGAAAATAGGTACCCACTATTTGAGAGTGGTAGACTTTTAAAAATAGATATGCTTAATGAGCTTAGGGATTATCCAAGAATATTTATTGACATAATGCTTAAAGAGTATTGTGATGGGATAATCTCTGGATGTTCAATAGATGTAGAAAATGATTTTTTAATAGTAAAAAAAGGGATAATTAAATATAATGAGGTCATTTATATTTTGAAAGAAGATACAAAAATAAAATATGAATGTAACAATAAATTCACTATAGTAAAAGTGAAATTTTTAAGAGAGGCAATAGATAAGGATTTTATAAAGAACTGTACAGAATTTTATTTAGATGATGAACTTGAGTTAAATGAAAATGAAATGGAATTATGTAGGTTTCAGCTTAGAGAAGGGGCACATTTAAGAATAAATTATACTGGGTTTGAAGATTTATCAACGGAGTATGACACTGTAAATATAATTAATACCCCTTATTCAACTAAAAGCACAATAGGTTTATCACCAATTATCTTAAAAATGTTTGGAAGAGAATTAATAAAGTGTAATATTAATGAAGCATGGGATATAACTTTTGCTACTATGTGCATTCAAAATAAAGATGCAATTGAAAAAGATATAATAATAAGTTACTTATCATATAAACTAAATATTCAAGAAAAGGATTATTCAAATGAAGAATTATATTTGTATCTCTTAGAGGTATTAAAAAAACAAAGAGAAGACTCAGGAACAAATAATAATCATAAAAGGGGAAGATTTAAAAAGATACTGATAGATTAAGGGGGGAAAATAGAAAATATTTAGTTTAGAAAAAGAGGTTATAAATGTTGGTAAGTATGGGAAGGTAGGTGAATTAAGTTTATAGAGAATCTAAAATTATAGAAAAAAATGCGTTTTAAGCATAATAGTTGTTTAGAAAAGAGATACATATAAAAAATGCTTAAATATAAGATTAAAGCACAAGAATTTAAACTAAATATAGGAATTTTATTTTTATTTAACATAAGATGGAGGATTGTAATATGATTAAGAAAGTATTAACAATATTAGTTGTTTTAATAATATTTGCTCTAAATACAGGAATTGCAAAAGCTGATGACTCAGTAGATATATCAAAAATAAATTGGATTGAAGGTCCAAAGACTGTAGATGTGGGAAATGACTTAGCAGAGTTAAACTTGCCTGATAAATATATTTTTGCAGATGGAAAAGACGCAAAGAATATAATGAAGAGAATGGATAATAGTGTTAGTGGTAGGGAACAAGGCATAGTTTTTGCAAAGGATACTAACGAAGATTGGTTTGTTCTATTTGAGTTTAATAATATGGGATATGTTGAAGATAAGGATGCTAATAAAATAGATTCAGATAAATTATTATCACAAATAAAAGAAGCAACAGAAGAAGATAATAAGGAAAGAAGAAAAAATGGAAGTGCTACTCTGGAGATAGTAGGATGGGATGAAAAGCCACATTATGATCAAAATACTCACAATTTAACTTGGTCAGTGTTATGTAGTAGTGAAGATAGAAAAATAGTTAACTATAATGTAAGAGTATTAGGACGTGGTGGAGTAACAGAAGTTACATTAGTTGCAGATAAGGAAGAAATAGAAAATGTTAAGTCTGATTTAGCAACTATAATTAGTAAATATTCTTATAAAGAAGGTAAAAGATATACTGATTACATAAAAGGGGATAAAGTAGCAAAAGTTGGAGGATTAGCGGCATTAATTGCAGGTGGTTCAGCAGCAGCCAAGGCAGGGTTATTTGCAAAAATATTGCTTATATTTAAAAAAATATGGATTCTAATTGCAGTTGGTATAGGTGGATTGTTTAAAAAAATAAAAAACATATTTAAGAAAAAAAATGATTAGATTAACTTACAATAAAAAATTAAAGATAATAAATAAACAGTTTGAAAGGGGAAAATTAAATTATGGCAAAAATTAATGTAGTTATTGTTGACACAACAGGAAATAAAGAGAGAAAGGTTGGCCTTCCAGATGATATTAAGATAGGTATTATAATGGTTAAACTTATAGAAAAAATCAAACTTCCATCAACAGGACCAGATGGAAATCTAATTAGTTATAAATTTATTCACAAGGTTTCAGGAAGACAACTTTTAGAAACTCAAACACTTTCTGATGCACAAATAAAAGATGGTGATGTTTTAAGACTTCAACCTGAAATAACGGCAGGTGCATAGTATGGAAGAAATTCTAAATTTAGATATTGATGAGAATAGATACTCAAGACTTGAACTTATACCGTGGTGGAATCAAGAACTTTTACATAATTCAACTATTATGGTTGTTGGTGCTGGTGCTATTGGAAATGAACTTATCAAAAATTTAGCACTATTAGGCATTGGAAAAATATTAATTATTGATATGGATAAAATTGAACAAACAAATTTAACTCGCTCTATTTTATATCGTATGAGTGATGTAGGCAAATATAAAGCAGAAGCAGCTGCTGAAAAAGCTGTAGAAATAAATCCAGATGTTAGAGCAATTCCATTAAAAGCCAACATCGTTACTGATATAGGACTTGGTGTTTTTAGAAAAATGGATGTTGTTTTAGGGGGGCTTGATAATCGTGAAGCCCGTCTTTCTATTAATCAATTTTGCTATAAGGTGAACAAGCCTTGGATTGACGGAGCAATTGAAGTGTTAAATGGATTTGCAAGAGTTTTTGTGCCACCTGGTCCATGCTATGAATGTACAATGACAGAAAATGACTGGAATTTAATTAATAAAAGAAAATCATGTGCATTACTTACTCATGAACAAATCCTTGAAGGTAAAACTCCAACTACTCCAACATCATCTTCTATTATTGCTGGAATTCAGGTTCAAGAAATGCTCAAGTTGTTACATAACGATAGAAAATTACCAACACTTGCTGGAAAAGGTTATGTGTTTAATGGTTTAACACATGATTCTTTTGTAGTTGAATATCAAAGGAAAGATGACTGTATGAGTCATGATATATACGAAGATATTAAGGAAATGCCATGGTCTGCAAGAGATATTTCCATTAGAGATGTATTAAATCAAGCAAAAAAAGACTTAGGAGATAGTGCAATTTTAGAATTTGATAGAGATATTGTAACTATAGCAACTTGCAGTTGTGGTCATTCAAAAAACATTTTTAATGTAGTAAATAAATTAAGTAATAAAGATATTGTATGCGAAAAATGTGGAAAGACTATGAGATTTGAAACATTTCACTCTATTTATGGAGATGAAAACTTTCTTGATAAAAAATTATTTGATATAGGTATTCCGCTTTTTCATATTATTAGTTCAAGAAGTGGCTTAAAGTATATTCACTATGAGTTATCAAATGATAAAAATGAAGTTTTAGGAGGTTTATTTGAATGAATGCAAGACTTAGGAGAATTGCAGCAGACTATGAAGAAATAAAAAAGAACTTTCATGGGCATAAAAATATAATCGTTGAACCAATAGGCTGTGAACCAGCTGAAAAATACAAAATCACCTATTATATTAATGGTATTTATTTGAATGAAGATGATAAAATTGAAACTTTAAATAAACATGTTATCACAATTACATTACATTCAGAATATCCAAGATACAAACCCTTTTGTACAATTGAAACACCAATATGGCATCCTAATTTTAAGGATGGTCAAATTTGTATTGGTGATATATGGGGTGCAGGTGAATCTCTATGTGACATAATTGTAAATATTGGAGACATGATTCAATATAAATCTTGGAATTCATTCAGTCCCCTTTCAGCAGATGCTGCAAAATGGGCAATTGAAAATAAACATTTATTTCCAGTGGGAAATATAAATTTATGGACAGGTGAGGAGGTTTCAGAAACTCTTACTTCAAGTTTTGATATAGATATATTTAATGATGATGGTGAAATAGTTGAAGAAAACGAAAATATTAATTCCATTGAATTATTGCAAGCTGAGGAAAATGTAATAGGAGAGGATAGTTCTAAAGTAGCTGAAGTAGTATTAGAAGAAAAAGATGAAAATGATTTTGATATTACAGTTGAAGAGCTTGAAGGTATTGATTTTGTACCAACTGTATCTAGAATGCAAAATAGTCAAGTTACTGTTCCTAAAGGTGGAAAAATTAATTTTAAAACTATATTCTTTAAAGGGATTTTATACGGTTTAATTGGAGGAGTTATTGCATGGATATTGCAAGAGATTATGCCAATTGATAGCGAGAAAATACTTGCGTTGAAAGGATATACAATTGAAAGTCTTATAAATGATTTTAATTTAGGGAGAATTAGTCAGTCACAGATTTATGCAATAAGGGGAAGTGCGATTTTATTAGAATCTTCATTATTCTCTGCAATTACCGGTGGAGCTATTGGTGCTGTAATGGGAATTGGAGAAGGAATATATTATGGTTCAAAGAAAAAAGCTATTAAATATGGGTTTATAGGACTTATTATTGCACTTATTGTTGGATTTGTTGGTGGATTCTTAGCACAAATAGCATATTCTTCTTTATTACATGATACAACTGAATATACATCAGAAATTTATTTGGGATTTATAAGAGCTATTGGTTGGACAGTTATGGGAGCCGGTGTTGGTATAGGTATTGGTTTAATTAAACCAGAAAAAATGAGAATAATTAATTGTGTATTAGGTGGTATTATAGGAGGATTTATTGGTGGCTTTTTATTTAACTTTATAGCACAGTCTATTAGCATAGATCCAACAGATACAGGAACAGCTGCAAGAGCAATTGGTATCATAATTATGGGAACTTTAATTGGACTAGGGATAGGGTTATTAGAACAATTTGCTAAAACTGCATGGCTAAAAGTAATACGTGGTGAATTTGAAGGTAAGGAATATCTTGTATTTAAAGGAATAACAAGCATTGGAAACAGTGGTAAAAATACAATTGTATTATTTAAAGATAAATTAGTTGCTCCTAAACATTGTGATATTGTTCAAGAAGGAAATAGATATGTGCTTATAGATAAAGGTTCACCATCAGGGACTTTTGTAAATGGCATGAGAATAACAAAATATACTTTAAAGCAAGGAGATGCAATTTCACTTGGAAATTCTGTACTTGTATTTAATACAAAATAAAGCAAATTGAAAAAGGTGGGATTTGTATGAAAATTAAATATGTAATTATATTCCTAATATGTATACTGCTTATCCCTAAGCCTGTTTATGCTATGAATTTTGTTCCTGAAACTCTCTTTAATTCAGTTACAGTTGTTTATACTGATAAAGGTCTTGGAAGTGGATTTGCAATTGATAAAAATACAATTATTACTAATGCACATGTGGTTGATTCTTTTAGTTCTGTTACTGTGAAATTATATAATGGGAAAAGTTGCGTTGGTAAGGTAACTAAAATTGATACGAAAATGGATTTGGCACTTATTAAAGTAGATGAAAACTTAATACCTCTTAAACTTGCCTCAGAAGATAAGATATCTATAGGTAAAGAGGTTTATGCTATTGGAGCACCAGAGGATATTCCATATACAATGACAAAAGGTATAGTTTCAGCAAAGAACAGAAAAATTAGGAATCACGAATATATTCAGATAGATGCATCAATAAATTCAGGAAATAGTGGTGGACCACTTGTTGATGAAAATGGTGAAGTAATGGGAATAAATACTATGAAAATATTAGATGCAGAAGGAATAGGATTTGCAATAGGAACATCTAAGATAAATGATTTTATAAACAATATTACACCAGAAAATATTAATACTGATGAAAATCAACAGAATAACCTAATAAAAAGTGATATAGAAACAAAATATAAAAAAGTTGTAGCACAAAATGAAAAATTAAAAATCGCAATTATTATTTTATCAATATTACTTATTCTAGCAATACTCATCATATTGAAATTATTAATTAAAAAAAAGAAAAAAGATGAATATGATTTTGAAATAGAGATTTATTAACAAAATAAATTATAAATTTTTATATTTATACAAGGCACATTTAAAAAATAATAGACAATATGCTCATCTATTTTGAGCCTATTATTTTGGTTAATGTGCCTAAAAACAGGAGGAGTTGAACAATGAACTTTGTAGGGAAAATCTGCCCTTATTGTAAATCGGAATTCAAAGAAGATGAAGATATTGTAGCATGTAGCATCTGTGAGATGCCACATCATAAAGAGTGTTGGATTGAAAACAAAGCATGTACTACATTTGGATGTACAGGAACTATTATGGGAACTGAAGAGCATGAATATATACATAAAACATTTAGTAATAATTATAATCCATATAATGAAACAAGCATTGATGAGGATATGAGAGCCTTTATTGGAAAAAATCAAACTTATTTTTTAGAAAGATTTAAAAAGTTTAATCTTACTAATAGTAAAGTGAGTTGGAATTGGGCAAGTGCATTTTTCGGAGGACATTGGTATGCATATAGAAAAATGTATAAGATTCAATTGCTATATTATGTATTACATTTTTTAAATTTAATATTTTTAGGAATGTTATTGTCTAATTTAATTTTAAGTGAAGATAGTATATTAATATTACTGATATTCATTATACCTTTTGTGCTTTCAGGGGCTTTTGGTAATTATTTATATAATCGCCATGCAGAAAAACATATTAAAATAGCAAAAAACATGCATGAGTATATTAAACCAAATTATCTAGAAGAAAAAGGAGGAACCAGTAAAAAAGCCGTATGGGCTATTATTGCTATTATGATATTTTTAAAAATTATTTAAGCTACAACATAAATCCATTGATGAGGTGAATTTAAATGAAAGAAATTGAAATTTTAGAAGATGAAAAAATTAATGAGTGTGATAAAACTATCAAGCTTCCTGTTAATTTCATTGTTGTTGGAGAAATAGATGTTAATGATATAAAAATTTATATTAAGCAAGGGGTATATAAGGAAATAGAAAAATTTTCAAAAGAAGATACATCTCATGAACGTGGTGCAATTCTTATAGGAGATTATGCTGAAATTAATAGTAAAAAGCATGTTATAATTTCAGATTTCATTGAAGCAAAATACACTGATGCATCTGCATCTACTCTAACTTTTACCCATGAAACTTGGAATTATATTCATAAGAAGCACGAAGAACTATATCCTGAAAAAAAAATTTTAGGATGGCAACATACACATCCTAGTTATGGAATATTTTTATCTAATTACGATATATTTATTCAAAAAAATTTTTTCAACTTACCGTGGCAAGTAGCTTATGTTGTTGATCCTATAGCAGGAACAAGAGGATTTTTCCAATGGAAAAATGATAAAGTTGAGAAAATCAGTGGGTTTTATATATTTGATGATATTGAAAATAAAATTGATATAAAGCAAGTGAAATCATATGAGAAAAAAGAAAAATTTAAATTATGTTCTATAATAATGATTTTTTTAACAACTATTTTATTAATGCTTACAGTATATTTCGGTATTGAAAAATATACTGTTACAAAAAAACTTAATGAGATAATTTCTACTAATACCAAAATAACATCAGAAAAAGATGAATTAGTACAAAAGCTACAACAAAGTAATGAGTTAGCACAAAAATTACAACAAGATGATAATTCATCAAAAACAGCTAAACCATCAGATGAAACTACAAATGATATTGTGAAATTAAAAGTGTACACAATAAAAGAAGGCGATACATTAAATGAAATTTGTAAAAAAAATAACATTGAATATGCTAAAAATAAATCTGAAATATTAAAAATAAATGACATAGAAAATGAAGATGAAATTTATTTTGGACAAACATTGTATTTACCATTAGATTAAGAAAAAATTTTGAAATAGTCATAGGAATAATTTATTTTTATGAGGTTCTATAAAGTTATGGGAGGATGATAAATATGGATGAAAGAGTAGATGAAAAGATATTAGATTTTATAAATGAAGCAGAAGAAAAGGAACTTAGAAAAGATATTACAAATGGATTAGTTAAGATAAATAATAAATTTTATGAGTTTGAAGAAACAGAATTTTTTGATGGAGCTTTAAAAATTTATATACCAAATACATTTGAAGATATGAGTGAAGAATCAAGAAAATTTAAATATCCATCAGAAAACAGACCAGAAATAATTAAATGTAATGAAGATGGAAGCATAGCTATAACATTAAAGATTATAGATAGTCCTTTGGATGATGATCATATAGAGGAGATAAAGGGTATTATGAAACTAATAACTCAAAGACTAAATCCAGCAAACATATATTTTGATGAAGGTATTATAGAGGTAGATAAAAAGAATATAGGATACTTTGATTATAAAAGTTCTGCTATAGATGATTTTCTATATAATGTTATGTTTTTTTTAGAATTTCAAGGAAAAACTTTAATGGGTACATTTAGTTGCGGCTATAGTGAATATAAACAGTGGAAAGATGATATTGTATTTCAAATACTTAAAACAATAAAGATAAATAAAGAAGTATGCTCAGAAAATAATTAAAAGGGAGTGAGAATAAATGAGTATGGAATATGTATATACGCAGGGAGACATATTAATAGAACCTTATGAATTTTTAAAAATTTTAGAGTTAAGAGTAGTTAAAGAAATAAATGAGCATGGAAAATTTTATATAAAGGGAATTATATCAGAAGAAATATCAGATGAGTATGTAGAGAAAACAGGAAGTTATAACATAATAAAGGTATCGTTAAAGGATGATAAAGAAAATATAACAGAAATTTTTAAAGGAATAGTTACTAATATATCAATAGATACTTTTAATAATGTAAGAATTTTAGAAATAGAAGCACAAAGTGAGACTTTTTTAATGGATTTAGAAAAGAAAAGCAGAAGCTTTCAAGGTGAATGTTTAACATATGTAGAAATTTTTAATACTATAAATAAAATTCATAATGCTCAAATGATAGATTATGTAACAAATAGTAAAACCATTGATAATATGGTTGTTCAATATAATGAAACTGATTGGGAATTTTTAAAAAGATTAGCATCTCATTTTAATACTGTACTAATACCAGAATGCACATTAGATGGAATTAAATATTACATAGGAGATGATGGCCCAGGGACAGTATATGAATTAGATGAATTTAATTATTCTGTAAATAAAGGGATAAAGGAGTATAAGTTAAAATCAAGAGAAGGTAGTTATGAACTAAATGATATGAATTTTATTAGTTATGAAGTAGTTACTAATAGAATTTTAAACTCACTTACTTCTATTACTTTTAAAGGAAGAAAGTTATGTATATGTAAAAGTGAATTTACTTTAGTTAAAGGGGTACTATCTAATAATTATATATTAAAAGATAAGAATGGAGCAAAAGTTAAAAAAGTGTTTAATGAAAATATATCAGGGGTATCCTTAGAAGGCTATGTACTTGATGTTACTAAAGATTTAGTTAAAGTTTCTCTTAAAATTGATGCATATTTAAATACAAAAGAGGCAACAATTTGGTTGCCATACTCAACAGTATTTTCATCACCAGATGGTACTGGATGGTACTGTATGCCTGAAGTTGGAGATTCAATAAGATTATATTTTCCTGACAATACTGAAAGTAATGCTTATGTTATCAGTTCAGTTAATTTACAATCAAGTAATTCATCTAAACGTAGTGATCCATCTATAAAGAGCATTGGAACTAAATATGGAAAAGAAATAATAATGAGACCCGGAGCTATAGATGTTATTTCAGGAAAGAATTCAATGTGCTTAAGTGATAATGGTGGAATATCTATAAATAGTAATAAATCTATATCAATGTCTGGATCCAGTGTAAATATAAGTGGTGGCTATGTATCTATCTACGGTGGTGGTGGTGTTACAATATCTCAAAATGGAGCAAAACTAAAAATAAAAGATGACATAGTCATGAGTGGAACGAAGATTAATACACAATAAAATCTTACTGCATAGGGGCGAAGGATTAATGATAATTCCAGTAGATAAAGAAAAAGTATTAAAAGAGTTTAATGAAAAATATGTTAAAGAAAGATTTATTGAAGAACGTTTAAAGATATATGAAAAATTTAATAATAGAGAATCTATAAAAAAAGAGCTGATTGATAATTTTGATTATGTTTGTAAAGTTTCAAATGATCTACAAAATAAAAACTTAAAAGGGAAAATAAAATATATTTATATATCATATCTAAGAACAAATATAATTGAAAATAGTGGGTTTTATAGAATTGATATGTATGATGAAAAATGGTTTTTAGACAAGGAAGACTGTACAGGAAATCTTAATTTATCTTTTATATATGAACCACTTTTTAATCATATCAGTGAATTGCTAGAAAAAAAGAAAGCATACGGACGTACTATAACAGAAATGGATGTTGAAAAAATAAAAATTAGTGAAGGAAATAAATATCATAATGTAGTCATTGATATTTTAGAAAGTATTGTATGTGATTTTTTAAATTGTGAATCATATAAAGAAATGAAAAAGAGTGAAGAAATAATGATATTTGTTGGTGAATATAGAGATGAAGTTAAACTGATATATGAAAATTCACCATCAAAAGAAGAATAAGAAAGGAAATATATATGGATTATTTTTTATTAAAGCAAGATAAAAGATATTCTAATACTCCACAAATATTAAATTTATTTAAGAAATTTAATACTAAGGATTTGAATTTAGTGAAAGCAGATAATATTGAAGATAATAATATTCTTTATGTTAAATCAGCACAAGGAATTGAGTACTTAGATATTCTTAATATTCCAATATTTTTAGTTTCAGAAGAATTACAAAGGATATTATCAAAATATAACTCTAATATAGTTTTTAAAATGGTTGCCTTAACTGATTATAAAAATTTAGAACAATATATCTATTATTTGCCCATATTTGAAGAAGTACAAGCTTTAAATGAAGAATCAGAATTTAATTTAAATAAAACAATAGTAAAGAAAATAGTGTTAGATGAAAACAAAATTAAAAATAAGAAGATATTTAAAATAAAAGAAAGTGATAAAACATTAATAGTTGTCAGATTAGATGTAGCAGAAAGTTTATTAAGACGTGATTTTAAAGGGATTTTATTAGAAAGATTAGAAGTAAAAAAATAAATAATTAAGGGGGTATATTATGGCTGTTTACTATATTGTAAGAGGTGCAAAAATGAAGTGTAGTAAAGGAAGTAATGAAAGAAAAATAAATCTTCCTGTAAGTCATGGAAGCTATGCAAATGGTAAGCCTATATTAAATAAAAAAGATAATACAGAACAAAATATAAGTTATTTTGGAGTATGCGAAGAAAAAGGATGTTTTGTAGAGAAAACTGAAATAACAGTAATAGATAAAGATGGAAATCTTAAAACTGGTATAAAGTGTATGCCACAAATAGTTCATGATTGGATAAAAACTAAAGATGATACTATAGTTGAAGGTGAACCAGCAATTACAACAGATTCAGTAATATATTGTTGCCGTGGTGGTAATATAACTTTTGTAACCAGTGGACAAGATGACTAATAGTAAGGAGGTGATTTAGTTTACTATGGAAGCAATAAGAAAACTAAAAGTAGAGTGTCCATATGAAATACTTAAAATAGAAGATGCTAAAATTTTCTGTAAACCTAATGAACATGGAAGTATATATTTAAAATGTTTAATAGATGATAGCGTAAATTTTAAGTATTCTATAGAAGCTTCCACAAATGATAAAATATGTGTCTATGAAGAAATAGAAGAAAACACAGATTTAAGTAATAATGAAAACACAGGAAATGAAGAAAAAAGAATAATAATATTTAATGGAATAATAGAAAATGTTAAAACAACTAATATTAATGGAATATATTATTTAGAGTTAGAAGGTTCATCTACTAGTTCATTGCTTGATATGGAAAAAAGGACAAGATCTTTTCAAGATATAAATATGAGTTATGATGACTTAATAAATGAAATACTAAAAAATTATAAAGGATATGGATTTACTCAATGCATGAGCCAACCTATGAGTATTGAAAAACCACTATTTCAATATAAAGAAACAGATTATGAATTTTTAAAAAGAATAGGAAGTCATTTAGGGTTAGAAATAATTTGTGATGTAGTAAATACAAATAATATAATTTATTTTGGAAAACCTAGTTTAAAATTTCATGCTTTGAATAATGAAATTAATTATAAGGCACATAAAGATTTAGAAAAATATCATAAAGTCTTAGCTCTAGGAATGGATTTACATGATACAGATTTCTTTTATTATGAAGTAATTCTTAGAGAAAAAATGAATATTGGAGATTTAATAAAATTTAAAGAAAGAGATTTTTATGTAAATCAATATTATGGACAAATACATAATAGGGAATTAATATATAAATATAGGCTTTGTAGAAAAAAGGGAATTTGGCAAGAAAAAATATATAATGAAAAACTAAAAGGTATATCTATTGAAGGAAAAGTTCTTGCAGTAGATGGAGAAAAGGTAAAGCTTCATTTAAATATAGATGAAAGTCAAGAAATAAGCAAGGCATCATGGTTTAAGTATGCCCCACCAACAGGAAATATAATGTATGCAATGCCTATAGTAGGAGAAAGCGTAATGCTTTATTTCCCTAATAAATATGATGAACCTATTGTAACTGGATGCGTAAGAAAAAATGGAAGTAGTTGCTCTAAAATATCAAATACAAACAATAGATATTTCTCAACAGAAAGTGGAAATAATTTAGACATATTACCAGGAGCTATTAACTTCTATAGAAGTGGAATGAATGTAAACTTAAATGATGAAAATGGAATTAATATAAGTAGTTCAGGAAATTTAAGTTTAGGAGCATCAGGTGGAATAAGCTTAAGTGGTGGAAGTGTATCTATAAGTGGAAGTAATAAAGTAGTAGTTCAAAAAAGTAAATCAAGCTATATTTCTCTTGAAGGAGAATGCTATAATCAAAGTAATGAAGTATACGAAAATGGAAGCTGTAGAGAAACATATGAACCATTTACAGATGATGATCCACAAAATGGAGTAGCTGAGGCATTAGCAGAACAAATGAAAATGAATGAAGCTGCTTTACTAGCAGCAACTGATGGTGCTAATGCAGTTTCTAGTAGTACAGATGATAGTAAAACAGATGGAACGCTAGATATAGCGGTGGATGATTATGGTAAATTTGCAGAGGATGGGGAAGAGGCATATAAAAAAGCGAAGCCAACAGAACAATTAGTAGGATCTGTGGTTGCAGATGAATGTGTAGAATTGATAATTGAACCATTAAAATGGATACCTATGGGTGCTAGATGGTTTGGAGAAAAAACGGGACTTGGAGACGAAAATACTTATAAGAACAATACAGAATGTATAGAACGTTTAACTGAACTTCAAGAAGGAGTACATAAGTTTTTCAAGAATCTTTCAGGTGATGAAAGAACATTTGAAGGAATTTCAGCAATTTATGAAAACGCATTAGCAGTGTCAGGAGGTATTTCCCTAATAATTGGAGCAACTAAAGGATCAATTGCATTATCAAAAAGTAAAAAGTAAAAGAACTTTTAGAGTTATTAAAAGGTACTAAAGTATGTAGCAAAACAGCTGATAAAATTGATGATTTTGAAAAGTGGCTAAATAGGATAGTGAAACCAAATGAAGTTGAAGCTGAAAAGCTTAGTGATGTTGAAAAAACTATTGAAAATGTAACTAATGAAGGTAATAATATAGCAGAAGAAGTATCAAAAGCTCCAAAAGTTGCTGATGAAGTTGAAACTAGTAAAATTAATAATGGAGAAGTTTCTAAGGGGGCAAGAGACCCTAAAACATTAAAATTCTCAGAGATGCCTGAAGAAGAAATTACTAAGGTAGTAAATAAATATAGAGAAAAATCACCAATTGAAATTCCTGAAACCGCAAAAATAAAGGCTCAATCAAAAGATGGATATGAACAAATATCTTATAAGTGGAATGATGGAACATATAAATATGAATCAAGATGGCATACAAGAACACCAGGAGCACCAGAGGAACAAGGAAATACATGGGTTATACAAAGAACCAAACCAGGTAATGGAGGCACAAGACCAACGACTGAATTTAAAATTGGTGAAGATGAATGGATACCAGGGTATAAGTGGTATGATGCTATTGGAGCAAGGAAAGCAGGAACTGCTACTCCAGAACAAATTAGTATATTAGATAGAGGTCATTGGAAGGAGTAATTTTAATTATGATAAATAATAAATACTATGATGGACTTGAAGGAGAACCTGAAGTAGTAATATATTTCAAAGAAAAGGATAAAGAAGGTTTTAGAATCTGGATAGGATATTTTGAATATTTACTAGGAGCTAGTATATCAGGAGAAGTTAAAATTGGTGGGATTTTAGAAAGTTATATAAATCAAGATGGTTGGTATGATGAGAGTGAATGGAGAATTGAGGAGCTACAACAAGCTATATTTGAACTAGAGCAGTTTAATATAGAGAAAATTGAGAGCAAAGAAGATAGTATTATTGAAACAGTATCAAACATACAAAAAGATTTAGTGAAATTTCTAAAAAATGCATTAAAAAATAGCCATTTAGTGTGTATAGATTATGAATAGTATACAGGCTCAATATAAAACAATAATAGTAGTAGATGAATAAAAATAATTGATTTAATTTTACTATAAAACCATATAATTTTACAAAATATATAATAGCATAATTGTAATAATGAAGTGAATCAGCTGAAATTTAAGTAGGTTGATTCATTATTTTTTTATCATAAAAATACTTAACTTTTAACAATTAAGCCCATTAAAGATAACTATAATAATTTTTTATAAAAAGGAGTATTTATTTTAACCATTCAAGAAGGTTATCAAGTTTAGAATTATAGTTGTATGATTTTGCATGATGCCTTCGATTTAAGCAATAATATTATTTAATTAAAGAGGAATTATTGAAAAAAGGAGTTTTGTTATTGCTTAGTTTACAGTAGCATATGTTACTGATAGTCGTATCTATATGATAGGGCTACATTTATCATAGAGAGTATCTCTATGGAAGGATGACTAAACGATTTTGAGTTAAGATAGATACTCTAGAGTTTAAACAGTAGGGTAGGTATAAATGATATGATAAGAATGTAAGGAAACGATCATATAAGAATGTACAAATTAGTTTGAATAAATTATAATTACTCAAGATTTATTGGGGGTAATTATGATTATAAAAACTAATATTTATTCAGAAATTAAAATTAATACTTTAGAAGATCTTCATAAACTAAAGCCAATTATGGAGGTAAACAATTTGAAAGTAAATAAAAGCCAAATAGCTAGGGAACTTGGTGTTGATCCTCGAACCGTAGGCAAATATTTAAATGGATATGTCAAACCTACCACTAGAAACTGCAAATCTAAGATAGAAGCTTTTAATCCTATTATAAAAGAGCTTCTTGGTAAAGATTCAATTCAAGTATTTTATTACAAGCGCATTTTATGGCAATATCTTAAAGATAATCATGGACTAGATTGCGCTCAATCTTCGTTTAGAAGATACATTTCTAAGCACTCAGAATTTAATGAGTATTTTACTAGTAGGAAAAAAGGACATATATCAAATACTTCGTCTATCAGGTATGAGACTAAAAAAGGACAACAAGCTCAATTGGATTGGAAAGAAAATATAGAATTTATTTTAACTACAGGTGAAGTCATTAATATAAATGTTTTTGTGTTAATCCTTTCATACTCAAGATTTAGAGTATATAAATTATCTATTGATAAAACACAAGACGTACTACTTTCCTTTTTAGATTAGTCATTTGAAACATTTGGAGGAGTACCTGAAGAATTACTCACAGATAACATGAAAACTGTTATGGATGAAGCTAGAACCAATTATTCTAAAGGAAAAGTAAATAATACATTTCAACAATTTGCAGATGACTATGGATTTAAGGTCCGTCCCTGCATAGCAGGAAGACCGAATACAAAAGCTAAAGTTGAAGCTCCTATGAAACTATTAGATGAAATAAGAGCATATAATGGAACCTTAGATTATGAAGGTCTGTATAAGCTCGTTTCAGATTTAAACAATAGAATTAATAGTACATGCCATACGTCAACTGGCAAAATACCTATATTGCATTTAAAAAAAGAAATCACTACAAAATAATCACCACAAGTGTTAAAGTAAATTACCAAAGCATGATTTCATATAAATCAAACCAATATTCTGTCCCACCAGAATACATAGGCAAAAAACTAAAACTTCAAGTTTATGATGATCAACTACATGTGTATTATAACATAAGTTTAGTTACTATTCATAAAATACAAAATCAGAAGTTAAACTATCATACTGATCATTATGCTGAAATCATTGCTTTAACATTTAATAAAAATTCATATGAAATGATAGAAAAAGCTAAAAATAATTTGAAAATGATAGGAGAAGTATATCAAAATGAATAGTACATATACACAACTTATAAATAATTTAGAATATTTGAAGATGAAGCAAATGATTACTCATTTGGACGAAGTTATTGATTTTACAACAAAGAATAATTTGTCTTTTGTTGATGCTCTTATTAAGCTTACAGCTCATGAAATTGACTATAAAGAAGCAAACATGATTAAATCTATGGTTAAGGTTGGAGCGTTTCCACATCAAAAAGAAATTAAGGACTTTGATTTTAATTTTCAACCTGGAATTAATAAAGATCAAATATTAGATTTTTTAACACTACGTTTTTTAGAATCACAAGAAAACATTGTATTTTTAGGTTCTAGTGGTGTTGGTAAAACACATCTTGCGACTTCTATCGGAATCGCGGCTGCAAAGCGCCGTTACAGTACTTATTTTATTAAGTGCAATGATTTGTTGCAACAGCTAAAGCGAGCAAATTTAGAGAATAGATTAGATGCTAGACTTAAGCACTTTAGTAAATATAAGCTTCTTATTATTGATGAATTAGGTTATTTACCTATAGATAAAGAGGATTCAAAATTATTCTTCCAATTAATCGACATGAGATATGAGAAAAAAAGTACCATCTTAACCACCAACATAAATTTTAATTCTTGGGATGATATTTTTTTTGATGCTGTTATAGCTAGTGCTATCTTAGATAGAGTTTTACATCACGCCCATGTTGTTACAATTAATGGAAAGTCGTATAGACTAAAAGATCATTTTAAGCAAGACGAAGATTAAAAAAACTACATTCTTAAATGATCGAAAAGTTACATTCATGGGTTGACATTTATAGGTAGGTATTAACGATGGAATGGACTAGCTATGCCCTTTAGGCAGCTAGGGAATGGAGACGTTAATACCTAACCCAAGATAAAATTATACAAAAGAGAGGAATTTAATATGGCAAGTATAAAAGGTCAAGTATTTCACGTTATTGATAGCAATTTTAGTCCAGGACAAGATAAAAGAAATGATAAATTCGATGAAAATATGGAAAAAACAAAAATATATAGTTTCTCAGAAAGAAACAATTTACGGCAAACAGCTATGGAATTAGCTCAATATTGTAAAGTAATTTATGATGTGAAACAAGTTAAAGATATAACTTATGGTATGGTTAGAAACTTTATGAAAGACAAAGCTAATACATGCAATCAAAACACCTTAGATAATATTTCAAGTAGATTATCTAAAATAGGAAAGTTAGTAAATCAAACTTATAAATCTTGTGATGTGGATTGGAGTTTCATTAAAGTCAAAAGTATGGTAGGAGAAGAAAAATTAAGAGATATACCAATGAGTAGAGAAGATTTTAATAAACTAATATCATATGCAAAAGAGAATAATTTAACATCAAGAGCAATACTTGGAGTAGAACTTGCAGGAGCTTTTGGTCTAAGGGTCTCGGAGGTTTGTAAACTTCAAGTAAGAGACATAGATTTTGAGGGAATGAAACTTCATATTCATCAAAGTAAAGGTGGATTAAGTAGAGATTTAAATATTAAAGAAGAATATAAGAAGTTTCTACAAAAAGTAATGACTAATAAAGCATCTTTAGATAGGTTAGTTCCTATTAAAGAAGACAGTGTGAACAAATGGATTCGAGAAACTTTACCAAAGGTAGAGGGAATAGATGCAACTAAGTATTTGAATGCAAAGACAGGAGTTCATAGTATTAGGAAAATGTGGGCAACAGAAAGGTATATAGAGCTTATTTTACAAGGTTTAGATGAAAAAGATGCGTGCAATAAAGTATCTAATGAGTTGGGGCATGGAGATAACAGATGGGATGTAGTAAAAAATTATATTTATAAGTAAGTAGCGAATTTTAGCTGCTTATTTTTTTGCGTTAATTTAGCTTTTGATAATAATTAGTGGGATATTTTTAATTTGAATTAAAAGCTTTCACAAGCAATTAATAGCATTCAATAATAATTAATTTAGATGGGGAATATTATGGATTATTTTTTATTAAAGCAGGATGAAAGATATACTAATACTCCAAGACTTAAGGATATATTTTATAAAATAAATATAAAAAATATAAATAGATTAAATGCTCATAAAATTGATGATGTAATTATATTTCAAGTTACAGCAGAGGAAAGATGCGAATATTTAGATGTGTTAGATAAGCAACTATTTTTAATATCTGAAAAAATAATGAAGATTATTTCTAAATATGATACTGATATTGTTTTTAAGATTTTACCATTAATAGATTCTAAACAAGATAGACAAGAAAATTATTATCTTCCTATATTTGAAGATATAGAAGCATTAAATGAAAAATCAGAATTTAATTTAAATAAAACAATAGTCAAAAAGATAGTTCTTAATAAGAAAAAAATTGAAGAAAAAAAGATATTTAGAATAAAAGAAAGTGAAAAAACTCTAATAGTAGTTAGATTAGATGTTGCTGAAAGTTTACTAAGAA
This sequence comes from Clostridium taeniosporum, assembly GCF_001735765.2. Taxonomy (NCBI): domain Bacteria; kingdom Bacillati; phylum Bacillota; class Clostridia; order Eubacteriales; family Clostridiaceae; genus Clostridium; species Clostridium taeniosporum. The sequence continues at coordinate 1,497,579 of NZ_CP017253.2, forward strand.
GAAAGCCAAGAGGAATATCATTAGAAAAATTAGCAATTGAATAAAGGAGGGATTAAAAATGGCAGATGAAAAATATTACATTGTAAGAGGAGCTAAAATGGTATGTGATAAGGGCTCTAATGAAAGGCATATAAATCTTCCTAATAGTCATGGATCTTACGCAAGTGAAAAACCTATGATGAATAAGAAAGATAATGTTGTAGGAAAAAATATAAAATATTTTGGAGTATGCAAAGGAGATTGTCCAGCAGGTGATGGGGATGTTGCAGTAATAGACATGAATGGTAATAATGCTATAGGAAAAAAGTGTCAGGTTAAAATATTAAAGGATTGGATGAAGACTAAGGAAGATACATTAGTTAGAGGAGAAGAAGCTTTAACAACAGATTCATTTTTAGTATGTAAATATGGTGGAAAAATAACTTTTGTAACTACAGGACAAGAAGAATAGAGCAGCTAAAGTATTAAAATAGGGGGAAGATAGAGGATGGGAGCAGTTCATGCATTAAGGATTAAATCTCCTTATAAATTATTGCATGTAGAAGATATTAAAGTTATATATTTACCTAATGAACATGGAAAATTATATTTAAAATGCTTATTAGATGATAGTATTAATTTTAAATATTCTATAGAAGCTTCAACTAAAGATGAAATAACAGTTTATGAAGAAAAAGAAGATGAAAATAATAATTTAGAAGTAGATATTAATAATGTAGATATAAGTAAAAGTGTAGTAGTGTTTAATGGATTAGTAGAAAATATAAAGACAACAAATAAAGATGGTTTATACTATATAGAAATAGAAGGAATATCAAGAAGTTCAGAGATTGATATAAAAGAAAAAAGCAGATCATTTCAAAATGTTAACATGACATATGATGAACTTATAGGAACAATATTAAAAGATTATTCAGGGTTTGGTTTTGTTCAATGTATAGAAAAAGAACAAGCAATAGAAAAGCCAATATTTCAATATAAAGAAACAGATTGGGACTTTTTAAGAAGAATATCAAGTGAGCTAAAGTCAGAAATATATTGTGATATAATAGATTTAAATAATCTATTGTATTTTGGAATAAATAATGGAAAAAATTATGAATTACAAGATAATATATCATATAAAGCCACCAAAGATTTAAAAACATTTTATAAATCAGGTGGGTATGATTTAGGTTTTCATGATACAGACTATTTCTACTATGAGATAAAGAGTAGAGAAAGATATAATATAGGAGACAATATTTATTTCAAGCAAAAGGATGTATATGTTAGTGACTATGAGGCTTTTAAATATCAAGATGAAATAATTTATAAATATAAATTACGAAGAAAAAATGGAGTATGGCAAACAAAAATATATAATTCACTTTTATGTGGATCATCACTTGAAGGAAAAGTATTAGATGTGCAAGGAGAAGAAGTAAAACTTCATCTTAATATAGATAAAAAACAAGATAAAGGTGAAGGTTCATGGTTTAAGTATGCTCCACCAACAGGAAACGCCATGTACTCAATGCCTGTAGTAGGAACAAGTGCCAAATTATATTTCCCAGATGAAAGTGGAAATGAACCGCTAGTTTCAGGATGTGTAAGAAGTAATGGAAGTAGCCAAGCTAAAACAAGTGATACAACAAAAAGATACTTTGGAACTGAACATGGTAGCGAAATAGAAATGACACCATCAGCGCTAAATATTAAAGGTGGAAGTGCATCACCAATAAGTATAAGTATTGATGATAGTGTAGGAATAAAAATAACAAGTCCAAAGAAATTGACATTAAGTGCAGATTCTGAAATAATAATGAAAACACCAAAAAATGTTAAGATAAATGGTGCAAGCCAAATAAATGCATTAAAAACTAATACACAAAGTGGATTTTCTTTAGAAACAGATTTACATTTTTTATCTAATAATGTAATTAAGAATGGAAGCTCTAGTGAATCTTATCCAGATTTTGAAGATGAACCTCAAGCAGGAAGGATGCCAGAACCACCAAAGGAAGAAAAGAAAGGATTTAATTGGGGAAAGCTTTGTAAAAATGTTTTGGCAGGATTAGCAGTAGTTGCAGCAGTAACAGTAGCTGCGACTGCAATAGCAGTTACAGCAGGATTAGCTGGACCAGTGATAGGTGCGATAGCAGTAGGTGCAGCAGTTTCAGGAACGGCAGCAGTCGGAAGTATGGCAGTATCAGATATAAAACGTGGTAAAGTAAGTGAAATGTCCGATTATATGTGGGCAGGAGGACGAGAAGCTTTTGTTGGCGCATTATCAGGAGCAGTATTTGGACCGTTTGGAGTTAGTGAAACTATTGGTGGAAAGATGGCTTTAGGTGGGATAACCAATGCATTTGAAAGTGTTGTAAGGCAAAAGCTAAATGGTGAAGATATAAATTGGGGAACTGTTTTCTTTGATGGAGGAATCGGAGCATTAACAGCAGGATTTTTCCATTATGGGGGAAAATTCATGAAAGGTGCTTCAAATTACGTTAAAAAATCATTTAATAAAGTTTTAAGTAAAAATGAATCTACATTAATGAAGCTAGCTAAAAATTTAGATGATATGTTAGCACCTGTAAGAATAGCCGAAACCCCAGAAGGAATAAAAATTCCTATAAGAGGAGAAGGAAATACAAAGATTCAAGATACTGTTTCTAAAATTGTTGATGATGCTAAAGGTGTTGGTACTAGGGGGTTGGTGAAGCTAGTAAGGGTGGAAGTGGTTCTGTATACCAAAAGGGAATAGATAAATTAAAGAATTTACGAGAACAATTACCAAATGGAAAGAACCCTGAAAAAAGTTTTTCACCTAAGTTTAATCTTGGGGTAGAAGAAGAATTTAAAACTTTTGAAATATCTGCAGGAATGAAACAAGTTGGAGATAAATATTTAGGAGCATCAGGAGAAATATCTACAACTGCTTATAGTGAAAAGGCAGAATTAGGTTTAGAAATAGGAAAAGATGAAGAGAGTGGAAAAATAAGCTGTAATGGAAAAGCAGGAGCTATAGCAACACTTCATTCGGCAAAAGCAGAAGAAAAGTTTACCATACTTGGTCTTGAAATATGTATTGAAGAAGAAGGACACTTAGGGGCATTTGGTGCAGAGGCTGAAATTGGATTAGATCAAGGTAAATTTAAAGTAGAAGCAAAAGTTGCTGCAATTTTAGGGATTGGGCATCAGTATCAGTAGGATTAGCAGATTAAGGAGGGAGTAAGTGTGGGTAGCATAAAAGAATGGTCATTTGAATTTAGTGAATTGAAATTTTTTTTGTTTAATAGGAAAATTTGTAGAATATGTGGAACAAAAATGAAAAAAGTAACAAGTAAGAAATATATCGGGATGAAAAAGTTTAGAGGTGTTGTGACAGGTTTATCATACGATAAAGCATATGAAGTTACAATTTTTTACTATTGTTCAAAATGTGATAAAAAATATTCTTTAGAAGAGTTAGCAAAGGGGAAGAAATAATTATGAGAAATTTAATTAAAAGAATAGTAACCAATAAATTGTATATAGGATGTTTGGGAGTTGTATTAATACAATATATTCTTAGAAATAATTATATTAAACAAGCGTTATTTAATACCACAAGCATATCATCAATTAGTCAATATGGATTATTAGTTTTAGCAATTATAGGAGCGACTATTCTTGCAGGAACTATACTTTTTAGTGGACTTTATGTTTTTATACTAGTATTCATAAAATTTATATTACCAGGATGGAGAAACATTTTTCATATGTTAAAAAAATAAAAAAGGAGATTTGATATTGTGAAAACATTATTACCAATAGGTTCAGTTGTATTATTAAAAGATAGTAATAAAAAATTAATGATAATAGGAAGATTACAGAGAGAATTAGAAAGTAAAAGCGAAAATCAATGGGATTATTCTGCATTATTTACATAATATGGAATCATATAAAGATGAATTTGATTGTAAAAAAGGTATAACAGATTTATTAATGACACTAGATGGTATAATTGGAGTTGCTGGTATAGTTAAAAATATTCCTAAAATTATTAATAAGGGATTAAAAGTAGCAGGCATTGCTAAGAATACATTAAAATTAGAAGAAGTATTTGGTATATCAAGAATGAGTGAGATTGAATTAGCTGGAAATAGTGGTATTAATTCAATAGGAAAAACTAGCAAAGCACTGGAGGATATATTAAATACTTCAAAAGTTGGAGAAGGTATTGGTGAAGCTGAAAAGCTTATTGATGTTGAAAAAACTATTGAAAATGTAACTAATGAAGGTAATAATATAGCAGAAGAAGTATCAAAAGCTTCAAAAGTTGCTGATGAAGTTGAAACTAGTAAAATTAATAAGGGAGAAGTTTCTAAGGGGGCAGCAGATGCTGATATTCATAATTATGAAAACCAGAGTCATTATAGTACATCTAAATGGTCAGACTTTCTAAATGATAAGTATGGAAAAGAGAGTGTAAATCATGATCCTAATATAAAATTTAAAGAGGATTATTATGTTGAACATACGACAGGACCAATTACTAAGTTTACTGAGCGTAATGGTACTAGTGGTGGTCATAATTATGATGAATTAAAAAATTACTTTAATGATAAGTCTAATAAATATAAGTTAGTAGAAATTGGCAGAAATAATCATCCAGAGATAGATGGGATTTTTGATATAGAATATAGAGTTAAGTATGAAAAGATGGATTATACAGGGAAACGTGGAACAGGTAGCTATAAGGAAATACCTCCAGAGGGAAAAAAGCCATTCATGAAAACAGTATATGACCCAAAAAAATAACTAGTGAAGAAATAATTGATTTGAGTAAAAGAGCTGTCGATGAAGGTATATTAAATAATAGGAATTTTCCTTTAGAAAACCAACATAAAACAATAATTCAAGGTCAAGTAGATTATAATGGAAAGGTATTGAAATTTGAAGCCTTTCAAGATTCATATACAGGTATAGTAGAAAATGCTTGGCCAGTATTAGAATGGGCGAGATATTAGTATTATAATGAGAATTATTAATTGTAAATTAGATGTGAATATTGTATATGTTATTAAAATATTATATTAAAAAATTATAATAAAAGAAAAATTTAAGATAATTTATAAGATATAAATAAAGATTTTATACTGGAGGAAAGATTAGCGATGTATGAATATAAAGAGTTTAATGAAAAAATGAAAAAGAATTATTTAGATAAAGGTGCAGTCATTGATGTCCTAAATGCATATGCAAATGGAAGTGATTTTTTGCAGAAATTAGAAAAAATTAAGAATAAAGAAACAGAAAGGAGCCAAGTTTTGGGAATAATCTATTCACAAGACTTTGAGGAGGATGATGATGGGTATTTTGGAGAAAGCAGAGTTTTATTTTATGCAGGTGATGATTGTTATGATATTATAGATTATGATGATTTGTATTTATATTTATATTTTGCTTGTGAATTTTATATTGAAAAGCATGAAAATGAAAAAGAAATAGTTCAGGAAAAACTTGCGTTAATAGCAGAGTCATATGGTATAAAGTAAATATACTAAAATGGTAGATTTATTTAAGTATTAAATAAAGTTTCAGGATAAGGCGTAGTTTTAGATATTACATTTGCAATAACATGAAGTTTGCATCCATAATAATGAAAATCCTTAGCTTCATAATAGCTTTTATTGCAAATTTCATCTGCAATTTTTCCTTTGTAAGCTCTTTTATCTTAAGCTAACGTTATCGGAAAAGTTTCAGTAACTGTTGAAAAATTATTAATGAAAATTGATGTTAAAAAGTATCCAAATCTAAATTTGATAAGTAGAGGTGAAATTATTAAATGGAATGGGAATGGTATGATAACTTATTGGGCAGAATTTGAAGCTGATGTCAAAAAAGATATAAAGAATGGAATAATCAAGGTGAATTGATATATGAAAAAAGGAACCTACAATAGAAGATTTAGAAAAAATAAAGAAAATAAAATTTGAAAAGTAAAATTACAGATGTGGTATTTTTTATTTAGAGCTTATGTATACTCTCATAAAGAGACTGCTTCGATATATTTTATTAAAGAATGAAAAATGAGGTAAGAATAAATAAAATGGAAATTAACTTTATTCATGATTTTAATGTGAATTCTGAAGAAGAATTCTCTAAAATTCAAAAAAGACTAGCTAAAAATATTACATTAAGAAATAGTTTTTATATCGATGATATAAAAATTTGTGCAGGTGTTGATCTTGCATATTGGATAAAAGATGAAGAAGAGTATGCTGCATGTTGTATAGTAATAATTGATTATAAAACTAAGGAAGTATTAGAGAAAGTATATAGTTACGGGAAGATAGAGGAACCATATATACCAGGATACTTAGCATTTAGAGAGTTACCTTTAATTATCAAAGCGGTGGAAAAATTAAAGATAGAGCCTGATATATTTATATTTGATGGGAATGGATATTTACATTTTAATCATATGGGAAGTGCAACACATGCATCATTTTTCCTAAACAAACCAACAATAGGTGTAGCAAAAAGTTATCTTAAAATAAAAGGAATAGATTTTGAAATGCCTAAAGGTGAAATAGGATCATATAATGATATAGTTATAGATAATGAAGTTTATGGAAGAGTATTAAGAAGTAGAAGCAATGTTAAACCAATATTTATTTCATGTGGAAATTACATTGATTTAGAAACAAGCACAGAGATAATAATGAATTTATTAAATAAAGACAGTAGAATTCCAATTCCAGTTAGACTGGCTGATTTAGAAACACATATTATGAGGGAAAAACTGAAAAATCTATAGATTATAATATAATGATTTTTTTATGGCTGATTCAGCTAATAGCAAAATTCCAATGAATGCTACTGCTGTATCTATTGTGATTTTATTTTTATATGTAATTTGTATACAATAAAAGATGAGGATATTTATAAAGCAAAAATACAACTTGCAGAAGAGATAGAAAGAAGAGGAACTATAAATAAAGATTAGTTCCTCTTCTTTTGTTATAAATTAGTTATTAACTTTTTGTGATAAGTCTAAAATAAATGTTTTAAAGGATTTTTGATTAAGAATATTACAATAATATAATTCTCTAGTATTAAAATAGAATGAACTTTCATCTTTTAAAGTTATTTTAATTTCATTAGCAGCCTTATTAATTTTAATCTTTGCTATGTTCTCATGAGTGATTTTAGTTTATTTTGAAAATATAATGTAAAGAAATGTATAATATATCCGAATATATTTATGTATAGTTTATATTTCCATAAATAGAATTAATTATTATGAGTTTGAACATAGAATAACAATAATAATTAATATATAGAATTTGTAATAATAAAAATAGGGGGATGAATAATGGCCATTATTGGAATTGATTTGAAAACTACTAATAGTTTGGCATCTTCTTTTATACTTTGTTCTTTAAAGGAAGATGCAGAATTTTATTTAAAAATACAATCTAATAATTAAAAGCTTATTTAATATATAAATATAGCTTATTAAATAAATTATATAAGGGGTAAAATAATAATGAATGACGAAACAAATAGACAAAATCATGAATCGACAGAAAAGAGTATTAACAAAATCAATGAAGGAGAAGCCGTTAAAATAGAAGAGTTCATTGATAAGAAAAAGAAAAATACAGAAATCAATGTTGAATCTAATAGTGAAGTTAAAAGTAATTCGGATGTAACTGATAATACTTTTAATGGAAATCTACAACAAAAAAAGTTAGGTAAAAGAAATAAAAAAGCAATAATAGCTATAGTATCAACTGTAGTAATTTTAATTGCATTAGTTAGCATTTTTGTAATAAATAATCCAAAGGCAAAAGTAATAAAAGCATTTAAAGCTACTAGTGAAGAATTAAGTTCTAGAAAAACATTTTTTGAACAAGCTACAGGCGAAAAAGAGTTTTTAAAAGTATATGATAAAGGTTTAAGCCAAGAAATAGAAATGAATGTTATATCAAGCAATATTAAAGGATTAGAAGAAGCTCATAATAGTGGATTTAAATGTACATCTGCTATAGATAGTGAAAATAAAAAGGCTTTAATAGGTTTGTCTGCTAAATATCAAGGTAAAGAGATGGGAAGTTTTAATGTTTATACTGATAATAAAAAAATGATGATTAAATTACCATCAATACATAGTTCTTGGTTTGCATTTGATTGTGAAAATATTCAAGATCAATATAATAGTTCTATTTTTGGACAACAAGGTATATTACCTAATGATGAAATAACATTGAGAATGTTTGGTGATGATGATATACCAACATATGATGAACTAAAAAAAGTTTTAGTTGAGGGATATTTAAAATCACATGAGGATGATTTGTTAGAAATTTCCAAAAACATAACATTTAAGAAATTAGATAAGTCTAAAGAAATTATGGTTAATGGAGAAAATCAAAAATGTAAGGGATATGATGTATTAATTCCTAAGACTGAAGTAAATAAATTTTTATCAAGTATTTATGATTATATTGAAAATGATGAAGAGGCAAGAAGTATATTAAATAGATATTTTAAAAACATTAAAGTTGTTTCTGCTGTAGAAAATAAAAATGAAAGTAGTGATTCATTTAATAACTTAGAAAAATTTATTACTTGTTTAAAAAATGATTTTAATGTAAATGATATTTCATTAAAAGTTTATATTGATAAAAAAGGAAGAGCAGTTGGAATAGATATGGATACTACTCTAAATATGAAAGAAGATACTTTAAAAATCAATTCATCTATTGAATATAAAGGAAAAGATAATATAGGTGATGATATTGATATATCTATGGTTTTAGATGAAAGTGGTATACCAACCAATGTAGATATGAATTTAAAAAGAGTAGATGAAGGGTTTAGTACTGAAAATATACTTTCAGGGAAAGTTACTAGAGCTGGAGAAATTGTAAATATTGATTGTAATACTAAATATGATACTGAGAGTAAAAAAGTAAATGGAAAATTTAAATTTGGTACTAATGGTTCAGAGATGTCTTTAGATTATAATGGAAAGTATGAATGTAACAAAGAAAACCAGTATTTGAAATTTGATTTTGATAAAATTAATATTAATATGAATAAAAATACAAGCAATACTAATGAATATATTACTTTTGATTTGTCATATGGAAGGATGCCATTAAGTGTACCTGTTGAAGAACCAAAAGAAGAAAAAATAGATATATTTAAAATAGATGAAAATAAGCTAATGCAAATTTATCTTGAGATAGAACAAAATTCAAATAATTTAAAGCGAACTTTAAGTTTATAATTGTGGTTAATATTAGATAAAAATGAGGCTGTATCAGAATTTGTTGTAAATAAGGTGCATGAGTATAATTTTAAAATTATGGATTAAGATAGTATTAGAAAATTTTGTAATGATTTAAACGTATATGTTAAATACTATAGATATACATTATCTATGTTTTTACAATTTAATACCTAGTATAGGAGGAAAAATGCTTAATTTTATTGGGATTGGTAGTGCTTTTAATACGGAAATAGGAAATACAAGTGCTTTTATAAGGAAAGATAGTAGTTTAATTCTTATTGATTGTGGAGGAACTGTTTTTCACAGATTACAAGAACTAAATTTATTTAATAGAATTGAAAATTTGTATATTATTATAACTCATACACATCCTGATCATGTTGGAAGTCTTGGAGAGGTAATATTTTATTCATACTATATTTTAAAACGAATACCAATTATTTTCTTTCCTAAGAAGGAAGTAATTGAAGGTTTTCTAATCAGTATAGGTGTAAGTTCTGAAATGTATAGACTTAATAGTTTTGAAGTAATAGATGTTAATGACATGGAACTAGGAAAGTTAGGTATAGAATTTTTGCCTGTTTCTCATGTTGACACAATACCAGCATATGGATTTATAATGAAATTAAATGAGAAATCATTTTACTATAGTGGTGATGCAAATAACATAAGTAGCAATGTTATTAATAAGATTGTGAATGGAGAAATTTATAGAATCTATCAAGATACATGTGGATTAGACTATGAAGGAAATAATCATCTATCATTAAGAAAACTTTGTAGTATAATCCCACCTAAATTTAGAAATAAGGTTTATTGCATGCATATTGATAAACATATAACAGAAAAGGAAATACAAGACAACGGTTTTAATGTTGTTGAAATATATAAGTAAGAATATAAAAAATTAAATATTGCCTACGGATTTTATGCCAAAAAGAATAATATTATTATTGGTTGAAGATATATACTCAATATATATTCCATAAACAAAATATATTAGTTGAAACAGCTAAAAATTTTAATGCAATTTCTAGATTTGCGAGGGGATAGGAAGTTGTTGCAGTTGATATTATATAGGACAATTTTAAGTAAGTATATTAAAAATATAAGGAGAAACTTAAAATGAAAAAGTTATTAGTAGTTATAGATTATCAAAATGATTTTGTAAATGGGACTTTAGGATTTAAGAAGGCAGAAATATTAGAAGCAGGTATATACAATAAAGTAAAAAACTATTTAGATAATGGAAATAAAGTAGTATTTACTTATGATACGCATTATGAAAATTATCTAAATACCAGAGAAGGAAAAAATTTACCTGTACCACATTGTTATATAGGAACTAAAGGTCATGAATTATATGGAAGATTAAAAGAATTTAAGGATACAAAAAATACATTTCATTATAATAAAGAAGCTTTTGGAATAGCACCCAAAGACATGATTAGGTTAAGTGAAGAGATTGGATTAGATATAGATGAAATTGAATTTGTAGGTGTAGTAAGTAACATTTGTGTAATAAGTAATGTAGTTACTTTTCAAGCTCAATATGTAAATTCTCAGTTTATAGTAGATGGAAGTCTTTGTGCAAGTTTTGATGAAAAGTTACATGAAGAAGCTTTAGATGTTATAGAATCTTTGCAAGTTAAAGTTATTAGATAAATTGGTAAAAATAAGTAGTAGATAATTAAAGATATATAATTAGAAATTAATAATACATTAGTAAAATAAATTTTAATTTATAGTTTGTTTAAAAAGTAAAAAACATCTTGTTTAAATTATGTAGACAAGGTGTTTTTATTTTAAAATTTTTTTAGTTGAAACAAAATAGTAATTATAAGTATCATTACTAGTGTAAGGGGTGTGAAATTTGGAAGAAACGAATAATATAGAAAATTTACTTATTGATATCTATAATTCTACATATGATGATGTTTATAGATATGTTATATGTAAATGTAGGGATGTAAATAATGCAGGAGATTTAATGCAAAACATATATTTAAATTTTTATAAGACATTAAAAAATAAAAGGAATATTAGAGAACCTAAAAAATATTTGATAAGTATTGCTAAAAATGAATTATATAAGCATTACGGTATTCTTAAAATGTTAAGAAATCATGTTCCAATATTCTCTGAAAGTAATGATGAAACTTCATATAAATTTGAAGAAGATTTAAAGTTTGAACATAATTATGATGAAAAGCTATTGTGCAAAGAAATATGGAACTATTTAAAGTGTACTGATTTGCTTACATTTAAGATTTTTGTATTGTATTTTAAAGAGGATTTAAAAATAAAGGAGATAAGTAATATTCTTAAAATAAAAGAATCAACTGTTAAAAATAGACTTTATAGAACAATGATTAAAATAAATAATAAATTTAAAATATAGAGATTTTATTAAAATTTTTAAATGATTTATTTTGTATGGAAATAATTTTTTAGTAAATTAAAAAAATTATAATTATAAATTTTGGTATAGGAGGATATGTATTGAAAAAGAAAAATTTAATTAAAAAAATAATAGATACTAATTTAAAGTCCAAGGAACAAATATTAGAAGATATATTAAATGTAGTTAAACAAGATGAGAAGAAACAAGATAATAAATATGATTTTAACATTTTAGTATTAGCATTAATTAAAAGGAAAGACATGTATGGATATTTAATTATTAAGGAAATGGAAATTAAGTCAAAAGGAATATTCTCAATGAATGAAGGTGAGTTATATCCTATTTTACATTCATTAGAGAATGATAAGTTTTTAAAATCCTATTGGAAGTTAGAAGATAATATAGAAAAGAAATATTATACAGTAACTAAAAAAGGATTAAAGTATATTACAACTAAAACTGAAGAAATTAAGAAATTTGTTTTTCTATGGAATATAGAAAAAATTTAAAAAATGAATTGATGTTAAATCTAGGGGGAAGAAAGTTGGAGTTTAAAAATAATAATAAAATAGAAGACTATATTGATGATGTTTGTAAACATATAAAAAATAAAAGAGTTCATGAAGATATTTCAGTAGAATTAATTTCACATATAGAAGAAAAGGTAAAAGAATATATTAAAAATAATCAAACTGAAGAACAAGCTCTACAAAAAGTTTTAAATGAAATGGGCTCATCACAACATGTTGGTAATGAATTGAACGCTATTCATAAATGTAATCCAGAATGGAGTTTATTAACAATTAGTATTGGACTGGTAATATTGAGTGTAGTTTTTATATTTTTATTTAAAATAAATGGTGATTTTCAACAAAGATTTGCTGGACACGATAATTATATTTTAAATGAAACTATTTTATGGGGAACATTAGGTGTAATTGCATTAATAATAGGATCTTTTATTAATTTTAAAAATATTAAAAATCATTCAAAATTTATTTATGCTTTTGGTTTACTTCTTATGGCTTTTACCATGTTTAGAATTGAGTATGCCGAAGAAAAATCTCAATGGTTACAATTAGGCGGATTAAGTATAAATAGTGCATATGTTGTTCCAATTATATTTATAATTTCACTGATCGGAATATATTCAAATTATAATTGGAAAAATAGAAAAGAAATATTAAAAGGAATATTATTAGGTATTTTACCAATGTTGTATCTAGTAAGTATTGATAGTCCAATTTTTATTATTATGTATGATTTCTCACTTATATTTATAATGTATAAGTTAAAGGTTAATAAAAAAATAATTTGGACAGTAATTTTTACCATGGTTTTATTTAGGGGTGGTTATGAGTATATAGATAGTTATAATTATATTGAGAAAGATAATTATATATGTGATACACTAAAAATAATTAAAGAATCATCACAAGTTATAGGAAGAGCAATAAATTTTCAACCAAATATTATACCTGAATTCTATAGTGACTTTATGCTTGGATATATAGTTTATAGTTGTGGATGGTTACCAGGAATAATAGTATCTTTATTAATTGTAATATTACTATATAGAATAATTAAAGTAGGATCTAGTGCAAAAAGTAATTATGGAAAAAACATTGTTTTTACAATGTCAATAATTTTAGGAATACAGTATATTGGACATATTTTATTTAATTTTGGGTGGCTAAAATATGGATTGCCATTACCTTTTATTAGTTATGGTGGAACTTCAATGGTAGTAAATATGTTTATAATAGGAATTATTATTAATGTATATAAAGGACGAAATATATCAATAATTAATTAAATTTTATAGCTATAAATGATATAAAATTTATGATATAATAACTTTATTCCATAGAGATTATTATGTGAGGTGAAACAGTTGGATAATCAGATATTAGATATATTAAAATTAATGCAAACTAGTATCAATGAAATGAAAAATGATATTAATGGTATAAAAGATGATATTAATGGAATTAAAGATGATGTTACTGGAATGCAAAATGATATTACTGAAATGAAAAGTGATATTAATGAAATGCAAAATGATATTACTGAAATGCAAAATGATATTGTGGATATAAAGCAAGAACAAGAAAAAACAAATGAAAGATTAGATAAAATAGAACATAAAATAGATATAACTTATAATCAAGTAGCAAGAACATCTGAAGATATTATAAGTTTAAAAAGTGATATAAATACAGTTGAAACTGTAACAGCAAAGAATTGGCAAGATATAGTTAAATTAAAAGCAATTAAATAATGGGAATTACTTGTAATGAGAAATATGTATAAATTTGAGAAGATAATAGATAGTTTTATGTAATATAAGACTATCTATTATTTTTAGTTAGAATTTTAAATGCTTTAGAAGTTAGTTATTTTAAATGATTTTTAGGGCTATGGATACAGTAGATGATTTTGTGTAAATACAAAATTATCTACAGACTCTATTTTTCTAAATTTTGTTTTTGGTCATCATTTGAATTTTGAATTTCTTTCTCAATGTTATCATTTTTAACATTAAGTTTTTTATTAGCTATTTCTGCTTTATATTGTAATCTTTTAGCTACATTATTAATTTTATTTATTTCTTTAGATACACTATGACTTAATGATGAAATGCTTTTAGTAATTTGTGCTAAACGTTTATCATTGTAATTGTTAGGATTAGTGTAACCATTTAAGTCAGATATGTGTTTAATGTAGCCAGCTTCTACCAATTGTCTGTTTTTGCTATCTTTAAGTAGGTGAATATTATCTTTAGAATTATTAAATTTTATAAGCTCATTTAAACTAGCAGAAATTATGATGTCATCTCTAACTTCATCTTCATTGGCTTTAAGTTCTTCTTCTTTAGCTTGCTTCTTTAATATCTCTTCTTGTTTTTTTTCAATTTCTTTTTCTTGTTTATTTATTATTAACTGTTGGATTTGAGCTTCTATACTTTGAAGGCTTTCGTTTATTTCTTCAAGTTTATATTTCTTTTCTTTAGGATCCATAGTTTTTTCAATTAAAGCCTGTTTTCTTTCAGTTAAAATCTTTTTTTGCTTTTGAAGATTTTTAAGTAAACTATTTTTATTATTAGTTTGTTTATTTAAAGTAAGGTTTAAAGATTTTTTATCATCTTTATTTTTTAGAGTCTTATTATAACTATTATTAATATCACCTATTCTTTTAATACTATTATATTTAAATATATTGATATTATTGGAATTTAAATTTAAACTCATAATATAAAATTTACCTCCTTTCGTAAAATAATTCATATATTATATTTATCGGATAATATTACAATAATTTTATAATATTAAGAAAATATTTAGAAAAAATAAACTTATTAAGAAATTATTATAAGATTTATACATAATAATAATAATAAGCAATTTAGGAGTTAAATAAAATGAATTCACCAATATGTACTCCATATTATTCAGAAGATTCCCCTAATTTTTTGGTGGAATATGGGGGAGGTTTTAAAGGAGAAATAGATAAAGTACCATACGCTTGTGGAGATATATTAACTAATACTATAGGGGTTATATCAACTCCATATAATTACTTAGATCAAATATTAAAAGATGTACCATCAATTAAATTTATTGATTTTAGAAGCATATTTGTATTGCAAGATATTTCACCAAGTTTAGTTGGGCAAATATCAGTAATAAAGAAAAATACATATTTAAATTTAACAGGAAACGGTGTATTAATAGGAATTGTTGATACAGGCATAGATTATCTAAATAACGAATTTATTAGAGAAGATGGTACTTCAAGAATAGTTAGAATATGGGACCAAACTATAGAAGATATAAAAGATGAATCTGTATATATTGGAAATATTTATTCAGATGAAGATATAAATAAAGCAATAAATGCTTATAAAAATAATCAAGATCCATATGAAATTGTTCCAACAAAAGATGATATAGGTCATGGGACAGAAATGGCTGGAATAATTGGAGCTAAAGGATATAATGGAGAATTTGAGGGAATTGCAAATGATAGTGAATTTGTAGTTGTAAAGCTTCTTGAATCTTTGAATTACCAAAAGCAATTAAAAGAGAATAATGTTAAATATACACCAATGTATAATGCATCTGAAATACTAGCTGGTATAGAATATTTAAACAAATAAAGCTCAATTTAATGCTAATGTTCCAGTTTTTAATATTACTGCAATATTTTCTGCTTTAGAATTTTTATATGAATATGCTTTAAGAAAATCTGAACCTATGGTTATATATCTTCCTCTTGGAAGTAATTCTGGAAATCACAAGGGAAATGGAATTTTACCAGAATACATAGAATCAATTTCTAATAGTAGGGGTATAGTTATAGTAACAGGTGCAGGAAATGAAAGGTCTAGGGCAGGACATGCTTCAGGCGTGATTTCTAAAGTTGGTGAAACAAGAAGTATAGAATTAAATGTATCACCAGAACAAAAATATTTATGGATAGAAATTTGGATTTCTCCACCAAATATAATGACGGTGGATATAGTATCACCATCAGGAGAAAATACTGGTGTAATTCCGGTGATTATTAATTTAAGTGAAGATTACAACTTTATTTTTGAAAAAACATCAGTAAAAATTGAATTTTATATTCCAGAAGAAAATACAGGAGATGAGTTAATTCGTATACAATTTTATAATTTACAACCTGGAATATGGAAAATAAAATTAATAGCTAACTTGGTATTGGATGGGAGATATGATATATGGATACCACAATGTGGACTATCTGTAGGTGATACTTCTTTAAGTCCAGCAGATCCATTTGGAACATTTACTAATCCAGGTGGATCAACATCTATAATTACAGTAGCTTCATATAATCAGAATAATAATAATATAGTAAAGTATTCAGGAATGTCATTTTTAGATGATTATATTGATAGGATTGATATTACAGCAGGAGGGGTAAATGCTGTAGCTGTAGCTCCTAACAATTCAATTACAACGGTAAATGGAACAAGTGTTTCTGCTGCAGTGGTTGCAGGAACTTGTGCGATATTGTTTGAATGGGGAATTATTGAAGGGAATGATCCATATATGTATTCTCAAACTATAAAAACTTACTTAACACGAGGAACTAAAAAAGCTCAGGAGATTTATACCCTAACCCTCAATGGGGGTATGGCATAATAGATGTTTTAGGTATCTTTGCTAATATGACTTAGTTAAATACTATTATGATATGATTTAACACAACAATAGTATTTTTTAATTAATATAAGGTTAAAATATAATAGACAAAATTATTTTTTAAGAATATAATACATATAGATAAGTTTCTATGTGTATTATTTTTTTTACTTATTTATAAAAATTAATTTAACATTATAACTTAATATTATAATGTTAAATTAATTCAAAACAGGCAAAGTACGTATAAAAAAACCTTTTCTATAACTGAAAATAGGATAAATGATGATTTTAGAAATATTTTCAATAAAATATGTTTATTAGATTGTTACATATGAAAATAATTTATTGGGTGGTTATACATTGATTAATATCTATATAATCATTTGAACATTATGGGAGGAAAGATGAAGAAAATAGATTTAACAAAAGGAAAAGTTATTTCTGTATTATTAACTCTAGCTATACCTATTATGGGAAGTTCACTTTTACAGTTTACTTATAATTTAATAGACATGTTGTGGGTAGGTAGTCTTGGTAGTGATGCAGTAGCAAGTATAGGTTCATCAAGTTTTTTTATAGGACTTGGATACTCTATAAATGCATTAGTTATTATTGGATGCGGGATAAAAGTAGCTCATGCTATAGGTGAAAAAAATGATAAACATACAAAAGAATACATAAATGCAGGAATTTTAATTAATTTAATAATAGGATTGTTATTTATGCTATCAATAATATTTTTTGGAAGTAATCTAATAAATTTTTTAAATTTAAATAATTCAATTGTTGAAAGAGATTCTTATAGATATCTTTTAATAAGTGGACCAACTTTATTTATAGCTTTTTTAAATTTATTATACGCAAGAATATTGGGGAGTTTTGGAAATAATAAATTGGCTTTTATTATAAATGCAATAGGATTAATTTCTAATATATTATTAGATCCATTATTTATTTATGTATTTAAATTAGAGGTTCTTGGAGCTGCATTAGCTACATTATTTGCAAATTTAATTATGTTTTTTATATATATTTTAAAATGCAAAGATACTTTAAAATATAATTTTAAATACAAGATAGATTATGAAAAACTAATGGAAATAATAAAATTGGGATTTCCAATGTCTCTTCAAAGAGTATTATTTACATTAATAAATATAATACTTGCAAGAATTATAAGCGAATTTGGATCAGACGCAATAGCAGCTCAAAAGATAGGACTTCAAATAGAATCTATAACTTATATGGTTATAGGAGGCTTAAATGGTGCTATTTCTAGTTTTACTGGGCAAAATTTTGGCGCTAAAAAATATACTAGAATAAAAAATGGATATAATACGGCTCTTAAGATAGGAATAACTTATTCATTTATAATGACACTAATATTTTTATTTTTTAATGTTCCTATTATTAAATTATTTATAAAAGATAAGGAGACAATAATTATAAGTTCATCTTATCTTAAGATTATAGCTTTTTCACAAATTTTTAGCACAATAGAAATGGTATCAAATGGATTATTTACTGGTATAGGAAAACCTAAAATACCAGCAACTATAAGTATAGTATTTACATTTTTAAGAATACCAATGGCATTTATGTTTATAAAGTATTTTGGATTAAATGGGGTATGGATAAGTATAGCTATATCGAGTATTTTAAAAGGTGTAATGTCATATTTGCTATATATGATAAAGGTAAGAAAGGAATATAGAGATGTTGAAATATGTTAAAGAAAAAATTGATAAAAATCACTGGCTAAAAGCCAATTATGGAATAGAAAGAGAAGTACTAAGAGTTAATGGAAATGGAGAACTTGCTTTAAGCAATCATCCAGCTATTTTTGGAGATAAAATAAACAATCCTTATATAACTACTGATTTTTCAGAAAGTCAAATAGAAATGATAACTCCGGTATTTGATAATGTAGAGGATGTTTACAAATTTATGAATTCATTGTATGACATTGTAACAGAGGAAATTGGAGATGAATATTTATGGCCACAATCCATGACTTGTTTAATCTATGATGAAAATAAAATACCTATTGCAAAATATAATAAAAATAAAAAAGGAAAAGAAGCAGAAGAATATAGAAAAAAACTAATAGAAAAGTATGGGAAAAAGAAGCAGCTTATTTCTGGAATACATTATAACTTCTCTTTTAATGAAAGATTAATAAAGAAATTATATAAACAATTAAAAAAAGAAAAAGAAAGTTATGAAAGTTTTAAAAATAATATTTATTTGAAGATTACACGAAACTACCTTAGATATAGATGGCTTATAATTTATCTTTTAGGAGCAAGTCCGGTTTTACACGACACATATATTTCAAATAATAATTATGAATTTGAAGAGATAAGTCATAAAACATTTTCTAATAATAAAGCTGTATCATATAGAAATGGGAAAAATGGATATAGAAATAAAATAGATTTTTTACCTAATTATAATAGCGTAGAAGAATATGTTGAAAGTTTAAAAAATTTCATAAGTGAAGGCGTTATTGATAGTCATAAAGAATTATATAGTCAAATAAGACTAAAACCTAAAAATAATGAAAACTTTTTTGATTCATTATTAAATGATGGAATAAATTATTTAGAATATAGAAGTATAGATATAAACCCTTTTGAAAAAAGCGGAATATCATTAGATGATTTGTATTTTATACAAGTATTTAATATATATTTATTATTAAAAGAAGAAAGTAGCTATATGGAATGGCAAAAAGAAGCATTAGAAAATCAAAATATTATATCAAATTTTGGACAAGAAAATGTTCAGTTAAAAAAAGATGGAAAATGCATATCAAGAAATGATTGGGCGTTAGAGATATTAAAAGATATTAATAATATTAACGATGAACTTAATCTTGAAAGAAAAGATGCAGTAGATCTTATGATTAAGAAAGTTAAAAATACTGAGCTTACTTATTCATATAGAATACTTAAAAAAATAAAAGAAGAAGGATATGTTAAAGGGTTTTTAAGTTTATCAAAAGAATATAAAGAGAATGCTTATAATAACAGATTTAAATTTGAAGTATATGAAGATTTGGAATTGTCAACTCAAATTTTAATAAAGGAAGCTATAAAAAGAGGCATTAAGTTTAGTATTATAGACAGAAATGATAATTTTATTTCACTTGAAAAGGATAAAAAAATAGAGTATATAAAGCAAGCTACCAAAACTTCAAAAGATAATTATAGTAGTGTTTTAATTATGGAAAATAAAGTTGTTACTAAAAAAGTACTTGAAAATAACAATATTAATGTGCCAAAAGGAAATGAGTTTATATCATTGGATGAAGCAATAAGTATGATGGATGAATTTATAGATAAACCAATAGTAGTTAAACCTAAATCCACTAATTTTGGAATAGGAATAAGTATATTTACAGAAAAATATGGTAAAGAAGACCTTGTATCAGCTTTAAAAATGGCATTTAAGCATGACACAACTGTGTTAGTAGAGGAATTTATAAAAGGAAAGGAATATAGATTTTTAGTAATAAATGATGAAGTAGTAGGTGTTTTACATAGAGTTCCAGCTAATGTTGTTGGTGATGGGGTAAATAATATAAATACTTTAGTAAAAATAAAAAACCAAGATCCATTAAGAGGTTATCATTATAGAACACCATTAGAAAAAATAAATTTAGATGAAAATGCAAAATTATTTCTAAAACAACAAAACAAAGATTTTACTTATGTACCAAAAAAAGATGAAGTAGTTTACTTAAGAGAAAATTCTAATATAAGTACAGGTGGAGATAGTATAGATTATACTGATGATATACCAGAAATATTTAAAAATATAGCAGTAAAAAGTGTAAAGGCTGTAAATGCTAAGATTTGTGGAGTTGACATGATTTTAGAAGATTATAAAGATGAGAATTCATTATATGCAATAATTGAACTTAATTTTAATCCAGCAATACATATTCATTCTTATCCATATAAAGGTATAGAAAGAAAGATAGCTGAAAAAATATTAAAATTATTAGAATTTATATAAGTAATTTTTATATTTATTGATCAGTTTAAGAATACATTACATATAGAAAACAGTTAGGTAAATAAAGGTGTGTATAATAAAATTAATATACACACCTTTTTAAATATTATAAATATATTAGTTTGATTTAAGTAATGAATAGTACTATCTTAATCTATTAGAAATTGTAGATATGGTACTTAGTGGTACATCACTCTTAGATGAAGATGTATTTTTTAAAGCTTTTTGACCTTCGTTAGTTGAATTTAAAGAATCTACTAAAGTATTTTTTAAATTTTCTCTTGGATGAGGATTTTCATATATTGTTTCTGTAACATTTGAAAAATCATCACCTACTATTGTATTTTCTAAATTGTCATTTAAATTACTCATAAAATCCGCATCAGTACTATTTTTATAAACATCTGTTTTTAAAAATGGAATATGACCATCTGTGTTATTATTTTTATTATGCATAAATTTAATCCTCCTTGTACAATCTAGTTGTAACATTTAATAGAAACTATTTGATCTTTTTATGAACATTAGACCTTTTAGTTATTTTAAAATATATCTATCATTAATAGATAATATAAAATTAGTATTTCTAAATAAGTAATATTTAATTCTAAAATAATTTAAATATTAAGTTTAGATTATAATTATATTTATAAAAGCTAATAATAAGAGTATAGTATCTATTTAAAATGAAAATATGATTAATGATTTTTTGTTTATTTGCATTTAAAATATGAATAAATAATAGATTGAGTTAAATTGTTTATATTAGGAGGTGCATTATGGAGGAGTATATTGAAGAGGTACATAATATATTATTTAATAAGATTTTATGGTGTGAGAAATTAGAAGAAGATATGATTAATTTAGCTGAAGAAGAGGGATTAGATGTTGAATCTTTAATTAAAGAAATAAGTGAAAAGTATGAGCCTAAGCTTCCTAATCTTCCATTAGAAGAAATGGTAGATACAAATGATATAAAGGGTTGGTTGCAAGAAAAAGTTACTTCGGCAGAAGGTAGAACAGCGGCATGGATTACAACAATTATAAATATTAGTGAGAGTGCAAAAAGCAAGCTAGAATTTCTTTATGAAAATCAAGGGAAAAAGGTAGCAGAAGAAGTATTAAAGAAAAATACTGAATTAAACACAGCTGTTCAGATATTTAACAGTATATACGAATATATCTTAGATGGAGTATCTAGTGATAAAATAAATGAGATAATTTCATTAACAGATGATAGAATTGAATGGAAAAGAAAAATTTGTGTTCATGAAACAATATGGAATAAAGAAAATGGAGATATTAACTATTTTTATAAATTAAGGAGTAAATGGATAAAAGGATTTATAGATTTAGCAAATAATAAATTTGAGTATGTACAACAAAATAATGGTATACAGATAATAGAAAAAAAGAATATATAATATAGTTACATATTGTATTTTAGATTATTTTATGGAGATATTATTTTTAACTAAAATTAAATAGAAAATGTATAGATTGAAACAGTAAGTATTATAATTAGATTTTTAATAGCATGAGTATTTTAATTACTTATATTGTTAAATTATTATGATTTTTAATATTATTACTGTTTTTTTATTTGAAAATAGTATGGTGATTTTTAGTGGATTTTATTATTGAATTTATATATGCGAAATTTAATATTGCAATGGTAGTTATAAAAAAATTAAGTATTAAGATATTTTTAAGAAATAACTAATGTTTTTATAAACTTTAATTTATTATAATCTAAGTGTACTATATAATATAATACACTTAATACAAGGAGGCAAGTACATGAAAAAATCTAAAATAGTAGTTGCATTAGGTGCTTTCGTAGTTATGACTGCACTGCTTTGCATAGGAACTAATGATAAAATATATAAAAAACAAGTTCATTTTAATACTACAGATGAAATACTAAATCAATTAGAAAATAATAAACTGATAGTATTTAATGAAAAAGGAGATTGGGTAGCAAGTAAGCAATTTAGTGAGTGTCTTTCACTAAGAAAAAGAATTGCAGGATCAGCTATGGATTATGAAACTATTAATAATATAGAAAAGCAAGATATAACTGAAGAAGAAAAAGAAGAAATAAAGAAAGATTATATAAATCAGGCATCAAAATTATCTAATTATAAAATACAAGATAATATTGATGTAGTTAGAATTAAATGTGATACACACTACCTAAGATGGGATCATTCAAATAAACAGAGGATAGATATGGTATTTGTGGATGAAGGGGAAGGAAAAGTAATAGATTATATTTGTATTTGGGATTTAGATGATAATGGAGAAATAAATAAGGAGAATAATAATGATAAAGGTTGATCCAAGGAGCAGCACTCCTATATATGAACAAGTTGAACTTAGAATTAAGGAATTAATTTTAAAGGGAGCTTTAAATGAAGGTGAAAAATTACCATCAGTTAGGGAATTATCATCTATATTAACTATAAATCCTAATACTATAAGTAAAGCTTATAAAGAACTAGAAAGAGAGGGTATTATAGAAACGTTGAGGGGTAAGGGAACTTTTATAACTAAAAATATAAAATCAACTAATGATTCAAAAAAAATAGAGAAAATAAAGGAAGAATTAAAGAATTTAATTTTGGAGGCTAGTTATGCATCAATAGATAAAGAAAGATTCTTAAATATAGTACAAGTGATATTTGATGAATTGGGAGGAAAAGATTGTGATTCAGGTAAATAATTTATCTTTTAAAATAGATGAGAAACAAATATTAAAAGATATTAATTTAAATATAAATGAAGGTAAAATATTTGGAATAATTGGACCTAATGGAGTAGGTAAATCTACTTTACTTAGATGCTTAAATGGAATTTATAAGCCAACTAAGGGAGAAGTTAAGTATAATGAGGAAAATGTTTATGATAATCCAAGAATTAAAGAAAATATTGGTTTTGTAGCAGATGAAAATATTTTCTTTTATAATTTTAAAGTTAAAGAAGTTTTAAAATATTATAAATATGCTTATAAAAATTTTGATATTAATAGATTTAATGAATTAAATGAGATATTTAAATTACCATTAAATAAGTTTGTATTTCAATTTTCAAAGGGAATGAAAATGAGATTATCTTTAGCGTTAGCATTTTCAATAAAAGCAAAATACTTAATTTTAGATGAACCAACATCTGGACTTGATCCTATAGTAAAAAATAAACTTTTAAAAATATTTATTGACGAAGTAGCTAATAATAATTCAACCATTATAATTAGTTCTCATCATCTTGGAGAGTTGGAAAGGATATGTGATGAAGTAGCCATATTAGATGAAGGAAGAGTTACTTATGAAAATTCTATTGAAAATATGAAAAACAAAATAAAAAAGATACAAGTGGCATTTGATAAACCAACATATGAAGAAGATTTAAATTTAGAAGGAATATTTAAGATATCTAAAGTTGGACGAGTATTTACAATTATAACAGAACAATATGACAAAGAATTTATAAAAGCTTTAAACAAGTTTAATCCTTTGTTCATAGAGGAAATAGATTTAAGTTTAGAAGATATCTTTATTTACAAAGTAGATAAGGAGGATAATAATGAAAACATATTTAAATAAGGCATTAATTTATCAATGGTTTAATTCTGCTAAATTTGCCATAATTGCAGGAGTACTTTTTTGGGGAATATATTCTAATTCTATAATTGATAATGTATATATGAATATATTACATGGTGTTTCTATATTTAATTCTAATGAATTTGAAACTGTAGGACTTGAAAAATATTTTATATTAGGGCTAATATTTTTAGTTATTTATATGCTAACTTTTGGAGTTAATAAAAGAAATACGGAAATATTTTTATCTAGTGGTCCATATACAAAGAAACAAATAAAATTTAATGAATTAATTTGTTATATGATCACATTAGGAGTTTTTGTTTTAACATACTTATATATATCTATTACATTTTATATAAGAAACAGGGAAAGTTTTATAATGCTTAATGGATATTCAACTATAATTATGATAGAAATAATAAAAATTATATTACTTGGAATGTTGGGAATAATAATCATGCTTATTATAGAAGCTATGTTTTCCAATAGTATGGTGGGGTTAGTATTTATGATGGTAATACCTATTTCATTTTTATTCTCAGTTTTAGAAAAATTTTTTAGTTATCATCATAGATGGATTAATATGGTTACTTTTGAAGATTATTCTATTGATAAGGAATTAAATGGGTTTAGATCCTGTGGAATTTTTGATGGATATTTACGTGTTAATGAAATTAGAATGAGAAATTTATTTATAGCAAGTCTAATATTAATAGCTATTATATTAGTTTTTTTACTTATATTAAACTATGTTCAAAGAAAAAATTCTTTAGAAAATAATGTGGGATTCTTTGCATCTATATGGAGTAAAAATATAGTAGTAATATATATATCAGTTACATTTGGTATAATCTTAAGCGATTTAGTATTAGGTGGCTACAAAGATAAATTCACAGTGCCATATTATTTATCAAAAAAAATATCTGTGGGGAGTTATTTAACAGGTTTAGGAGTAGACTTAGGTTTATCAGCTGTAGTAGGGATTTTAATATATATTATATTTAAGAAGATATCTAAAAAATTGGCTTAATTTTTTTGAAGTACTGTTATAAAATGCAGTGCTTCTTTTTGGTTATATGAAAAAATTATACAAGTTTTAAAGATTGTAAGGCTGATAAAATCTAGATTTAATTAAATATTAGGTGAAAGTGAAAAGTTGAGAGTTAATGAAAAAATTCCTTAACTCTCAACTATCAATTATCTACTATCAATTAAAAAGCTTGCAGCAGAATAAAATGGGCTTAGTATATCATTATAAAAATTATTTTAAAGAGTAGAACACAAAATTTAAAATTTGAATAATATATACTAAACGAAAGAATAGGAGTTGGTAAACATGTCAAAGAAATCTTGTGACTGTTGTAAATGTAAATGTTGTTGTACACCTTGCTGCAATCCATGTTGTAATCCATGCTGTGATCCGTGTTGCAACCAATGTTGCAATAGTGGCTTCGGAGGAGGCTTTGGAGGAGGCTTTGGAGGCTTCTGGTGGATATGGATAGTATTACTTTTATTTGGCTGCGGAGGCTTTGGAGGCGGATGTGGCGGCTTCGGAAGAGGTTTCTATTAATATTATCTTAGATTAAAACAATAATAGTAATGCATATTACAATGTTGCTTTATTATGTAAATAGAGGCAAAATGCCTCTATTTATATTGTAATCTATTAAAATAATAAACCAGTTTCTTATGTTTATTCCTATTCTTTAGAGGGAAAAGTATTAGGGAACTTTGGTTTATTATTTTATTTTTTAGTTAAATACTAAAAAAATATATTTTTATTATCTAATATAAGATGAAATATTAAAAAATAATATCATTTAATGTTAAAATTATGGTATATTAATTAATACAATATATAATATATAGAGTTATTTATTACATATTTAATATTAATTATAATAAATGTTTATTTTATGGAGTGAGATAGTATTATGGAAGAAAGATTACAAAAATATATGGCAAGTTGCGGAGTTGCATCAAGAAGAAAATGCGAAGAACTTATATTAAGTGGAGAAGTTAAAGTTAATGGTATGATAATAACTGAACTTGGAACTAAAGTAAATCCAATGAAAGATAAAGTTGAATATAAAGGAAATTTAATAACTAAGGAAGAAAAAAAGGTTTATATAATGCTTAATAAACCAGAAGGATACATAACTTCTGCAAAGGATGAAAAAGGACGTAAAACAGTTTTAGATTTAGTTAAAGTTAATGAAAGGATATATCCAATAGGAAGATTAGATTATGATAGTTCTGGACTTATATTATTAACAAATGATGGGGATATATATAATAAAATAATTCATCCAAGAGAAGAATTGAATAAAAAATATATATCAGTAGTTAAAGGTGAAGTATCCAAAAAAGATATAAATAGTTTTAAGAATGGAATTGATATTGGTGGATATGTAACAGCCCCAGCAAATCTTAAGGTTTTAAATTATGAAGGTGGAAAATCTACAATTGAAGTATGCATTCATGAAGGAAAGAATAGGCAGATTAGAAAGATGTGTGCAGCTTTAAATCATGTAGTAATATCTTTAAATAGAGTTTCAATAGGAAATCTTAAATTAAAGTATTTAAAAAAAGGTGAGTGGAGAGAATTAAGTACAGAGGAACTAAATTATATAAGAAACTTATAAGATAGCTAAATTAAATATTTATTTGAGAATTGAGTTAGAAAAGTTGACAGTTAATAAAAAGTTCTATAATAGAATAAAAAAATATATTCTTAGAAAGTTTTTAAGAATTTTAAATAAAAAGCGTAGGGTAAGCTTTTTATTTAATATAAATGAATGTTTAAATTATAAAACTTGCAATTTTAAAGTTTTTATTCTTAATATTTCAATATTTCTTGAATATATAGCTATAAGATGATAGAATTTATATGAATATTATTCAATATTGTGAACGATAGGGTGATAAAAAACATGGATGATATAAATAATGATAATAATGAAAATACTAAAGATTTGATGAGAATTATTCAAATTAAATTTTCAAGGCTTAGTAAGGGTCAAAAACTAATTGCAGAATACATATTAAAAAATTATGACAAAGCTGCATTTATGACAGCTGCGAAACTTGGAACATCTGTTGGAGTATCAGAATCCACAGTTGTACGATTTGCAAATGAATTAGGTTTTTCAGGATATCCTAAGCTTCAAAAAGCATTACAAGAACTTATAAAAAATAAGCTTACAACAGTTCAAAGAATAGAACTTCAAAATGATTATTATAGTGATGGAGATGCATTAAAAGGTGTACTTAAAGCTGATATTGAAAATATAAGAGCAACATTAGAAAAAATAAATCAAAATGTTTTTCAAAATGTTGTCCAAAATATATTTGAAGCAAAGAGAATATATATTATAGGTCTTAGAAGCTCAACTGCACTTGCAGAATTTTTAGGTTTTTACTTAAATGTAATTCTTCAAAATGTAAGAATTGTAAGTTATGGAATTTCTGATATTTTTGAGCAAATGATAAATATAGGAGAAGAGGACTTGGTTATTGGCATAGGCTTTCCAAGGTATGCAGCAAAAACTATAGATGTATTAGCTTTTGCCCAGGATAGAAAAGCAAAAGTAGTTGCAATAACAGATAGTTTATTATCACCTTTAGCATCTAAAGCAGATAATACTTTAATAGCTCAAAGTAATATGGCATCATTTGTGGATTCTTTAGTAGCACCATTATCTGTAATAAATGCTTTAGTTATTGCAGTAGGTATGAGAGAAAAAGATAGTATTTCAACTACATTTGGAAGTTTAGAACAAATATGGAAAGATTACAATGTATATTCTTATAATAATAGAAATGTAGCTGATGATTAATAAATGTTTAAAGAGTCTTAAGGAATTTATTTCTTTAAGACTCTTATTTATGTTTAGATTGGTATAGAATTTTTAAAATTTAAAAGACTGATAAAATCTAGGCTTGATCAATTAAAAAGTGTGGTGTAGAGACTTTTGTTCATATTTTTATGCTTAATGATAATATAGATTATATATAAGGAAGGGATTTTAAACATGAATTTTAGAATTGATATTCCAAAGGATGTTGGAATTATTCTTAATACATTAAATAAGAATGGTTATGAAGCATATATAGTTGGAGGATGCGTTAGAGATAGTATACTTAATTATAATCCTAAAGATTGGGATATAACAACTAAAGCAAAACCAGAAGAAATAATAGATTTATTTGATAAAGTTTTATTGACAGGCATTAAACATGGAACTGTAACAGTTATTTTGAATTCACAAGGGTATGAGATAACTACATATAGAACAGATGGAGAATATGAGGATAATAGACATCCAAAGCAAGTAAATTTTGTATCAAATTTAAAAGAAGATTTAGCTAGAAGAGATTTCACAATTAATGCAATGGCATATAATAAAATAGATGGATTGATAGATTATTTTGAAGGAGTAAATGATTTAAAGAAAAAATAATAAAAACAGTAGGTAACCCAGAAAAAAGATTCTCAGAAGATGCTCTAAGGATGTTAAGGGCTATAAGATTTTCAGCACAATTAGATTTTAACATTTCAAATGATACTTTAAATTCAATAAAAAACTTAAGAAGTAATATAAAAAACATATCAAAAGAGAGAATCAGAGACGAGGTTAATAAAATACTTTTAAGTAATACAAAAGGAGTTGATATTCTAAGAGAAACATGTTTAAGTGAATATATTTTCCCTTTTGTAGTTAAATATTATGGTTTTAAAATTGATGATTCATATTATAATGAGAATTTATATAATCATACAATTAAAGCCGTTGAAAAAGTAGAAAACAAATTATATTTAAAATTAACTATGTTATTTCATAATTTAATTAAGATAAATAATGATGATGTAGATTTAACTATTTTTCAAGTTAAAGAATTTTTACAAGAATTTAAGTATGATAATAATACAGTGAATAAAGTAACAAATTTACTGAAATACATGAATAAACCTTTAGAAACAAAATTAGATGTTAAACAAATACTAAGTTTAATAGGTACTGAATTATTTGAAGATTTATTAAAAGTAAAAGAAGCAGAAATATTATCCCAAAATCCATTATGTAAAGAGAAAAGAGTATATGAATTACAATTAATAAAAGAAAAATTTAAAAACATTATTTTAAACAATGAATGTTTTCATTTAAAGACTTTAAATATAAATGGTAGTGATTTAATAAATTTAGGATTTAAAAAAGGAAAAAATATTGGTAAGATACTTAATGAATTATTGGAATTAGTAATGAATAATCCACAATTAAATGATAAAGAAGAGCTTATAAATATTGTAAAAGAAAAAATAAAAAAGAAGATGTGAGGTTATTATGGATAAAGTAATAAATTATATGGAAATATGGGTAAAGGAATGCATGGAAAAGTTATTATTAAAAAATAATATGTGTAAATGTGATAAATGTAAGAAAGATATTTTTGCACTAGCTCTTAATAATTTAAAACCATATTATGTATCAACAAATAAAGGTGAGGTAATGGCTAAAATAAATGGTATGTATCAGCAATTTGAAACTGATATAGTAATAGAAGTGTCTAAAGCAATAGAAATAGTGAAAAAATATCCAAAGCACTTAGAAGAAAGATTTTAAGAGTATAATATATAAAATCTATATCAATTAAACATTAGGAGAAAAGACAATAATGAAAAATATAATGATACTAATAATATGTATTATATTGCTAATGATTATTATTTCAATTATACTTGCAGGAATATATTTTTATAACTTATCTGTTAATAAAAATGTATCAAAAGAAGCAGTTTTTGATGATAGAAAAAATGCTAGTAGTAAAGGTATAAACCAAAGTGAAACTAGTGGTGAAGATAGCGAAATATATAAAGAATGGATTTCAAAAGAATCTAATTATGAGGATATATATATAAAATCTTTTGACAATTTAAATCTTCATGGTTATAAAATATTAAATAAAATACCTTCTAATAAATGGGTTATTACTGTCCATGGATATACTGGAGAAGGTCTTAGAATGGGAAGTAGAGCAAAAAGATTTTACGATATGGGATATAATATAATAATTCCTAATTTAAGAGGACATGGTAAAAGTGAAGGAAATTATATTGGAATGGGATGGCATGATAGAAAAGATATTCTTGAATGGATTGATTATATAATTAAAGAAAACCAATATAGTGAAATAATTTTATATGGAATTTCAATGGGAGCAAGTACTGTCATGATGACATCAGGAGAACAACTACCTAAAAATGTGAAACTTATAATTGAAGATTGTGGTTATACATCAGTTTGGGATGAATTTTCATATCAATTAAAGTGCATGTACAAATTACCATCATTTCCGTTAATTCATGTTTCTAGTATAATAACAAAAATGCGTGCAGGATATTCGTTTAAAGAAGCTTCTGCTTTAGAACAAGTTAAAAAGTGCAATATACCTATTTTGTTTATACATGGAGATAAAGATAGTTTTGTTCCTTATAATATGTTAGATAAAATCTATAATGCAGCAAGTTGTTCAAAAGAAAAATTAGTAATAAAAGATGCAGGGCACTGTAAAGGTGATAAAGTAAATCCTGAGCTATATTGGGATACTATTAAAAAGTTTATTGAAAAATATACTTAATAAAGGCTGTATCTTAAAATATAGTTTAAAAATAACCTCTACTATTATTATAAATAGGTGTTTAAATTATATAAAATATGGATAAAATGTTTAATAATTATTAAAAACTATCATTTTGGATATGTTTATCTAGTTTAAATAACAAAAATATTATAATTGTAGAGGTGTTTTTTATGAATTACAATAAGATTATTTATAGACCACCTATTGAATCAAATACTTTATTATTACAAGTAACTTTAGGTTGTTCACACAATAGCTGTGCATATTGCAATATGTACAAAAATATAAAATTTCAAAAAGAAAACTTAAAGAAAATAGAAAGAGATTTGAAGGAAGCAAGCAAATTACATAAATATGATTCAAGAATATATTTATTAAATGGAGATCCTTTTATTTTAACAACTAAAGAACTAAAAAGTATAGCCACTCTTATAAACAAATATTTACCTAAATGTAAAACAATAGCTATGTATGCTTCAATAAAAAGTATTAAATCAAAAACATTAGATGAATTAAAAGAATTACACGAATTAGGAATAAATGATTTGTATATTGGTTTAGAAAGTGGAAATGATGAAGTTTTATTAAATATTAATAAAGGAAATAATTCTAAGGAAGCATTAAATGAACTAAAGAAGTTAGATGAGGCAGGAATTGAATATTATTGTATGGTTATGACTGGTATTGCTGGTTTTGGAAAAGGAATTAGAAATGCTATTGATACTGCTGAATTGTTAAGCAAAGTAAATAGTAAAGGGATTTTCCCGTTATCATTGCTTTTAATGCCAGGAACAAAATTATATTCAGATTATTTAATTGGAAAATTTAAAGAGGCAACAGAATTAGAAAGATTATTAGAATTAAAGACCTTAATAAAAAATCTGAATGTTAATGAAAATACATTATTTAGTTCAAAGCATGAAACAAATTTTATTCAAATGTCAGGAAAATTACCAAGAGATAAAAAAGAATTTATAAAAAGATTAGATATAATATTAGAAAATTATGATGAAATGAGATTAAAACTTGAATTTAATAGGAATTCAAGAAGTTTATAATATTCGTACCATTTATATGAAATCTGAATACTATAAGAGTATAAATGATAACTTAAGTAGGAGGATTTTAAATGAATGGTTATCAATTGATAATGAGAGTTCAACAAAAAATGCAAGATCCTGTATTTGCTCAAAGGTTTTATAAAACAGTAGGTGAACTTCAAGGTATACCAGGTCTTCAACAAGAAGTACTTAGAATTGCACAAATACAAGATGAAAGAAAAAGAGAAAAAGCATTAGATAGGTTACCGAATAAAGTAAAAAAAGCAGTTAAGGATTTGTTATCAATGGTAGAAAATTAATAGTTTTTTAGAGTTAGAATTATTTAAGTAAAGTCAAGTTAATAAAGAGTATTTTAATTATTAAATTCTAAATGTTGATTTAAGAAGCATCTAAAACAATTTTTATGTTTGGATGCTTTTTGTTCATTTATAGGAATTTATAAAATTTTTGAAGTTTAAAAGACTGCTAAAATCTAAATTAGATCAAATATTAGTTGAAAATTAAATGCGTATTTATCTGTTTTTTTGGAAATATATCAAATGTGTAGTATAATACCCAATATAGTAATATAAACTAAAGAGAATTCAGGAGAAGAAAAATGAATTATAAAACTCATATGAATGGAGGAATTTTAGGAAGTATCTACCTAACTTCACAAATGTCTAATATTGAATTATTACCAGTAAGTATATTTATCGGTGGATCAATACTGGGTAGTCTTTTACCTGATATTGACCATAAAAGTAGTTATATTGGTAAAAAAGCTAAACCAGTATCTAGAGTTATAAATAAATTGGCGGGACATAGACAGCTTTTCCATTCACCGTTATTATATTTAATATTATATTTAGTTGCTACATATAATATTAAGGATACATATAAACTTACTTTTATAAATGGATTGTTTTTAGGAATAGGTTCTCACTTAGTTTTAGATAGTCTTACTGTTGGAGGGATACCATGGTTTTATCCATTAAGCAAAAAGAAAATATCATTAGGTAAAATAAAAACTAATAGTCAGCTTGAATTTACTTTTTGTGGTATACTAATTTTTGTTAATATAGTAATATTGTTGGATTTATTGAGAATAACATCAATATTTACTTTTACACAACATTAGGTTGACAGGCTATATTTTAAACATAGAAAATCAATAAAGCTGTTTCATAGATTAAATATGATATAATACATATGTTAAAGACTTATTTAATATTAAGTTTTATATAATAAAGTTAAATTCAGTTTTAAATTTAAGCTAATAATATAAAAGAGATAATATATTAAAGGTATATTATCTGGTAGCTGTTTTAGAATATGAATATTAACAAAAGTCTAATTAAGAGAGGTAAAAGAATGAGCAAAATTCTTGTATTAGCTGAAAAACCTTCTGTTGGAAGAGATTTAGCTAAAGTATTAAAATGTAATCAAAATAAAGGTTCTTATATAGAAGGAAAGAATTATATTGTAACATGGGCATTAGGTCACTTAGTTACATTACAAGCCCCAGAAGGATATGGAGATAAATATAAAAAATGGAGTATGGAAACTCTTCCAATGTTACCTAAAAGCATGAAATTATGCGTTATTAAAAAAACATCTAAGCAGTTTTATGAGGTAAAGAAACAAATGCTTAGAAACGATATAAAGGAAATAGTAATTGCAACAGATTCAGGGAGAGAAGGAGAGCTTGTTGCTAGATGGATTATAGAAAAAGCTGGAATTAAAAAGCCGCTTAAAAGATTATGGATTTCTTCTCAAACAGATAAAGCAATTTTAGATGGTTTTAGAAATTTAAAACCAGGTTCTGCTTATGAAAATTTATATAAAGCAGCTCAAGGAAGAGCAGAAGCAGATTGGATTGTAGGTCTTAATGTAACAAGAGCATTAACGTGCAAATATAATGCTCAACTATCAGCTGGAAGAGTTCAATCACCAACACTTGCTATGATAGTTCAAAGAGAAGAAGAAATTAAAAACTTTAAACCTAAAGATTACTATACTATAATAGCTAAAAGCAATAAATTAGCTATGGAATGGTATTCTAATGAGTCCACTAATAGAATATACGATCATGAATATACTAAAAAGTTAGTACAAAGTTTAAGAGGCAAAGAAGGAGAAGTTATTGAAATAAAGGAAAGCAATAAGAAGCAATATGCTCCAGCTTTATATGATTTAACTGAACTACAAAGAGATGCTAATAGAATATTTGGATATTCAGCAAAGCAAACTTTGTCTATAATGCAAAGACTTTATGAAAATTATAAGATTTTAACTTATCCAAGAACTGATTCAAGATATATAACAAAGGATATAGTTCCAACATTGAAAGAAAGATTAAAGGCAATATGTGTTGGGAATTATTCATCATCTGTTAATTTTATATTAAAAGGAAATATACGTGGAAATAAAAGTTTTGTTGATGATTCAAAAGTTAGTGATCATCATGCTATAATACCAACTGAACAAAAAGTATCTCTAGGAATTCTTAGCAAAGAGGAAAAGAATATATATGATTTAGTTGTAAAGAGATTTTTAAGTGTATTATTACCACCTTTTGAATATGTTCAAACTTCAATTAAAGTTAATATAGGAAATGAAAGTTTTAGAGCTAAAGGAAAAGTTATAAAATCTAAAGGTTGGAAGATGGTTTATGACAGAAAGGATGATATGGAAGAGATAAATGAAGAAGGAACTTTAAAAGAACAAGAACTTCCTAATTTATCTAAAGGAGATAAATTAAATATAAATTCTATAGAAATAAAGAATCATCAAACTAAGCCACCTGCAAGATTTAATGAAGGAACACTTTTATCAGCTATGGAAAATCCACAAAAATATATTCATGTTGATAAGGAATCAGCAAAGACCTTAGGTCAAACTGGTGGACTTGGAACTGTTGCTACAAGAGCAGATATTATAGAAAAATTATTTAATTCTTTTGTAATAGAAAAAAGAGGCAAGGATATCTATCCAACATCAAAAGGAAAACAACTTATTGATTTAGTACCAAAAGACTTAAAATCACCACTTCTTACAGCTAAATGGGAAAAAACATTAGATGATATAAGTAAAGGAAAAGAAGAGGTTCATAAGTTTATTTCTAACATGAGAAATTATGCTATTGCTTTAGTGCAAGCTGTTAAATTTAGTAATGATAAATATGTTCATGATAATATGACAGGAAAAAAATGTCCTGTATGTGGTAAGTATATGTTAGAAGTTAAAGGCAAAAACGGTGTTATGAATGTATGTCAAGATAGGGAATGTGGTCATAGGGAAAGTGTATCTAGAATAACAAATGCCAGATGCCCTGAGTGTAAGAAGAAATTAGAACTTAGAGGACATGGAGAAGGTCAAATTTATGTTTGTCCAAATACAAATTGTAATTTTAGAGAAAAGGCATCACAATTTAAAAAGAGATTTGATAAAAAAGGTAAAGTAGATAAAAGAGATGTACAAAAGTACATGAAGAAGATGCAAAAAGAAGCAGAACAAGAAGCTATGAGTGATAATCCATTTGCAGCACTATTGAAAGAGTTTAAATAAAGGCTCTGTTTTAGTAGAATGCTGATATATATATAAGTAAAGTGGACTGAGTAATTGAACTTAGGAATGCTAAAATGAGTATAGTCCCATTTTAGCTTGCTCCAAATATAAAATTGAGACAAGCAGTAAATGTGACAATACTAATTAAGAATTCTCAAAGTCAAATTAAAATGTTATTGTACCTATTGTATATATCAATAAATATTAAAATAAAGTCTAAATAAATTAAAAATAGAGTTTTAAACAAGAGAAAGGGTTTACTAAATTTAAATTTTATTATATTTAAATTTAGTAGGCTTTTTTTGTATAAGAAGGTGAAAAAAGTTATAAATTACTTGTGATTAAAATTAATGAGCTAGTTAATTAGTTTCTATTATAGCATATGAAAAATTTACTATAGGAACTATAACTATCATATTACAAATAATGAAAAAACAACAATTACAGCATATAGATAAGTTATTTAAACTAAAATATGACATGGAATATATCCATAAATATTAGGTTATAATATTTATATAAAATTTAATTATAGATTTTGATATTTAAAGAAAAAAATAAATGATAGTATATCATGTTAGCGAAAGATAGAAAGACCTATTAATAAATAAAGTAGTAAAGGATAATGGAATATGAATTTAGATTTTTTAGGGGGAGCTTTAGAAGTTGGGGGAAGTTCTATATTATTAAAGATTGATAACAAAAATATACTTTTAGATGCAGGGATTAGACAAAATGTTAATAAAGATAGTGTTCCTAATTTCAGAGCTATTCAAGATAATGGAGGCCTAGATGCAATTATTATAAGTCATGCTCATTTGGACCATATAGGTTGTTTGCCACTTATAAGTAAGGAATATCCTAATGTTAGAATTTATATGAATAATATGACTAAAGATTTAGTTAAGGTTTTATTGTATGATAGCTTAAAAATAATGAACAATAGAGAAAGTGAAATTCCATTATATAGTGAGAATGATGTTAAACTCACTTTAAATAGAATTTTTACTTTAAATTATTTGGTTAGATTTCCTATATTTGAAGATATGCATATTACCTTTTATAATGCAGGACATATTGCAGGAGCTAGTTGTATTTATATTGAAAGTAAAGAAGGTGCAGTATTTTATTCAGGGGATTTTTCTGTTTTTTCTCAAAAAACTGTAGAAGGGGCAAAGCTTCCAAAGCTTAGACCAGATGTAGCAATATTAGAATCTACTTATGGGGATAAGCTTCATTCTAATCGTGAGATAGAAGAAAAAGCTTTAATTAATATTGTTAATGAATGTATAGATAATAATGGTAAAATGATAATTCCAGCTTTTGCATTAGGAAGAGCTCAAGAGGTAATATTAATTTTAAAAGCAGCTATGAATAAAGGGTGTTTAAAAAAGGTTAAGGTATATGTTGATGGGATGGTTAGAGATATAAACAGAGTTTATAAGAATAACCCTTTATATTTGAAGAATTCTTTGGGCAAAAAAATATTAAGGGGAATTGAACCGTTTTATGACGAAAATATTGTAGAAGTTAATTCAAAGGATAATAGAGAAGAAATATTATCAGGAAAAGAATCAGCAGTAATAATTTCAAGCTCAGGTATGCTTACTGGAGGTCCAAGTGCTTTCTACGCAGAAAAAATAGCATCTATGGAAAATGGATATATTGTTATTACAGGATATCAAGATGAAGAATCTCCAGGTAGAAGGATTTTAGATTTAGCTAATGAAGAAGAAGAAAGATATTTAAGTATTAATAATTTAAATATACCTGTAAAATGTAAAGTGAAAAAAATAGGATTATCTGCTCATTCTGATAAAAGTGAGATTAAAGGTGTTATTGAAAGGATAGCATCAAGAAATGTATTTCTAGTTCATGGCAATGAGAATGTTATAAAGACTTTAGCAGCTGAAATATCACGAGATTTTATTGGAAAGATTTTTACTCCGGATTGTGGAGAAAGTGTTACGTTAAATATTAATAATCCAAGAAAGCAATTAAGAAAAAGTTTCCCATATGTAATGAATAAAGAAATAATACTTTCTAAAGAAAATATTAAAGAATTGTGGCAGTTTGTTTCAAATAAGTATGGAGAAAAATTTTTTACAATAGAGGAATTATTATATTTATGGAAAGGTAAAGTATCTTATAACAATGGAGAAATACTTAATTTTCAAAATACAATTATAGATAATGTATATTTTGAATGTGATAATAGAAGATTATTTTTATTTAAAGTTAGAAGTGAAGATGATATTATAGAGGCTTCAAAGCCTAAAGAAATTAACCAACAAGTTTTAATGGAAATTGTTAAAGAGAAGTTTAAAGATTTTAATTATAAAAAAATAAGTATATTACTTCAAAATAAAGAGGTCATTTTAAATTTTGATTTTCCACAAAGCGTTGATGAGTCCATAGAGAAAATAATGAAGGAATTTGAAAATGAAACAGAGTGGAATATTAAAATAAATGAAAAGATAAATAATAGTTCTGCAGAAATACTTATTAAAAAGTTTATTAATTCAAATGATATAAAAAAGATATCATTTTATCCAGATAAATTTTATGTTGAAGTTTTTTTGAATTGCAATAATATGTATGGCAAAGAAATATATGATGATTTTGAGAAAATAACTGGATGGAAGCTTCTTATAACAGAAGAAGGTGGAAAAAGGGGATTAGAGAATAAAAATAAAGTTTATTTTGAAGTTTCTGATTGTTTAATGATGGAACAAAATAATGCACTGCAAGCTATTGATAAAGCATTTGAAGAAGAAAAATACAAACCATATAAAAAAAGCATAAAAAATAATGAAAAAGGAAAATATTTAGAACTTGTATTCATATCTCCTAAAATTGGAGAAAGATATTTAGAAAAGTTAGGACATTTAGCTAAGGAAACAGGGTGGACAATAGCTTTATCAGATAAGGTTAATCAAGTAGAAATTATTAATATTTTAAAAGTACTTTGTGATAAATATGGAGTAAAGTTAAAAAAGAATCCGGCTTATCTTGGAAATATGAATATTTTAATAACAATAACTGAAGGAAAAGAAAATTTTGAAAAATTAAAAAAAGAATTTGAAGAAACCACAGGATGCATTTTAAATCAATAGTTATAGTTTGAAAATATTATGTACATATATTTTTAAAATTAAATTGATATATTCAACATAACTTTATTATAATAGTTAGTTGTGTAGAATAAAAAACATAGGAGAAAAAGAATGAACTTTGTAGCTATAGATTTTGAAACTGCTAATGAAAAAAGAAATAGTCCATGTTCTATAGGAATTGTTGTTGTAAAAGATGGTGAGATTACAGAAAAGATACATCACTTAATAAAACCTAAGGAAATGAGATTTATGCCAATAAATATTGGAATCCATGGAATAAGGCCTGGTATGGTTAAAGATGAGTTAGAGTTTAATAAGGTGTGGGAAAAAATTAAACATTATTTTAATAATAATTTAGTAATAGCTCATAACGCATCATTTGATATATCTGTATTAAGAAGGACATTAGAACTTTATAACATAGAAATGCCTAGTTTTCAATATATATGTACAATGAAGCTTTCTAAAAATTTTTATAGTAATATTGACAATGCAAGATTAAATACAGTAAATAAATTTCTAGGATATGAATTTATGCATCATGATGCTTTGGCAGATGCATTAGCATGTAGTAATATTTTATTTAATATATCAGAAGAATTGAACTCAAAACATATTAATGAAATATCAAAATTACTAGGAGTAACGTTAGGATATGTAAATGAAAGTGGGTATAAACCATCTTCAACTAAAGGAAAGATCTTAAAAAAATCTAATAGACAAGCTTCAACTGAAAATATAATGGCGAATTTTAATTTTACTGCATTTGAAGATGAAGTTGTTGTATTTACAGGTGGACTAGCTTCTATGACAAGAGATGAAGCAACAAGATTAGTTAGAAAACTTAGTGGAACTGTTGGAAGTTCTGTAACAAGAAAAACAACATGTATAGTAACTAATACAAAAGATATAGATGATTTACAGAAAGAAGAAATGAGCAACAAGCTAAAAAAAGCTGTAGATTTAAAGAAAAAAGGACAAGATATAAAATTTCTAAATGAAGAAACATTTTTAAAAAGATGTACAGAAAAATTAATTTAAATTTTTTAAATAAATGAATCCCTCAACAAGAATTTTTTAAGCTTGTTGAGGGCATTTACATTAGAAGTTTTAGTTTTAGAATAATTTAATATTATAACTATACTATAATTTATAAATTGAATATATAATTAATTTTAAAAAGTTTTATATATTTAAATTCATCAAGTTTTTATCTTTTAAGTTTAGAGCACATACTTTTATATAATCTGTTGTTACATCTACAACTAAAAAATAATAAGTAGCAATAGGTAAAACTATAATTAACTGTTTACTTTTAATTTATTAATTCAGTGATAACTAATTAGAGTTATTTAACCATTTTCTATAAATATCAGGTCTATTAGTTTTAACAAAATCTAAAAATTGTTCTTTATATCCTAATTTTTGCAAGGTTTTAATAATTAAATATGGATATCTAGTTTTCTTTTTCATAGCTCTTGCAGTATCAATAAGTTTAATTTCATTTGATGATGTTAAAAAAATATGAAATGGTGCTGCATCTAATCTAGTATATCCTACTAAATTCATAGCTTCATAAATCTCAATAATTTTATTTGAAAGGTCTTCTGTAAGGAAATGAGATGATAAATATTTGTCTAATTCTATACCATCTATATATTCTCTTATAATATAGTCTTCACCAAATAAATAAAGTTTTGGAAAATGTGAATCTGTTTGTGCCATAGCTAGAGTTTCTATTTCATCGTAGCACACCTGTTTTCTTTTAAAAATTTTTATACATCTATATGAATCAATTTTATATACCTTACCTTGCGTTCCAGCACCTAAAAATTCTAATTTTTTTACATTTAAGCCTGCATATAATTTAATAATAATCACCTAACAATAAAGTAATACAATATTACTATATGATAATAAACCATCTTTGGATTAATAAAATTTTTATAATGTATTTAAATAATATAATTTGTCCATAGTGGTTTAGTGATTTTTTTTATTAAGTTGCAATATTTTAAATATATAAGAATATTTTATATTATTAGGATAATTCTTAATAATCTCCTTAGTTTTTTAGAAATTTTGAAAGGAGGTAGCTGCTGTATAATAGGATGCAAAAAATAATACTATAGAAATTACATAGATTTAGATAAAAGTATATTCTATATAATTATTGCAGCAGTAAGTATATTGGAAGACAAAGGGAATATAAAAATTAAATATTTACATTCTGATATTACTAAAAATAAAAACAATAAATTTTGTGATGAATATAAAATTTATGCTCCTAAAATTACTAAAAAATATAAAAAAACTTTTAAAATTTTACTTAAATTTACCAAAGATAGAGATAGGACATTATATATTATGTATAATAAAGTGAAAAAGTGGTATAAAGATGAAAATATAAATATGAGCATGGAAAAAATATATATTAAATCAAAATTAGGTTCTTATTTAAGTGGTGGATGTGGAATTGAGGCGTCTCTATTAACTAATTTAACTGCTAGTGCAGTTTTCGCTTATAGTAGCACATATATAAAAAAATTAGGAACTATATCGTTATTATGTTATTTAACTATCATGTCTTTTTATGGACTTTTTGTATTAAGTAAGGAAGATGATGAAGTAGAAATGTATAATTTGTTTTTAGAGGTATTAAGTGAATTAGAAAGAAGAAATGAATAAAAACAATTTTTACACACAAAATATTAGTGTAAGAAAGGAAGTGTTTAAGATGTACAAACCAAAAAGATGTTGTAGTGAAGAAGAAAAAAATGTTAAGCGTTATAATGGAGAAGGATACCATGAACTTGGAATGGCTACAGAACATTCTAATAAGGTTGTAGCATCTAATCCTATAACAGAACATTATCATGTTAAAGGATTTAATGATATTGAAGGAAAAAATTCTGATAATATCAAATAAAGTGGTGTTAATTTCTAATA
Organism: Clostridium taeniosporum; assembly: GCF_001735765.2. Classification (NCBI taxonomy): domain Bacteria; kingdom Bacillati; phylum Bacillota; class Clostridia; order Eubacteriales; family Clostridiaceae; genus Clostridium; species Clostridium taeniosporum. The sequence continues at coordinate 1,539,376 of NZ_CP017253.2, forward strand.
ATAAAGTAGCATAAAAACTTTAATTTTTACACAATATATATGTGTAGAAAGGAAGTGTTTGTTATGGATAATAATAAAGGATATTATGATCAAAGCAATAACCATGAATGCAGTAGTGGATGTCATAAAAAGGCAACACCATTAACTGACGAATATAAATTAAATGCTACAGACGGAAAAAGCGCCACTTGTAATAACTGGTCATCAGTACCTCGAAATTATGACATTAAAGAAGCATGTGAAAGACATGAAAAAACTGCTACAAATAATCAATGGTAATCTTGTTCAAAATAACAAAATATTTGTATTACAAACATAAGTTTTAAACTTTTTCCTTTCAAAATAATATACTAAATCATATTATTAATATCAAAAACAAAATTATATTTATATAATAATTATAAGGGTATACTTATAATATTTGATGCTGAAATGGTTTAGTAGCTTATTTGGAAGTCCCAGATATAAGAAAATTTTATCTGGGACTTTTTAGTGTATATGAAAATATAATATTTTTAAATCTTAAAATATTATAAAATTTAGGTTTACAATTCTTGTTAAAAACCATGGCATAAATATATTTTTAATAAATTACTTTTATTTAGTAAACAATTGTATTATGATATAATTTTTAGTAAAGAAATTGTATTATAATATTTTTAAAAGTATATTTCAATTAATTAATACTAGGAGTAAATATATACTATGGAAAATTTAAAAAGCATTTTGGATAATGTCATATATTTAGATATTGAAACAACAGGTCTTGATGAAAAAACATGTGAAATAATAGAAATAGGTGCTGTTAAAGTTAAAGATTCTAATATAAGTACATATAGAACTTTAATAAAACCTAATGGGAAAGTACCAACAAGTATTTATAAACTTTGTCAGGGATTAACAGAGGAAGAATTAATGAATTCAAGAAAGCTACAAGATGTAAAAAATGAACTTATAGATTTTTTGGAAGATTTACCTTTGATATGTCATAATGGAGATTTTGAAAAGAAATTTCTTTCATACTATATCTCAGAAATTAAAAATCAAATTCTTGATTCTATGGAACTTGCAGCAATATTGGAGCCTTGGAGAAAAGAATATAATTTAGATTCATTAATAAAAAGTGTTACTAAATTAGAAAAAGATGAATTACATAGAGGACTTGAGGATTCTTTTGATACTTTAAAAGTAGTAAATTCACTTTTATGTAGAGAATGGATTAGAGAGGAAAATAAGAAAAAAAATACATCACTATATAGTATTATAGATAAAGATTATGAATTTTTAAAAAAATGGGAATGGAAAGAATATTTATTAAAACCATTAATGTTTAATATAGATGATTACCCTTATGTTAGTTATGAAGAAAACAAAAAACAAGATATTAAACTAAAAAAGATAGACATAGATTATTCAAAGTATGAAGAATTATTGAAGGAAGAAGAAATATGGAATAATGGTGGGGATTTTGGATACAAATATAGAGAAGAACAAAAAAGTTTTTCAAATAAAATAAGAGAAAACATAGAAAGAGAAGAAAGAATTTTCATTGAAGCTCCAACTGGAAGTGGAAAAACTTTTGCATATCTTCTTATAGCTGCCACTAAAGCTTATTTAAATAAAAAGAATAAAAAAATTGAAGATGCAAGTTATTTTATTTCTACTAACACCAAAGAACTTCAAAATCAACTTATTGAAAAAGATATACCAATGATACTTAAAAAACTTGGATTGGATAAAAAATTAAATTATGGTGCTATAAAAGGAAAAGCAAATTATATTTGTATAGATAGATTAAATAAATGTGATAGATTAAATGAGAGTAAAGAAAGTAGCTTAACTCAATTATTTTTGAGAAGATTATGTGATGAAGGAAAACACGGAGACATTGAAGATGTAAGTTATTGGGCTTATATCCATTTTGAAATTGATAAATACTTAAAAGAAATAAATTGTGATAATGAGTTATGTGATTTGGATAGATGTATTAAACCATGTTATTTAAAAAATAGATATAATGAATTGCCCTATGAAAATATAACTGTAATAAATCATTCTTTATTATCATGTTACCCATATTCTGAAAAGAAGAAAATAAAACATCTAATAATAGATGAGGCACATAATCTTATAGATAAATGCTATGACTTTTTCTGTGAAGAATTTGTTTCAAATGATTTTGAAGATTTGCTAAATCAAGTAGAAAAGGGTTATCCTAGTGTTTACTCTCAACTTAGAAAATTAAATGCGGAGTATGGTTATAGAGAAACTATAGATTTAAATAAATTGCGATTTTTAGTTGAAGAAATTAAAAGTAATATAATAATATTGCTAAATGAATTTAGAAATATGAAGTTAATAAATGGTAAATATAATTTTACTACTGAATTTTTTCTACCAAGGTATGAAATTGAGGAATCAATGAGAAATTCAAGATTACCTATATCCAATATAAAGGAAAGCATATATGCTTTATATAAAGTGTTAAATGATTACATAAGAAATATTACATTAGAAGATGAAACAAATGGAGATAGGGAATTTAGAAATTTAAATGATTATGTTGGTAAATTAAAGGATAATTTTAATATAATAGATAAGTTTTTAGAAGAAAGCAAATTTTATGCAAAAGAATTAGAAGTAGACAAGGAATATAAAGGTTGTACCCTTAGAAATATACCTTTGAATGTTGGTGAATTAGTAAATGAACATATGCTTAAAGAAGTTAAAAGTGTAACATTTTTATCAGCGACTTTAAGAATAGAAAAGTCATTTGAAAAAATAAAAAATCATTTGGGTCAAGAAAATTCAAAGGAATTTATAATACCTCCTACTTTTAATTTAAAACAAAGAACCAAAATATTTGCTTTAAATGATATAGGATCTTATAATAGTTCCAATTATATTAGGAATATGGCTCAATTTATATTTAATACAGCTACAAAGCTAAATGGTCATATACTTGTTTTATTTAATAGTAATAACAGAAAACAAGAAGTATTTGAGGAATTGGAATTATTGACAAGTGGAAGTAAAATAGAAGTTCATTTAAATAGAAAGGCAATTGGATCATTAAATGACCAAAAAAGAAGTGTTATAGTGTTAGGGGGAAAAGGTTTTTTTGAAGGCATAGATGTTGCAGGAGAAGGGCTTAATTGTGTAATGCTAGATAAATTACCTAATTATAATATAGATTACCCTATATTAAAAGCCATAACAACATATCAAAATAAGATATACCAAGAAGTAAATTATCCACAACTTTGCATAAAAATGAAACAGATATATGGACGACTTATTCGAAGTGATTTAGATTATGGATATTTTGTTTTATTAGATCCTGGAAAAAATTCTAATACAATAAGAAACATAGAAAGAGATCTTGGAGGACCAGAAATTGAAGTCCTTAGTTCTTATAGAGTATTAGATAAAATGGATTATGATTATAAATTTTGGAAGAGATATAATTTAAATGTTTTATTAAGAGAAATGAGAAAAAAAGGCAAAGATGTTGAAAAAAATTTTAATGATGAATCTAAGAAACATAAATTATTTTGGCAATTAGCAGGTGTTAAAGATGGGCAAAGTTATTTTCGTAATATAGATTATAATTTAAAAGCTAAATTATAATAATTTATTTATCATAAATGTTTATTAAATAAAGTATTTAATACTAAAAAGTAAATAATTAAGATTGTTTATAAGGATTGAATTAACTAATTTATAAAGTAAGGGACATTCAATCCTTTTTTATATAAAAGAAATTATAGAATTTTTAAAGATTGAAAAGCTGATAAAATCTAAATTAAAGTAAATATTAGTAAGGAAGTATGAAGCTATATCATAGAAATATTATATATAACAAAAATTTAGTTAAAGACGAATTTTTAAATTGCAAGAATTTTTAATTAAAAATAATCAATTTTATAAAATAATATATAAATATCTTGAAAACATCTTAATAAAATATAATATGTTTGAATAAATAAGGTTTATGTGTTATAATTTCAACATTCATACGGAAGACTCGTATATTTTCAATATAATGGTTGGAAAGTTTCTACCTGCTATCCGTAAATTAGCAGACTACGAGGTATTGTTAAAATTCTTGATTAAATTACTATCTAGAAATGCAACACCTCAAATTTTATAATTTGAGGTGTTTTTTTGTTAGGTTAATTTAAGAATATATTAGTTATTTGCGTGTCTTTAGGTATGATTAAATTTACTAAAAGGGAGATAAATAATACATGCAATTAGATTTAAAGCAACAAAGAAAGCTTAGAATTAAGAAAGATGATTTACAGGAAAATCAAGAAGATATGCAATTACTTTATGGTATTGATGATAAGCCTGGCTTAGTTACTCAAATATTATTAGCATTTCAAAATATATTCGCCGCATTTGGGGGAATCATAGTTGTGCCATTAGTTATTTCAAGTGCATTAGGATTTGATACTGCAACATCAACTGCTCTTATGAGTGCTACTATATTAGCGGCTGGAATAGCTACTTTTATTCAATCAAAAGGAATTGGTCCTATAGGCTCAAGAGTAGCATGTATAATGGGAACAGATTTTACTTTTGTGTCACCAGCTATAGCAGTTGGTAGTGTTTTTGGAATTCCAGGAATCATAGGTGCAACAATACTAGGATCATTTGTGGAAGTAATTTTAAGTTTTATAATTAGACCACTTATGAAACTATTTCCACCTTTAGTTACAGGAACAGTTGTATGTTTAATAGGACTTACTTTACTTCCAGTATCAATGGATTGGGCAGCAGGTGGTGTTGGATCACAAAGTTATGGTAGTATAGTGAATATTTCAATTGCAATGATAGTAATGACTACTACTTTACTTTTAAATAGATATGGAAAAGGACTTATAAGTAGTGCTTCAATTTTAATTGGTATGGTACTTGGATACTTAATATGTATACCACTTGGAATGGTTGATTTTACTTCTGTAAGAGATGCAAGTTTTGTATCATTTCCTAAAATATTTTCATACGGTGTTACACTAGACTGGAAAGTAGTGATACCTTTTATACCTGCTTATTTTGTTACTACAATAGAAACTGTTGGATGTTTAAAGGCAATAGGAGAAGTTTCTAAAATAGAAATGGAAGATAAGAGAGTTGGTTCAGGTGTATTAGCTGATGGAGTAGGAAGTATGATTGCAGGAATTTGTGGAACGTTTCCTAATACTTCTTTTAGTCAAAATGTAGGTTTAATTCCATTAACAAAGGTAGCAAGTAAATATGTAGCAATGATGGCTGGAATTATATTGATTATATTAGGATTTTTCCCTAAGTTTGCAGCATTGATAAACATAATACCTTCACCAGTTTTAGGTGGAGTAGGAATAGTAATGTTTGGTACTGTTGCAGCTTCTGGAATTAAAACTTTAAGTAGAGTAAAATTAAATAACAGAAATTTATTAATAATAGCAACAGCAATAGGTCTTGGAGTTGGAATTACATTTCGTCCAGAGTTCATAGGTCAATTACCAGAAGGTTTAAAAATGATATTTTCATCTGGGATTTCAACAGGAACTATTGTAGCGCTAGTTTTAAATTTAATATTAAAAGATGAAAAAAGTGAGGTAAAATAAAATGGAAAATTTACATAAGCGTATATTAAAAGAAGGACAAGCACTTTCTAGTGATGTATTAAAAGTAGATTCATTTTTAAATCATCAAGTAGATGCTGATTTAATGTATGAAATGGGTACATATTTTAAAAATTATTTTAAAGATCATAATATAACAAAGATTTTTACAATTGAAAGTTCAGGAATTGCACCAACTGTTATGACTGCAATGCAAATGAATTTACCAATGGTAATATTAAAAAAACAATCATCTAAAATATTAAAAGGTGATGTATATCAAACAACTGTACATTCATTTACAAAAGGTACAGATTATGAACTTACACTTCAAAAAAAATATATAAATGAAGATGATAATATTTTAATAATAGATGATTTTTTAGCTAATGGGGAAGCTGCACTTGGAGCTGCAAGATTAGTAGAAGGTGCAGGAGCTAAGGTTGCTGGAATTGGGATAGTAATAGAAAAATCATTTCAACCAGGACCTAAACTTTTACAAGAAAAGGGATATGATGTATATTCTTTAGCTAAAATAGAAAAACTTGAAAAAGGTATTATAAAAATTGCTAAATAAAGTTTTAAGTTTATTATAAAAACAAAGGGTATTTTTGTATAAGTAAGTGGACTTATAAATTAGTTTTAAGAATTCTAAAAATAAATTTAAATGTTACTATACTTTTTATAATAAAATATCTATAATTAATTTAAAATAGTAATAAATTATAAATAATTAAAACTAGAATTGTAATTAAATTATTAGTTAATTATTAATTCTAGTTTTATTATATTGAGAATAATTGGTAAAATTATGAATTTAATACTAGTATTGTATTTGGAATTTTTAAATTAGTTTGAAAATTTATAAGGTGGGGGTAAAATTAATGGCAATAAAAAATCATATAATAAATATGATACAAGATAAAGCATTTATTCGTAAGACTATAGCAATTGCTATTCCAGTAACTATACAAGCTTTACTTAATACAATTTTAAATCTTATAGATACTATGATGATAGGTCAATTAGGAGAGACAACTATTGCAGCAGTGGGTCTTGCTAACAAAGTTTTCTTTGTGTTTACATTGTTATTATTTGGAATTGTAAGTGGATCATCAATATTAACTGCTCAATATTGGGGGAAAAGAGATATTAAAAATATAAGAAAGGTATTAGGAATATCTTTAATTATAGGTTTAATTGGAGCAATAATATTTGTTATTCCGAGCTTAATATGTCCTAATTTAGTTATGAGAATTTTTACACCAAGTGAATATACAATAAAAATAGGTGCTGCGTATTTATCAATTGTTGCATTAAGTTATCCATTAACAGCAATTACTAACGCATATATATCTTTATTAAGAGCTGTAAATGAGGTAAAGGCACCAGTTGTAATAAGTTTGTTTTCAATTTTGATTAATGCTATTTTAAACTATACACTAATTTTTGGACACTTTGGTTTTCCGGCATTAGGGGTACAAGGTGCCGCTATTGGGACTTTAATTGCTAGGATAATTGAATGTATTAGTGTATTAAGTGTAGTTTACTTAAAAAATGGGCCAGCTGCTGCAAGATTGAAGGAGTTAGTTGATTTTAATAAAGCATTTATAAAAATATTCTTTATTACAGTATCACCGGTTATTGCAAATGAGTTTATGTGGGGACTTGGAGTAACCATATATTCACTTGTATATGGAAGAATGGGCGATGGAGCAGTAGCAGCTATTACTATAACTCAAACAGTTGAGCAAATTGCAGTTGTAATATTTCAAGGTATTAGTGCCGCAACGGCTGTTATTCTGGGAAATGAGCTAGGAGCAAACAAGCTGAAAAAAGCAGATATACATGCAAAATATCTTTTTATACTGCAATTTATAGGTACTTTAGTTATAGGAATTATATGTATTTTTATGAGATGGCCATTAATAGGTTTGTTTACTGTAACAGAATCAGTAGCAGTAGATATAAGCAAATGTCTAATCGTATTTGTAGTATATTTACCTTTTAAAATGTTCAACTTAGTTAATATTACGGGAGTTCTTAGAAGTGGAGGAGATACTAAATCAGGACTAATTTTAGATACTACAGGTGTATGGCTTATAGGAATTCCTTTATCTTATTTAGGGGGAATAGCATTATCATTGCCTATATATTGGGTATATGTATTAGTATTAGCAGAGGAAATTTATAAATTTATTTTAAGCTTTAAAAGATATAAACAAAAAAAATGGCTAAAAAATATTGTTGAAGTATAAAATTTTTAATATTTATTATTTATTATTTAAAACATTAACCAATGGATGAAAATATTTTTATCCATTGGTTATTTTAATTATATTTTTAAATTTTACGGATAAGACATTAGTTGTATGATAACAATATTAATGATATTTTAATTTGTAAAAAATACGAACTTTAAAGACAAAAATTATATTAGAAATTAAATAGATAAATTAGATTAATATATAATATTATATTGACAATTAAAAAATAAAAGTCTTGATAAATAGTAGCTTTAAAGATTTTAGTTATTTATTATAATAAAATTAATAATAATGAGATTAAAAGAAAAATAATAACGAATATTAAGTGATAATTTCAAGTAAATATGCTATAATTTTTATAACATTACTAATTGAATTAACTAAAATAATAAAATGTACTTTAATTATAGTATAAGAAATAATAAAGGAGTGTATAAGTTGGGGAAGAATTTTAAAAGAGTATTAGTTGCAAACAGAGGAGAAATTGCAATAAGAATATTTAGGGCATGTCATGAACTTGGAATAAGAACAGTTGCAATATACTCAGAAGAAGATAAACGTGCTCTATTTAGAACCAAAGCACATGAAGCATATCAAATAGGTAAAAATAAGGGGCCGGTAGAAGCATACTTAAATATTGATGAGATAATAAGTCTTGCATTAAAGAAAAATGTAGATGCTATACATCCTGGATATGGATTTTTATCAGAAAATTCTGAGTTTGCAAAAAGATGTGAAGAAGCAGGGATAGAATTTATAGGTCCTAAGTCTGAAATGATGGATCAATTAGGTGATAAAATAAAATCAAAAATAGTTGCTAAAAATGTTGGGGTACCAGTAATACCAGGAATAGAAAAACCTATAACTTGTGAAAAGGAAGCTATAAAAATTGCCCAAATGTGTGGGTATCCTGTTATGATAAAAGCTGCTGCAGGTGGTGGCGGAAGAGGTATGAGAATAGTAAGACGAGAAGAAGAGCTTGTTGACGCATTTGTAAACGCTAAAAATGAAGCCAAGAAGGCTTTTGGTATAGATGATATGTTTATTGAAAAATACATAGAAGGTCCAAAACATATAGAAATTCAAATTTTGGGTGATAAATATGGAAATATAGTTCATCTTTATGAAAGAGATTGTTCTATTCAAAGAAGACATCAAAAGGTTATTGAAATTAGTCCAGCTTTATCTTTAACACAAGAAAAAAGAGAAGAAATCTGTGCTGATGCTTTAAAAATAGCTAAATCTGTTAATTATAGAAATGCAGGAACCTTAGAATTTTTAGTAGATATGCACGGAGATCATTACTTTATAGAAATGAATCCAAGAATTCAAGTAGAACATACTATAACAGAAATGACTACAGGAATAGATTTAGTACAAAGTCAAATTTTAGTGGCTGAAGGATATCCATTGGATTCGAAAGAAATTGGAATATATTCACAAGAAAATATAAAACCAAGAGGTTATGCTATTCAATGTAGAATAACTACTGAGGATCCATCAAATAATTTTGCACCAGATACGGGAAAAATAGATGTTTATAGAACAAGTTCAGGTTTTGGTATAAGGTTAGATGGAGGAAATGGATTTGGTGGAGCTGTTATAAGTCCTTACTATGATAGTTTATTAGTGAAGACGACAGCTTATTCAAGAACATTTGAAGATGCTGTAAGAAAATCTATACGTGCTATAAAAGAATCAACTATAACAGGTATAAAAACTAATGTAGACTTTTTAATAAATGTATTGAATAATGAAACATTTAAAAAAGGTGAATGTGATACTAATTTTATATCAGAAAATCCTCAATTATTTGATATAACACCAAAAACTGATGAAGAATACAAGTTACTTAATTTTATTGGTGAAAAGATAGTAAATGAAACTAAAGGAATTAAAAAAGAATATGATGTTCCAGTAATTCCACCAGTAGACTCATTAGATGGGTTATTAGGAACTAAGCAAATACTAGATTCTGAAGGTCCGGAAGGTGTAGTTAAATGGATAAAAAATCAAAATAAATTATTGCTTACAGATACTACTATGAGAGATGCACAACAATCTTTAATGGCTACTCGTGTGAGAAGTAAGGATATGAAAAACATAGCTAAAGCAACAGCATTATATGGAAAAGATTTATTCTCACTTGAGATGTGGGGTGGTGCTACCTTTGACACTGCATATAGATTTCTAAAGGAATCGCCTTGGAAAAGATTAGATTCATTAAGAAAAAGAATTCCAAATGTTATGTTCCAAATGCTTATTAGAGGAGCTAATGGAGTTGGATATAAGAATTATCCTGATAATATAATAAGAGAATTTATAAGAGAATCAGCTAATAGTGGAATAGATATATTTAGAATATTTGATTCACTAAATTGGCTAAAGGGAATAGAAGTATCTTTAGAAGAAGTATTAAAAGCTAATAAATTAGCTGAGGTTGCATTATGTTATACTGGAGACATTTTAGATGAAAATAGGGATAAGTACAATTTACAATACTATGTAGACAAAGCCAAAGAAATTGAAAAAATGGGAGCTCATATTCTAGCAATAAAAGATATGTCAGCATTACTTAAACCATATGCGGCTAAGAAACTTATAAAAGCATTAAAGAATGAAGTTTCAATACCAATTCATCTTCATACTCATGATACAACAGGAAATGGTGTAGCAACAGTATTAATGGCTGCTGATGCAGGTGTTGATATTGTGGATACAACATTTAATAGTATGTCAGGACTTACAAGTCAACCAGCTTTAAATTCAATAGTTGCAGCACTTAATAATACTGATAGAGATACTGGTATTGATATAGGTGGAATTCAAAAATTGTCTGATTATTGGGATGCAGTAAGACCAGTATATAGTCAATTTGAATCTGATTTAAAATCAGGTAGTGCAGAAATTTATAAGTTTGAAATTCCAGGGGGTCAATATTCAAATTTAAAACCTCAAGTAGAAAGTTTTGGGCTTGGACATAGATTCAATGAAGTTAAGACAATGTATAAAAAGGTAAATGATTTACTTGGAGACATAATAAAAGTTACACCATCTTCGAAAATGGTTGGTGATATGGCTATTTTTATGGTACAAAATGATTTAACTCCAGAAAATATATTTGAAAAAGCAAAAAATATGGCTTTCCCAGACTCTGTTGTTTCATATTTTAAAGGTATGATGGGTCAACCAGAAGGTGGATTCCCTGAAGGATTACAAAAATTGGTATTAAAAGGCGAAGAACCTATTACAGTAAGAGCAGGAGAGTTATTACCACCAGAAGATTTTGATAAGATTAAAGAATATTTGAAGGATAAATATAAGTTTAATCCAAGTAAACGAGATATATTAAGTTATGCATTATATCCAGATGTATTTGAAGACTTTATGAAATTTGTATCAAAATACGGTGATGTAAGTCGCATGGGCAGCGATGTATTTTTCCATGGATTATCAGAAGGAGAAACAAGCGAAATTGAAATTGCTGAAGGCAAAACAATGATTGTCCAATTAATAGAAATAGGTAAACTAGATAATGAAGGATACAGAACTATTGATTTTGAAATAAATGGAAATAGAAGAGAAATTAAAATAAAAGATAATACAGAAAGAGAAATGAATAGTCTAAGATCAGATAGTACCTCTAAAATGGCTGATCCTTCAAATAAATTAGATATAGGAGCAAGTATACCAGGCAATATTATTAAGGTACTTATTGAAGAAGGTCAACAAGTAAAAGAAGGAGAAAGCTTAGTTGTAATAGAAGCAATGAAAATGGAAACAAATATAGTTGCTAGTTGTGATGGAATTGTAGAACAGATTTCTGTTAAAGAAGGTCAACAAGTAAAAATAGGTGAACTTTTGATAAAATTAAAGGAATTAGATTAAATTTAATTAAAAACTAATAAAAAAGCATTTTAAGTTATAATTATAGCTTAAAATGCTTTTTACATATATTCCATAAAATGTAAAAGCGTGATATAGTATTAATGTAAACATTTAAAATGGAGGGGAGACAATGAAAAAACTAAAAAAAATATGGTCAATAATCTTTGTGGTTACTTTTATTTTTACTATGGCCCAAATTCCACCTGTAAAAGTTAAAGCAGCTGACGATAATGATGGGGTATATGTAAAAATAAGATATGATCGACTAGATAAAAATTATGATGATTGGGATATATGGACATGGGAAAAAGGGAAAGATGGAAAATCGGTAAACTTTATTGGAGAAGATAATGAAGGAAAATTTGCAGTTATAAAAATAAATAAAAATAAAAAACAATTATTTTTTATTATTAGAAAATCTGATTGGAGTGATAAAGCAACAGATGATGAATGCGTAGATTTAACTAATGGTGATAAGGAAGTTATAATACATGAGAATAACAAAAAAATAACTAGAGAAGATAGAAAATTAAATAGAAATTTCAATAAAGTAAAATTAAATTTACATTACTATAGATCAGATAACAATTATGATTCATGGAATGCTTGGTGTTGGTTTAATGAAAACGATGGGCAAGGATATAAATTCAATAAACAAGATGAATTTGGTAAGATTGCTGAAATAAATAAATTAAACACAAAAAATGATAGAAAAATATCTTTTATAATAAGAAAAGGTAAATGGAAAGAAAAAGATATAGATAAGGATAGAGCTATAGATTTAGCATACGCTAATAATGATGGTGAAATTAATGCATATATTGCTGAAGATGATGAAAATGTTTATATGGATAACAATAAGTCAATTGGCAAAAAAATAACTTCTCTAAAAATAGATTCTATCAATGAAATTAAATTTGAAACTAATTCTAAAATAGATAATACAGATGAATTTATTTTAAAAAATAATGGGAACGTTTCCGAAAAGGATTTATATAACATTACCCTTGAAGATAATAGGATGAAAGGATGCATTAAATTTAATAAAAAGTTAAATTTAAACAACACATATTCTTTAGAAATTCCTAAATTCGGAACTAGAAATGCTGACTTTAGAAAAGTATATGATAGTAGCGAGTTTGAAGATTTATATTCATATAGAGGTAATTTAGGAGCTATTTATAGTAAAGAGGGTACTCAATTTAAATTATGGGCACCAACTGCAACTGATGTTAAAGTAGTTCTTTATGGAAAAGATGGAAAACAAGCAGATTCTAAGTCAGAAAGAAAGCTAAATATGACTAAAGAAAATAATGGGGTTTGGACTGTTAAAGAATCTGAAGATTTAGATGGTGTTTACTATAATTATTTAGTAACTATTAATGGCGAAGAAAATGAGGTTATAGATCCTTATGCAAAGGCTGTTGGAGTTAATGGAAATAGAGGAATGGTTGTTAATTTAGAATCTACTAATCCAAAGGGATGGGAAAATGACAAGAGACCAGAACTTAAAAATCCAACTGATGCAGTTATTTATGAAATGCATATTAGAGATTTTTCAATAGATCCTAATTCAGGTGTTGACTTGAAATATAGAGGAAAATTTAAAGGTGTATGGCAAAATAACACAAGTAATTTAAATGGAAATATAAAAACTGGTGTTGCTCACTTAAAAGAGTTAGGTGTAAATACAGTTCAATTAATGCCAAGTTTTGATTATGGCTCTGTAGATGAAAGTAGATTAAATGTACAACAATTTAATTGGGGATATGATCCTAAAAATTATAATGTTCCAGAAGGATCATATTCAACTGATCCATATAATGGGAAGATAAGAATAAAAGAATTTAAAGAGATGATAAATGAACTTCATAAGCAAGGAATAAGAGTTGTTATGGATGTGGTTTATAATCATACTTATACAACAAAAAATTCAAACTTTAATTTAGCTGTACCTGATTATTATTATCGTCAAGATAAAGATGGTAATTACTCTAATGGCTCAGGTTGTGGAAATGAAACAGCTTCAAATAGACCAATGGTTAGAAAATTTATTCTTGATTCAGTTAAGTATTGGGTAAAAGAGTATCATATTGATGGTTTTAGATTTGATTTAATGGCAAATCATGATATTGAAACAATGAAATTAATTAGAAAAGAATTAGATAAAATAGATGATAGTATATTAGTCTATGGGGAAGGATGGGCAGGTGGCCCATGTGCTTTAAAAAATGAAGATCAATCATTAAAGATTAATGTATCTAAGTTTGGAGATAGACAAATAGGTGTGTTTAGTGATGATATACGAGATGGCTTAAAAGGTGATGTTTTTAATAAAACTGCACCAGCTTTTATTAATGGAACATCTGGCTTTGAAGATTGGGTTAAGTTTGGAATTGTAGGTTCTACTAAACATGATGGTATAGATTATAATAAAGTAAGGTATTCAAAAAAACCATGGGCTAATGAGCCTTATCAAACTATTAATTATGTATCGTGTCATGATGATTTAACTTTATGGGATAGAATGAATATTGTTAATCCTAATAAAAGTGATGAAGAATTAAAAGATATGAATAAAATGGCAGCTGCTGTTATATTTACATCACAAGGAATTCCATTTATTCAAGCAGGTGAAGAATTTGCAAGAACTAAAGTTAATAAAGATGGAACATTTAATGAAAATAGTTATAATTCACCTGATAGTGTAAATAAATTAGATTGGAATAGAATTGAGAAATATAAAGATTTATACAAATATTATCAAGGATTAATTAATTTAAGAAATTCTCATAAAGCATTTAGAATGAATAAAGCAACTGATATTCAAAATAACCTTAAATTTTTAGAAACTAATAAAAATAATCTTATTGCATACACAATAAATGGTAAAGCAGTTGGAGATAAGTGGGGAACCGTAGCTGTAATATTTAATTCTAATAAAGAACCTGTTAAAATTACATTACCAAAAGATAAGTGGACTATTGTAGTAAATAAAGATAAAGCTGGAGTAGAAAATTTAGGTAAGATAGAAGGAAATAAAGTTACTATTCCAGGTAATACATCTTATGTTCTTGTTGATACTGAAAGTTATGAAAAAAATTATAAATAATAATTATATTTAAAATGATGTATTTATAAGGAAGAGAAGCTTTATATACTTCTCTTTCTTATGATTTCCTAATATGAAAAAACTATGATATTTTAGAAGTTTGAAAATTTTATAAAATTTAAGTTAAAGAAAATATTAGCTTAAATTAAAAATTATTTGAGTTTAAGTTGGGGTTATTTTCAAATAATACAAATTTAGTTTTAATTTATTGTTTTTTTCATTTGATAGATATGAGTAACGTTTAACATAATTATTCTTCAAAAAAATATACATAAAGATATCAAATCAATATAATAACTTGTGAAAATCATATTTTTAAATATAAATACATGTTGAATATTATAATTATTTTTGATAATATAACATAAATTATAGTAAGTAAATTTATGATACCCGCTACCGTAAATAAAAAAGAAATGGGGATACTTATTATGTTATTTAAAAATATTACAATGATTGATGAGAACTTTGATACTGTTAAAGAAATTAATATTTTAGTAGAGGACAATAAAATAGTTTATATTGGAAAGGATGTGCCAGAAAATTATTCAGGTGAAGTGTATGATGGTAAAAATAAGGTCGCAATGCCTGGATTTTTTAATACACATTGTCATGTTCCAATGACATTGCTTAGAGGGTATGGTGAAGGATTACCTTTGCAAAGATGGTTAACTGAAAGAATTTTTCCATTTGAAGCTTTACTTACAGATAAAGATTGTTATTGGGGTACTTTACTTGGAATATCTGAAATGATAAAAAGTGGTGTAGTGTCTTTTACTGATATGTATTCTCACCTTGAATCTTTAGTGCAAGCTATAGATGAAACAGGAATAAAAGCAAATATTTCAAATTCATATTTAAAAAATGATGATACTAATGATTACTTTAAACATAATTCATACAAAGAAACGGAATTTATTCGTAATTATGCTAAAAATTCTAAAAACGGAGCTATAAAAGGAGATGTATCTATACATGCAGAATATACTTCTTCAGAAGATTTAGTAAAACAAATTTCTGATTATTGTAATTCAACAGAAATGAATATGCATATACATCTTTCAGAAACCAAATTGGAACAAGAAGGTTGTAAAAAAAGATATGGAGGATTAACTCCAGCGGAATATTTTTATAAGTGTGGAACTTTTAATAGTAAAACAACAGCAGCTCATTGTGTTTTTCTTGAAGGTGATGATTTTAACATTCTTAAGGAAAACAATGTTACAGTTTCACATTGCCCAACTAGTAACTTAAAACTAGGTAGTGGAGTAGCTCCACTAAAGAAAATGTTAGAAAGTGGAATTAATGTAACTATAGGAACTGATGGGGCAGCAAGTAACAATAATCTTAATATGCTTGAAGAAGTTAATCTTGCAGCTTTATTGCACAAAGGGGCAAATAAAGATCCTCTATTTTTAAGTTCAAAAGATATGTTAAAAATATCATGTTTAAATGGAGCAAAGTCACAAGGAAGAGAAGACTGTGGTTGCATCAAAGTAGGAAATAGAGCTGATATTGTTGTTTATGATTTTAATAGACCTCATATGCAACCTGTATATGATGTACTAGCAAATATATTCTATTCTGCACAAGCAAGTGATATTTGTTTATCTATGATTGACGGAAAAGTTGTATATAAAAATGGACTATTTACAACTATAGATATAGAAAAAGTTTATTATAATGTTAACAGAATTAAAACTGAAAAACTTTCGAAGTTAAGATAGACATTTTAATTATTTACTCTCAACTAAAAAGTTAGCACATTAGCTTTTTAGTTGATTTTAAATTCTTATTATGTTATTATTTAAAAATAAATATACGGTAGCGAAATTTATAATTTACATTTGTAATTAAATAATATTTTAACTTATATAAGTTCATAATAGGTTGAACGTTTCTACCAACTACCATAATAGTTGATTATAAGTTAATCCTTTTTAGGGATTGCTATATTCAAATTTTTATGGATGTTGGTTTTTTATATATAAAATTTTACAAAATATAGTAATCTCTAATAAAACTATTTTAGTTTATAAAAAGTATAGAAAAAGCAGTAGCTGATATTATAAGCATATAAGAATTAAAAAATAAGCTTATTGTTAAGAGAAAGAAAATAAATCTTTAAGAAATTTAGAAGATTAGTATATAAAGTTCCAGTACAAATGAATACAAAAAAAGGTATTAAATCTTGATAATGCTAAAATTAATTATGATAGGTAAAATATTATATTCTAAAAACAGAGAAAAAATTTATTAAAATAGAATGATATAAGTATTTTACAATAGTAACATTTACGGTTAATATAGTAATATATAATAAATTTGGCAATGGAGGAAATGATATGTACGATAAAATAATGGAATCTGTAAGTTACATTAATGAAAAAGTAAAAAGAAATCCTAAAATAGCAGTAATACTTGGATCTGGATTAGGAGATTTAGTTAATGTTGTAGAAGATGTAGAAAGTATATCTTATGAAGAAATACCTAACTTTCCAGTGTCTACAGTTAAAGGACATGAAGGAAAATTAGTTTTTGGAAAAATTAATGGTATTGAAGTGCTATTAATGCAAGGAAGATTTCACTATTATGAAGGTTATAATATGAAAGAAGTTACATACCCAATATATGTAATGAAAAAATTAGGAATAGAAAAAATAATAGTAACAAATGCTTGTGGTGGAATAAATACAAACTTTGAACCAGGAACATTAATGATTATAAATGATTTTATAAACTTATTCGGAACGAATCCATTAATTGGAGTTAATGATGAAAGATTAGGAACTAGATTCCCAGATATGTCAGAACCATATAAAATAGAGCTTATAAACAAAGCTAAAAAAGTAGCTGACAAATTAGAAATAAAATATGCTGAAGGTGTTTATGCTGGATTTATGGGACCATACTATGAAACAGCAGCTGAAGTTAGAATGATAGGTAGACATGGAGCAGATGCAGTTGGTATGTCAACAGTCCCAGAGACAATAGTTGCTAATTATTTAGGTATGGATGTATTAGGAATAGCTTGTATAACTAATATGGCAACGGGAATACAAAAAGTTAAACACTCTCATGAAAGAGTTGTTAAAACAGCTCAAAAAGCATCAGCTAATTTATGTAAATGGGTATCAAAAGTTATAGAAGCCATTTAATATAAAGTTAAAAAAGAAACTTCTAAATTTAGAATGCTGAAATTTTAATAGTCCCATTTTAACTTGTTTTAATTAAAATTGAAAGCAAGCTAAAATGGGACTATAGTCATTTTAGTATTCCTAAGATCAAGTACTCAATCTACTTTGTTTATATAAATATAAGATGTTTTTATAAAATACAGTATCATTTATTATTTCCTTTAGTTAATAAGTTATATATTATCTTTGCAGCATCTGCATTTGTTACATTATTATTAGGATTAAAATTCTTATTTTCATCACCTGTCATTATTCCTAATGAATAACAAATTGCTGCATAACCTTTTATATCATCTTCAATACAATCATTAAAAGGATTATTGAAAATATAAGAATTTTTAGCAATTTTATCATATCCTAAATACTTGACTACTAATTTACTTATATCTTTATTAGTGAGTAGTGAATTAGGTAATTGTTCTTCTTCGTTAATAATCCCTTTTTCTATAAGCATATTATAAAACTCATCATCATCATCATAAGTATAAGTTTGAGAATAAAGATACCTTAAAAAATTAATTTGAGTTATGCTATCATCAGGATTAAATTTATCACCTTTCAGATAATAACCATTTTCTAATAGTTTTTCAATTATTTTTTCGCACCAATGTCCATTTATATCTGAATACTTAGGTAATTCATTTTTTTTATATTCTTCACCAGTAAATTTTAGTCTTATTCCATTAAAAGGATTAATAAGATAATTTTTTTCTAAATCCATAAAATTATATATTAGAGTAATATTATTATCACTAGAAAGAGCGTATTCTAATCCAAATTTGTCATTAATACCGTTAAAAATGGTATTTGGTGATAATACTTTATTTATATCTGGAAATTTAACATTATCATACCACTGGGTATTATATTCAGAAATTTTACCATTAAATTTGTTTATAGAAACTGTAATATAATTGTTTATAAAGCTAATCCCATTTACTCTACGTATAAACTTAAATTTAAAGAAATCATTGTTATCAGTATTAATATTTTCTAATTTAGTTTCTTTAAATTTATTAGGAGATACTTTATTTAAAAATTTGTTAACTATATTTTGTGCATCTTCTTGAGAAATCGTATTACTGTTATCTTTTTTAGTTGAATAATTATAAAAAGATAATAGTTTATTTGATTTAGCATCTATTTCAGCAGAAGCATTTTCAAAATTAATGGTCCAAATATAAGCATTGGATACTAAATTTTTCTTTATATGAACAGTAGAAATCTTATCATCAAATGCAGCTAAATCAGAGTATTTTTTTACTGTTTTAATAGCTAAATCTTTTGATATAAGTCCAGAAACATTATTTATTGCATCATCTTCTTCTTTGGTTAATTTTTTTGAAAAATCTAAATTTTCATCAGCATATCTGCTATAGTCATTAATTAAATGATTATCTTTTTTATTTATGGAAACTTTTTCACCAGAATGAGCTTCTATAGCTATATTAGGATTACTATTTAAACAGTATGCTGGAAATATGTTTAATTTATTGTTTTTATAATCATAATACGAGTAGTAATTTAATTTTAAACCAATATTATTAAGGTATAATTTACTAGCTTCTGTTTTAGATATAATATTATCTTTATTTGGATAAGAAGTTGACTGTGAATTATAGTTATTTGTATTAAAGGTAATAACTTCTCCAGTATACTTGTCCACAGAAATAGAAACATAGGAGAATTCCAATGGAATATCATCAAAATAATATTTATATTTAAATTTATAGACATTATTAGATGGACTATTATAAGTATCGATTTCTTTTAAGTAATTATAATCATTTATAAGAGCTTTCTCTATAAACTCTTTAGAAGCTTGTCTAGCAGAATCCTTACTGATAGAAGCAAGGGTTTTTGATATATTTTTATTACTAAATTTATAAAAATTGTATAAATTACCTTTATCATCTATTGATACAGATATATTTCCATATTTACCTTGTACTTCAGACCAATTAAGTTCAAATATGTTTACTTCCCCTAAAGATGTATTTTGTGTTTTATTTGAATGAGAAAAATCCGTGTAAGTATCAGGTATATTTATTATTTCTTTGGCTCTTGTAATAGCATGTTCCAGTGATTTGCTGTAATTTTCATCTGCAAATACTGGAGATTGAATGTTAAAAATAAGGCAAAAGAATAATAAAATAGTAAAAAAATAATTCCTTTTCATTAATATCTCCCTCCAACTAATTTATAAATATAAGAAATAAAAGAAAATATATACAATTATATAGTATCATTAAATATATTTTCCATCTACCATTTAATTAGTATATTAAGTTTAATTTAAGAAAAGAATTATTAAATTAAAAGGGATATATTTTTAGTATATTAACACATAAATTATTTTTATAGACATTCATATATTAAATATACTTCATAATATACCCTTAAATTATAGTTTTATTTTATTCTTTAGGAAAATATATTACTAAAGAATCTGTAGATAGTTTACAAAACACTGTATTTTAAAACTTTCTTTCTAATAGTTCTATTTTTTCGGAATTTTTAAAATCATCTATTGAATTTATATTTATTTTTGATAATACTTCGTCTAACGTTGTGCTATGAACTGGAACTTGTATAGCAGAATCATAAGCAAGTTTATCAACAGCAACTTTAGATTTGGTTGGAGGTACAATAGCTTTAGGTCCTCCGACACATCCACCAGGGCATCCCATACCTTCTAGAAAATTAGCATTTACCTCTTTTTTTAGAGCCTTATCTAATATGGCTTTACAATCTTTAATTCCATCAACTTTAACGCTCTTAAAGTATTTGAATTTTTCAGGATAAAGTTCTTTTATTGTTTCAGCAATAGCAACGGAAACTCCACCAGTTCTAGCATATAAACGTCCTGCTTTTGATGCATATTCTTTAGAAGGAATACCTTTTAATTTCAATGGATTTATATCTAAAGCTCTAAATATTTCATCTAATTCTTGGAAGGTTAATACAAAATCAATATCACCAACCAAATCTTTTTCTTTAGCTTCAGCCTTTTTAGCAATACACGGTCCTATAAATACTACTTTTGTATCATTATTTAATTTTTTTAGTATTCTTCCAGTTGCTATCATGGGAGAAACAGAAGGAGATAAATCAGGAACTAATTCTTTATAGACTTTTCTTAACATTCCAACCCACATTGGACAACAACATGATGTTATCATTAAATCATCAGATTTATTAACATGTTTATCAAATTCTACAGCTTCTTTTATAGTTAATATATCAGCAGCAAAAGCAACTTCAACCATATCTGTAAAACCTACTTTAATAAAGGCTTCTCTTAATTGATCCATAGTTACATTTTCACCAAATTGTCCGGTTATTGCAGGAGCAACAGCAGCAATTACAGTTTTATTTTCTTTTATAAGATTCATAATAGGTAAAAATTCAACTTTATCTAGAATTCTACCGTTTTTACATGAATCAATACAAATTCCACAGTTTATACATACATCTTTGTTTATAGCAGTAGATTTCTTTTCAGCATCATAATATATAGCATTAAAAGGACAAGCTAATTCACAAGTATATTTTTTTTCTTTATTGGGAGTACAATTAGCTCCACAACATTCAAGTTTTTCAACGATTCTTTTGTTAACAGTATATTCTGTAATAGCTTTTTTTATATTATAGACATAATTATTATCGAATTTAAGTTTTACTCCACAAAGGGATGTTATTATTTCAAAAGTTTCTTGTGGAGATACTTCATGACATACCATAATACGGTTAAGAGTTTCATCAAAAGTATCATTATAGTATGACTTGACTAATGTATCAAATAAATCTAAGTATTTATTATTCATAAATATATAACCTCCAAGTTAGTGAATAAGATTGATTTTTAATTTTGTTATTAGTATGTATTAATAAACTGTATTTTATTAAATTATATGTAAATTTAATCATAGAAAAGTTATAATTATGTTAGAAGATTGATTTTTATAATGAATATGTTACCATATGAATGGAGAGGTGTATTTATGATACTAAAGGGGGATGACATAATATGAATGACTTAAAAGGTAATGATAAAATATTTTTTGATTATGGAAATGCTACCATATTAAGCGAAAATATAGAAGAAAAATTAGATGAAGTTGAAGAAATTTTAATGATATATAGTTCTGCTATAAAAGAAATTAAAACTAAATTAGATATTTTAGATTTCGAATTTAAAATAAGAAGAAAAAGAAATCCAATAGAGTATATGAAATCTAGGGTAAAATCACCAAAAAGTATATTAGAAAAACTTAAAAGAAGAGGATTTGATTTGAGTATTAAATCGGCAAAAAAAAATTTAAATGATATAGCTGGTGTTAGAGTAGTATGTTCTTTTGTTAGTGATATATATGAAATTGCTAATATGTTAAAGAGTCAAAATGATATAAAATTATTAGAGGAAAAAGATTATATAAAAAATCCAAAAGAAAATGGCTATAGAAGTTTACATATGGTGTTACAAGTTCCAATTTATTTTTCAGATCATATGGAAAATGTAAAAGTGGAAGTTCAAATAAGGACTATTGCTATGGATTTTTGGGCAAGCTTAGAACATAAATTATATTATAAAAAAGGAAAAAATACTCCTAAACATATAAGAGCAGATTTAAAAGAATGTGCTAATATAATTTCAGCAACTGATAAAAAGATGCAAAAAATTCAAGAAGAAGTTGAAAAATTATAAAATATTTAATAAATTTTTATATCTTATATGATGATTTTATAATATAAAAGGAATATAATATAAATTATGAAGTTAATAAATTATATAATAGTTATAAATATACATATATAATTTGAATGTAAATAATTATTATTAAGAAATGAGGTTAAAAATGAGTATTTTAGTTTTAGGTGGAGCAGGATATATTGGTTCTCATGCAGTAAGCCAATTAATAGATAATGATTATGATGTTGTAGTTGTAGATAATTTACTAACTGGACATGCAGATGCTATAAATAAAAAGGCAAAGTTTTATAAGGGAGATATAAGAGATAAAGAATTTTTAAGAGAAGTTTTTAAAAAGGAATCATTTGAAGCTGTAATACATTTTGCAGCCAATTCTTTAGTAGGTGAATCCATGATTGATCCTCTTAAGTATTTTAATAACAATGTTCAAGGAACGCAAGTTTTATTAGAAGTTATGAATGAGTTTAATGTTAAAAATATAGTGTTCTCTTCAACAGCAGCTACTTATGGGGAGCCAAAACAAATTCCAATAACTGAAGATATGGAAACTTGTCCAACAAATCCTTATGGTGAAACAAAACTTACTATGGAAAAAATAATGAAATGGTGCGATAAAGCTTATGGAATAAAGTATGTATCACTTCGTTATTTTAATGTTGCAGGAGCAAGAGAAGGTGGAGTAATAGGTGAAGATCATAATCCAGAAACACATTTAATTCCTATAGTATTACAAGTTGCTCTTGGAAAAAGAGAATTTATAACAATATATGGTGAAGATTATGACACAGAAGATGGTACTTGCATAAGAGATTATATTCATGTTGAGGATCTAATAGATGCACATATTTTAGCAATGAAATATTTATTAAATGGTGGAGATAGTAATATATTTAATCTTGGAAGTAGTCAAGGATTTTCAGTTAAAGAAATAATAGAAGCTGCAAGAAAAGTTACTAATCATTCAATTCCAGCTAGAATAGGTGAAAGAAGAGCTGGAGATCCAAGTAAATTAGTTGCATCTTCTGATAAGGCAAGGAAGATATTAGGATGGAATCCAAGTAGAACTAATATAACTAAAATTATAGAAGATGCTTGGATATGGCACACAAATAATAAGAATGGATATATTAAATAAGTTTAATTGAATTAATTATAAAAAAATGTTATATTAAAAGATGGTCAGTTCGAGAGCCTCCTGACTTTAAATAAAACTACGGTTAACTTTTAATAAGATGAAGCTTTTATATATTTAAAAGGTTTATTGGTTTATTGAATTTTTATCGTAGGATTAATATCCTACGATTTTTTTAAAATAGTATAAAAAAGATAATCTTTAATTATAAATTTTGAAATTTTAAAACTAAAGGTTAAGTTATAATAATAAAAGTTAATGGTTTTATTTAAGTTTATAATAAATTAATTATATAGCTTAGGAGGTTGTTGAACTAATTTTTAGGAGGAGATTTTAATGAAAAGTAGTAAAACAACAAAAAAACTAGTTAGAACAGCGGTTATAGCAGCTATTTATGTAACATTAACTTTAGTATCAGCATATACAAGTTATGGGAATGTTCAATTTAGAATTTCAGAAATAATGGTATTATTAGCATTTGTAGATCCATTTTATATAACAGGTCTTACATTAGGATGTTTTATAGCAAATATGTTTAGCCCAAATGGAATGTTAGATATATTTTTAGGAACACTAGCTACATTAATTAGTGTTATAGCTATATCATTAACAGCAAAATACATTAAAAATAATAAAAAAGCATTATTAATAGCTTCATTATGGCCTACAATATTTAATTCGTTAATAGTAGGATGGGAGCTTAATTATTTATTACATATTCCACTTATATTAGCTGCAGGGGGAGTAGCAATTGGTGAGTTTGTAGTTGTTACTTTAATAGGGTTACCAGTATTTAAATTAATACAACGTAAATATAATAAATTAACTTTGGCAAAAGATATTTAAAAAAAAATATTAATAAAAGACATAAAAAGGAATTTTAATCTTTTTTATGTTTTTTTTGTTCTTTATTTATAAAATGTAATTATTTTATAAGGAAAAATTGCATATATTATATTAAAGAATATTATTTGGGAAAAATAAAATGAATAAAACTATATATATATCTTTGATAATAATTATTTTTCTTTCTTTGATTTTAGATATAGTATTTATGTTAAAGGAAGAGGAACGTAAATTACCTAAATATTTTTTATATAAAATTTTACTTATAATTACATTAATATTTGGAAAAATCATGAGTTATTCTCTTTTCAAGTAATTTGTAATATTAAATATATATAAATATCATAAATGCTAAATTAATAAAATTATGAGGTGATAAGACTAATCCACAGCGTCTTATGATAATTATAGTAAAAAATATTAAAGAAAGGAAAAGTATAATGAAAATGTGTTTTTTACTATGTTTTCATTATACAAGGTGATATTATGCATATATCAACAAAAAAAAGGTTTAATAAGATAGGAGATAAATTTATAAAAAGTGATTATGATTTATCAACTATAAGATGGATAATTAATGAAGTTAGAAATACTATTTGGGATATGAATAAAATGGACTTTGAAAAACTTATGGGTATACCAAGAAGTATATTAGAAGAAGATGTATATATTAAGGATATTAAATCGTGGCAAAAGGAAAATAAGAGCTACTTATTAGAAAATTTAAGTGATTTTAAAGAGGAATATTTTATAAAGTTAAAAGAAAAAATTTATTCAGAAAAATATTCTGTAAATGATATGTTAGAAACCATAGACTACATTACAGATAACTTTGATGATTTACAAGAAAGATATAGTGGGAATGTGGAAATGCTTTTAAGAAATATTGAATTTGGATTTAGAAATTTGAATTTTTCTGACAAAGAAAAAGTGGTATTAAATGGAGAGATTTTTTCTAAAAGTATAGAAAGTGTAGTAAATGAGACTTTATAAATTTATAATAGGTAACCAAAATTAAAAGAAATAAGTCATTATTTAATAACTTATTTCTTTTAATTTTTTTATAAATACATAAAAGTTATGTTAATTTCTTAAACTAAATTATAGATAAAATAATTTAGTTTAAAGTGAAAAAAGTATATAAACTTAAACAAGTTCATAGATATTTTTGTTAATTATATAATTTCGTAAAAAATTACTTAAATAAAGAAGGTGAATAACATAAAAAAAATAGATTTGTTTAAGCATAAGTATAATTATATTCTTAGTAATATTAATTATCCATTGTTTGCATGTTCTTTAGTATTGATAATAGGAATATTAACATTATTTATATATCCTATTATAGGTATGGCAGATAATGGAGAGTTTTATAAAGTTATGAATAGAAACGACGTTTATTATTTACACAAAAATACTGATATGTTTTTAGGTTATTTTGTAAAAAACTATGGTATCTATAAATATAACAATGAACATGTTAATTTATTAATATCAACACAATCAATATTTATAAAGATAGCTATTTTTTTAGATAAATTGTTTACAAAAGATCATATTTTTGATATACGGTTTATGGCAATCATGTTTTTAATAATTGAAGCCATAGGTATTTATTTATTAATAAAGACATTAACAAATAAGTTAAATAACTATAAATATAAATTAATAATAACTTTAATAACTATTTTAATATTTTGTGATACAGGTTATTTAGCATATTATAACTCATTTTATGGAGAAAGTGTTAATATATGTTGTTTTTTATTTAGTGTAGGATTATTGATTTATATGATAGAATTTAATAAATTCACATGGTACAATTTAATCTTATTTTCAACAAGTTCACTTCTTTTCTGTGGAACTAAACAACAATTAGCACCAGTAGGTATCTTAATATCACTTGTTTTTTTTATAATAGGAATTTATTTAAAAAAGAAAAAAATAATTAGAATCTTAAGTTTTATTCTGTCAATCATATTCATAATAAGTTCTGTATTATTCTATAAATTATTGACAGAAGATTTTAAATATACAGATATATATCATTCTATGAATAGAGGGATTTTATTAAATGAAAATGATCCAGACAAAATATTAGAAGAATTTAATATTAATCCACAGTATTCTTTACTTCAAGAAACAGATTTTTTTGAAGAAATAAAATTACTAGATCCATATAAAGAATCATTAATAAAAGATTACTATGAAAAAATTTCCTTAGGACAAATTTTAAAATATTACGTCATACATCCAACAGCTCTTATGAAAGTATTGAAGATAAGTTTTAGTAATGGATATTATATTAGACCAAAAGTAATTGGAAATTATGAAAAAGATACTAATAAAGTTTTTGGAGCTAAATCATATTTTTTTGGATTATGGAGTACATTTAAAGAGAAAATAATCCCCCATAATATCTTATTTACATTATTAACAATAGGATTTTATTTATATATATCTATTTCTAGGTTTTTAAGATCCATAAAGAACAGTGATAAAAAAATTCAATTAAAGGAAATTACATATTTTTATGTTTTTTTAGTTGGATTATCTCAAGTTGTTATTTCTGTAATAGGTGCAGGAGATGCTGATTTATCAAAGCATGTTTTTATGTATAATATGACATTTGATTTGATACTTATATATATTCTTAGTTTAATATTTGAAAATAAAACAATAAAATCGCAAGGTGGTTTTAAAGTATGAATGATATAGACATTAGAAAAAAAGTAGATCTTTTAATGACGCTCTTAATAACTTACTTTTTTATTATAGCTATTAGTTTTAGTATTTTTGACTTTAAGCAATCTTTTGAGAATTATATTATGCTTACAATCATAATGATAATTGCAGTTACAAGTTATTATACCACTGTAACATTTTCATTAATTATTATTTTAATAGCTGATTTTATTTATATAAGTTTAAAACTGTATTTAAATCTTACAGGGAATCTTACAGTGAAATTTAATACATATTATTGGATATTAATAATCCCTATTACAGCATTATTAATCTCACTAGTATCAAAAAATATAGTGGATTTGCAAAAAAAAATATATTTTTTAGAGAATGAAAATTCACGGCTTATAATGATTGATGAATATACAGGGATAAGAAACAATAAAGCTCTTATGATGGAATTGCCAATATATATGAATATGAGCAAAAGACATGGATTGCCATTAACTTTGATAATTGTAAAAGTTAAATTTGCACATAAATTAAAAAAAATAATAGGAAAAGAAAAATATTTAGAATTATTAGTACAAACATGTGATATTTTGAAAAAAGCTTTAAGAGAAGAAGATGTTAAATATATATTGGATGAAAGTACATTAGCATTTATAACAATAACAGATGAAAATGGATCTAAAGTTGTAAAGAAAAGATTTAGAGAAAACATAAATAATACAGCTTTTTTAGAACACTCTTTATATAAGAATATAAAATTAGATATTCAAATTGGATCTTATACATTTCATAGTTCTATAAATGATCCAATGGAATTTTTAACAAAAGCTGAAAAGGAAATTGAATATGATATCAAGGAATAAATTATCTGTTTATAGTAAATTAACCGTGTTAGTATTTATTTTTATAATTATAAGTAATGTATATTTTATAAAAAATACATATGGAATAGAGTCAAATAATAAAATTTTAATTTTATATGATGTTTATAAAGATTATGGAAAAGAAAAAAATGCTTTAAATTACATAAATAGAATATGCTTAGATGATGCTGATTATATTGATATAATTAAGTGTTCTGCTTACAAAGAAAAAGATTTAACAGAATATAATAGTATTTTTGTATTAAATTTTTCTAATACTAATCTAAGTGAAATTTTAAAAGAGAATTTAAATAGGTATGATAAGAAAATAATTTGGATTGGTAAAAAAACATATAAGGACTTTTTAAATATTGATAAAGTAACTTATATAAATGAATTAGATTTTAATAAGTTTAGTTATAATGAAATAAAAGATAATATTTATAAAAATTTTAATAGAAAAAATAAAGAAAATATATATTTATATATTAGCGATGTAACACCTTTTAACGAACTTAATACATTGGTTGAAGAAATAGATTATTTAAAAGAATTAGGAATACGCTTTTTTATTGAAGTACCTCCTATATTTAAGAATGATAATTTAAAAGCTATGAATAGATTTGCAGAGGTATTACGATATGCACAAGCTAATGGTGGAGGTGTAATATTAAATTTTCCACCACTAGTAAATTTGAATGTTAATGGAAGAGATATAGAAGAAAAGATAAGCTTAGGATTTAAAAATTATATAAATTATTTTGTTTATCCTATATCTATTAGTATAAGTGATTATTTTTTATATAGAGAAGACTTAAAAGAATTATTTGAAAAAACTAATACTATATTTATAGATTCTAATATAAATATAGAAATTTTAGATTTTGATAAGTATTCAATAAAAGCTAATAAAAATATAATTGAAAAAGTTAATTCCTATAGTATAGATCATTTACATAATAATTTAGCAGTAACTGTAAGTGCTAAGTTACCTATTGATGAATTTAAGAAAAAAGTAATGGGAATATTTAAAAAAGAAGTATATTTTAAAGATATACGTAATATAAATAGTAGTTTTACAATTGATAATTTAAATATCAGAAACAATAAAAATGGTGTGTTTTTAAATGAGGAAAATGTTACACAATCATATTTTATTAATAACGAAAAATATAGTGATTTAAAAATAGGAGAAGACAAAAAAATAAATGAAGATACTAATATAAACTTAACAAAAACAAATAAGATTTTAGTAATTATTAGCATAGTTGTTACACTTATCTTTATATTAATTGTTTTTATAAGTTTTAATATTGATAGAAGAAAATTTTTTAAATAGGAGAAAATAATATGAATATGTTTGACTACATTACTTTATATTCTTTAGGAGTAATTTGGATAATAATATTTGTAAATATTGTTTTAGTGGTATATGGATATATATATTATTCAAAAGTTCACAATAAAAAAATGGAAGAAAAATTAGAATATTATCCTTTTGTTTCTGTTATGGTTCCAGCTCATAATGAAGCTATTGTTATAAGAAAAACAGTAGAATCTTTATTAGAACTTGATTATCCAAAGGATAGATATGAAATTATAGTAATAAACGATAATTCAAGTGATAATTCAGCAGAAATATTACAAGAAATAAAAGAAAATTCTCCAAAAAGAAATTTAATAATAATAAATACTGATAATATTATTGGGGGAAAGGGTAAATCTAATGCTCTTAATATTGGTCTTAAAAGAAGTATTGGAAAAATTTTAGCAATTTATGATGCGGATAATACGCCTGATTCAAAAGCATTAAAATACTTAGTTCAAACACTTGTAGAAGATAATAAATTAGGTGCTGTTATTGGGAAATTTAGATGTAGAAATAAAGATAAAAACTTACTGACTAATTTTATAAATATAGAAACATTGACTTATCAATGGATGGCACAAGCTGGCAGATGGGAAATGTTTAAACTTTGTACTATTCCAGGAACTAATTTTGTTGTTAGAAGAAGTATTATGGAAGAAATGAATGGTTGGGATACTAAGGCTGTAACAGAAGACACAGAGGTGAGCTTTAGAATTTATATGATGGGATATAAAATAAAATTTATGCCTCTTGCTGTAACATATGAGCAGGAACCTCAAACATTAAGTGTATGGTTTAAACAAAGGATTAGATGGGCAAAAGGAAATACATATGTAGTAATAAAAAATTTTAAGTATCTTTTTAAAAAGGGATTTGGGGTCACTAAATTTGATATATTGTATTATACAATGATTTATTTCCTTTTTTTATCAGCTAGTATATTTTCAGATTTATTATTTTTATTAGGCTTTGGAGATATAATTCAAATAAATATTACTGGATATGGATTAATATTATGGGTAATGGCATATACTGTATTTAATTTATCTATAATGATAGCAATTTCAACTGAAAAGGGAGAGTTAAACATAAAAAACATAAGTGTAATAGCAATTATGTATTTTACATATTGTAAGTTATGGGCTATTGTGGCTGCTATAGGATTTTATAATTATATAAAAGATTCTTTACTAAAAAGGGAAAGTAAATGGTATAAAACTGAAAGGTTTTAGATGGAAGAAGGTTAGATATGAATAAGTATAATACTATTTTATATAAATTGAAATTTTTCATATTTTTTATACTTATATTTTTATTTATAGGTAATATTATATCAATAAAAGTAAGTGCAAAACCAATTAAACGTTTAACCAATATAGAAAGTGTTGATAATACAAAGACATATACGATGGGAAATGATTTGAGTTTTAAAGGAGTATTTTCAAGTCATAGTTGGTATTTTAATATTAATAAATGGTGGAGTGTTAACAATGTTGAGACCAATATAAGATTTTCAATAAATCAATTAGTAGATGCTGAAAAAGATGCTTATATAGTGCTATCTGTTAATAATGTTAATTTCTATTCTCAGAAAATATATTATGATTCAAATAATCGGGTTCAAAAAATTAATATAAATATTCCTAATGATTTAATTAGAGATGGAAGTAATGAAATAAAAGTTGAGACATATTCAAGAATTTCAGATTTACCTTGTATAGATGATGTAAATATGGCTAATTGGATTACTATAAAAGGAGATTCTAATGTAAAAGTTAATTTCAATAATGTAATAGCTGATAGTAATATAAGTAATTTTCCATATCCATATTTAAAAGAAAATGATGAAGAAACACAACAACCATGTATAGTAATACCTAATAATTACAGTGATGGTGAACTAACAGCAGCTTTATTATTGAATTCTTATTTGGGGAAATTATATCAAAGTGGTGATTATTATGGAGAAATATTAAAATATGATGATTTTTCTAGAACATCTTCTAAGAATGTAATTTACATTGGAAATTATCAAGATATTCCTCAAGAATTAAATTTAAATGATACTGATAGGGAAAATGCGGCTCTTAAAGTGATTAATTCTCCATATACTAAAGATAAAAGTAAGAAAATGTTATTAATATTAAGTGATAATGATGAGTTACGTTTAAAAACTGTAAAAACTTTAATGAATAAAGAAATAGTTTTTCAATTAAATAGTGATACATTTATAATAGATAAAAACTTGGAAGAAGAAAATAAAATTCAAGATGAAGATGGAAAAATAACATTTAAAGATATGGGAAGTAATGAAGTTTATTTAAAAGGTCAATTTAGAAGAAGTGCAACTTTAAACTATAGTCTCCCTAAAAATAGAGCTTTAAGTGTTGGTGATAAAATAAAATTATTTATGAGGTATTCTGAAAATCTTGATTTTAATAGAAGCTTAGTAACAGTATATATAAATAATACTCCAATAGGAAGTAAAAAATTAGAAAAAGTTAAAGCTAACGATGATGAGGCAGAATTTATTATTCCAGATGATGTTAAATTAAGCGGTTATATGGAACTTACAGTAGCTTTTGATTTAGAATTAGAAAACTCATATTGTGAAAAGCGTCAAGAAGAAACTCCTTGGGCTTTAGTAAGAGGAGATTCATATATTTATACAGGATTAGACGATATAAATAATTATTATTTTTCTACATATGGAACACCGTTTATTAAAGATAGAAAATATAATGACGTATTATTAATTTTACCAGATAATTTAACTTCAGAAGATTTAACTTCTATAGGTAGAGTTTTTAGTTATTTAGGTAAAGATATTTATTATAATAATGGAGTGTTAAAGACTATTCGAAGTTCTAAAATTAATGGAGAAGAAAAAGATAGCAACATAATAGTATATGGAACACCAAAAAATAACAATGTTATTAAGAAACTAAATAACAATCTTTGGTTTAAATATGATGATACATATTTGAAGTTTTTATCAAATGAAAAGTTATTTTTAACAGATCCATTTTCAAGGGAGATAGCTACTTTTCAACTTGACGTATCTCCATACAATGTTCAAAAATCAATGCTTGTTATTACATCTCCAGATGAACATATATTAAGAAATTCATTAGAATATCTAAGTTCATCAAAAAAAATATATAATCTTAATGGGGATAGTGCAGTTATAGATCAATATGGAAATATAAAAACGTATAAAATGAAAGAAGAAATTTCAAAACCTATTTATAAAAATGTGGCTTCATTAGATTCTAAAGCTAAAGGGCTTTTAGGAATTTCAGCATTATTTATCATATTTATTATTATTTCTATTGTCATGTATTATTTAAAAAATAGATCTATAGAAAAAAAATGAGTTTCTTTTTATTTTAAATCTAAAAAAATTGGAAGCAAGTATTCAAAGAATATAAAAAATTTAAAAATAAATAGTTTTATTAAATAACTAAGTTAAAATATTTTATATTAAAATTGACAAATTTTAATACAAAATATAAAATAAAAGTATTATTTGAAAATATTTGTAAATAAATAGTCATCTAATTGATAGAGTATATTTGCAAAAAATAATTTATAGAATGGAGAAGATAAGCATGAAAGCAATATTAACAGTAATTGGGGAAGATAAGGTTGGTATTATTGCAGGGATTAGTAACAAGTTACAAAAGTTTAATATTAATATATTAGATGTTAATCAAACAATAATGCAAGGATTTTTTACTATGATTATGATTTTAGATTGTAAAAAAATGAACGCAGAATTTGAAGAAGTACATAAAGCATTAAGTGCTAAAGGTGCTGAACTTGGGGTAGAAGTTAAAATTCAAAGGGAAGAAATTTTTAAGTCTATGCATTCACTATAATTGGGGGGAAAACTTATGAATACAAGTAAAATACTTGAGACAATAAAAATGATTGAAGAAGAAAAATTAGATGTAAGAACTATAACAATGGGAATTTCGTTGTTAGATTGTATAGATCCAGATGGAGAAAAAGCTAGAATAAAAATATATGATAAAATTACAAAATCAGCAGAACATTTAGTAGAAGTAGGAAATAAAATCGAAGCTGAATTTGGGATTCCAATAGTAAATAAAAGAGTTTCAATAACTCCTATGTCTATAATTGCAGGATCTACTAATGAAGAAAATTATGTAAAATTTGCTCAAACTTTAGATAAAGCAGCTCAAAATTTAGGAATAGACTTTTTAGGAGGATTTTCAGCTTTAGTTCAAAAAGGATGTACTAAGGGAGATAAGATTTTAATAAAGTCTATTCCAGAAGCGTTAGCTACTACAGAAAAAGTTTGTGCTTCTGTAAATGTAGGATGTACAAAATCAGGAATAAATATGAATGCTGTTAGAGATATGGGAGAAATTATAAAAAAAACAGCAGAACTTACAAAAGATAAGAAAGGCTTTGGTTGTGCAAAATTGGTTGTATTTGCAAATGCAGTAGAAGATAATCCTTTTATGGCTGGTGCTTTTCATGGCGTTGGAGAAGCAGAAAAAATAATAAATGTAGGTGTAAGTGGTCCTGGTGTTGTAAAAAGAGCTTTAGAAAAAGTTAGAGGCGAATCTTTTGATGTTGTTGCAGAAACAATAAAAAAGACAGCTTTTAAAGTTACAAGAATGGGAGAATTAGTGGCTAATGAGGCTTCAAGAAGATTAGGTGTTCCATTTGGAATAGTTGATTTATCCCTAGCTCCAACTCCAGCAGTAGGTGATTCAGTAGCGGAAATACTAGAAGAAATGGGTCTTGGAATGGTAGGAACACATGGTACTATAGCAGCTCTTGCAATGCTTAATGATGCTGTTAAAAAAGGTGGTGTTATGGCATGTAGTCATGTTGGTGGACTAAGTGGTGCTTTTATACCAGTTTCTGAAGATGCAGGTATGATTGATGCTGTAATAAATGGTTCATTAAATTTAGAAAAGCTAGAAGGAATGACTTGTGTATGTTCAGTAGGACTTGATATGATTGCAATTCCTGGTGATACACCAGCATCAACAATATCTGCTATGATTGCTGATGAAGCAGCAATTGGTGTTATAAACAATAAAACCACAGCTGTAAGAATAATTCCAGCACCAGGTTGTAAAATAGGAGATATGGTTGAATTTGGAGGTCTTTTAGGTACAGCACCTGTAATGAAAATAAATCCTAATTCATCAGCTTTATTTATAAAAAGAGGTGGAAGAATTCCAGCACCAATACATTCATTTAAAAATTAAGATTTAATTTGTAAATTCTATATATTAAATAAGTGGATTGCTATATTGAAAATATAATTACGTAAGTTAAAATATTAAAAATAGTTCTTAGATAAAATTTATTTGAGAACTATTTTTATTTATTACTAGATTTACAATTTTAATATTCTATTTTAAACCAATATATACATATTATGATATAATGTACTTATAAGCAAGAGAACTAGTATAGATTACAAACTAACAAATAAGAGTTTATAACATTATGAATGATTAATAAATTTTAATTAATATATTTTGTTAAACTTTTGTATAATAGTTAAACTTTAAACTTATTATTGTATAATATTATTTAATTAAGTATACAATTAAAGGAGAGTAATTATAAATCCTTTAATTATATTTCACCTAACTTATTTATAATACATAGTATAATAAAGTTATGATATAATTTCCATAATTAAAGTTTTATAATAAAGTGTATTATAAATATAGCTTCATATACCAAAAAGTTAGTTTGTAATATGAAGTATGAAATTAAATAAATAGTAAGGATGTAGATTAATGAAAAAGTTTATTATAACGACAGACACAACATCAGATTTATCAAAAGAATATACAGAACAAAATAATATAGGACTTCTAGTAATGTCATTTCAGATGGATGGTAAGGAATATGTAGGAGATGAGAATTTAGATATAAAAGATTTTTATGATAAAATGCGTTCAGGATCTATGCCAACAACAGCACAAGTGAATCCAGAACAAGCAAGAATACAATTTGAAAAATATTTAAAAGAAGGATATGATATATTACATATTTCATTTTCTTCAGCACTTAGTGGAAGTTACAATAGTACAAGAATTGCAGCTATGGAATTAGCAGAAACATATGCTGATGATAAAATCATAGTTGTAGATTCTTTAAGTGTTTCTTCAGGTGAAGGACTTTTAGTATATAAAGCTGTGGAATTAAAGAAACAAGGTAAAAGCATAGAAGAAATAGCTAATTGGATTGAGGAAAATAAGCTAAATGTTTGTCAATATTTCACAGTAGATGATTTGAATCATTTGTATAGAGGTGGACGTGTATCAAAAACTACGGCTATTCTTGGTACTGTAATAGGTGTAAAACCTATTATTCATGTAAATAATGAAGGAAAGCTTATACCAATTTCTAAAACTAGAGGTCGCAAACAATCTTTAGGAAAATTATTAGATAATATGGAAAAATTAATGGGTAGTTATAAAGAAGAAAACGATGTTATATTTGTTAGTCACGGTGATGCAGAAAAAGAAGCAAAGTCTGTAGCTGATAAGATTAGAGAAAGATTTAAAATTGATTCTATAGTTATTAATAACATAGGGCCTATTATTGGAACTCATTCAGGGCCAGGAACTGTTGCTGTATTTTTTATGGGGGAAAATAGATAATTATAAATATAGTTTATAATTAAATTTATTTATATAGTAAGTAGTTTAAATTATTCAAACTTAAAAATATAATTAAAAGTCTAAATTATATAAATTTATATTTATAATTTATAAAAATACAATTAAAGTTATTTTAGTAGAACTTTAATTGTATTTTTTATATATAGAGATTTATAGTATTTAAATTATTTATAAATGAGTTAAAGTTGAATGGAAGTTAATAATTATAATATTAATAATAATGTAGTGTAAAAAATAAAAGGGGTAAGGGTTGATGGATAGAAAGTGTTTTATTGGATTTATGGGGATAGTCTTTGGGTCGCTATTATTATCGTTAGAATTATATGGATTAAAATTTATACAATTTATTGACTTGAAGGTAAATGGAAGTTGCTATACTAATGAATGTGAATATATAGGTACTG
Organism: Clostridium taeniosporum; assembly: GCF_001735765.2. Taxonomy (NCBI): domain Bacteria; kingdom Bacillati; phylum Bacillota; class Clostridia; order Eubacteriales; family Clostridiaceae; genus Clostridium; species Clostridium taeniosporum. The sequence goes on from NZ_CP017253.2 coordinate 1,576,163, forward strand.
GTACTATATCAATTGCATTTATAATAACAATTGGAATCATTATTTATAGCATTAAATTAATTATCAAAGCAAAAAATAAATCTAATGATAAAAATAATAAAAATGAAAACTTCTAATCTTGACTATGTAACTTTTAGAATATACACTAATATGGTGATATATACTTATACTTAATAAGTTTATATATGTCAAGTAATGAAATTTAATATAACTATATGTTATTAGATATTTAAGTAGGTGAAAAAGTGGAAACAAATGAAAAGAAATTTTTGCCCATTAGTAAAAAAGATATGGAAGACAGAGGATGGGAACAATTAGATTTTATAATTGTTACAGCTGATGCTTATATAGATCATCATAGCTTTGGAACTGCTATTATTTCAAGAGTACTAGAAAATGCAGGTTATAAAGTTGGAATAATAACACAACCTAAGTGGAAAGAAATTGATGATTTTAAAAAGTTAGGAAAACCAAAGTATGCATTTTTAGTTAATGGTGGGAATATGGATTCTATGGTTAATCATTATACTGTAAGTAAAAAACTTAGAGAAAAAGATATGTATTCACCAGGAGCTAAAATGGGATTGAGACCAGATAGAGCTACTATAGTTTATTGCAATAAAATAAGGGAAGCATATAAAGGTGTAAATATAGTAATTGGTGGAATAGAAGCTAGTTTAAGAAGGTTTGCTCATTATGATTATTGGAGTGATAAAGTAAGAAAATCAATGCTTATTGATAGTGGGGCTGATTTACTTGTTTATGGAATGAGTGAAAAGCAAATAGTTAAAGTGGCAGATAAATTAAAATCAGGTATACTAGCTAAAGAAATTTATGACATACCTGGAACATGCTATGTTGTTGAAAACATAAATGATTTAAAAGATTATATAGAAATTCCATCATATAAAGAAGTGTGTAGTGATAAAGTTAAGTATGCAGAAGCAAGTAGAGTTCAATATTTAGAACAAGATCCAATAAGAGGAAAAATTATAGTACAAAAACATGCTAATAAATATTTAGTTCAAAATATACCAGAAACTCCACTAAATAGAGAAGAACTTGATGTAGTTTACGATCTTCCTTATATGAAGAATTATCATACTATATATGAAGCACAAGGTGGGGTTCCAGCTATTGAAGAAGTTAAATTTAGTACAGTAAGTTCTAGAGGTTGTTTTGGTAATTGTAATTTTTGTGCAATAACTTTCCATCAAGGAAGGATAGTTCAAAGTAGAAGTAAAAGTTCTATATTGAAAGAAGTAGAGGAAATAACTAAATTACCAGATTTTAAGGGATATATACATGATGTTGGAGGACCAACAGCTAATTTTAGAAAACCAGCTTGTAGTAAACAATTATCAATAGGTGCATGTAAAGCAAAGGAATGTTTATATCCTAGTCCGTGTAAAAATATGGATGTAGATCATAGTGAATATTTAGATCTGCTTAGAGCTATTAGAAAAGTTCCAAAAGTAAAAAAAGCATTTGTAAGATCAGGTCTTAGATATGATTATATAATGGCTGATAAGGATGACACATTTTTTAAAGAATTAGTAGAGCATCATGTTAGTGGAAAGTTAAAGGTAGCGCCTGAACATATATCAAAGGATACTTTAAGATATATGGGGAAACCATCAGGTAAAACGTATGATAAATTTACAGAAAAATTTTATTCAATAAATAATAACTTAGGAAAAAAACAATTTATTGTTCCATATTTAATGTCAAGTCATCCTGGAAGTACACTAAAAAATGCTATTGAATTAGCAGAATACTTGCGAGATATAAACTACCAACCAGAACAAGTTCAAGATTTTTATCCAACACCAGGAACATTATCAACAACAATGTATTATACAGGTTTAGATCCATTAACTATGAAAAAAGTCTATGTTCCTAAAACTAAACATGATAAAGCAATGCAAAGAGCTTTACTTCAATATAGAAATCCTAAATATTATACATTAGTTTACGAAGCTTTAGTTGAAGGTGGAAGAGAAGATCTTATAGGTAATGGAAATAAGTGTTTAATAAGAGATAAGAGAAAAACTAAAAAATCCTATGGTGATAAAATTTATAATGGAAATAAACAAAGTAGTAATAAAAAACATAGCAATAAGACTAGTAAAGTAAAAAAAGAAGGAAAAAAAAGAATTTCTGGAAAATCATTAATTAAATCTAAAAAGAAAAATACTGACTATAGAAAAAGATAATAATTAAATATTAGATAATATATTTTAAGCATACATTACAAATTAATTTTGATGTATGCTTAAGTTGTATTTGTAATATTAAAAATATAATGTTACTATATAATTGTGTAATTATATGGAAATCGCTTACATATATAATATTAATATTGATTTTTCATATTTAAAAATAGTATTTTAGTTATAGCAACTTAAATAAAATAGTGTAAAGAAAGTTTTTTATTAATTCAAAAATTGAAGGAGATAATAAAGTAATAATTGTACAGTAAAGAATTAAGCACTAAATAAATGTTAAGAAATAAATACATTATCTCAATGATGAAAATAAATTTTAGTTTAATTAAGGGTGGTAAATTTATGAAGACGAACAATAGTATAAAAGTGAATTTAATTAAAAAATTATCATTAGGATTTGTACTGGTATTTGGTATAGCATTTTTAGGGACATTTTTAGTAGTTCAAAAGACTTTGTCAGAAGTGAAAATTTCTTGTATGAAAAAAATGATAAATGATGCCACAACTATTGTACAAGATAAAATAAAGGGGAAAATTAATATAGCTAAGACTATTGCTTGTGATAATATTGTATCTGATATGAGTTTGACACTTGATGATAAAAAAGATTTATTAAATAATTATCAAATGAATTTAAATATAAGATCCATAGGAATAGCAGGCTTAGATGGTAATTTGCAAGCAACAGATAATTATAAAGAGAATATTTCAGAAGTAGAATATTTTAGAAAAGTTTTAAATAATGATATTTATATAAGTTCTCCAATAGTAATAGATGGAACAAATGAACAAATAGTATTTATTGCAGTACCATTAAAAAATGGACAAGATACTGTTGGAGTTATGACATGTACATTTGATAGTGCATTTTTATCAAGAGATATAAATAATTTAAAATATTTAAGAATGACAGGGACATCATATATACTAGATAATAAGGGCACAATAATAGCATCTGAAAATACAGAAGATGTTATTAATAGTAGGAATATAATAAATGAACAAAAAAAAGATCCTAAATTAAAAGAACTTGCTTTAATTCATAAAAAGATGATTAATGGAGAAAGTAATATAGAAAAATATATTGAAAATGAAGAAAAATACATAGGCTATGCCAATATCCCTGGAACACCAGGATGGTCAATAGCTTTAGAAGTAAATGCTATTGATGTTAATAAAGAAGAGGCTTTTATAATTAGTTTATTTATTGGAGTAACTGTAGTTGGAATTTTAATATTGCTAAGTGTAATATATATAATTGGAAACTCTCTTGGTAATAGATTAAAAAGATTAAAAGGCGATATAGAAGTATTAGAAAGTGGAGTATTTAATCAAGATTTAGATGAAAAAGAATTACTAAAAAATGATGAAATTGGTGAAATTAATAAATCATTAAAGAAAACTAAAGAATCCATTAGTGGAATACTTAAAGGAGTAAAGAATGATTTAATAATATTAAATGAGCAATCTAGTATTTTAGAAAATACATCAACTCAGATATCAATAGGATCAGAAAATATAACAATATCAATGCATGAATCAGCAAAAGCTAATACAAGTCAAACAAACGAAATTATGAAAATTAATGATGAAATGAGGTCATTTGGAACTAATATAGATTATATGAATAACAATATAGAAAGAGTAGCTGAAATTTCTTCAAATATTGAAGCAAAACTTACAGAAAGTAATAAAACAATAAATGAACTTAATAATTCTTTAATTAATTTTGATAATAGTTTTAGTAAATTTAATGGTGACATAATGGTTATGAATGATAAGATATCCTTAATTAAGGGTATAACTTCAACTATAAATGAAATAGCAGAGCAAACAAATCTTTTAGCATTAAATGCAGCAATTGAAGCAGCACGTGCAGGAGAAGTCGGCAAAGGTTTTAGTGTAGTAGCAGAAGAAATAAGGAAACTTGCAGAGCAGAGTAAGGAATCTGTAAATCAAATAGGAAATATAATTATTAATGTTCTTGAGGAATGTGATAATATGATAAAATCAAGCACTGATATTAATTCTGAAGTAGATAATCAAAAATTAAGTATTAGTAATACTATAAATTCATTTAATAATATTACAGATTTGTTAAATGAAATTACACCTAAAATACAAGAAGCATCTAATCTTTCTAATAGTAATAATAAGAAAAAAGATGTGATTTTAGAAGTTATAGAGTCTGTTACAGCTATTTCGGAAGAATTAACAGCAAGCACTGAGGAAGTTGATGCAACAGCTCAAGAATTCAATGTTTCAAGTAAAGATATTAATAGAGTTTCAGAAAAACTAGTAGAATTAATTGAAGAACTAAATGAAGAAATAAATAAATTTAATATATAATATAGTATACTGACTAGTTATTTATTTTAATATGACTTAGCTAAAATAAATTATAATTTCATATGATATAATTATATTAAAAGGGGATGAAAATATGAAAATTGAATTTTGTCTTGCAGAAAGTGGAGAAATTATATTTACTAAAGAATCTAAGGATCTAAAAGATATAATTAATGTTATTACTAGAGTAGGAACTGAAATCAATTTAACCTTTAGTAAGGATGATTTCATCCATGGATATGTTCAAAACATATTATATCAGGCTAATGCAGAAGAAAATGATGAAAGCATTAGAATATATATATCAGATGATTATAAAAACTTTAAAAATACTGCAAGAATATCTGCTGAACATTTAAGCAGTGTAAAATTAAAGAGCTAATAAAATTAGCTTTATCTATTAAAAATCAGGTTAAGGAGTGTCAAAGTAAATTTGTCACTCCTAATTTTAATTTTATAAGAATATTAAAAATATCTATCTAGTTATAATAACATATATAAAATTATTCATAGTTATAAATTCCAGCTAATATTTAGACTGTACACAAGGAAGGATTTGTAGTTATAATAGGTTTTTTTATGTAATTAATAAAATATTTATGTTATCATATCTATATTAGTTAAAACAATTTTATACTGATAAGGAGAAATAAGATGAAAAAATTAATTTCATGGAATGTAAATGGGTTAAGAGCTTGCGTTAAAAAAGGATTTTTAGATGTATTAAAAGAAAGTGATGCTGATATATTTTGCATTCAAGAAAGTAAACTTCAAGAAGGGCAAATAGAATTAGATTTAGAAGGATATTATGATTATTGGAATTACGCTGAAAAAAAAGGGTATTCAGGTACAGCTATTTTTTCTAAAGAAAAAGCTTTAAATGTTTCATTAGGAATAGGAATAGAAAAACATGATAAAGAAGGAAGAGTTATAACATTAGAATTTGAAGATTTCTATTTAATTAATGTTTATACTCCTAATTCTCAACAAAAATTAGCAAGAATAGATTACAGAATGAATTGGGAAGATGATTTTAGATCTTATTTGAATGATTTAAAGAAAATCAAGTCAGTTATAGTATGTGGAGATTTAAACGTTGCCCATAAAGAAATAGATTTAAAAAATCCTAAGAATAATAAAAATAATGCAGGATTTAGTGATGAAGAAAGAGGGAAATTTGGTGAACTTTTGAATTCGGGATTTGTAGATACATATAGATATTTTTATCCAGATAAGGAAGGAATATATTCTTGGTGGTCATATAGATTTAATGCTAGAGCAAACAATGCTGGATGGAGAATTGATTACTTTTTAGTTTCTGATGATTTTAAAGAAAAATTAGTTGATGCTAATATTCATACAAGTATTGAAGGATCAGATCATTGTCCCGTTGAATTAATAATAAAATAAAACAATATACATATAAGAAGGAGATTTAGTTTGTATGAAAGAGATTTTTAAGATAAAAGATTTAATATTTTATAAAGAAGAATTTTTAGATGATATAAATGAATTTGAAGATATATTTCCTATAATAAAAGAATTTAGTGATAATCTTAGTTATGAAAAAATTAATGTAGCTAGTTTAAATGAGTGCTGTGAAAAAACAAAAGAAAATTATTTTATTGAAATTCAAGGTTATATAAATAAGGATGATGACTTTATAACAAAACAAGAATTAGAACAAATGTCTGTGGCTTTTGATAGAAGAGAATTAGATTTATTTGTTATTAGAATTTATAAATGTACTGAATGCAATAAATGGATTATAGATATACTAGAATAATTGCATATATTACTAATGAAGAGGTGAATAAATAATATGAAATTAAATCATAAAAATAAATTAAATTATAAGATATTATTATTTTTATTAATGTTTTCTTTAAATATTATATTAGGATTTAATGAAAATACAGTTGTTTATGCTGATGAAAATGAAAAAGCAGAAATCAATAGTTTAGTTGTTGATGAAGATAATTATGAACAATTCATGAAAGAAACCGTGGAACCTTATTTAGATAGCAAAAGATTAGAAGGATATTTAAAAATAAATAATGATATTAATTTATATTATCAAAAGTATAAAATTGAAAATTCTAAAGGAACTATTGTAATTAGTCATGGATTTGGAGAAACATTAGAAAAATATAGAGAAATGATTTATTATTTCTTGTGTAATGGATATTCTGTATTTGGAATTGAACATAGAGGTCATGGACGTTCCGGATCATTAGGAGTGGTTGACAAAAGTCAAATTCATATAGAAGATTTTAATTTATATATTTCAGATTTTAAATCATTTATGGATGAAGTTGTTAAATCTGAAATTGGTGATGAAAAGTTATTTTTATTTGCACATTCTATGGGTGGAGCTATTGGAACAAAATTTTTGGAAGAATATCCTGATTATTTTGATGCATCAATTCTAAATGCACCCATGCTTGAAGTAAATACTGGAGATTTCCCGGAGTTTATAGCAGAAGCAATATCTTGGATATGTACAATATTACCTTTTGGGGATAAATATGCACCTACACAAAAGCCATATAGCAATAAGTATAGTGTAGAAGATTCTTGTACAAGCTCTGAACCTAGATACAAATATTATTATAATATACAATCTAATAATAAGGAATTTCAAAGAGGTGGAGCTTCTTATAGTTGGCTAAAAGAATCATTAGATATAACTGAAGAAATTACTGAAAAAGAAAATGCTTCAAAAGTAGAAACACCAGTGTTATTATTTCAAGCAGAAAAAGATACTTATGTAAAGCCAAGAGGACAAAATGAGTTTGCTCAATATGCAAAGAAGTGTAAAGTTATATTAATGTCTGGTTCTAAGCATGAAATATATAGAGAAAAGAATGGAATACTAAAAGCATACTTAAATCGAGTATTTGATTTTTATAATAATAATTTATAAATAGTTGTTATCTAAGATTTTCATATTATAATTTAATATTAGAAGTTTTCAAAAAGTCTGTTTAAATACATTTTTATATATTTGGACAGGCTTTTAATTATTAATATAAATTTAATATGAAGTTAAGAGATAATATGAATAAATTTAGTGATTTATTATGTGATATAATTTTAATATGACAATAGTAGTATTTTAAAAGGAGAAATAGATATGAAAAAAACAATAGGTGTATTAGCTCATGTCGATGCTGGGAAAACTACTTTTGCAGAGCAAATACTTTATCACACAAAAAGTATAAGATTTTTAGGTAGAGTTGATCATAAAAATTCATTTTTAGATAGACATAATATAGAAAAGCAAAGAGGAATTACAGTTTTTTCAGATCAAGCTGTGTTTAAATATAATAATAATGAATATTATCTTATAGATACTCCAGGTCATGTAGATTTTTCAACTGAAATGGAAAGAGCAATAGAGATAATGGATTATGCCATTGTTATAATCAGTGGTGTAGATGGAGTTCAAGCACATACTGAAACAGTTTGGGAACTTTTAAGAAAGAATAACATACCAACCATTTTTTTTATAAATAAAATTGACAGAGAAATTGTAGATTTAGAAAATGTATTAAATGATATAAAGATGAAATTAACTTCAAATTTATGTCCAATTGATGAAACTTTGAATAATAAGAAGATGGATTTGGAATTATTAGAATTCATTGCCGAAAGAGATGAAAGATTATTAGAAACATATTTAGAAGAGGGTTATGATGAAATACTGTGGTTAGATTTTATGAAACAACAAATAAAAGAATGTAGAATTTTTCCATGTCTAAGTGGATCGGCATTGTTGGATATTGGTATAGATAAATTTATCGAAAAACTAGATTTATTAACTTATACAAATTATGAAAGAAATAAAGAGGGTTTTAGTGGAAAAGTATATAAAATACGTTATGATGATAAAGGAAGCAAAGTAACTTACATAAAGGCTTTAGAAGGTATAATCAAGGTGAAGGATACCTTATCATATATAGAAGGTGAAGTACAATTTAATGAAAAAATCAATCAAATAAGAATATACAACGGGGATAAATTTATAACCAAAGATATTGTACATGCTGGAGAGGTGTTTGGTGTTACTGGCTTAACCAAGTTTAAAATAGGTGATGTTATAGGGGAGAAGAAATTTAAAATAAATTATAATATAGTACCTACATTAAAATCAAAAGTTATCTTTGAGGAATCCGTTAATGCTAAAGAAATACTTACATATTTTAAAATTTTAGAAGAAGAAGATCCAGGATTAAATGTATTATGGAATGAGGAGCTTAAAGAGATACATATACATATTATGGGTAATATACAGTTAGAAGTTTTAAAAGAAGTAGTTAAAGATAGATTTAAATTAGAAATTGATTTTGGAGAATGTGAGGTTTTATATAAAGAAACTATAAAAAATAAAGTAAATGGATATGGACATTTTGAACCATTAAGACACTATGCAGAAGTATATCTGAAATTAGAACCTGGTGACAAAAATAGTGGAATAACATTTGAGAATGAATGTCATGTAGATGATTTAAATATAGGTTATCAAAATTTGATAAAGTCCCATATATTTGAAAAAGATCATAAGGGTATTTTAACAGGATCAAAGATATGTGATATAAAAATAACATTGGTTGATGGAAGAGCACATTTGAAACACACAGGTGGAGGAGATTTTAGAGAAGCTACATATAGGGCTATAAGACAAGGATTAGAAAAAGCTAATAATATTTTATTAGAACCGTATTATAAATTCAAAATAAATGTTAAAAATAATTATGTAGGTAGGATATTAGCTGATATACAAAGATTATATGGAACATTTGATAAGCAAGAAACATTAGAGGATAAAAGCATTATTTTTGGAAGAGGTCCTGTATCAACTTTTATGAATTATGGAATGGAATTAATATCATTTACAAAAGGTAAGGGGGCTATTACTTTAAGCTTTGATGGATATGATCAGTGTCATAATAGTGAAGAGGTTATAGGAAAATTTAATTATAATAAAGATAGTGATAGAGAATATACTTCCAGTTCTGTGTTTTGCTCTAAAGGTCATGGATTTATAGTTAGATGGGATAAAGTAAAAGAATATATGCATTGTTTAAGGCATATTTAAATAAATAACTAGTCAGTATGCTAGTTTATTTTGTGAACTATTTTTTCATTGGAACTTACTAATAGCACAACTATTAGTAGAACCCAAGTCATTATATTCCACAAAATATCCGTGTCATCTTTTACTTGTTATTTATTTTCATATGGTTAAAATGAATCTTAATTGTAAACTTTGTTAAAATAATAATATATAATTAATATCATAAGTTTAATGAGTTTAGATAAAAAATATAAAATTATCTTTAGGTTTTAACTATATGAAATTCTATTAATTTATTATATAATGAATTAATAAATACATAATAAATTTATTGGAGGAACTTTTATGAGAACTATTTACAAAAATCCATCAGAACTAGCAACATGTTTAAAGGATTTAGTTGATACATACTTGGAGAATTTAATAACTTATGAAAAAATGGAAGAAAAAATGTCTAAGATATTAGTAGCAAATAATGTATATAAAAATGGATTTATATCTGTAAAATTATCTAATATAATTGGAGAAGAGAGAATGGAGATTATAAATAAGATATATAAAGATATGCAAACACTATAGAGCTAAGGCACATTAAAATAAATAACCAGAGTTAGTATGCTAGTTTATTTTGTGAACTACTTTTTCATTGGAATCTACTAAATAGCACAATTATTAGTAAATTCCAAATCGGTGTATTTCACAAAACATCCATGGCATCTTTGATTTGTTATTTCTTTCCATATGTCTATTTTAAGGCGATACTAAGATATAGTATCGCCTATTTTTTTTTATATAATATTTTTGAACTTTATTAGGTTAAATAATAATTATTATTATTTAAAAATATAAATATTCTATTGACATAATTAATAAATCTATGTATGATATAAATCATACTAAACTTATAGGAATAATAAACAAAGGATGGGGAGAAACATGAATAGTACATTTTTAACAGATTTTTTAATGATAACAAATTTTAAAACTATATTATTTATAGTTATTTTGATAGGAACATTTTATTTAATGAAACTTCTTGAAAGAAAAAAGGTTAATTTTTCTAAAAGAATGATTTCAGCAACAATTTTAGGGCTGTTACTTGGTGGAATAATACAATTAGTGGCAGGCTTTCCAGATACAACAGATAATATACCATGGATAAAAGAGGTTACAAAATGGTATGGTTTATTCGGGTATGGATTTATGGATTTATTAAAAATGTTGGTTATTCCATTAGTATTTCTTTCGATTATAAAAGTAATTATAAATATGAAAGAAGGAGAAAATTTAGGGAAACTTACATTTAGATCATTATTTGTTTTACTTGGTACCACTACAATAGCAGCTATAGTGGGAATTGTTATAGGAAACTTATTCAAATTAGGTGTAGGACTTGAAATTGTTCAAAATAACTCAGAAATGAAAGAAATAAGTTCTGTAGTTGATACACTAAGAAAATTACTGCCAAAAAATCCAATTAAAGCAATGTCAGAAGCAAATGTTGTAGGAGTTGTTATTTTTGCAGGATTTATTGGAGTTGCAATAAATAGACTTAAGAAGAAGTATTCAGATATAATAAAACCTGCTAAGGATTTAGTAGAAGCAGCATACAAAATTATTACAAGTGTAGCTATGACAGTAATTAAATTTATGCCTTATGCCGTAATAGCATTACTTGCAAATACCATTGCAGCAAGAGGAATACCAGCACTTATAAGTGTTTTTGATTTTATATTGGCATTATATGTTAGCATATTTATAGTATTTGTAATACATTTAATTATATTAGCTCTTAATGGAATAAATCCTATTAAGTATTTAAAAAATACGATGGAACCTTTAATTTTAGCATTTACTTCAAGATCTAGCTTAGGTACATTACCTGTAACAATAGAAACTTTAACTGAAAAAGTTGGAGTTGAAGAAGGAATAGCAAGTTTTGTAGGAAGTTTAGGAGCTAATGCTGGTATGAATGGATGTGCTGCAATATATCCTGCACTAATGGCAGTTACTATTGCAAATATGTCAGGAACACCAATGGGTTTTAGTTTTTATGCAATGTTACTTGTAATAATAGTAATCAGTTCAATAGGAATTGCAGGACTTCCAGGAACTGCCACTATGGCAGTGTCAGTAGTAATATCAGGTATGGGAATGGGAAATTATTTTTCTTTAGCAGGAGGAATTCTTGCAATAGATCCAATTCTTGATATGGGACGTACAATGCTTAATGTAAATGGAACAATGGTAACTACAGTTACAGTTGCAAAGAGTTTCGATAAAATAGATAAAGAAAAGTAATATTTTACTGTCATACAGAAAAATCCATTAAATACGTTTATATTATTTAATGGATTTTTTGTTTTATATAATTATTATTGAGTAAATACAAATTATTATATTAAACATTCCATGGAGTATGATATAATATGTCTTTAGAAAGAGGTGTAAAAATGGCTAAAAAAAATAGTAGAAATAATGATTTATTAAAAGATACAAAAAATACTACAACATTAAAAGTTTATTCTTTATTAGTTAGTTTAGTTAATGATGATAAAGAAAATTTAGCAGAAGATGTCTTAAAAATAGATTATTTATTAACATATATGAATAATTGCATTAAAGGCAAGGATTTTAAAGAAGCAAAAGACACTTTAGATATGATAGATAGAAGAATTAAAAATTTAAAAAAAGAAAAAGTTGACATGGAGCATTTTGAAAATATTTTAAATAAATTAAAGCTTCAGGTAAAAAAATAAAGATATTTTATTTGGGCTTTATACAAACAAAGAAGATTAACAGTCTTTGTTTGTATATATTTTTGCTAAATTTTTTTAGAAAAAACACATATTTATTAGTTAAAAAAATAACATAGTTATAAGAAATAATTATTAAAATAATTATACTACTTTTTAAAATTTTATTATAATTAAATTAATATAAAATGCAATACCGTAAAAACGCATATTAAAAGCTGATAATTGATGAAAAAGCATCATATTAAAAACTTTTTTTGAATTTTATAAAAAATTACTTGAAATTTATGGATTGTATGGTAAAATAAAATTAATTAGGAATGTTATTATATTAACAAGCTATATATTCTCCAGAAGAAATGGGGGTATAAAGTATATGAAAAGTTTTGCGGTTCCAGCACAAATATTGTATGAAGATGATGCAATACAATATTTAAAAGATTTAAAATCAAAAGGAACATTTATAGTTACTGATAAAATTATGTCAAAACTTGGAGTCATAGATCCAGTAACTAATATACTAAAAGAAAACGATGTAAGTTATGAAATATTTACAGAAGTAGAACCAGAACCAACTATGGAAGTTGTTACACATGGTTTTAAGAAATTTTTAGATTACGGTGCTGATACTATAATTGCTATAGGGGGAGGATCAGTGATAGATGCTTCAAAAGCCATGATTTATTTTTTGGATGTATTAAGGCAAAAATCAGTTGATTCAAATTATGAAAAACCGTTTTTTATAGCAATTCCAACTACAAGTGGAACAGGATCAGAAGTAACATCTTATGCAGTTATAACAGATGCATCAACACATACTAAAATTCCATTAAAAAGTGATAGTATGTATGCTGATGTAGCACTGCTTGATTGGAATTTTACTAAAAGTGTTCCTCCTAGAGTAACAGCAGATACAGCTTTAGATGTATTAACACATGCACTTGAAGCTTATGTATCCCTTGGTGCATCTGAATATATTGATGTATTAGCCAAAGAAGCAATTTCTACTATATTTGATTACACAGAAAAAGCATATAAAAACGGAATGGATAAAAAGGCAAGAATGAAAATTCACAATGCATCTTGTATGGCTGGTATAGCATTCGAAAATTCAGGGCTTGGGATAAATCACAGTTTGGCTCATGCATTAGGAGCAACTTTTAAAATAACTCATGGAAGATCAAATGCAGTGCTTTTGCCATATGTTGTAGAATATAATTCTTCGTTGTTTGATGAAAATGACTGTTATGATTTTAAAACTGCCAAAAGATATACTGAAATATCTAGATTGTTAGGATTGCCACATACTGATTTTAAAGAAGGTGTAGTAATGTTTGTAAAAGCTTTAAAAGCTCTACTACAATCAGTAGGTATTCCAATAAGAATCAAAGATCTTGGAATTGATGAAAATTTATTTAATTCAGCTCTAGAATCTATGTGCAGTAGAGCAATGCAAGACATATGTACTGGAGGAAATCCTAGAATTGTTGATGAAAAGGGCTTAAAGGATATTTTAATTAAGGCTTATTATGGAAAATAATTTAGTATAATTTTTTTTGAAAATAATTGTTAAATAATTAACAGTTGTGAAATTGATAATAATGCTATATTAGATTGAATAGATTGTTTATTTAAAAAATATTTATATAATAGTTAATTATTATAATAAATATTATAAAAATGCATAATTTTATTAATAAAAAGGTATTTTTAAAAAAAAGATATAATATTTAATAAAAAATATTTGTAAAAAAATTAACAAACTTTAAACTTTTAATGAAAATATTAAAATAGGAGGAGATATTTTAGTAGCTGTTAATTTTAAAGTAATTCCTAAGTTTTTTAAACAATATGAAATTTAAAATATTAAATTCACAGGAGGTGATTAAACTGAATAGTTTTGCTTTAGGTCTTATAGAAATAATTGGTCTTGCAGCAGGAATAGAGGCAGCAGATACGGCTGTTAAATCATCTAATGTAGAATTAATAGGATATGAAAATTCAAAAGGTGGGACTGTTGTAGTAAAAATAAAAGGTGATGTTGGTGCTGTTAAGGCAGCTGTTCAAGCTGCATCAGTTTCAACAAAATTAATAAATAAAGTATTAGCCACATCTATTATACCTAGACCAAATTCAGAGTTAGAAGATATTATATTTTCACAAAATAAAACTAAATCATCCTTAGAATCTAAAAAAAAGATTAATATAGTTAAAAGTGAACAGGAACTTAATGAAAAAATAAATAATTCACATGGTAAGAAAAATAAAAAGATAATTAAAGAAAAAACATAACTTGTAATTTGTGTATGGATCCAATGTGTTCAAGAAAAAAAGGACAACCTAAAACTTCTTGTATGCATTTTAGTAAAATAAAAAATAATTAGGAGGGTATTATTATGCATGATGCATTAGGAATGGTAGAAACAAAAGGATTGATAGGAGCTATAGAGGCAGCAGATGCTATGGTGAAAAGTGCCAATGTAACATTGGTAGGTTATGAAAAAATAGGATCAGGATTGGTAACAGTTATGGTAAGAGGAGATGTAGGAGCAGTTAAAGCAGCAACAGATGCAGGAGCAGCAGCAGCGCAAAAAGTTGGTGAAGTAGTATCAATTCATGTAATACCAAGACCACACATTGATACTGAAAAGTTAATACCAAAAATAGAAAATTAATATGAATTAAATTAAATAATATTAAAGAGGTTTATTTTAACAAATTATATTCTGAATATTTTGAATATAGAAAAAATAAAGGAGGATATTATTATGAAAGATGCATTAGGAATGGTAGAAACAAAAGGATTGATAGGAGCTATAGAGGCAGCAGATGCTATGGTGAAAAGTGCCAATGTAACATTGGTAGGTTATGAAAAAATAGGATCAGGATTGGTAACAGTTATGGTAAGAGGAGATGTAGGAGCAGTTAAAGCAGCAACAGATGCAGGAGCAGCAGCAGCGCAAAAAGTTGGTGAAGTAGTATCAATTCATGTAATACCAAGACCACATATGGATACCGAAAAGATATTACCACAATCTAATCTTTAAATATAAGAAAGGGGTAAAAATTCCATATGGTTCAAGTTGATATAGAAAAAATAATATTAACGGTTACTAAAGCAGTTATAGAAGAGTTGAATAATTACAGCGAAAGTTTAATACCAGTAGGGATATCTAATAAGCATATTCATCTTGGATTAAGAGAACTTGAAGCTTTATTTGGAAAGAATTATAAGCCTAGTATAAAAAAAGAGTTAAGACAACCGGGTCAATATGCATATGATGAAACTGTTGAAGCTATAGGTTCAAAGGGATATTTTGAAAGAATAAGAGTTCTTGGACCTTTAAGAGAATCTACACAATTAGAAATTTCAATAACAGATGAAATTAAGTTAGGAATAGATGCACCTATAAGACAATCAGGAAAACTTAATGGTACTCCTGGAATATTTCTAAAAGGACCGAAAGGCCAAATAGAAATTGATCAAGGAGTGATAATTGCAGCAAGGCATATTCATCTATCTACAGAATTTGCAAAAAAATTTGGATTTAGAGATGGGGAATTAGTAGATGTAACTAGTCATGGACCTAGAAAAGTAACCTTTCACAATGTAATTATTAGAGTTTCAGATGATTTTGTACCAGAGATGCATATTGATATGGATGAGGCTAATGCTTCTGGATTAAAAAATGGTGATAAGATAAGAATTACTAAAGTCGAAGGAGTTTAACTATGAATTTAGATGATGCAAATAAAGGATTAGATATTTTTTATAATTTAATAAAAGAGAAAAAGTGTAATAAGTTTAGTGATAATTTAAAAGTTGGTGTTGATTTAGGTACAGCTAATATAGTGCTTTCAGTAGTTGATGAAAATAATAATCCAGTAGCTGGAGCATCATATCCAGCATCTGTTGTAAAAGATGGGCTAGTTGTAGATTATATTGGAGCTGTAGAAATAGTCAAAAATTTAAAAGCTAAAGTAGAAAACATTTTAAAAACTACTATAAATTATGGTTCAACAGCAATTCCACCAGGAACATTGGAGGGAAATGTAAAAGCAATTGGAAATGTACTTGAAGCTGCAGATATAGAAGTTGTAAGCATTATTGATGAACCAACAGCAGCTGCTGCAATACTTGGAATAAAAGATGGTGCTGTTGTTGATGTTGGAGGAGGAACTACAGGTGTAAGTATATTAAAAAATGGAAAAGTTTTATATACAGCAGATGAACCAACAGGTGGAACTCATATGAGTTTAGTTTTATCAGGAAATCATAATATATCTTTTGAAGAGGCAGAAGAATTAAAAAAAGACCTTAAAAAAGAAAAAGATAATTTTATTATTATAAAACCAGTTATAGAAAAAATGGCATATATAGTGAAAAGACATTTAGAAGGATACGATGTAAAGAAAATTTATGTTGTTGGAGGAGCATGTAGTTTTAGTGAGTTTACATCTGTATTTGAAAAAATTATTGGTATAGAAACTATAAAACCTAATCATCCTTTGCTAGTTACACCTTTAGGAATTGCTGTTAGTTGCATCAAGTGAGGTGAGTAATTTGAACTTTGATGATATTGTACAAGTTGTTTTAAAAGAAGTTATGTGTCAATTAGAAATTAAAAAGTTTAAACAAAAAGAAGTTATAGTATGTTTTACTGGAACTAATAGAGGATTAACTAGCATCATTGCTGAGTTAAAAAAACTGAAAAGTAAAGGAATAAGATTAAAAGCAGTTTTATCTAAATTTGCATCACAAATAATCGATATGGATTTAATAAATAAAGTTTTTAGCAAAGAAGATATTTATATAGATGATGCTTTAGAAGTTAATCATATCTATGATAAAAAATTTGATCTTTTAATAGGGGGAACATGCAGTATAAACTCATTAGCTAAAGTAGCAAATGGAATAGGAGATACTTTACCAACTGCACTTATATCAAAATGTATTTTAAATGGTACTAAAATAGTTATTGCTAAAGAAAGTTTTGAGTTTAATAAAGAGATACCTGTTTCCTATATGAATATGATCAACAAAAACCTAGATAAATTGAAATCTTATGGTATAGAATTAATGAATTCTAATAACATAAGTAACCTTGTATTAAATGAACAATATATTATTAACTCAAAATTAAATAAAGATATAATTAATGCAAATGAGATTATTTCTAAGAATTTAGTAGATAAAAAAGGTATTTATGAAAATAATTCAGAGATTGAGATATATAAAAAAGTAATTTCTAGCGAAGATATTTCTAATAATAGTAAAGATGAAAAAATAGTAGTTCCAAGTAACTCAATAATTACAGCACTTGCACAAGATTTAGCGGATGAGCTTAACATAGAAATAATAAAAAGGTAGGGTAAAGATATGTATTTAGCAAAAGTGGTTGGAGTAGTGGTTGCAACGACTAAAAGTGAAGGATTAGTTGGAAAGAAAATGCTTATGGTACAACGGTTAACTCCAGAATATGATTTATTAGGAAGCGTTGAAGTAGCTATAGATTCTGTTGGTGCAGGAAATGGAGAAATTGTATTAATAGCAACTGATTATGCAGCACACCAACTATTTAATGCTAAGGATGCACCTGTAGATAGAGCTATTGTTGCTATAGTAGATAGTGTAGAAATGAATAAATAGAAATTAGGGGGAAGATAAAATGAATGATTTTAATATGATAGACATAGAAAATATAATTAAAAATGTTGTTAAAGAACTTACTGTAAATGGACAATTACCTGAATGTAATACAGATACAACTGTAGCTAAAAAAGCATTAAATAACAACCAATTGGCTGGTATTGAAAATAAGATAATAGGAATTGTAAATAATGATGAGGTACAAACTGGGGATTATGGAGTATTCGATGATATTAATGATGCAATCGAACAAGCATGGATAGCAGAGCAAGAATATATGAAAGTTGGGCTAGACAAAAGAACTAAAATAATTGAAGCCTTTAAATCAGAAGTTAGAAAAAATGTAGAAGAATTATCTCGCAGAACTTATGAAGAAACTAGGATGGGAAGATATGAGGATAAGATATTAAAAAATAACCTTGCCTTAGATAAAACACCAGGAGTAGAAGATCTTGAAGCAGGTGTAAAAACAGGAGACGGTGGATTAACTCTTTATGAAATGTCACCATTTGGAGTTATAGGAGCAATAGCACCATCAACTAATCCAACAGAAACAATAATAAATAATGGAATTTCAATGCTTGCAGCAGGTAATACAGTTGTATTTTCACCACATCCAGGGGCAAAAAATGTTTCAGTATTTTTAGTTCAACTTATTAATAAAGCAATAGAAAAAGTTAACGGTCCTAAGAACCTTATAGTAACAGTTAGAAATCCAAGTATAGAAAATACAAATATAATTTTATCACATCCTAAAATTAATATGATTTGTGCAACAGGTGGACCAGGAATTGTTAAAGTAGCATTGTCAAGTGGTAAAAAAGCAATAGGAGCTGGAGCTGGAAATCCACCAGTAGTAGTTGATGAAACAGCTGATATTGAAAAAGCAGCAGTTGACATCATAGACGGTTGTAGTTTTGATAATAATTTACCATGTATTTGTGAAAAAGAAGTAATAGTAGTAGATAAAGTTGCAGATTATTTGAAAACTTGTATGTCAAAATATTGTGCATTAGAAATAACTGATAAAAATATAATTTCACAATTAGAAAAACTTATTTTGACAGAAAATAGAACTGTGAATAAGAAATTTGTAGGAAAAAATGCTGATTATATAATGAATCAATTAGGAATTAATATAGATCCAAGTATAAGAGTTATCTTTGTAGAAGTAGAAGCTGATCATCCATTTGCAGTTGAAGAACTTATGATGCCAATTTTACCTATTATAAGAGTTAAAAATGTAGATGAAGCTATTGAACTTGGTGTTAAACTTGAACATGGAAATAGGCATACAGCTATAATGCATTCAAAACATATAGATAATTTAAGCAAATTTGCTAAAGCAGTTCAAACAACTATATTTGTTAAAAATGCGCCTTCATATGCAGGAATTGGATATGGAGCAGAAGGACATGGAACATTTACCATTGCAGGACCAACTGGAGAAGGGTTAACATCTGCAAGAACATTTACAAGAAAGAGAAGATGTGTAATGGTAGATAATTTCTCTATTAAATAGAATTGGAGATGAGATTAGTGGAAAAAAGCTTTTTAGATTTAATAAAAGATGGTGGTTTAATCGGTGCCGGTGGGGCAGGTTTTCCAACTCATGTTAAATTAAATGCTAAAGTTGAATATGTTATTGTTAATGGTGCTGAGTGCGAACCACTTCTTAAAGTTGACCAACAATTAATGGCAGAAAAAGCTTCTGAACTTTTATACGCATTAAACAAGATAGTTGAAGAAACAGAAGCTAATAAAGGTGTTATTGCATTAAAAGGTAAGTATAAAGCTGCCATGAAAAACTTAAGTAAAAAGTTAGTAGAATATCCTAAACTAGAATTATTTGAACTTGGAAATTTTTATCCAGCAGGTGATGAACAGGTTACAGTTTATGAAGTAACAAAAAGAGTAGTTCCTGAAGGTGGGATTCCTTTAAATGTAGGAGTTATAGTTATAAATGTTGAAACATTATTAAATGTATATAATGCTTTAGAAGGAAAACCAGTTACAGATAAATATTTAACTATTACAGGGGAAGTAAAAAATCCTGTTACTATTAAAGTACCAATTGGAATATCAGTAAGGCAAGCTATTGAATTAGCTGGTGGAGCACTAATTGATGAATTTGAAATTATTGATGGTGGTCCAATGATGGGAAAATTAATAGAAGATATAGATAGACCCATAAAGAAAAACACTAAAGGTTTAATAGTTATACCTAAAAATCATAATATAGTTTTATCAAAGAAAAGAAATATACAGTCTATGTTAAAACAAGCAAGAGCAGCATGTTGCCATTGCTCAATGTGTACTGAAGTATGTCCAAGACATTTATTAGGGCACAAATTAGAACCAGATAAAATCATGAGAATAGCAAGTTATGGTAGTACTTGTAGTAAAGAAATTTTACCAACATCTTCATTTTTATGTAGTGAATGTGGTCTTTGCGAACAAGTTTGTGTTATGGGACTCCAACCTTGGAAGTTAAATAGCTTTTTTAAAGGAGAATTAGCTAAAAATGGAGTTAAAAATCCTAATCATAATGCGCCGGAAAAAGCAGAAAATTTTAGGAAATACAGAAAATTTCCAGTTCATAAATTAAAACAAAGATTAAATATAGAAAAATATGATGTGGAAGCACCACTTCAAAATGAAGAGTATGATTTTTCAGAAGTTGTAATTCTAAGGTCTCAGCATATAGGCGTTAAGGCTGAGCCAGTGATAAGTATTGGTGACAGAGTAGAAAAAGGTGATCTTATTGGAGATATAGCGGATGATAAATTAGGTGCAAAAATTCATGCTAGTATAAGTGGTACTATAAAAGAAATAAATGATGATAGTATTGTTATAAGTAAATAGGATTGCCAGAAAGGAGAGAATAAAATGAGAAGATCTATTGGATTACTAGAATTTAAAAGTATTGCAAAGGGAATTGAATCAGCAGATGAAATGGTCAAGTCTGCTAATGTGGAGATTATTTTAGCTACTCCAATGTGTCCAGGAAAATATATAGTAATATTATCAGGAGATGTAGGAGATGTTACTAATGCTGTAGGTGTAGGAAAAGAAGTTGGACTTAGCTATCTTATAAGTGAATATACAATAGCTAGTGTACATGAAAAAGTATTTCCAGCAATAACAGCCACTTGCGACTTTGATAATATTTCATCTATTGGAATTATTGAGACAATATCTGCAGTTTCTTCTGTAATCGCAGGTGATACAGCTTTAAAAGCTGCAAGTGTAGAACTTTTGGAAATAAGAATTGCAAGAGGACTTGGAGGAAAAGGATATGTTATTCTTACTGGAGAAGTATCAGCTGTGAAAGCAGCAGTAGAAGCAGCTGAAAATAAACTTGCAGAAGATGGAGATATTATAGGAACTGTAGTTTTACCTTCACCAAGTAAAGAATTAATACAAACATTGCTATAATAATATGTTAGGAAAAATAATTATATTAGAGTAAAAAATCAACCCTTAGAGTGTTGGAGATGATGGTTGATTTTTTTATTATGGTAAATATGATTATATTTACCATAATAAAAAATTAAAGTATAAAAGTTATAAATTATATATGTATATATAAATTTTATAATATATTTTTAAGTTTACTATAAGCATAATTTAAAGTATTTTCTAAATTTAAGATGTTTTTACCTGCACCTTGGGCAAGGGTTTGATTTCCACCACCACGTCCATCTATAAGAATTATTGAATCTTTTAATAAATTATTCATATTAACATGAGTGAGGTTTTTAGAGCATGAGAATATAAGATTAATTTTATTTTCATTTACTAATGCAATTAAAGCAATTCTATTGTCTTCTGAAGTTATTTGAGAAATTGTTGTATTAACAAATTTTAAAGTTTTATTATTATATATGTGTTTAATAATAGTTATATTATTAATCTTTGCAGAATTATCTATAATTTTTTTTTACTTCATATTTTGAAAGCTCAATATTCAGATTTTTATTTTCATTAAGAACCTTTTTAAATTCTAAATTTAAATTTTGTATACCATTTAAAGCTTCTTTTTCATTACAATTTAAATATTTGCACATAGAGTTTGTAAATAAATCTTTTTCTAAAGAATCATTTACAGCTTTTGAACTAGTTATAAATTCAATTCTTGAGCCTTTTTTATGTTTTTCACATTTTTTTATTTTTATAAGTCTTAAATCTAATGTAGACTTAGGATGAACTCCACAGCAAGCAATCATATCTAAATCGTCAATTTTAACAATACGTATTTCATTATTAGTATTAGGAAGATCTCTTCTAAGTTTCATATTTTTAAGTTCACGTTTGCTTGGAGTTAATAATTCTACCTCTAAAGATTCTGCTATAATTTCGTTAGCATATTTTTCAGCAGAACGTATTTGTTCATCTGTAAGCATTAAATCAAAATCTATAGTACTAAAATCATTTCCATGGTGTACAGCTATAGTATTTATAGTAAAAAGTTTAAAAAAGCAAGCAGATAAAACATGCTGAGCTAAATGATGAGTCATTCCATCTAATCTTCTTAACCAATCTATTGAACATTTAACTTTATGTATTCTAGAAGGTTTTTTTGGTAGTACATGATAAACTAAATTACTGTCCTCATATACATTTAATACTTCAATGCTATCTATTTTTCCTAAATCATGTTTTTGCCCACCACCACCTGGGAAAAAGGCTGTTTTATTTAAGACTACATGAAATTCATTACCAATTTCTTTGATTTTATCGATTTCTGCAGTGAAGTCTTTTAAGTAGGGATCTTCATAATAAAGTTTTTGCATAATAATTCTCCTTATAATAGTATTTTATATAATTATAAGAACATTATAACAATTAATTATATAAAATAATCTAATTAATAAATAAATATGTTAACTTATGCAAATATTAACCTTGAGGAAGGTGATAATTTTAATGAGTTATACATTTTTTAATTTTATTATTTATTCTTTTATAGGATGGATTATTGAAGAAGTATACTATTTTTGCACAAAAGGAAAATTTAAGGAAGATGGTTTTTTAATAGGTCCATTTAAACCCATGTATGGTATAGTTGTAAGCGTTTTGATAGTGTTAAATAATTATCTTTATGATAAAACATCAATAATGATAATGTTCTGTTTTTTTGTACCATCTATAATAGAATATATAAGTGGATATTTATTAAAAAGTATATTTAATAAAGTGTATTGGGATTATTCTAAATTAAAATATAATTTAGATGGATTAGTCAGTCTTAAATTTTCTGCATACTGGACTTTAATGACATTTTTAGGATTAAAATACATTGAACCATTTTTTCATAATATTTTTATAAGAAATGAAAGTATATTTTTAGGATTAACAGTCATGTTAACTATTTACTTATCAGTAGATTTTTATTTAACAGTACATAGTTTATTGAAAACAAATAATGTAAGCAGTATTTAATATTTTTATCTTAAGAATAATTAAAAGTAAAAAAATAGGAATTTACCTTTGTTTTTATAGTTGTACTTATTAAGTATAACTGAAGATAATTAACTATATTGATTTAAATAAAAAACAATATAGTTAATATTAGGCATATTCAAATATATAACTAGTCAGTATGCTAGTTTATTTTGAAAACTATTTTTTCCTTAGAATCTATTAATATCGTAATTATTAGAAGAACACCAATTATTGTATTTCATAAAATATCTGTGGCATCTTTGACTTGTTATTTGTTTTCATATGCCTTAAGGTAAATTCCATTAAATAATTTTAATTAATATAAAGTTTAGTAATATTCTTATAAACTTTAAAATCTAGAATCCTCTTTTCTTAGCTTCAATACCACTTTTATTTAAACCGGGTTCTTCTATAGTAGTATTAAAGCTACTTTTAGCATATTGGTTTTGAGATTTAGTACCATTTCTTAAAAAATTATCTTTACTATATGTTTTTTTATTATCATTTTTCAAATTTATCATCTCCCTAATATGTTATTACAATTATAGTATTAACATATTGATAGAAATTTAAATTGGTAATTATATGAACCGAAAAATATAAAGTAAATTTAATTACTATTAAGATAATATATTATAGAAATTTTAAGAACAGAGTTAAATTTTAATATTTAACTTAAGTTTATTATATAAGGAGGAATATAACAAATGAAAAAACAAATTTATATTAAAATAGCTCATTATTTTGAAGCAGCTTTAGCAATAGTAGTTATGTTATTGGTTCTATTATCTACAATAGATGTTTTAAAACATATTTTTAATATTTTTATAATAAATAGTGGTACTATGGTAGAGTATCAGGAAATTAATGATTTGTTAGGACAAATCTTTTTATTAATAATAGGAATAGAGCTTGTTATAATGCTTTCACTACACACACCTGATACAATTGTAGAAGTTTTACTTTATGCAATAGCTAGAAAATTGTTATTACTTCCTAAAGAAGGTGCAATGGTTGAATTATTACTAGGAGTTATTGCAATAGCAGGATTATTTATGATAAGAAGATATTTAATAAATAAAAATCCATTGGCTGAAGGAAAAGATTAATACATTATATTTTGTAAATTATTCACTAGATATAATTTACAAAATATAATGTATTAAAAAATATTTAATAATTTGTAAATAATTAATAGGAGGTAATTTGAACGAGTATAATTTTCAACAAAAAGACTTAATTGTTAAAAAACTTTATGAAATTCTAGGACATGCTAGGATTTTAGAAAATTTAAAAATTAATACTAATTTGAATGATGAATTATCTAAAAGAATAACTATTTTTAAAATATCATTAAATGATGCCAGTAAGATAATACTGCAATATTATATACAAGGTTGTGTAAATGAAATAATGAATGAATGTAATAAAGAAGATTTTTTTAAGTTTAACAATTTAATAGGAAAAGTTTTAAAGTGATTTTTAATATTGTTTTTAATATAGTGTAAATGCATAGTGTGTTATTGGTACATACTATGCATTTAATTTATTTTATGTTTTTAAATAATTTTTAATTTTCTTTAGACAATCTTTAGTTTTTATAGAAGATTGTCTTTATTTATTAAATATATAATTTAGTTGTAAGGTTGAAAGCGAGGTGTGCTTATGAATGATTAAAATCATAAAGATAAAAGAATATTTTGTATCTTATGCTATCATATAATTGCAATGATTTTTTATGTAAAGGTGAGGATTAATATTATGAATTTATACAATGTTTTAATAGTTGAAGATGAAAAAGAAATATGTGATGCAATTGCAATATATTTAAATAACCAAGGATACAATGTTTTTAAAGCTCAAAATGGAATTGAGGGTTTAGATATAATAAATAATGAAACAATTCATTTAGCTATAGTAGATATAATGATGCCTAAGATGGATGGAATTAAAATGACAATGAAACTTAGAGAAAATTTTGATTTTCCTGTTATAATGTTATCTGCTAAATCAGAGGAAATGGACAAGATAATGGGTCTTAATATTGGAGCTGATGATTATATTACTAAACCATTTAACCCTATGGAGTTACTGGCAAGGGTTAATTCTCAACTTAGAAGATATTCTAAATATTTAAATGTAATAAATGATTTAGAAGAAAAGAGTACTAAATTTATAATAGATGGTTTAGAGTTAAATGCAGAAACAAAAGAAGTACTTGTTGATGAAGAACCAGTAAAATTAACACCTATAGAATTTAAAATATTACATTTATTAATTAAAAGTCCTGGAAGAGTATTTTCAGCAGATGAAATATATGAAAAAGTATGGAATGAAAATGCAGTAAATACTGATACTGTTATGGTACATGTAAGAAATATAAGAGAAAAAATAGAAATTGACCCGAAAAATCCAAAGTATTTGAGGGTCGTATGGGGAGTTGGGTATAAAATTGAAAAGTATAAATAGAAATCCGTATTTTATAAATATAATTACAATCTTAATATTAGTAATGACATCAATTGGA
Organism: Clostridium taeniosporum; assembly: GCF_001735765.2. Lineage (NCBI taxonomy): Bacteria > Bacillati > Bacillota > Clostridia > Eubacteriales > Clostridiaceae > Clostridium > Clostridium taeniosporum. The sequence goes on from NZ_CP017253.2 coordinate 1,602,201, forward strand.
ATAATTAGTTTTTATCCTAAAATGGGAGATTTAGCGCAAAATACAAAGGTTTCTTCACCTTATGAAGACTATAATCTTTTACGCGAGATTCATAATAGTAGCTATGTTTTATATAAAGATCTTTTAGAAAAAGAACAAGGTAATAACTTGAAATTTTCAAATGTTTATATACAAGATATAAATAGTAATCCAGAAGAATATAAGGATGATATAGTACAAAAGAATCATATAGAGAATATAGAAAGTCATGTTAATTCTGAAATTGGAGTTTGGGAAGAAAATTTATCAAGAAATTTTAAAAATCTTGATTATTTGGTAAGTAATAAAAATGGAGATATAATAAAAACAAATAATGAAAATCCATTACAAGAGTTGGTATCGCAGAGCAATTCAGAGGAATTGAAAAAATTACAAGACATTTATGCATTTTATATGGTTGCACAATTTAATGAAGAAGGAAATATTAGAATAAATACAGTTTATGGTGCAGATGAATTTAATGTACGAAATAACTTTATAGATTCTGGTTTTAGAAACTTAATTAATACTTATGATGATACAGTTAAATTCAATAAAATAAAAGATACTACTTTTATTTATGCTATACCTAAAGAGTTAAAATATAATGATGAAATAAGCAGAACCATAGAAGATTCCAATATTAATATAAATAGTGATGCAATAATTTCAATTACTTTAATAATATTATGTACAATATTAATATTATCGTTATTAGTTCCATATAAAAAAGGTAAAGAGATACTTGGAATTAAGTATATATTTAGAATCCCATTTGAAATTCTTGTATTTATATTTGGATGGGCAGCCATAATGTGTGGTATATCATCTTGTTCATCAATATTGCATACTTTAGAGGGTGATTTTGGAAAGACATGGGTTGGATTTGGTATAAATTCTGATTTTGATTGGATATTAGCAAGTGGTATAAATACAATTATGTGGAGTTTAATAATATATGCTATATTAGCAGGTGTTATGTTTTTAAAACATATATTTAAAACTGGATTTACTAAATATTTAAAAGAAAATTTACTTATTATAAAAATATTTAAGAGAGTAATTGATTATACTAAAAATATTGATTTAACTGATAAGTCTAATAAATTTATTATTAAAATATTAGCTGTGAATTTTATAGTTCTTATGTTTATTTGTATTATATGGATTTTTGGAATACTGGCATCCATTGTATATACAGTGGTGTTATTTGTAATTTTAAGAAAATATTTTAATGATATTAGAGAAAAATATGAAATACTTCTTAATGCTACAAATGAAATTGCAAAAGGAAACTTAGATGTCAAGATAAATAAAGATTTAGGTTTATTTAATCCTTTTAAAGAGGAAATAGAAAAAATTCAACAAGGATTTAAGAAGGCAGTTGATGAAGAAGTAAAAAGCCAAAAGATGAAAACAGAACTTATTTCAAATGTATCTCATGATTTAAAAACTCCACTTACATCAATAATAACTTATGTTGATTTGTTAAAAGATGAAAGTATAAGTGAAGAAGATCGCAAATCATATGTAAATACAATAGATAAAAAATCTCAGAGATTAAAGTTTTTAATAGAAGACTTATTTGAAGTAAGTAAAGCAACAAGTGGAAATGTTAAACTTAATCTTGTTAATGTTGATATAGTTGAACTTATGAGACAAACTCAAATTGAGTTGAATGATAAAATAGAAGATTCTGGTTTGATCTTAAAAAATAATTTTTCAAAAAATAAAATTATATTAAATTTAGATAGTCAGAAGACATTTAGAATATTTGAGAATCTAATAAACAATATAATTAAGTATGCAATGAAAAATTCAAGAGTTTATATTGATATTTTAGAAGAAGATAGTTATGTAAAAATAATACTAAAAAATATATCTGAAGTTGAAATAGATTTTAATCCAGATGAAATTGTTGAAAGGTTTGCTAGAGGAGATTTATCACGTAATACAGAAGGATCGGGATTAGGTCTTGCTATTTCAAAGAGTTTTGTAGAACTTCAAGGTGGAACTTTTAAAATAGAAGTAGATGGAGATCTTTTTAAAGTTATAATTGAATTTAAAATATAAATATTAATTAAAATGATTTTCTAAAAAATAACCTATGAGAAATAATTTCTTTTTCATAGGTTATTTTTTTAGAAAAATTATAAGTATTTATGGCGATAAAATAAAATGTAATTCTAATATAATATAGAAATTAATAAAATAGATGTTTATAAAGTTATAATACATCTTTATAAACAAATTACAAGGATTTAATTTTTTATAAAGATGTATTATTATATAATTAAGAGGTATAATTAAAAGGAATTATAATTAAATAATAATAATTATTTTAAAAAGTAAAAAAAGGAGGTATATATTCATGAAGGGAACAGTTGTATCAACATGGATGACAACAAATAGAAAGCTATTTGGAGATTTAATTGTTGATAAAGCCATGGATTATGTTGGCTGGGGAAGAGGTAAAATATTTTCTCCAATTGAAAATATTGATGATAATGAAGTAAAAAAGATAATGTCATATATAGCCAAAGAACAAAATATGGATGTTGGAATGTTATGGAGAAAAATAGGACAAGATAATATAAAATCTTTTAGTAAAGATTATCCAGCGTTTTTTAGACACGATAATTTATATTCATTTTTAAAATCTATGTTTGATGTTCATGTAGTAATGACAAAAAAGTTTAAGGGAGCAAAACCCCCGTTAGTTTTAATTGAACCAATATCAAATAAAGAAGCTATATTTAGTTATAATTCTTCTAGAGGTATGTTTGACTATTTTCTTGGAATGTTGGATGGAGCATGTGAGTATTTTAATGAAAAAGTGGAGAAAAAAGAATTATCAAGGACAAGTACAGAATTAAAGGTTAAACTTATTTTTGAAAAAAATATATACTACAATAAAAAATATTTTTTTAATAATGTACTTTCCTTTGGATTTATTAAAAATTTTGGTGTAAAAGCAGGGATATTTACATTTTTAATTTCAGCAATAGTTATGATACCTATGTTAGGAATAGATAATATATTTAAATCTTTGATTGGAAGTTTTATATCTGGTATTGGGACATTTTGTGGAATTTCACTGATGATGTCTCCTGTTAATTCTATAAAAGAAGAGATTAATAGAATTATAAATAACCAATATAATTTGGACGGACAAATTACAACAAAGGATTTTTTTGAAGATATATATAATTTACTTAAAAATCATAAAGAAGTTATACAAGCAGATTTTGTTGGATTTAAAGGTGTAACAGATGAAATGAACACTTTTGTAAATAATATAAATACAATTTCTGATTCAATGAATCATACTTCTACTGAAATAGGAGGAGTTGTTGAACAAGTTGCAAATGGTGCTGTTATGCAAGCACAAAATACAGATAATGCAGTACAAGCGCTTAATGAAAATATTCAATCATTAAAAAATATAGTAGAGAAAGAAAATACAAACAAGTTACAACTTGAGGATGCAGTGGAAAAGATAAATAATAGTTATGAAAATGTAGATAATACTAGTGAAAATATATTAAAATCTTTAGATACATTTAATGAAGTTAAGGATAAGAGCACACGTCTTGAAGGAAAGGCAAAAGATATAACAAGTATAGTTTCTATAGTTTCTGGAATATCTGAACAAACTAATTTACTTGCTTTAAATGCATCTATTGAGGCAGCTAGAGCTGGAGAACAAGGAAAAGGTTTTGCTGTCGTAGCTGAATCAATAAGAAAATTAGCAGAACAATCAAAAGATGCAGTACAAGAAATAAATTCGAATTTAAAGCAATTTGTAGAAGAAATAAAATCTTTAGTAGACGATATAGAAATACAATATGATTTGTTAGAAAAGCAAACAGATAGTTTAGGTGTTGTTAGAAATATAAGTTTTGAAGCTAATAAATCTGTACAAAATGTAGCCACATCAATGATAGAGACAATAAATAAATTGAATACTGAAGCAGATTCTATATCAAAAGTGTATGATAGTATAGAATCATTAGCAGCTATTGCTCAAGAAAATTCAGCATCTTCAGAAGAAGTAAGTGCTAATGTAATAAATTACACTAATGAAATTAAGAAACTTATAGATAATATACATGATTTTAAAGGAATTACTGAGACATTTAAGAATGATTTAGAAAAATATAAAATTTAATAAACATAGATTGATTAAAAATATTCTCCATTATAATAAGGAATTAGTTTTATTTTTTAAATTTAGTTATTATAATGGAGAATTTATTATTGTATAAATACCTTATTATAATAAACGTTAATGCAACATACCTTTAATTTCAAAATCACAAAATATACAAATAAAAACAAAAATTAAAATAACACAAAAAATGATGAATAAAAAAATTTTAAAGTTGATATAATTAATGTAAATATTAAAATTTTAAAATTGTTAGAAAAATACAATATTTTTTCATAAAAACACTTTAAATTTAATAATAATATATAAAATTATAAATTAAATAATAGTTTTATTAATATTTAGTATTGACATATAATCATTATATTGTTAAAATTATAATTGAAAAAAAGAATACTTATCAAGAGTGGTGGAGGGACTGGCCCTATGAAGCCCAGCAACCTACTTTTAAGGTTAATTAATGTGTAAATGCACAAAGTTTACTTTAAATGTGTGGTGCCAAATCCCGTTAGATAAGAAGTCTAATATAGTATGAGAATATTTAAAGCTTCACTATTGGGTGGAAGCTTTTATTTTTTTATTCTTTTATAATAAATTAAAATTTTGGATAACTTAAATAAATAATAGAAATTATAATTTAAACAAAAAAATTGTACAAGAATAAAAAATAATATATTCAGTTGATGGATTTATATATGTAGAAATTCTATATAAATCTAAATCTCCATCTATTGCCTAAGGATTTCTTTTATCAAAAGTTTCAAATGACAAAAGGAGGAAATAGTTTATGAAGAAAAAAGCAAGTATAAAATCTTTATTACCATTATTAGTATTTTTAATAGTATATGTAGGAGTATCAATACTCGCAGGTGATATGTATGCTGTATCTGTAATTATTCCATTTTCAGCAGCATCAGTAGTTGCTTTAGCTATGAATAGAGAAAAAAAATTAAATGAAAAATTGGAGATATTTTGTAAAGGGTCAGGACACAGCAATGTAATATTGATGATATTAATATTCATATTGGCAGGAGCATTTGCCCAAGTAGCTAAGGATATGGGAGCAGTAGATTCTACTGTAAATCTAGGTCTATCAATTTTACCAACTAATTTATTAACAGTAGGTTTATTTTTAATAGCATGTTTTATAGCACTTTCTGTTGGAACTTCAATGGGAACAATAGTCGCATTAGTACCAATTGCTGTTGGTATAGCAGATAAAACAGGCGTATTAGTTGCCTTATCGGTTGGTGCAGTAGTTAGTGGAGCTATGTTTGGAGATAACTTATCAATAATTTCTGATACTACTATAGCAGCAACAAGAACTCAAGGTTGTGAAATGAGAGATAAGTTTAAAATGAACTTTAAAATAGTGGTTCCTGCTGCAATATTAACAGCAATAATATTTGGAATATTAACAAGAAATGCTGCTACAGCAGGTGTAGAAGAATTACAGTATAGTTTAGCAAAAATAATTCCATATATTGTAGTAATAGCATCAGCGTTAATAGGATTAAATGTTGTGGTAGTTTTATTTGTAGGAATAATAATTGCTGCAGTTATTGGATTTATTTATGGTAGTTTTGATGTGGTTGGATTATGTAGTTCAATATCTACTGGAATATCAGGAATGAGTGAATTAATAATTATATCATTATTAATAGCAGGAACAATTGCTTTAATTAAAGAAAATGGTGGAATTGAGTATATATTAAATAAAGGATTAAAAAGATTTAAGAATAAAAGAAATGCAGAACTTGGAATAGCAACTTTAGTAAGTTTAGTTGATGTATGTACTGCTAACAATACTATAGCAATAGTAACAGTTGGTCCAATAGCTAAAAATATTTCTGATGAATTTGATTTAGAACCAAAAAGAGTTGCAGGAATAATGGATATGTTTTCTTGTGTATTCCAAGGAATAATTCCATATGGAGCTCAATTAATTTCAGCAGCTGGATTAGCAGCAATATCACCTTTTGCTATAATGCAATATTTATTTTACCCTTATTTAATGGGCATATGTGCTTTAATATCAATATTTATATATCATAGCAACAAGATGCAAAAATTAAGATCTAAAAAAGCAGCATAAATAAATAGAGATGGGGCTGTTGCGAAATGGTTAAATTTTAATCATGAGCGACGCTCCTTTTCGATTTAAATCAATAAATCTCCCAATAATTAAAAGAGGATATAAATTATTGGGAGATTTTTTAATTTTGAACGCACTTAAATAAGCCTACTTAATATATTCCATAATTAGGCAGAGATTTTTAATTCATGAAGATGATTTTGAGTTCTTTCATTTTGGATTTTAGAATGTAATTTATTAATATTAAAACCAAAACAAAGCAAAATAAATTCCGTTTTAACGCTATTTTTTCCACGTGTTAAAAATCTATTGAATTCATAGTCACTTTTTAAAACTCCAAATGCTCCTTCGACCTGAATAGATCTATTCATTCTTAGTTTAGCACCTTTTTCAGTAGTAATATTTTTATAAGATACTTCACGCTTTTCTATAAAAGTTTTTGAAACTTGCATCTTTCTATTTGCTTTCGCTTTCGTACATTTTGCTTTGTAAGAGCAGTTATCACAACTTTCACATTCATATACAGTAACTTCGGCTTCATATCCACTTGCAAACTTTCTATGAATAATTGAAAAAGGTTTTAATTTCGTGCCATTATGACAAGTATAAGTATCTGTTTCTGAATTATATTGCATATTTTCACGTTTGCTTATATCATTTTTAAAACTTCTCTTTTTCCACTTTTCATAAGTTTGTGGTTTTATATATGGGATTTGATTATTACTTTCTAAAAACAAATAATTTTCTTCACTTTCATACCCTGAATCTGCAATTACATTGAGATGTTTACGTCCCAGCTTTTCCTGCATATTGTTCAGCATAGGTATTAGTGTTGCTATATCATTTCTATCTTGAAATATTCCGACACCGGTCACGTATTCACTTTCAACAGCTATTTGTACATTATAACCAGGTTTTAATTGACCATTTCTCATATGATCATCTTTCATATGCATGAAAGTTGCGTCAGTATCGGTTTTAGAATAACTATTTCTTTTTGATAATATTTCCTTGCTTGAATCATATTTTTCTTGTCTTTGCTTGTATTCAATCAATTGTTCTGTCCACTTTTGAATCTTACTTTTTCTTTTTCCAATTCCATGAACAAATTCTATGTTTCTATTTTGTTTTTCTAATGAAAGCCAGTCAAGAATTGCATCAATATTTTCTATCAATGTTTCTTTTCCTATAATAAAGTCTTTTAGCTCTTCAACATTGACATCTTCGATAAGTGCAACTATTTTATCAAACATTTTTTCTTCATTTTTATAAATTGATTTCTTCCAAACAAAAGTATAACGATTAGCATTCGCTTCGATTTTAGTACCATCTATAAATACATTTTCAAATAATATTTCCTTTTGCTCTGCTAAATATTTAGCTTGCTGATAAAATAAATCTTCAATTACCTCATTTGAAAGATAATCTTTACGAAATCTACTAATTGTAGCATGATCAGGTGCTTTATAGCTTTGAAGCAACCACTTGAAGTTTATATCTCTTTTGCATGCCTTTTCTATTTTTCTGCTTGAATAAATATTTTGAGAATAAGCATAAGATAATATTTTGAACATGATTTTAGGTTCCACTGCCGGTTTTCTTCCAACGGAAGAGTACGCCTTATACAACTTTGTGTAATTTAATCCCTCCAATACATGGCTTAGCAAGCGGACAGAATCATCTTCTGGTATTAAGTTTTCTAAATTTAATGGTAATATAAGTTGAAAATTATCATTAAATTTATTATAATTTTTAATGTATGATTTGTTTATTAGCATAAGTTAATTATACAACTAATGTGAGTTCTTCGGAATTCACATTTTTTTATTTTCATAAAAAAATGAGCCGCTACAAAACTAACTATGTTAGTTTTGCATCAGCCCCATTTTATTTAACTCAAAAGTAAGTTTGGTAATAATATGTTATAATTAACTTATAATGTATTAAGAATCAAGAATAATAATTTTCATTAGTAGTACGTTAATATGTTTTATTTCAAAGAGTACTTTACGAATGAATTAACTTTTTTATTCTTATTAATGATAGTATTTTTAATTTATTTGTTAGATATGATTATTTAAATACAAAATGAAATTCTACAAATGAATAAAAAAATACTTATAGAAGATAAAAATATTGAACAATTTAAATTCATAGAATTTATATAATTGAAGCTAAAGAATTTATTGATTCATTAAATAAGGATAGGTTTTAAAAATGACAGGATCAGCTATAACTTTTATTATAACAATTATATTAATTAGTATTATTTATATAGATAAAAAAATGTTTTTACTAAATAGAAACTTTATTAGTATATATTTAATTTTTGCTCCACATATTGTTTTGATATGGTATTTTTTTTGTACTCAAACTAAAATTGGACAGGCAAATAGTCTATATAAATGTTTAATTTTAACTGAAATATTAATTATTATTTTTTATATTTGGATGAAATTAAATATAGTTACAAATATAAAAAGGGAAATAGTAAATACTAGACTAAAAATAATGATAGATGGACGTAGTCTTATACTTTATGGATTATATCTTATAGTAATTCAAAGTATATTATACATAACTATATATAAAACAACATTTAAAGAATTTATTCCTAAAAATATTTTTATAATAGATATTATTATTACTGGAATATGTATTATTCTATTAATTACAAATGGAATTTTACGAATCTTGTGTACTTCAAAAAGGTTAAACATAATAAAAAGACTTATAATAGCTTTTTGGATTTGGATTCCTATTATAAATATTTTTATATTGCTTTATGCTTGTAGTGTTTCAAAAAACGAATATGATCATGAATGCTATAAAGTAATTAGAAATGATATACGTGTTAATTCAAACATATGTAAAACTAAATATCCACTCGTATTGGTTCATGGAGTTGGATTTAGAGATTTAAAATATATTAATTATTGGGGGAGAATACCTAAAGAATTAATTCGAAATGGAGCACTAATATATTATGGAAATTAAGAAGCATGGGGAACTGTATCATACAATGCACAAGATATTAAAAATAAGATTCTTAAAATTGTAAAAGATACAGGTTGTGAGAAAGTAAATATTATTGCACATTCAAAAGGTGGACTAGATGCTCGTTATATGATTAGTAAATTAAATATGGGAGAGTATGTTGCATCATTAACAATGATTTCATCACCACATAGAGGATGTAAATTTGTAGATATAGCATGTAAAATACCAGATAACATTTATAAATTTATTGCAAAATATTTTGATAAATATTATAGAATTTTAGGCGATAAAAATCCGGATTTTTATACAGCAAGTAAACAATTTTCAACTTATCATAGTGAAAAATTTAATAAAGAAGTTAAAGATGATGACAATGTTTATTATCAAAGTTATGCAAGTGTAGTAAGAAATATATTTAGTGATTATGTAGTTACAATTCCATATATTATAGTAAAGTTAACAGAAGGTGAAAATGATGGGTTAGTAGCAATAAATTCTGCTAAATGGGGTGAATTTAAAGGCGTATTAAAAAATAAGTATAGACGTGGAATTTCTCATGGAGATATTATAGATTTAAGGAGAGATGATTATAAAGGATTTGATGTTATAGAAAAATATATAGAAATAGTATCAGATCTTAAAAAGAAAGGATTTTAATTAAATAGAAAACAGTATATCATATGCTTATATATATGTAAAAGCTAAAAATCATAAAAAGTATATTATGATATAATGGTAATATGTTGTAAATTTAAAATGTTTTTTTATATACAATAAAAATAATTAAAAGGAATATAAAAATGAAACGATTAGAAAGTAAACGAATGGTTTTGAGACCTTGGAGAATAGAAGATTTAGATGATTTACATCAATGTACATCAGATGAACAGGTAGCAAAATTTGCAGGATTTAATGTTAGACAAACTAAAAAAGAAACATTAAAGATTTTAAAGCAATTTATAGGTGATTCCTTAAAATCATTATGGGCAATTGAATTGAAAAAAGACAAAAAGGATATTGGATGGATTGAATTATATAATCAGTCTAATGATTTAAATATGAATTCAAAAGAATTGGGTTTTGTTTTATCACAAGAATATTGGGGAAAAGGACTAATGACAGAAGCAGTAAAGTTAGTTCTTAATTATGTTTTTAATATAAAAAAAGTAAATTCTATTATATGTTCTCATTTTCTTAAAAATATTAGATCAAGAAATGTTATTACAAAATGTGGATTTAAATTTATTATTAATGATTCCAGTAAATGCTATTATTATTTAAGCAAAAATTGAAAGAAAAAATAAATGGTTAATTATTAGTATAGGATATAAAAATAGAATAAATTTATTTGAAATTTAATAGATCAATAAAAATAAAAGCTAATAAACAAGGGCAATATCCCAAGTTTATTAGCTTTCTTTGTTAGAGGCACCACCCAGATTTGAACTGGGGAATAAAGGTTTTGCAGACCTCTGCCTTACCGCTTGGCTATGGTGCCATATGATTTGATTTTTTATTATTTAGGAAATCATATTGTTATGAGATATATGGATAACTTATAAAATACTGTATTTTAAAGATTTTATGAGTACCTCTAAAAAAATAAAATATATTCGCCTGCCAGATTTTTCTCACATACGTTCGAAAAGGCAGATGCGTAAAAAAATCGACGCTCCACAGTGCCCCTGGGGATTTTTTTGTAAACACATTAATAATATATGAAGAATTTAAAATTTGTGTTACTTATAATATGGAAATTTTAGTTTTATTACCTTAAAATATAATTTATATTCTATGATGATTTTAGATTTAAACGGTATTTTATAATTAATAATGATTAGAAAGTTAAATTATAGTATTATATAATTATTAGTTCTTAGTATAGAATATGATGAAAATATTGTATTAAGAACTAAATTTTAATTAAAAATAAAAAGAAATTATATAGTATAGTTTATATAAAAATTTTATTAATATTAAAGTTGTACTTATTAAATTATGAAATTAAATTTATTAAAAGATATTATAGATGAGGTAATAAATGATTAAGAAATTTATAATTATTAATGGAACAATGGGAGTAGGGAAGAGTACTATATGTGAAAATCTTTATAAAATTTTACCTAATTCAGCATGGCTTGATGGTGATTGGTGTGCTATGATTAATCCTTTTGTTACTAGTGATGAAAATAAAGATATTATTATAAATAATATTACACATATACTAAATAATTTTTTGAATAGTTCTTCAATAGAATATGTAATATTCAATTGGCTTATTGAAAGTGAAGATATTATGAATTTAATATTAGATAATATAAACAAAAAAAACTTTAAATTGTATAAAATCACATTAACATGTTCAACGGAAGAACTTATGAAAAGAGTGGGGAGAGATATTTTAGATGGTAAAAGAAATAGAGATTCATTAAATAGAAGTCTAGAAAGAGTATTTCTTTATGAAAAGATGGGTACTTTTAAAATAGATACAACTACATTAAAAGTAAATGAAGTAATAAATAATATAATACGTATAATTTCTAAGGAATAAAGAATTTAATATATTTGTAACTGATAACAAATAACATAATGATATAATAATACTATTGTTTAAAATTAATGGAGGTATTGTTGTATGAAAAATGTTTATGATATATTATTGGGATGTATTTTAATTATATATGTATTTATAGTAAATTTATTAAGTTCTTCAAGAATTGCATTTAGTTTACCTATTTTTATTTTAGGAATACTTTTTGTTATATATCATTTTATAAGACAGAGGTTTGCATTAAATAAATATTTTAAACAGTTTAATAAAGTTATGAAATTGTTTATTTGTTTAGGAATTATAGTATTTATATTTTTAGAGATTTTAATTATATCTTGTCCAAAAAGTAATAAAGAAAATACAGATTATATTTTGGTGTTAGGAGCAGGATTAAATAATGGAAATCAAATTAACTATATTTTAAAATCTAGACTAGATAGTGTATTAGAATGTGTAAATGAATTTAATAATCATGGATATATTGTAGTTTCAGGTGGTAAAGGAAATGATGAAAGAATTTCAGAAGCAGAAGCTATGAAAAGATACTTAGTAGAACAGGGAATACCTGAAGAAAAGATATTAATGGAGGATAAGTCAAAAAATACATTTGAAAATTTAAAGTTTTCTAAGAGAATAATTGAAAATCATAGCAAACAAAACATTGGAAATTTAAGTGTGAAAATAGTTACAACAGATTTTCATGGTTTTAGAAGTAATATTCTTGCTAAAAGAAATGGATATGATAAAGCTAATTTATATACAAATAAAACAATATATTACCTTATTCCAACATGTTATACTAGAGAGGCTTTTGCATTAGTAAAGAGCGTAATATTTGATAGATAAATGAGAAAGGTTAAAAAATATAAATAAATAGTTAATAGGCCATGTATAAATTCTACTTTTGTAAATGCATATACATGGCCTATTTTTTTATACTATTTTCTTACCAAAAGGCATTAAGGATAATTTAGCTAATTTTAAAGATTGAACTGCAAATGGTATTCCAACTATTGTAATACATAATAATAATGCACTTAAGAGATTTGAAATGCAAAGTGCTAATCCACCAAATATAATCCATAATATATTTAATATAAAACTTGTACCACTAGAATCAGTTTCCACAACATCTTTTCCAAAAGGGGCAAGTTGTAATCTAGCCATTTTAAAACATTGAAGACCAATAGGAATGCCTATTATAGTTATGCACCAAAAGATTCCTGTAAGAAACCAACCAACAGCATTAACAAATCCTCCAAAAATGAACCAGATAATATTACCTAAACAACTCATTAATAATACCTCAAATCTATTTAAATTTTTCACTAATATATTATACTAAAATTTTTTTAATAAAGTATATTTGATTTGTATTATTTAAGTTTAATTTAAGGTTTTGATTGCTGAAATTAATATATTGTTATATAAATTTGAAATTATTATAATATTTATATAAAATAAAATATGTAAAATTAAAATAAGGAGAAAGAACAATATGTTTACAAGGGATGAACTTTTAGTAATTGAAGATGCTTTAAAAATAGCTGATGATGAATACATAAAATTGCTTGACAAAAATAAAAATAATAAAAATATGATGGTATCTTACAATAGAAAACAAAAAAATTATGGCTTGTTCAAAATAAATTAAAAAAGATTTTACAAGATACTAAATAATAAAAAAATGTATAAAAAAGTAGATAACTTTTAAAATTATCTACTTTTTTTTGTTAAAAGTAATAAAATTTACAAATAACTATCTAAAAAAGTATATTATGGTATATAATAAAATTAATAAAAGGTTTAAGGGGTTGAAGATATGGGTGAAAAAATGAAAACGTATAAAAATAATTTTAAAAAAATAGATTTATCTGGAGAATTTTATGATGCAAGTTTAAAAGTTAAAGAACTATATGAAAATTCCTTGAAGCTACATGAATATATTGAAGAAGAACAGATTTCTTCGGAAAATATGTTTACATTAAATAATATTCTTAGTGGAATTGAAATAAGTAAAGAGGGAATTATAACAGGATGGAGTGAAATAAGTTGGAGCAAAGATATATTCAATAATATTAACAATATTATTGAATATATATTATTAATTAAAAATGATTTAAGTAAAGAATCTTGTTTTAGCTCAAAAGAAAACGTTTTAATAAAATTCTGTAATGATATTATAAGTGAATTTTGTAATAATCAAAATATATTTAGAGAATTAAATGAAAAATTAGAATTATGTTCTAAATGTTATATAAATGATTTAGATGGATTAATTTTTCAATTATGTAAAATGAGTAAAGAAGCAGCTAAAGAAAGCCTAGATATATTTAAAAAGTATAATTATAATGTAAACAAGCTTAAATAACAATTATATATGGATTGTGAATTTTATAAAATGTGTTTTAAGTATACTTTTTAATAGAATATATTAGTTTTTTAAAAGCTAGTATACTGTATTATTTTATCTTAAATTTATATTCAACTTTGGTAATGTTTATCTAAAATATAAATTGCCAAGATAATAAAATATTTAAATTATATAATATATAGGACATAACTATGTGTAAATTTTTCAATTGGTACTAATAAAATTTATAAATTAAATTCATTTAAATATTTAAATGCCATAAAAATAATATTAATTGTATATACTATATGTGATTAAAATATTTAAAACAAGGAGAGATATATTATGTTTAACAAAATTGAATTACCATATAATTATGAAGCTTTAGAACCATATATAGATAAGGAAACAATAAATATACATTATAATAAGCATCTACAAACTTATGTAAATAATTTAAATAAACTTTTGGAAGGACATGAAGATTTTGCAAAAGGAAAAACTTTAGGGAAAATATTATCAGATACAGAGTCTATACCTGAAGATATTAGACAAGGAGTTATAAATCAAGGTGGTGGAGTGTTTAATCATAATCTATATTTTTCAATTCTTTCACCAACACCTAAAAAAGCTCCTGAAGGAAAGTTACTAGATGAAATAAATGCAACTTTTGGTAATCTAGAAAATTTGAAACAGAATATAAGTAATGCTGCTATAGCACAATTTGGATCTGGATATGCTTTTTTAGTTAAAGATGAAAATGGAAAATTATCAGTAATAAGTATATTAAATCAAAATAGCCCTCTTAGCAATAATCTGATCCCTATATTATGTATAGATGTTTGGGAACATGCTTACTATTTAAAATATAAAAACTTAAGAGCTGATTATGTAAAGAATATTTGGAATGTAATTGATTGGGGAAAGGTAGAAGGGTTATATATGAATTATTCAATTTAATACACATATAATAAATTTTAATTTATTTAAAATACTTATAATTTGGAATGCTCATTAAATATCAAATTTGATATTTAATGAGCATTTTTTATTAAAATTGATTTTAAATTTAATATATAAATATTTATAAAATTATTTAAGGTTTATTTAAGATTAACAATGTTTTCATATAAGATTTAGATATTACTATATAGATATAGCCAAGATAACAACATAAATATGGAGGAGAAAAATGATAAACTGGGAATTTAAAAAATTAATTAAATCTAAAGGGATGATAATTTCATTAGTAATTTTAATTTTTACATTACTTATTTCATCTTTTATTAAACCAGTATTAGAAACTGAAAATTCTTATATAGATGAGCAGAAAGGTTATGTTCAAGATACTAGAGATAAATTGGAAATAGCTAATGAAAAATTTAATATGAAATTATCTGTTTTACAAGAGATAAGTAATGAAGAAAATAACGAAGATAAATTTTCAAAAGAAATTTCTTCTATAGCACAAGAAAAAATAAACAGTTTAAAAAGTAAAAAATATGAAGATATAAGTTTTTGGCAAATATTCAGCTATAGAGCAACTAATCCACTTATAAATGTAGCAATGCTTATCATTATAATGATAATTATATCTAATATTTATATTGATGAAATAATATCTTCAGTAAAAGATATTATACTTTCATCAAAAGAAAAGAAAAAAGTATTAAATTCTAAGATAATAATAGCATTTTTAGTACCAATAATAATTTATAGTTTGTACTTATTAGGCGTATTTATTATAACTTGCATTCAGCAAGGAACTCCAATTAATGGAAACTTAGAAGCTTTTAGAATAGTTAGTGATATATCAATATTAAAAGGAAATCCAACAATAATACATCATGTGTTAAATAACATTATAATAGCATTTTTAATGTTTGAAGGTTGGGCTATGGCATCTATGTTCTTTTCATTCATAAGTGTATCATCAATAAGTTCAATAAGTCTGTTTGGAGTATTTATTGTATTAGGTAAAGTAATAGCAACTTTGAAGTTTATGCCAGAAATGATACTTTCAGTATTTTCATATGGAAATTACTATGATTTAATATTTAGCTTTGATAGTTTAATTGGAAGCTATATAGGAGAAGTTAATTTCCTAGGAACTGAAATTGGTATTATAAGTTTAGTAAAAGTTATGTTAATAATGATTTTTGTAGTTACAACTATATTATGCTTTACAATAAGCAGAACAAAATACATTAATAGATAATTGGAGGAATAAATTATGAATAAATTAGAAATTAAAAATTTAACAAAGATATATGGTAGAAAAAGAGCAAATGATGGTATTACAGTTACTTTAGAAAATGGTGTTTATGGGTTATTAGGTCCTAATGGAGCTGGAAAAACAACTTTAATGAAACAAATAACTACTCTTATAAAACCTGATAAAGGTGAAAATTTATATAATGGTAAAGATATATTAAAAATGGATGATAAATATAGAGATATTATTGGATATCTTCCTCAAGAATTTGGAGTATATAATAATTTTACAGCAAAACAATTTTTACAATATGTTGGTGCTTTAAAAGGAATAAAGGGAAGAAGTTTAAATTCTAGAGTTGGTGAATTATTAGAGTTAGTAGGTCTTTATGATGTTAGAAACAAAGCAATAGGAAAATTTTCAGGTGGTATGAAAAGAAGAGTTGGAATAGCTCAAGTTTTATTAAATGATCCTAAAATAATAGTTTTAGATGAACCAACAGCTGGATTAGATCCACAAGAAAGAACTAGGTTTAGAAACTTAATTGCTAAAATATCAAGAGACAAAATAATAATACTTTCAACTCATATAATATCAGATATAGAATCTGTAGCAAAGGAAACTATAATGATTAAAAAAGGTAAACTTCTTATGAAAGGAACTCATAGAGAAATATTAGCAGACATGAATAATAAAGTCTACAATATAAGTGTTACTAATGACAGTGAGATTAATAGAATTCAAAGTAAATATAAAGTTGTAAGCATTCAAAGTGATGTTAATTCAACTATATTAAGAGTTGTTTCAGATACAACACCAAAGGAAATTAATGTAGAACCTACATCAGCTAGATTTGAAGATGTATATATGTTCTATTTTGATTTAGAAAACGCAAAAGAGGTGTAATATTATGATAAATTTAGTAAAAGCAGAATTAAGAAAAATTTTAGGTAAAAAAAGTATTCTAGTACTTTGGGCATTACTTTTAGGATTTGGTTTTATTTTAATTAGAAATTTTGATGTACTAGAAACTTATGCAGATATATTTTATAAAATAGAAGGGTCACTTCCTCTTATTGGTTTAATAATGTTTATAGCTATATCAGGAAATTATACTAAAGAGTATGAATCTAACATGGCTGATTTGATAAATACAACTAAAAATGGAAAAAAATACATAACAATAGCTAAAGCTATAGCGTCAGGAATAGCTTTATCATTAATAAATCTTTCATTTACATTATTTGTAGGATTAAGAGCATTTAAATTAGAAGAGTTTAAAAATTTAGATACGCCCATTAAAAACTTATGGTATTTTGGAAATAGTGGCTCAGAAATTACAGTATTACAAATGTATATAATAGTGGTTTTATCTGTTATAGTTGGATCATTTTTATTTGCACAAATTGGACTAACTTTATCATCTACATTTAAATCAGCAGTAATTCCATTTATATTAGGTGGAGCAATTATGGCAGTTCCATTTTTAATTCAAGCTTGGGTACCAAAATCAATACTTAATATTATTGCTTTAACACCTAATTGGGTTATGATGAGTCAATTAATGGTTAGATATCAAATTCCATGTACTTATAGAATTTTAGCAGTGATAATATCAATAGTATTAATAATTTTATTACCTTTAGTAGCATATAAAAATTTTACAAATAGTAAGAAATTTTAATTGAAAATACCTTTTATCTTATCTACTATTAATGTAAAATTAAATTATGAAAATTTTGTCGAAGGATAAAAATGAAAGAGAGGCCTATATTGTGAATAATAAGATATTAATAGTAGATGATGAAATTGAAATTTTAAAGTTATTAGAAACTGTATTAAAAAAAGAAGGCTTTAGTAATATATATACAGCTAAGACCTTAAAAGAAGGATTGGCAGAATTTAAAAGAACAATGCCTGATTTAGTTATACTAGATATTATGTTACCTGATGGTGATGGATATGAAATGTGCAAAAATATAAGAAACACATCTAATGTTCCAATATTATTTTTATCAGCAAAAACAGAAGAATTAGATAAGATATTAGGATTTGCTATTGGTGGAGATGATTATATAACAAAACCATTTAGTCCTAAAGAAGTTGCTTTTAGGGTTAAAGCTCATTTAAGAAGGGTTAATTACATTAATGAAAATTCAAATAAATCAAATAATGAAGAAAGAATAATAAAGTTTGGTCCATATGTTTTAAATGAAAGTAGAGCTGAACTTATGAAAAATGGTAAAATCATAGAATTAACAGCTAAAGAACTTAAAATTTTATCTTTACTAGCTCATAATCAAAATCAAATAATAAGCAAAGAAAAATTATGGGATAAAGTATGGGGAGAAGATTACTTTGGGTTTGATAATACAATAATGGTTCATATAAGAAAATTAAGAGAAAAGATAGAGGATGATTCATCTAATCCTAAATATATTATTACAGTTAGAGGACTTGGGTATAAATTATCTGTAAAGGAAGAGTAGAATGAAAACCAAATGGAAGATAACCGGAAATTTTGTAGCTACTATAGTTATGGTCGTTATACTAGTAGTAATAATAAATATTTTAACTATATTGGGTGTATATACATTTAAAATGACTTCACAAAAAAGTACTATAACATTAAAAGATAGTCCTGAAACATTTGTAAGAAGTTTTGAAAACTATATGTATGATAATGATGGAGTTTTGGCTTTATCAAAAGAAGGTAATGAACTTTTAGAAAAATCTGGAGCTTGGATACAAGTTTTAAATGATTATGGAGAAGAAGTAGGTAATATAAATATGCCTAATGGAGTTCCTAAAAAATATACTCCTTTTGACATGGTGAATAATTACAAATATGAAGAAAGACCATATGTAAATTTTATGTTAGAAAAAACTTTGAGTTCTGGTCATGTTAATATAATTTTTGCACTACCAACTGATAAAGTTGATAGAATAACTGTAAATTTTTCTATGTATACAGTATTAGATCAAATAAAAATAATTATAATTGTAACTCTTATTATAGATGCAATTATAGCTTTAATATTTGGTTATTTGTTTAGCAGAAAGTTAACTAAACCCATGTCAAAACTAATAAATAATATAGATATATTATCCAATGGAAATTATACATTATGTACAGAAGAAAAAGGAATATATAAAGATGTTTTTCAAAATATAAATGAACTTTCCAGTGTGTTAAGAGAAAATGAAATTCAAAGAAAAGAATTGGATTCCATGAGAGAAGAATGGCTTGCTAATATAACACATGACATAAAAACCCCCTTAGCATCTATTCAAGGATATGCTGAAATTATTAGTGATAAAGACTATGAATTTTCAAAAGAAGAAATTCAAGATTATACAGAAATTATATATAGTAAATCTAAATATATAAAAGAATTAGTAGATGAGCTTAATTTATCAACTAGATTGAAAAATAATGCTTTAACTTTAAATAAACAAAATATTAATTTAGTATCATTACTTAGAAATATAGTAATTGATATACTAAATGATAGTCGATATGAAAATAGAAATATAGAATTTAATAGCAATATAGATATTATTGAAAAAGAAGTAGATGTAATGCTATTAAAAAGAGCTTTAACTAATTTAATTTTCAATGCAGTGGTTCATAATAAAGAAGATGTTTCAATAAATGTAGAGATTAAAAAAGTAGATAAGATAACAATATCTATAAAAGATAATGGAAATGGAATAAGTACAGAAGACTTAAAACATATTTTTGATAGATATTATAGAGGGACTAATACTGGAGAATCTCACAAAGGCTCAGGCCTTGGAATGGCGATATCAAAAGAAATAATAAATAATCATGATGGAGAAATCAAAGTTAATAGCAAATTAGGAAATGGAACTGAAATTATAATAACTTTGTAAGCACCGAGGATACTAATAATAAGATTATGTAATTAAAACTAAAATTTATTACAAATTTCTTAGATAGTAGTAAACAACAATTAACCTATTTTAAATTGATTAAAATAAAAAGAATTGATTAAAATAAAAAAAGATTGGGAGAATTATTTATGGAAAATATGAAAAAAGGTTTTGATGGATTCACTATCAAAATATTAGCACTTATATTAATGACATTTGATCATATAGGAGAATTTATGCCTCCTTCAATGAATATACCAGTATGGTTTCACTGGTTAGGTAGAATAGTAGCACCACTGTTTATATTTATGGTAGTGGAAGGTTTCTATCATACAAGTAACAGAAAAAAATATATTGGAAGACTTTATATGTGGTCTGTTATTATGGCTGTGGGAAATAGTGTTATTCAAAGAATTATGCCACATCCAAATGAAATTACTATAATTAATAATATATTTGGAACTATGTTTTTAATTACAATTTTCCTTCAAGGAATAGAGTTTATAAAAAGATATAAATCTGAAAAAAATTCAAAATTTATAATTTATGGTTTAGGTTTAATTTTAGTACCATTACTAATAGGAATAATAGTTTTATGTACTTTTGCTTCTTTACCAATGATTTTAATACAAATAATTATTTATGTATTTCCTACGATTATCACAGTAGAAGGTGGAATAGGATGGATTATTTTAGGCATAATATTATATCTATGTAGAAATAGAAAAGTATCTTTGAGTATTTCATATATAGTATTTACTATATTTATATTCATATCTGGTGCTCATGGAGATTACAGTTTAAGTAATAGTTTCTTAAGTAATTATCAATGGATTATGATAGGTGCATTACCATTTATGCTATTATACAACGGTGAAAAGGGTAAAGGTATGAAGTATCTATTCTATGTATATTATCCAGTACATGTTTATTTACTTTATGTATTAGGAATTTTATTAATAAAGTAGATTTAAAAAATTAATTAAATAAAAAAGCCTGTTCATAATAAAGTATTAGTTATTATGGACAGGCTTTTTGTATAAATCTTATTTTGGAAAATAATTTAACCAATTCCTAGTATTCGAACTATTGATGTGAAAATAAAACAAATAGTAATTCCAGTAATTGTAGGGATTAAAAAGGAAATTAATGTCCATTTTAAACTTTGAGTTTCTTTCTTTATTGTTAAACAAGTTGTACTACAAGGCCAATGCATTAAAGAAAAAAGCATTACACAAACAGCTGTAAGCCAAGTCCATCCATTTTCAGTAAGCAAGCTATGAAGTTTAGCTATACTGTTTAATTCAAGCATACTTCCTGATGACATATAACTCATAATTATTATAGGAATTACAATCTCATTTGCAGGAAATCCTAAGATAAATGCCATAAGTATATATCCATCTAATCCTATAAGTTGAGCAAATGGATCTAGGAAATTAGCACAATGGGCTAATAAACTAAGCCCATTCATATTCAAATTTGCCATTAGCCATATAACTAATCCGGCAGGGGCTGCAACCATAATAGCTCTTCCAAGAACAAATAGAGTTCTATCAAAAATTGATCTAACTATTATTTTGCCAACTTGGGGTTTACGATAAGGTGGTAGCTCTAAAGTAAATGTAGAAGGAATTCCTTTTAAAATAGTTTTTGATAATATTTTAGAAATTATAAAAGTCATGAAGACTCCTAAAAGTATTACACCAGTTAATATAAGAGTAGATGCTATTGATTGAAATGGTCCTATAAACATGCCAGTAAAAAACATTGTTATTATAGCAATTAGAGTAGGGAAACGTCCATTACATGGAACAAAATTATTTGTAATAATGGCAATTAATCTCTCTCTTGGAGAATCTATTATTCTACAACCAATTATCCCAGCTGCATTACAACCAAAGCCCATGCACATTGTGAGAGCTTGTTTTCCACAAGCACATGATTTTTTAAAGAAATTATCTAAATTATAAGCAATTCTAGGTAAATATCCCAAATCTTCAAGTAAAGTGAATAGTGGGAAGAATATTGCCATAGGAGGTAACATTACAGAAATAACCCACGCTAAAGTTTTATATATACCTTGAATTAATACACCTTCAAGCCATAGAGGCGCTCCTAATGAAAAAAGAAAATCTGAAAGTTTATCTTGAATCCAAAATAATCCATTAGCAAGCATTTCTGATGGAACATTAGCTCCTGTTATAGTTATCCAAAATACAACGGCTAAGAGTAATATCATAATAGGAATACCAAATTTTTTAGAAGTTAAAACTTTATCTATTTTTCTATCAAAATCATTATATTTTTCAAGACTAAATGCTACTACATCCTTACTTGTTCTTTCTGCAATAGTAACTAAAGTTGTTACCATTTCATCTCTAAGCATATTTTCATCTAATCCATTAATTTTTAAGTATTTTCTAGCTTTATCAAGAGCGTTAGAAATATTAATATTACCTAATAAATTAAATTTAAGATATTTATCTATTGAAGAAAGTAATTTTATATCACCTTCTAATAATTTTAATGCTAACCATCTAGTATTAACTTTATCTTTTAAATTATCAGGAAGTTCTTTTTCAACAATAGAAATAGACTCTTCTATAAGCGAATTATAATTTATATTTATTGTTTTAATATTTTCATCATTAAATGATATTTTATAAATTTCCTCTTTTAGTTTTTCTAACCCATCACCGATATTAGCGCTTGTACCAACTACAGGTACTCCAAGTAAATAAGAAAGTTTTTTTAAGTTTATAACTATACCTTTTCTTTTAGCTTCATCCATCAAATTAACACATACTATTACATTTTTTGTTATTTCAAGTGTTTGTAATACAAGATTTAAATTTCTTTCAAGGCATGTAGCATCAACAATAACTACAGTAGCATCAGGATTTCCAAAACATATAAAATCTCTAGCAACTTCTTCTTCTACTGAATTGGCCATAAGAGAATATGTGCCAGGAATATCAACTAAGGTGAATGTTTTTTTATTATAAGTATATTTCCCTGTAGCATTGGTTACAGTTTTTCCTGGCCAATTACCTGTATGTTGATTTAATCCAGTTAAATTATTAAAAACTGTACTTTTCCCAACATTAGGATTACCCGCAAGAGCTATTACTTTATCATCTTTAGAAGTTCTAACAATATTTAAATCTTTATCTAAAGCATTAGTACCAGTAGATTGATTTGTTAAGCCCATAAAAAACTCCTTTATATATTAATAAAAAACTATATTTATAAAATTAATAAATTAGCATATATAAACTTTAAATTGTTTCAACTAAGATTTTAGAGGCATCTTCAGATCTTATAGCTATTACAGCACCTCTTATCAAATAAGCAATGGGATCTCCAGATGGACTTTGTCCTAAAGATTCAATTTCTGTACCATTTATTAATCCAAGATCTAAGAACCTTCTTCTAATTATTCCATCTACATTTAATTTATTAACTCGACATTTGTTTCCAAGTGGTAGTTTATTAAGCGAAATTAAATTATTTAAAGAATTATTATTCATAATTTGTATCTCTCCTTTTATAATACATTATGTCTTTAGCTTAGAGAAAAAAACTTTCTCTAAGCTAACATATGAGAAATAATTAGAAAGTGATACACATAAATTTAAAATATATAAATAAATATTGGTGGTGATAAAATGAAGAAAGATTTCCATACAGTAAGAGGATATGAAAACATAAATTCAACAAGAAAATTACTTACACCAGCTATGGAAGATTATTTAGAAATGGTTTATAGATGTAGTATAGAAGATAAAATTGTTAGATTAAATAAAATAGCACAAATGTTAAATGTAAGAGATTCATCAGCATCAAAAATGATGAAAAAGTTAGGAAATTTAGCACTAATAAATTATGAAAAATATGGAGTCATTGAGTTGACAGAAAATGGAGTAAATCTAGGGAAATATCTTTTATATAGACATACTGTAATAGAAGAATTTTTAAAGCATCTAGGGGGGCAAGATGAAGTCCTTATAGAAACTGAACTAATAGAACATGTTATAAGTAGTGAGACTGTTGAAAACATAAATATGCTTAATATGTTTTTTAAAAATAATCCTGATATATTAAAAAAATATAATAAATTTAAAAAAGATAATAAAAAAATTACATAGATACTCTTTACTATAATTTATAATATAACTTATAGTAAAGATATATTAAATTTGTTATACATTAATTTCTATTTTTGATATTATATAAATGGAGTTATTTATATAATGATTAAGGAAAGATAATAATTAAATTTAATAAGTTATCTATTAATAGCACAGTGTCTAACATTAATATTATTATATATTATTTAAATGAAAATGAAGTAATGTACTATTCAATTAATATTATAAGATAAATACAAAAGTTTATATGAATTTATTTATAATGAAACAAAAGGTTGTGATAAACATGTTTTTTATAGGTGTATTTGGCATAGAAAATAAAGATAAAGAAATAAAAAATTTAGAAAACATAATTTGTGAAAAATGTAATGAAAATGTCACTGCAAAATTAATTAAGAATTTTGATTTCTTTCATTTTTTCTTTATTCCTATTTTAAAATGGAATGAAAGTTACTATTTAATATGCAATAAATGTAATACTATTTATGAAATTTCAAATGAAAAAGGTAAAGCTATTGAGAAAAATGAGGATGTCTCAATAAGTTATTGGGATTTACAAAAAAGTAGAAATCAATATTCTATAAATAATTATGCAATAAATAAATGTCCTTATTGTGATGAAAAGTTAGAAAATAATTTTAATTATTGTCCTCATTGTGGAAAGGAAATAAATATATATAAATGATTAATTTAAGATAACTGTAACATTATAAAATTAATTTAATAATATGATATTGTAAGCAATTAGAAATTGATATTATTATGAAACATATTAATTGGATTTTATTAAAATTAAGAAGTAAAAATGATAAGATATCATTCACTATTGATGAAGCAAAACAAATAGCAGAGGAATTAAATATCGATTTTTCAAAAGAAAAATTTAATTTAGACGAATTTCTAATGGGATTAAATGTTGAATTAGAACATGGTACAAGATTTCCAAATGCCAATGTTACAAATAATGATCCTATTTTAACTGGTAAAATTGCATTAGCTCATTTGTTAGAGTTTCCTGATTATTACACAAGACTTAAAAAACTTGAAGAAGAAGCTAAAAATTATTGGAATGAAACTTAATAATTAAGTATATTAGCTAATAAATAATTATTAAGTACAATTTTTAGAATATAAAAGAGTAAAAAAAGAACCTATAAAATAGATTATAATTGAAAATCTATTTTATAGGTTCTTTTCTATGAATTATTTTATAATTTTAAAATATGAGATTATTTAACTAAGAACAGTATTATTATGTACACTTAAATGTTTATTGATACAAAAATGTTAAATTCAGATTATTTAATTTTAATGTAGTTATTATAAATCTTTTTTGATACATAACTGTATATAATTTTTTTTAGTGAGATATACTAGAACTAAATTTAGTTATAAAGTAAGGTGGAATATTATGTTTTCAAAGAAAAAACCCAATCACTTAATTAATGAAAAATCACCATATCTTCTCCAACATGCATATAATCCTATTAATTGGTATTCATGGTGCGATGAAGCATTTGAAAAAGCTAAGAAAGAAGATAAACCAATATTCTTAAGCATTGGTTATAGTACTTGTCATTGGTGTCATGTAATGGAACATGAATCTTTTGAAGATGATGAAGTTGCTAAAATTATGAATGAAAATGTTATAGCTATAAAAGTTGATAGGGAAGAGCGTCCAGATATAGATAGTATTTATATGACAGTGTGTCAAGCGCTTAATGGGCAAGGTGGATGGCCTTTAACAATTCTAATGACACCAGATCAAAAACCATTTTATGCAGGAACGTATTTTCCTAAAAATTCACGATACAACATGATAGGGATTATGGATATTTTATATTCAGTGTCAGTTCAATGGAAAAATAACAAAGACAAAATAATATCAGCTAGTGAAAATATATTGTCTGAAATAACCCCTTTCTTTATAGTTAAAGGAAATGACTCAAAAGTAAGTATTAATAATTTAGATAATGGATTTAAACAGCTTTTAAACTCTTTTGATGAACAATATGGTGGCTTTGGATCAGCACCTAAATTTCCAACACCACATAAACTAATGTTTTTATTAAGATATTATAAATTAAATAATAATAAAGATGCTTTGTATATGGTAGAGAAAACATTAGATTGTATGTATAGGGGTGGAATTTTTGACCATGTCGGTTATGGATTTTCAAGATATTCAACTGATTCTAAATGGCTTGTTCCTCATTTTGAAAAAATGCTTTATGATAATGCATTACTTATAATTACTTATTTAGAAGCATATAACGTTACCAATAAAGAATTATACAAGAATATAGCTATAAAGTCTTTAGAATATATAGCTAGAGAATTAACAAGTAAAGACGGTAGTTTTTTTTCAGCACAAGATGCTGATAGTGAAGGTGAAGAAGGAAAGTATTATACATTTAAATCAAAAGAAGTTATTGAGATTTTAGGTGAAGATGATGGCAAATATTTTAATGAATATTATAATATAACACCTAATGGCAATTTTGAGGGGAAAAACATTTTAAATTTAATTAAAAACAATTATTTTACTGAAGAAAATCATAGAATAAATAACTTAAGGAAAAAAATACTACAATATAGAGAAAATAGAACTAAATTACATAAAGATGATAAAATATTAACGTCTTGGAATGGTCTTATGTTAGCGGCTCTTGGAAAGGCATATAAGATTATTGGAGATAAAAAATATCTAGAGTCTGCTAAAAAAGCTATAGATTTTATTTTTAATAATATGATAGATGGTAATGGCAGATTATTTGCAAGATATAGAGATAGTGAAATATTACATAAAGGATATTTAGATGATTATGCATTCTTAATATTTGGACTTATAGAGATTTATGAAAGTAGTTTTGAAAGCACATATTTAGAAAAAGCTATAAAATTAACTAAAGATATGATTAATTTATTTTGGGATGAAAAAGATAATGGATTTTTTATTTATGGTAAGGATGGAGAAAAGTTAATAGCACAGCCTAAAGAATTATTTGATGGTGCAATGCCATCAGGAAATTCCGTTGCCTCTTATGACTTAATAAAACTTTCTAAGATTACAGGTGATTTAGAATTTGAAGAGATAGGAGAGAAGCAACTTAATTTTATAACAGGTTCTGTAAATAATCAAGAAATAAATCATAGCTTTTATCTAATATCAGCTTATCTAGCATTAACACCATCTAAAGAATTAATATGTATCTTAAAAGATAAAAATGAATTATATGATTTAATAAAATATTTAAAATCTATTAATAGATTTAATTTAAATATTTTAGTTAAAGTAGAAGATAACAAGAAGAAAATAGAAGAAATATTACCATTAATTAAAAAGTACTCTTTGATTAATGATAACTCTACATATTATTTATGTGAAAATAATTCTTGTAAATCGCCTGTTAATAACTTAAAAGATCTTAATTTAAAATGATAGTTTATACTTATTGAGAAATATTGTTTAAGTATATTTAAAATCAATAAATCTTACAATAATTAAAATAGTTTAATATTGGGAGATTTATTGATTTTAATATAAGAAGTTTGACTTTTAATTAAGGACTAATTATTCTGTGATAACTTAAAATTTTTTATATTATTAAGTCATATTTTGAAACATGGTTACTATGTTTAAAATTCCATATCCCCATTGAGGATTAGGATAAATATCACCTATTCTTTTAGTAGTTCCTCTTGCAAGAAAGGATTTCATACTTTGAGAATACATATAAGGATAATTTCCAAGAACAATTCCCCATTCAAATAACATAGCACAGGCACCAGCTAATACAGCAGCAGCTACACTTGTTCCATTAACAATTGCAGTTTTATTATTTGGAGCTACAGTTAAGGCGTTAACTCCTCCAGCAGCAACATCTATTTTATTTTCATAATTGCTTGTGAATGCCATTCCTGAATAATTTACTATATTGTTATTGTTTTGATTATAGGCAGCAGCAGTAATTAAATATTCAGAATTTCCAGGATTAGTAATTGTCCCATAAGGATCTGACCAAGAAAAATGAGTACTTCCATGTTTTATACCTTCTTGTGGTATCCAAGCATTAATTGTAGCATATAAAATAGAATTACCTGTTAATCTAAGTTTCCATATGCCTTGCTGTATATTATAAAATCTAATACGTATTAATTCATCACCGGTAAATTCTTCTGGTAAATAATAATTAACTCTTATTGAGGTTTTTTCAAATATAAAGGTATAAAATTCAACAGAATTAATTAATGGAGTCATTATACCAGTATTCTCGCCAGAAGGAGAAATTACATCTAAAGATACCACATTTGGAGAATCTACCCAAATTTCAACCCACAAATCGGTCTCTTCAGGAGATACATCTATTTCGATTGATCTTATTTGATTATTATTAGTCATTATTCTAGAAGCATGACTCATTTTATTTCTTTCATTTCCAGTTCCTGTAACAATTGCAATTCCATTATTTGATGAAATTGTTTCTAAATATTTTTCTAAAATGTCATTTCCAGTATGACTACCTAAGTTACTTCCAAGTGGTAAATATATAACTATTGGTTTAAAAGCATTTAAATAATATCTGTATAAATACTCCATTGCGGAAAAAATAGCTGTTATATTAAATACAGGTACTTTTACATTAAATTGTTCTTTAAACGAATAATCTTCTAATAACTTTACAACTACAAAGTTACATTCTGGAACTACACCTCTTAGATTAGGATTTTTACCAGTACCTCCAATTATCCCAGCCATATTTGTACCATGTCCAATTTCATCTTTTGTAGGTACTATTTCATAAGGAGAATTACCATTATTATAAGCTTGTATAGCTTCATTTATTTTATCTTTTGAATAAACACTTCCAAAAGGTACATCATCATTATCACTATTAATTGTTTGATCCCAAATATATTCAATTCTTGTATTTCCATTTTCATCCATAAACTCTTCACACAAATAATCAATTCCAGTATCTATAATGCCAATATTAACCCCTTTTCCTTTTAAATTTAAAGGCGAACCTAACTGTAAAAAATTAGCTCTAGAAGCTTCTACTGGTGAAATTTCTTGAAGTGTATACATTTCAGCTGGCTTTACATATACGATAGAAGAAAATTTAAGTAATATTTCAGTTGGTTCTACATCTTTGGGTACAGAAATTATTGCATATTTATCATTAATTAATAATACAAAATAATTAGGTTCCTTTGATACTTCTTCTGCTATATCGCCTTGATATTGTATAACGTAATTATCAAAATTTACATCTCTAAGAATAGTTTTAGGTATATTAAAATTTCTTTTCATAAAAGTCCTCCATCAGCTCTTTTGGAATTCTTATAAATAAGTTATTTATATAGTATTCAATAAAATTATTAAATTTATTTCTAGACATTGTATACGATCTACTTATAAAATCAAATATCCCTAGTAAGTCAAAGGAACCATATCCAATTTCTTCATTTGGAAAAACAAAAGCTTTACTTCTAGAAGCTCCATGCATAAAATAACTTCTAAGTTTTTTTGAATACATAGTAATATCATTTTCATTTACAATTGCCCATTCAAATAAAAGTGCACAAGCACCAGTTATTATTGCTGTAGCAGCAGAGCTTCCAGATAATAAAGAAGTACCACCACCAACTTGGGTTGTTAATATATTTATTCCTATAGTAGCAATATCAGGATTTATTGCATTGTTTGTATTAAATCCTTTTCCAGAAGAAGCAACTAAAGTGTTATTACTGCCATAGTATGCTACAGTAACAGTATTAAAAGCTGTACTTGGTATTGTTAATGTATTAAGAGGACTTGGTTCAAGAAATATTGTATTTTCTGGTAAAGTTATTTTAGGAGGAAGCCAAATATCAAATCTTCCATCAGTAATATATTCTCCTAGCAAACTAAATTTCCATATACCAGATTTTATATTATTAAAAGTTACGTCTATAAGTTCATGTCCTGTATAATATTCAGGGGTATAATATCTAACAGTCATACTAGTATCCACAAAAACAAAATCAATTACTTGTATTTTATCTATTTTAGATTGAATTAACTTTGATGATTCACCAGTTGGAGAAATAACAGTTAAAGAAGCTCTATTCGGTTTCTTTATCCATATTTTAAATGAAAAATATTTAAGTTCTTTAGGAATTTTCAATTCAACTGTTTTTACATCATTTACATTTTTAATATAACCAACTACATGACCTTGAGAATCGCCCTCGTTTCCTACACCTGTTATTAAAGCTATTCCTCTAATACTTGCAATAGATGATACATATCTAGAAATTAAATTCATACCATCATGACTACCTTCAGTACTTCCAACCCCTAGATATATGACAGTAGGTTTTCTAGACTTTATAGCGAATTGTTTTATATATTCTATAGCAGATAAAACTTCTGATAAATTATAAACAGGAACAGGTTTAATTCTATTATCTACCAACATTTTTTTGTAATTTGTCGATTCAAATAACTTGACCACAATAAACTCACAATTATTAGCTATACCTTTAAATTCAGGATTATAACCTCTAGCTCCAATTATTGCAGCTGCTTTTGTGCCATGGCCAACTTCATCTTTAGATGGAACAATTTTATAAGGATCTTCTTTATTTCTATAAGCAGTAATAGCTTTGTTTATTTGCTCATTGGAATAAGTTTCACCTATGTATATTGAATTATCTGTATTAGAACTTTCTTTAATACTTTGATCCCATATATTAATTATTCTTGAAGTATCATCTTCTCTAATAAATTCTTCATTTAAATAATCAATACCAGTATCAACTATTCCAACTAATACGTTTTTACCTGTTAAATTTAAATAAGGGTTGATTTTAATAGTATTTATATTATCAACAGAACTTGGAGAAATATCTTGTAATACAAACATAGTTCTAAAATCAACAAATATAATTTCTGGTACATCATTTAAAAGTCTAGATAAGTCAGAAGAACGTACAGCTATAATTCCTAAAGTAGAATTAATTATATCCCCACAAGCATAAGATATTTTATCTATTTTTTCTTTAAAATTACCTTTATATTCAATTATGTAGTTTTCAAAACCTGGATCAAAGTAAAAATCACAACTTCTATTCTTCATACTTAACTCCTAAAAATTACTTAATATTAGTATATTTTAATAATATATAGTTAATGAGTATTGTTTATTAAAATATGAATATATATTAATAAAATAATTATTTTTTTAATTACACTTGAATTTAATCTTATTTTTATGTATTATTTAAATATGAAAACATTTCCACAAATGTATTAACTAATAATATAAGTATTTTATTGTATTTATATATTTTTTTAGCAATTAAAGCAAACGTTTGCATTGCTTTTTTAAAAAAGTAATAACCAATGCAAAATAAATGAATTTTTTATCATAAATATAATATAATTATAATAAAATTTTAATTATATAGCATACAAAAACAGTAAACTAATTGTGATTTAGTAGCAAATACAAGTTATATCAATAGATAAGAAATGAAAGGAGAAATTTATATAAATTATAAAACAAAACTAGAAAGGGGAACAAAAATGAACTATTTAAGTAAAAAATTAAAAAAATCATTAGTAATTATTTTAACATTTGTAATATCGTTTTCGTGGTTTCTATCTTACGATACATGCGCAAATGCATCATCTATTAATGGGGATTATAAAGTTTATGTAATGGCTCCGTTAGAAAAAATAACAGATTGGAATAAATTTAAAAATGAATTAATAACTTTAAAAGAAAAAGGTGTACATGCTCTTACTACAGATGTATGGTGGGGTGATGTTGAAGATAAAAGTGATAACGATTTCTCTTGGAATTATTATAAGAAATATGCAAATGTTGTACGTGAATCAGGTTTAAAATGGGTTCCTATCATATCTACTCATCAATGTGGTCAAAATGTAAATGATACAACTTCTATACCACTACCAAAATGGTTGTGGTCAAAGGATACTACTGATAATATGCAAATTAAAGATGAACTAGGACATTGGGATAAAGAAACACTTAGTCCTTGGTGGTCTGGAATTGAAAAACAATATGATGAACTTTATGCTTCATTTGCATCAAATTTTAGTAATTATAGTGATATAATAGATAAAATTTATCTTTCAGGTGGACCATCTGGTGAATTAAGATTTCCTTCATATAATTTAGCATTTAAATGGGATTATCCAGAACGTGGATATTTACAATGTTATAGTAAATCAGCTATATCAGATTTTCAAAATGAAATAAAGAATAAATATACAACTATTTCTGCAGTTAATCAGGCTTGGAATACCAATTTAACAAGTTTTAAAGAAATAACTCCACCTACAGATGGTGATAATTTCTTTACAAATGGTTATAAATTAACTTACGGAAAAGATTTTTTAAACTGGTACCAAGGAGTTCTTGAAAAACATTTAGATAAAATAGCTTCAATTGCACATAAAAATTTTGATCCAGTTTTTAATGTTAGAATAGGTGCAAAAGTATCAGGAGTACATTGGTTAATTAATAGTCCAAGTATGCCACATTCAGCAGAATATTGTGCAGGATATTATAATTATGATGATTTACTTGATGAATTTAAGAAATCAAATATAGATTTAACTTTTACATGCCTTGAAATGAATGATAAAGATGCATATAAAAATCCAATGTATTCAGCACCAAAAAGTCTTGTTATCAATGTTGCAAATTTATCTAATGATAAAGGCATAAGAATATTTGGAGAAAATGCACTACCAATTTCTAATAATAATAGGGCTTATGAAAATATTAATGAAATGTTATATAATTATAATTTTTCTGGGTTTACACTTTTAAGATTTGGACAATTATTTAATGAAAATGGTACTCCAAAACCAGAATTAGATTCTTTTGCTAATTATATTATTAAAAAACCTGTTAAAGTAACATTTAAAATAGATAATCTTAATTTAAAGGAAGGTGAAAATTTATATTTAACAGGTAATTCATGGGAAATGGCTAATTGGACTACTGGATTATATCCATCAAAATTTAATTATAAAGATAGAAAGGCTACAGTAACTGTAAATCTTGCCGAAGATCATACTTATGAATTTAAGGCCATAAAAAAAGATAAAGATGGAAAAGTAACTTGGGAAAGTGGAAATAATCATTCTTATACAGTTCAATCAAGTGGAGGAATATGTAATTTTAGTTTCAACAACTAAAACATATTTTAAATAATTTAGGCTATTGTATTTATACAATAGCCTAAATTATTTATCCTTAAATTTTCTTATTATTAAAGAAGGCAGTAATAAGGAGAAATTTAAGTTATATTAAAAATATTAGTAAGTTCTGAAGTAGTTAATAAAAAAATTATTTAAATATAAATAGTAAATATAATGAAGTGCAAGATTTAATATTGAATTATCTTAATAACTTATTCTTTAAATACATTTATGTTATGAAAATATAAATATATTCAAAGAATAGGCTGCTACAAAAATGTAACAGCCTAAATTTATCTACTTACTTATATATAATTATTATTTAGTTACCATAGTTGCTATTTGATTTCCAAAAGTAACTGGATTATCAGGAACCCATGCATCGCTACCTTTATCATCGTGTATCTTTTTAAATGCAAATGTATTTTCTACAGTATCTGATGATGCTTCAGCTCCATTACATTTTTCTATTAGTTTTTGTATATAAAGTTCACCCAATTTAGCTAATGCAACTTTTCTATCTGTAATATTCATTTTTTGAACTTCTGCTAATGCTTCTTTAGCAGCATTTTCATCAAGTTGTGTTGTATTAACATGAGTTGTTTTTATTTTAACAACTGCAGTTTTTTTATCACTTGATACTGTTTCTACAGTACAAGTTGCTTTTTTTTGTGCATTTATTTGAGCATTATAAATACTATTTATTTGATCATCTGTAAATGATAAACTAGCTGCATTTAAATTATTTTTAATTGCATCTTTAATTGTTTTTTCATATTGTGTTTTTAAAGTAGAAGCTTCTTCATCTTTAATTCCCAAAGTTTTCAAAGTATCTGATTCTCCATAAATAACCATTTCATAAAATGCTTTAGCGAAATCTTCTGGTGGTGCAACTTTTTTACCACATCCTGTTATCATAGTTACAAGCATTAAAGTAGATAAAATTACTGTAATTAGCTTTTTAAAATTTTTCATTATTAATCCCCCTATTTAGTTAAATAATTTGCAAAAAATTAACATATACATAATTTGCAACATATTAATTATCGTAACATTATTACATAACTTTACCTTAATAAATAAAAAATTTCAATTAATACTATATTTTAGGCATATTATCCTTAAAATATATTTGTATATCCAATAAAATAAAAAATTATTATTAAAATTAAATTTACAAGAATTTTATTTTGTGTGATAATGTAATAATGAATTTTTAGTAATGAAAAGTAAGTGAGGTAAAAACATGAAAACAGGATTTGATCACCAAAAATATTTAGAAGAACAATCAAAATATATTTTAGAAAGAGTTGATAGTTACGATAAGTTATATTTAGAATTTGGTGGTAAGCTTTTTAATGATAGACATGCTATGAGAGTACTTCCAGGATTTGATGAGAATGCAAAAATTAAATTATTACATAAATTAAAAGAAAAAGTTGAAGTAGTAATATGTGTTTATGCTGGAGATATAGAAAGAAATAAAATAAGAGGTGATTTTGGAATTACATATGATATTGATGTTTTAAGACTTATTGATGATCTGAGAGCTTATAAATTAGAAGTTAATAGTGTAGTTATTACAAGATATAATGGTCAACCAGCTACTACAGTATTTATAAACAAGCTTGAAAGAAGAGGAATAAAAGTATATAAACATAAATCAACAAAGGGATACCCAACTGATGTTGATACAATAGTTAGTGAAGAAGGTTATGGACAAAATCCATATATAGAAACTACAAAACCAATAGTAGTTGTAACGGCTCCAGGTCCTGGAAGTGGAAAACTTGCCACTTGTCTTAGTCAATTATATCATGAATCAAAAAGAGGAAATATAGCTGGATATTCTAAATTTGAAACATTCCCTGTATGGAATGTTCCATTAAAACATCCATTAAACATTGCATATGAAGCTGCAACGGTTGATTTAAAGGATGTCAATTTGATCGATTCATTTCATATGGATGCATATAATAAGGTTACTGTAAATTACAATAGAGATATTGAAAGTTTTCCAGTGTTAAAAAGAATAATAGAAAAAATCACCAGAAAAGAATCTATCTATAAATCACCAACTGACATGGGAGTTAATAGAGTTGGATTTGGAATAATTGATGATGATGCAGTTAAAGAAGCTTCAAAACAAGAAATAATAAGAAGATACTTTAAAACTGGCTGTGATTATAAAAAAGGCTATGCTGATAAAGAAACTTTTGAAAGATCTAAGTTAATAATGGAAGAAGTAGATTTAAAAGAAACCGATAGGAAAGTGGTTCTGCCAGCTAGAGAAAAATCTGGAAAATTAAAAAAGGCTACTGATGAAAATGAAATTTGTCCAGTGGTAGCAGTAGAATTAAATGATGGAACAATATTAACAGGGAAAAGCTCTGATTTAATGGATGGAGCAGCTGCTGTAACAATTAATGCAATAAAATATTTAGCTAATATTGCAGATGACATATATTTAATTTCACCTGTTATACTTGAACCAATAATGAATTTAAAATCTAAAATATTTAATGAAAAAAATATATCATTAAGTTGTGAAGAAGTTCTTGTTGCTTTAAGTATTTCAGCAGCAACAAATCCAATAGCACAAGTTGCAATGGAAAAATTACCTTTATTAAAAGGATGTCAAGCTCACTCAACAACTATATTATCACGATCCGATGAAAAAACTTTTGGAGAATTAGGAATAGACGTAACATGTGATCCTAATTATCCATCAGCAAGCTTATATTATAATAACTAAAATTTTTTATAGGTTTAAATTATTAATAACATAAAGAGATTATAATAGATTTTTAGTCTATTATAATCTTTTTTTATTAAGCTGTGTTTTAGGAGAGGACTGATATATACATAAGCAACGCTGGACTAAGTAATTGAACTTAGGAATGCTAAATCAGGATAGTTCCATTTTAGCTTATTTCCAATATAAAATTGTAACAAGCAGTAAATGTGACAATACTCATTAAAGATTCTCAAAGTATAATTACAATCCCACTTTACTTTTTAAATGTATCAACACACATTTAAAACACAGCTTTTAATTAAAGTAAATTTTACTAAATTAATATAAAGATAATATATAGAATTTTTAGGATAAAATATTTTATTATATAGTAAAATATAATTATAGTTAAACAATATGTAAAGTACTATTTTAGGTAATGTTAAGAAAAATACGTTTAATTATTTACTAAATTTTTTAAAAGTAAAAATTATATAGATTAGTATAAAGTAAAAATATTAAGGAGGATATAACTTGGAAATATACACAATAGGACATTCTAATTATTCTATAGAAAGGTTAATAGATATGTTAAAACATTATAATATTGATACTGTTGTAGATATACGAGGTACCCCATATTCCAAATATAATATTCAATTTAATAAAGAGATGTTTAGAAAAACTTTAATACAAGCAGGGTTTATATATATTTATATGGCAGAAGAATTTTCTGCAAAACGTGGAATTAAAATATCATATAATGGAGAAGGATATGCAGATTTTGAAAAAGTAATAAATGAATCCTCCTTTTTAAAAGGTATAGATAGATTAAAAAATGGAATAGCCAAAGGCTATAAAATAGTATTACTTGGAGCTATGCAGGATCCTATAAGATGCCATAGAAGTATACTTGTTGGAAGAGCATTAAGAAATAATAATCTTAATGTTAAACATATATTAGATGATTATTCTATAGCAACTCAGGAGGATATTGAAAAAAATCTTTTAGATAAATATTTTAGTAATAGAAATCAATTAACAATAGATAATTTGCTAGGAAACCAACCAAGTGAAGATGAACTTATAGAAGATGCTTATAGACTTGCTAATAAAGATATAGGTTTTAGGGTTGAAGGAATAAAATAATAATTAATATAAAATTTTTATATTAGTTTTACACTTTAAGAAAACGTGGTGTACAATAATTGATTAAATACATATTTATATAATATAAATACCTATTTACAATAGCTTTATTTAATTGAATTTAAGGAGAAAGATTATGAATATAGATTTTCATGTACATGGTATTCTTAGTAAAAAACTTAAGTTTGATTCTGAATTGTTTTTACAAGGAGTAGAGTATGCTAAGGAAAATGGTTTAGATGGATTTGTTTTATGTGAGCATTTTAATGCTATAGATTTGCTATCTTCATACTCATATTTGGAAGAAAATTATGAATATGTTGGAGATAGATATATAGTTGACGGATTTTCTGTTTTTATTGGAATGGAAGTAGATATAAGATATGGAGGACATGTTATAGTTTGTGGTAATAGAGAAGATATACTAAAAATCAGAAATTATCTGGAACCATATACATCAAAATCTAATTTTATTCCTTTTGGAAAATTATTAGATTTAGGAGAAAAATACAATTGTTTGATGATTGGTAGTCATCCCTATAGAGAAAAGCATAAGTTATATTTACAACCTAAAAAATATTTAGAACGATTAGATGCATTAGATTTAAATACAAAAGATATTTATAAAAGAGGACTTTCTATTGTAGAAGAAGAAGTTGCAACTTTAGCAGAAAATTTAAATATACCATATGTAACAGGAAGTGATAGTCATTATCCAGTTCAACTTGGAACTGTAAAAACCTGTTTTGAAAATGAATGTTATACAATAAATGATTTAAAAGAAAATATTAAATCTAAAAAATATGTAATAGAAATTTCTAAAGCATTAAAATTGAAAGTCTATACTTCTAAGATAACTAAAAATTATATAAAGAAACAAATTAAATTATCAAAAAACAATTATAAAAATTTAAAAAGTAATTAAATTAAAGATAGACTATTTTAATCACTTAATCATTAACCTTTATACATTTCTTTTAATATTTCATATGATATCTTAAGAACAATTCTAAGGAAAGAAAGTAATGAATGTTTTTTTTAGTAAACTATTTAGAGGGGATAGCTTAAATTTTATCAATGGGACAAAAGCAAATTATGAAACTGTTATAACTGATTATGTTAATTCTCATAACTATTCAAGCAAAACTAAATATTTTATATGGGTTGATTTAAAAAATTTTAAAGTAAATATATTTCATGGTAGTAAAAATAATTGGAAAATAATTCATAGTTATTTATGTACTATTGGGAAAAAAGAAACCCCAACTCCAAAAGGGACTTTTACAATTGGAGTAAAAGGATTATATTTTGGAACTAATAAAGGGTATAAATGTTGGTATTATACACAATTTAAAGGAAATTATTTATTTCATTCTATAATATATAACTTAGATGGATCAATTAGAGATGGAAGATTAGGAAAAGAACTATCTGATGGATGCATTAGACTTACCAAATTAAATGCAAAATGGATTTGGGATAATGTGCCTGAATCTACGAAAGTAGTAATAAGTTAATTTAAATGTTATTATTAATCTAAAAATATGTTATATAAAGGCATAGATAATATAATTTATGCTTTTATATAATTTATTTTTAGATTTAACATAATTTCTAGCATATCTGATATATAATATTGTTATAAAAGATTCTTATTAAAATGGAGAAGTATATGAATATAAATGAAATAAAAGAAAAAATTGAACATACAATCCCTTATATAAATGGATGGAATAAAGATAAAAGAGCTTCAATAATAATACCTTTAGTAAATATAAATGATGATATCTGTATTTTATTTGAAGTTAGATCTAAAAAATTAAATGCTCAGCCAGGAGATATATGCTTTCCAGGTGGAAGAATAGATAAAGATGAAACGCCTAAACAAGCTGGAATTAGAGAGTTCTATGAAGAACTAGGAATTAAAGATGTAAATATAATAAATGAATTAGATCTTACTATAAGACATGATGGAATGATTATTCATTCGTTTGTAGGAATAGTAAATAATATAGATGAACTACTAATAAATGAAAGTGAAGTAGATCATATATTTTATGTTCCTCTTCAATATTTACTTTCTCATGCTCCATTAGAATCTGTGGGAAAATTAACTGTTAATAGAGCCTCTGATTTTCCATATAATTTGATATTTAATGGAAAGAATTATAAATTTAAAGAAGGTAAATATGTTTCTCTTTTTTATAGATATAAAAAGTATGTAATATGGGGAATTACAGCTAATATATTAAAAAACTTTTTAGATAAATTGTAGTCATTATACATAAAATCAATAGAATTATATAACTTGAGATCTATACAATTATCCATAATATTTATTGAGGAGGTATTAGGTAATATTACTTTAATTAGAATTTTAGTTTTAGAAATATAATTTATATTTTATGCACATACTAATACTATAAATATTGTTTAGTATTTATATAATTATAAAATATTTTTAAATAAGGAGAATTATTATGGAAAAAGAACATTATACTATTCAAGGATTATCAAATTCTAATATGAAAACACAAGTAAAAAATGCACTTGAAAAAATAGAAGGTGTAAATCAAGTATGTATAGACATGGCAAGGGAAACTGTTGAAGTTATGTATAATAATCCAGCAACATCATCAAAAATTAAGAGTTGCATTGAAGGTACAGGACATAATATTGAATAATATATTAGAATAGTAAGATTATTGAAGATTACTTATAAATAAAATAAATTTTTAGTAATTATCTCTTGTAATCTATTACAATAAGACGTATAATTAAATTAAGATAAGATATCATTTATCTTAGTGTGCTGACACTTAAATCCGGCAGAGGAGTATATCAAAAATAGATATACAGTTGGTGACGGGCAACGGAAAAATCCCGGAAGCAATGTACGATATTTAAAGGCGTACTCAGTTGGCGGACAACTTAAAAATCAGTACTAAGAAGAGAGCAAGCATTTTAAATGTTTGCTCTTTTTGTAGTGTAAATATTTAGAAAATTGTATCGTAATAATTAAGTTAAGATTAATTATTACAGATATTTTTTAGTGATGATAAGTTAAATAATCTACTAACAGTTAATAATGTGAATTATTGGATGAAATATTGTCGTTGAGTTATAATATATTATATAATTTAAAATTTATAAAAATAAATAACGTAGAGTCAATATTAATGGAGGTAATATTAAATGCTTGAAGAAAATACATACCAAGAAATATTAAATAGATCATATGAAAGATGTATTAAATATGGTGTGGAAAAAAATATTCACTATCCTTCAAGAATTCTTAAAAAGAAAGAACTTAATATATTGATGAGAAAAAATTTTCAATTAATAAATATAGCTAAACCATTTATGGAGATACTTTATGATTTTTTAAGAGGATCAGGATTTTCACTATATCTTACTGATGAAGATGGAGTTGTTCTTACTATTATAGGTGATGAAGATATAATAAGAGATCAGATTAAAGTTGGAATTATAGAAGGAACAGATATGAGTGAGAAAAGTGCTGGTACTAATGGAATAGGAACTGCCCTTTATGAAGATTGTTCAGTTCAAATCTTAGGAGAAGAACATTTTATAAAAATTTTTCATATTTGGACATGCTCCTCTGCTGTTATTCATAATGAAGGAAAAGATATAATTGGATGTTTAAATTTAACTGGAAGACGTCAACTAGCACACGCTCATACTTTAGGTCTTGTAGTGGCAGCTGTAAAATCAATTGAAAATCATTTGAAGTTTGAGAGAACTCAAAAAGAATTATTTAAAGCACATCAATATCTAAATAGAGTTATGAATTCGTTAAATTTGGGTATTTTTGCTGTAGATATAGAAGGTATAGTGAAAGCTATAAATAATAGTGCATGTGATATGTTAAATATAAAAGAAAATGATGTTATAAATAAGAATGTAAATTCAGTTTTATCTAATTGGGAAGAAATATTTGACCATCTAAAAAATGGAAGGACATATGAAGATATAGAAATTGTATATTCAAATAAAAAGAAAAGATTTAATTTAAATGTATATCCAATAAAAGATAAAGAAAAAAACATAAATGGTATGGTGTGTATATTTAAAGATATAAAAAATGTATATAATTTAGTTAATAAATATACAGGAAGAACGGCCCAATATACATTTACAGATATAATTGGTAAAAGTGAACAAATCATAAAATTAAAAAAACAAGCTCAAAGTATATCAAATAGTCCTTCTACGGTACTAATTCAAGGGGAAAGTGGAACAGGAAAAGAACTTATAGCTCAATCTATTCATAATAATAGCGATAGAAGAAACTATAGTTTTGTTGCAATAAATTGTGGAGCAATACCTAAAAGTTTAATTGAAAGTGAATTATTTGGATATGAAGAAGGAGCGTTTACTGGTGCTAAAAGAGGTGGATGTGCAGGAAAATTTGAACTTGCAAATAAAGGAACATTATTTTTAGATGAAATAGGAGAAATGCCATTAGATATGCAAATAAACCTTTTACGAGTATTACAAGAAGGCTGTATTACTAGAATAGGTGGAAACAAATGTATTAATGTAAATGTTAGAATTATTGCTGCAACGAATAAGAACCTAAAAAATGAGGTGGAAAAAGGAACTTTTAGAGAGGATTTATACTATAGATTAAGTGTAATTCCAATATATGTCCCACCATTAAGAGAACGAACTGGTGATATAGAAATTCTTATAGAGCATTTTTTGAAAATAAAGTCTCTTAAATTAGGAAAGTCTATTCCTAATTTAAATAAAAATTTATATAAAAAGCTTTTGAATTATGATTGGCCAGGAAACATTAGAGAATTAGAAAATTGTATTGAGAACATTGTAAATATGGATGGAGATACTTATTTTAGTTTTGAAAATAAAAAAACAGTTAAAGAAAAGAAGAATCACTCAAATATAGAATTGCAGTATAATATGTGTTCATTAAAAGAATTGGAAGAAAAAGCTATAAACATTTGCTTAAATAATTACAATGGAAATATATCTAAATCTTGCAAGGTTCTTGGAATAAATAGAAGTACTCTATATGCGAAAATTAAAAAATATAATATTAAATTTAGATAAAATAGTATGCTAATTTTTTAAATTTTTATGTATATTTTATATACTGTATGAAAAAGCAACAGTGTTGTAAAATACAACAATATATGTATAAAATTATGTTGTATTTTACAACACTTTTTTATTTAAAATTAAAAAATTATAATATAGATTTAAATTATTTTTATTGAAATAATAAGATAATATGTAGATTTATAAAGAAAATTTCAACAGATTAAATTTAAATAGTAAAATTGGCATAACAATTGCTAAAACATATTATGGTAAAGTTTAAAATAAAACTTAAAAATATGTTTATTATTTCTAAAATATTTTTAAACATTTTAGAAATAATAAACAAATTAATAGATATTAGGGGGATTTTACTATGAAAGGTTTTGCTATGTTAAGTATTAATAATGTGGGATGGATTGAAAAAGATAAGCCAGTTGCAGGTCCGTATGATGCCATTGTACGTCCATTAGCTGTGTCACCATGTACTTCAGATATTCATACTGTTTTTGAAGGAGCACTTGGAAATAGACATAATATGATTTTAGGTCATGAAGCTGTAGGCGAAATTGTTGAAATTGGAAGTGAAGTTAAGGAATTTAAAGTTGGCGATAGAGTAATAGTACCTTGTACCACTCCTGATTGGAGATCTTTAGAAGTTCAAGCTGGATTTCAACAACATTCAAATGGCATGCTTGCTGGATGGAAATTCTCAAACTTTAAAGATGGAGTTTTTGCAGAATATTTTCATGTAAATGATGCTGATATGAATTTAGCTCTTTTACCAAAAGAAATACCTCTTGAGAGTGCTGTTATGATAACGGATATGATGACTACTGGTTTTCATGGAGCTGAATTAGCTGATATACAAATGGGTTCTAGTGTTGTAGTAATAGGAATTGGAGCAGTTGGATTAATGGGAATAGCAGGTGCTAAACTACGAGGAGCAGGTAGAATTATTGGCGTAGGAAGTAGACCTGTTTGTGTTGAAGCAGCTAAATTTTATGGAGCAACTGATATTGTAAATTATAAAAATGGTGATATAGTTAAACAAATTATGAATTTAACAAATGGAAAAGGGGTAGATCGTGTTATTATGGCAGGCGGTGGTTCCGAAACTCTATCTCAAGCAATATCCATGCTTAAGCCTGGAGGAGTTGTTTCAAATATTAATTATCATGGAAGCGGAGATACCTTACCAGTGCCACGTGTTGAATGGGGCTGTGGAATGGCTCATAAAACTATAAGAGGAGGTCTTTGTCCAGGTGGACGTCTAAGAGCAGAAATGTTAAGAGATTTAGTAATATATAATCGTGTTGATTTAAGTAGATTAGTTACACATGTATATAATGGTTTTGAACATATAGAAGATGCACTTTTATTAATGAAGGATAAGCCAAAAGATTTTATTAAAGCAGTAGTTTTATTATAAAAAGATTTCTACTAAAATATTACTGGAAATTAAAGTTTTCAGTAATATTTTTTTATTTTAAAAGATAATAGATATTATTAAATTATGTTTAAATTAAGTGCACTATTTTTATTGTTAATTAATATATTAAAATTATTATATATTTTAAATCACTTTTTATGGAGGATAAACAATGTCTCATTTAAATAATAGTGAATTATTACTATTATCTAATTTAATATATCTTAAACTTAATACATTTAATTATAATACTATTAGAAAACTTGTGAAATCACTGTTATATAAAAATAACTTAAATAAAGCTATTATAACTAATGGTGAATGTGGAGAAGCTGTAAACAAGAAAGAATGGTTATTAA
The DNA here is from genome assembly GCF_001735765.2 of Clostridium taeniosporum. Taxonomy (NCBI): domain Bacteria; kingdom Bacillati; phylum Bacillota; class Clostridia; order Eubacteriales; family Clostridiaceae; genus Clostridium; species Clostridium taeniosporum. Next base: position 1,646,637 of record NZ_CP017253.2, read on the forward strand.
TCTTAAAACAAATACAAAAAAATAATAAGCTAAGTAGCTTAAAGATTGAAAATATAGAAGTTGATAATAATGGTTTAAAAACTGCTTGCTTTATTGATAATTATGATAATGTTTATGTTGTATTTAGAGGAACTAAAACAATAGAAGAGTGGGAGGATAATGGCGAAGGAGCTTATATGTCTGATACACCAGAACAAATAAGTGCACTAAATTATATAAATAATCTTAAATATATAAATATTACAGTCACAGGTCATTCCAAAGGTGGGAATAAAGCTAAATATGTTGCACTTTTATCTGATAAAGTAGATAGATGTGTATCTTTTGATGGACAAGGCTTTTCAAATAAATTTATTGATAAATATTATAAAAAAATAAATGAAAATAAAGATAAAATATTATCTATTAGTGCTAAGTATGATTATGTAAATTGTCTTCTTAACTCTGTAAATGAAGAGAAGGTATATATAAATACACCAATTGAAAAAAATCCATTATATTATCATAAAGCTAACATAATGCTAGATAATGCAGGTACATTAAGAGAAGAAACCACTCCATGTTCATTTGTAAAAATAATAAATAAATTTTCTACATCACTAATATCTGAACTGCCAGAGCGACATAAAAGTTTTGCTATAAATAGTTTAACTGATATTGTTGAACTTATTTTATGTGACAAGGACTTAGATAAAAATTTATTACAATTTGCAAAAGGAATAATAATATTATTAGAATATACGAAGCACTATAATTTAAAATTAGAAATAAATTTAGCATATAATCTGCTTAAAAGCTTAAGTGTACCATTTGTATATTGGAATGATTTTATAAAAATTGAAGAAAGTAATTCTGAAATAATATTAAATAATACCTTATTAGAAATTAAAAATAATGAAGATAGTATAATTTTTAAACTAAAAAAATTGGGATTAGAAGGAGAAAAAATAGCTACTATTATTCAAAATGCTACTAACAATTTAATACTTGACTTTCAAAATGTTAATTAAAATACATTATTAATTAAAAAAATTCTAAAGTCGTAGATTTCAGTCTTTTAGATTTGAAATTTATATGAATTTATTTACAGTAAAAAATAATCCATATCATTAATTTAATTACAGGGATTATTTTTTATTATATACATGCTTTTTCTATTTAATCTAAAAATATTGTGCTATAATGAAAAACAAGTTTTTATTAAAAAGAAAGCAAATAAATTTAGAATAATAGATTTTGCAAGTAAAATTAGAGAAGATCTTAATTTTATAATAAAAATAGGAAAAGAAAATCCGAAATGCAGAAAAACATATATGAAATATAAGAAAATGAGGGATTAATATGTCTATTTTAAATGAGTTATTACAACCTAAGTTATTAGATATTTTAGAGGATGATATAAATATTGAATATGAACTAATTAATGAAAAAGATATGTCAGATAATTTAATTGAAAATCATAAATTAGATTGTATAAATGAAGAGAGAATAGAAATAAACAGGTGTAAATTTGTAAATGTTATATTTAATGAATGTTCTTTCAAAAATATAAGTTTGCTAGATGTTGTATTTGAAAATTGTAATTTATCTAATATAGATTTTTCTGATGGAAGTATCCATAGAGTTGAATTTAAAAAGTGTAAGTTAACAGGAAGTAATTTTGATGGATGCAATATGCAAAATGTGCTTTTTAAAGAATGTATAGGTAAGTATTCTAATTTTTCATATTCTAAAATGAAACTAATAAATTTTGATGAGTGTAATATGGAAAGTGGAATTTTCTTAGAATGTAATTTTAATAAGATAGCTTTTAATAGTTGTAATTTAATATTAAGTGAGTTTACAAATACTTCTTTAAAAGGGATAGATTTTACTAACAGCGATATATCATCAATTATATTAACTGGAAAAGAATTAAATGGTGTTATAGTATCACCTATTCAAGCTTTAGAATTTTCTAAACTACTTGGAATTATTATCAAGTAGAGCTCTAAAATATGTTAATATATGAAGTGTACTATTTATTTAGAAGAAGAAAAAACTTAATAAGGAGAATTTATGATTAGAGAATTAAAAAAAGGCATTTACAGACATTTTAAAGGAAAAGAATATCAGGTTATAGATATAGCAATACATAGTGAAACGAGAGAAAAATATATTGTATATAAAGCACTTTATGGAGATTTTAAAACTTTTATTAGACCATATGATATGTTTATGAGTAAAGTTGATAAAGAGAAATATCCTGAAGTAATTCAAGAATATAGATTTGAATATATACATGATTAAATGAAAATTAATCGTAAATATCTATACTATATATTAAATTAATCATATATTGTATAATTTAAATTAGACAATTTTTAAAATTGATACTATAATGCAATATTTATAAATATTATTTAATTAAGGAGCTGATTTTTTTAATGAGCAAAGTTATTGTTATTGGAGCAGGTCCAGCAGGAATGATGGCTGCAATAACAGCTGCAAAAGAAAATAAAGTATTACTGCTAGATGGAAATGAAAGATTGGGAAAAAAACTATTTATTACAGGAAAAGGTAGATGTAATGTTACAAATGCAAAGGATATTTCTGAGTTTTTTGATTATATACCTGGTAACTCACATTTCTTGTATAGCGCATTATATACATTTACTAATGAAGATACTATGAGTTTTTTTTCTAATGAAGGAATTAAATTAAAAGTTGAGAGAGGAGATAGAGTATTTCCAGAGTCAGATAAATCATCTGATATAATTAGAGGTCTATCAAATGCATTAAGTAGAACAGATGTAAAAATAAGATTAAATTCTAAGGTTACTGATATAAAATGTAAAAATAATAAAATAATAGGAATTGAGATAAATAAAAATGAAGTTTTAAAGGCAGATTACTATATTATAGCTACTGGAGGAGCATCTTATCCTCTTACTGGATCAAGGGGAGAAGGACAAGGATTTGCTAAAAAATTAGGTCATAGTATAATTCCATTAAAGCCAGCACTTGTTCCTATGGTTGTGAAAGATTCTAAAACAAAAGATATTATGGGATTAGCACTTAAAAATGTAGAAATAACAATAAAAGAAAATGATAAAAAAGTTGTATATAAAAACTTTGGGGAAATGTTATTTACTCATTTTGGTGTATCAGGACCTATTATATTAAGTGGAAGCCGATTTATAGAAGATAATAAAAAGTATATATTACATATAGATCTTAAACCATCATTGAATTTAGGTGAGTTAGACAAAAGAGTGCAAAAAGATTTTAATAAATATTTAAATAAAGATTTTAAAAATTCTTTAAATGAGTTATTACCTCAAAAATTAATTCCAATAATAATAGAGAGATCTAATATACCTGAAGATAAAAAAGTTAATGAAATAACTAAAGAGGAAAGAAGAACATTAGTAAATCTTCTTAAAGACTTATCGTTTGAGTTAGATGGATTAAGACCTCTTGCAGAAGGGATAGTTACAAAAGGTGGAGTTGATGTTAAGGAAATTGATCCATCCACAATGAAATCTAAAATTATAGATAATCTTTCTTTTTGTGGAGAAGTAATTGATATAGACGCTTTTACAGGTGGATATAATGTGCAAATAGCATTTTCTACTGGAGTAATTGCTGGAAGTCATATTAAATAGTAAGTTAAATATTTCTTGTTTGAAATACTAAAAAATTATATAATCTTATTAAAGGTTTTTATTTAATATAAGATTTTTAGAAAAGAGGAATTGTTTTGAAAATAGCAGTAGCAATAGATGGTCCGGCTGGAGCTGGAAAAAGTACAATAGCAAAATTAGTAGGTAAAGAATTTAATTTAATGTATATAAATACTGGTGCTATGTATAGAACTGTAGCATTAAAATGTAAAGAAAATAATATATCTGAAAATGATGTAGAAAAAATTTGTTTATTAATAGATACTATGGAAATGCACTTTGAAAATGATGATTTATTTTTAAATAATGAAAATATTCAAAGTAAAATAACTTTACCTGAAATAAGTAGTATTGTTTCTTCATATGCATCTATACCTGAAGTGAGAAATAAACTTGTTAAACTTCAAAGAGATATGTCAAATAAATTTGATGTCATAATGGATGGAAGAGATATTGGTACAGTAGTGCTTAAAAATTCTAAGTTTAAATTTTTCTTAACTGCTACTCCAGAAGAAAGAGCAAATAGAAGATTTAAAGAACTTAAAGATAGAAATATTGAGTGTTTATATGATGATATATTAAAAGATATTATAGAAAGAGATTATAAAGATACTAATAGAAAAGTTGATCCATTAAAAAAAGCAGATGATGCAATTGAAATAGATACTACTGGTTTAAATATAGTTCAAGTTACAGAAAAAATTAATTCTTATATTAGAGAAAAAATTAAAAATATTTAAATCTTTAGGAGAATAAACTAATGAAAGAAATAATTTTAGCGCAAAACGCTGGATTTTGTTTTGGAGTAAAAAGAGCTGTTGATGAAGCTATTAAGATACAAAAACAAGAAAGCAGAAAGATATATACTTTAGGTCCATTAATACATAATAATGATGTTGTAAAATTTCTAGAAAAAAATAATATATATTCTATAGATTTAGAAAATATAAATACTTTAAATAAAGATGATGTTATTGTTATAAGATCTCATGGAGTGTCTAAAGAAGTATTAGATCTTTTAAAGCAAAATCAATTAAAAATTATGGACGCTACTTGTCCTTTTGTAACCAATATACAAAAAAAAGTAAATAAATATTATAAGCTAGGATATACTATAATAATACTTGGAGATGCTAATCATCCAGAAGTTGTTGGGATAAATGGTTGGTGTAATAATGAAGCTATAATTTCTAGAAATGGTGAAATTGAAGAAGAGGGATTTTCTAAAGTATGTTTAGTATCACAAACAACAGAAAAAGCTACTAATTGGGAAAGATTATTAAAAAATATATCTACAAAAGCTAAAGAAGTTTTAGCTTTTAATACAATATGTGCAGCTACAGATGTAAGACAAAAAAGCACTAATAAATTATCAAAAGAAGTAGATACTATGATAGTAATTGGTGGTAAAAATAGTTCTAATACAACTAAATTATATCAGATTTCAAAACAAAATTGTAATAATACTATACACATAGAAAATGTTAATGAGTTACCTGAAAAATTTATAAATAATAATATAAATAAAATAGGTATTACAGCTGGTGCATCTACGCCAGATTGGATTATTAAGGAGGTAATTGGAATTATGAATAATACAGAAAATATTAAAAATTATGATCAATTATCATTAATGAATGAACTTGATAGAAGGTTTGTAATTGGTGATGAGATAGAAGGAGAAATACTTTCAAAAACTAGAGATGCTATTATAGTTTCACTTGTTGGATATAAGATAGATGGGGTTATTCCTTTTAATGAATTAACTTCAAATGAAGATGTAGAAAGTGTATTAGAAAATCTTAATGTAGGAGATAGTATAAAAGCTAAAGTTATAAAACTTCAAAATTCTGATGGATATGTTGTTTTATCAAGACTTGAATACGAAAGAGAAGAAGCGTATAAAGAACTTAATGAATTATTTAATGAAGGGAAAACTTTAAATGTTAAAATTAAAGAAGCTTCAGAAAATGGACTAGTTGCTTATCATAAAGGAGTAAGAATATTTATACCAGCATCTCAAATAGATGTTAAGTTCACTAAAGATAAATCTCAATATATCAATCAAATATTAGAAGTTAAATTAATTGATTATTCTACAGAACAACCTAAAAAAGTTATTGCATCTAGAAGAGTTCTATTAGAAGTTATTAAAGAAGCAGAAGAAGAAAAAGCTTGGGAAAGTTTAAATGTTGGAGATGTAATAAACGCTGAAGTAAAAAGATTTACTAGTTTTGGAGCATTTTTAGATGTTAATGGAATAGATGGATTATTACATTTGTCTCAAATTTCTTGGAATCATGTTAAAAATATTGAAGATATATTAAAAAAAGGTGAATTTATAGAAGTTAAGATAATAGCTCTTGATAAAGAAAATAAAAAGTTATCTTTATCAAGAAAAGAATTACTTCCAAAACCATGGGAAAATGTGAAAGAAAAATATCCAGAAGGTTCAATAGTTTTAGGTAAAGTTGTAAGAATTAATGATTTTGGAGCTTTTGTAGAATTAGAACCTGGTGTTGATGGTTTAGTTCATATTTCAAAAATTTCATATAATAGAATATCTCATCCATCAGAAGTACTTAGTGTTGGTGAAGAAGTTAAAGCTAAGATATTAGAAGTTGATGAAGAAAATAAAAGAGTAAGTTTAAGTATAAAAGATATTTAATAAAATATGTATACAATAAAAAGAATCCCAATATAATTTATATAGGGGTTCTTTTTATTGCAAAAAATAACTTCTGTTAAATACCATTAATTGACTAAGTATTTTTTTAATACTATACTTTATTTAGTAGAAGTGAGGAGTTTTATGTTTATAATAGAAAAATTATCATTTAAAAATTTAAAATATTTAGAAATGTTACAACAAGAGGCAAATAATAAATATATGAATGATAAAGATTTTTTTGAATTATACAATAAAAAATCATTTATTAGTAAATATAGAAAGAGAAGAGAAATAAAACTTTTTAAATATGAAAATGAATATATAGGTTATTTATGGATACAATATCCATTAACAGAAGTTATAAAAATTAATTCATTATATATAAATGAGAAACATATAGATTGGCTATCTAATGAATTATTTCATATTTTTAAAGGAAAAACATTAAGTTTTGATGTAGTTGATAGTAAATTAACTTATGATATAATGAATAAACTAAATTTTAAAACAATTAAATCTACCTCGTTAATGAAAATGCAAATATCTAAATGTAAATTTAAATTTAATAAAAATGTTAATTTTAAGATTTTCACTAAAAAACAAGATGAAAATTTAAGATGTTTTATCCAAAATTCTGTATTTCAAGATAATGAAAGAGTTCCATTAGTTCCATATGATATAAAACAGGAAGAGCAAGAGGATTATTATATAAATGATTTATGCGTTTTTATAATGCTTGGAAATGTAGCGATAGGATATGGACAAGTTATCGCAAAAAAAGATTTTTACACAATAGTTAATGTAGGAATATTAGAAGAATATAGGAAAAAAGGTTATGGAGAAATGCTTATAAAATATTTGATTTATTTATGTAGTAAGAGACATATCTCATGTATTGCAATAAATGTTGAAGTAGAAAATTATAAAGCTATGAATTTGTATAAAAAAATAGGTTTTGAAGAATATAGAAGAGTGACTACATGGGAAAATAAACTATACAGTAATTTAAAATCATAATTATAGGGTGGGATAATATGAGTTATAAATTAATTTGGAAACATGATAAAGGATTAGTATATGGAAATAAAAATTATTTTAAAAGTAAATTAGAATTTCTTAATACTGTTAAAAAAGAGCACAAAAAAATAACGGAATATGATTGTTATGTAGATAATATAACATTAAAAGTTTATGTTATAACTAAGGATGGTCTTGATAAAAACACTTTTGTACCTATTTCAGATACAGATATAAATATAGAAACAATGTATTGTGGTAATTTTTATACTTTAGAAGGTTTAAGTGGTAATTAAGATCAAATAAAATATATAATAATATTTTATTTAACTTAACACTACTGTATATTCAAGCATAGTCTTTTAATTATGAAAATTATTTGATATAATACAGAAGTATAATTTAAAAAACTTGGAGGAATACTAATGCAATTTGATATAGACATTTTAAAACAAAATAAAATAGATAAAAAACAATTCTTCTTTATTGAAACTTGGGGTTGTCAAATGAATGAAGAAGATTCGGAAAAACTTTCAGGAATGCTTAAATCTCAAGGATATGAGGAAACTGATAACAGAGATGACGCCTCAATTGTAATTTTTAATACTTGTTGTGTAAGAGAAAATGCTGAAAATAAAGTTTTCGGTAACCTTGGAAGGTTAAAGAAGCAAAAAGAAAAAAATCCCAATCTAATAATCGCTCTATGTGGATGTATGATGCAACAAAAAGGTATGGCAGATGAAATATTACGTAGATTTCCTTATGTAGATATAATTTTTGGAACTCATAATGCATATAAATTTCCAGAATATTTACATAGAGTCCAAGTAGAAGGAGTTCAAATTAAAGAGATTTTAGATAAAGAAACTGAAATTGTAGAGGGAGTTCCAATCGATAGAAAAAGCAATGTAAAAGCTTTTGTTACTATAATGTATGGATGTAATAATTTTTGTACATATTGTGTAGTTCCATATGTTAGAGGAAGAGAGAGAAGTAGAAAGCCAGAAGACATAGAAAACGAAATAAAAGAATTAGTAGCTATTGGTTACAAAGAAATTACTTTGCTTGGACAAAATGTAAACTCTTATGGTAAAGGTCTTGAAGAGGAAATTACTTTTGCACAACTTTTAAGAAGAATAAATGAAATAGAAGGTCTTGAAAGAATAAGATTTATGACATCTCACCCTAAAGATTTAACTTTAGATGTTATATATGCTATACGAGATTGTGATAAACTTTGTGAACAAGTACATTTACCAGTACAAAGTGGTAGTGATAAAATATTGCAAACAATGAATAGACATTATAATAGAGAACAATATTTACAATTAGCAAAAAAGATAAGAGAAGAAATTCCAGATGTAACATTTTCAACTGATATAATAGTTGGCTTTCCTGGAGAAACAGAAGAAGATTTTCAAGAAACTCTTAGCTTAGTAAAAGAAGTTAAATATGATGCTGCATTTACATTTATATATTCAAGAAGAAATCACACACCAGCAGATAAAATGGAAAATCAAATACCTGATGATATTAAACACAATAGATTTAATAGACTTGTAGAAGTAGTTAATGAAGGAATAGTTGCTGGAAATAAAGCTTCTGAAGGAAAAATATATGAAGTTTTAGTTGAAGGAACTAGTAAAAATGATGAAAATAAATTAACAGGTAGAACAAGAAATGCTAAGCTTGTTAATTTTGACGGCTGTAAAGAAATGATTGGTAAACTTGTTAAAGTTAAAATAGTTGAAGCTAAATCATTTTCTTTAGTAGGAGAAGTTGTAGAGTAGGAAAGTAGTATTAATAAACTAATTAAGATTAATTGTTATAAATCTTAATTAGTTTATTTTTATGTTTAAAATTAGGTTGATTTTAGATTGATTAAAGTATAATATTTTACAAATTTTAAGCTTCAATATATATTTAAAATTAATTTAATTATGGCTTTAGATAATGAATTAATATAATTTGTTTTAAATTAATTCTTATTAGAACATAATCTGAATTTGTAAAATATATTTAAAAAGTGCTATTTTTACGACGGTAGAACATATGTTCTATAGCTGCAAAAATAGCACTTTTAACTATCAATTCCTGAATTTAAAATGATAATTTGATTATAACGTTAAAGAATACTATTTAATTAATTCTATAAATGTACAATTGATCACATTTTCCAGATCTTTAGGATTCATTTCAATTTGAGAACCAATTTTTCCTCCACTAAATACTATTGTTTCATAATTTAAAGCTGTATTATGGATAAATGTCTTAAAAGGTTTTTTCATTCCTATAGGAGAACAACCACCCCTTATGTATCCAGTTATTTTATTTATATCTTTAACATGAATCATTTCAATATTTTTTTCTTCAGCAGCTTTAGCAGCTTTTTTCATATCTAATTCCTGTGCAACCGGAACAACATAAACATAAAATTCTTTAGAATGTCCTTGTGTAACTAAAGTTTTGAAAACTTGATTTTCATCTTTATTTATTTTATGGGCCACAGCTACACCGTCTATTTTTCCATCTTTATTTTGATAACTATAAGTAGTGTAATTTATTTTCTTACTATCCAAAATTCTCATAGCATTAGTTTTAGTTTCTTTAGCCATAACTTTTTCTCCTTTAATTAATAAAAAATTCATTATTATTATATATTATAATGGATTTTTATCCAAATTCTTATTTAACATCTATTTCAAAACCACGATTTGAAAAAATAACAAAAGTAGAAATACTAGAATTAATTTATTTTCAAATTCTAAATTTCATACAAATAGACTTGCGTTCTATGTGTAAAAATTAGTAAGAAGTAGTATTGAAATTTAATTTCTTATTAATGAAGAATAAAATTGTAAAATAATTGCCAATTAATTCTACAATAGCTATGGATAATAATTATTAATAAGGATTGTTCATATTTAGTTGGATTTATTTAAGTATAGGGTTTTATAAAATAAGTGCATAAAACTTAGTATATTTGTCTATAATTTAAAGGAAATATTTTTTTATTCATTAAATTCAAGATATTATTTAATGAATAAATTTAAATCAAGGTTAAAATTTTGCAAAAAAAATCATTATTATTATAAAAAAATGCTCATTTTTATTTCGGGAAATATACATTTCCCGAAATAATTGATTAAAAATTCATTTATTGGTATAATATATTTAAATCTTATAGAAATAGATTTAAATTAAAATAAATGATGGTGATAAAAATATGAATTATGATATTGATTTTTTCCAAAACAATGATTTACCCGATTCTGTAATAGATTTTTTAAATTACTTAGAAACCATAAAAAATAAATCTGGTAATACAATTACTGCTTATAAAAAAGATTTAACAATATTCTTTAGATTTATGAAATTATATAGAGGGCTTGTTAAAGATAAAAAAATAGAATTTGAAGATATAAATATTACAGATATAGACGATGAATTTTTAAAAACAATAAAATTAAGAGATTTATATGCATTTATGTCCTTTATAGAAAAATATAGAAATAATAGTGCTTATGCTAGAGCTAGAAAAGTTGCTACTTTGAAATCATATTTTAAGTTTTTGCAAGGAAAAGCTAAATTAATTATGGACAACCCTACAACAGAACTGGAATCCCCCAAAATAAATAAGAGGCATCCTGTATATTTAACATTAGATCAAAGTATACATTTACTATCTTCATTAGACAAAAATAATAAAAATTATGCCAGAGATTATTGTATATTAACACTATTCTTAAATTGTGGGATGCGTTTATCTGAATTGTGTGGAATATATATTGAAAAAATCAGAAATGATACTTTAACTATTATAGGTAAAGGTAATAAAGAACGTACTGTTTATCTTAATGAAGCGTGTTTAAAATCAATTGAAAATTATATGAAAGTTCGAGATGACTCAAAAGCATTACCAGAAAATAAAAAGTTTTTATTTTTATCTTCTCATAATAAACCAATAAACCAAAGAACTGTTGAAATAATGATTAAAAAACATATTAAAAATGCTGGTTTGACAGATGGAAAATATACTCCCCATAAATTAAGACATACTGCTGCTACCCTTATGTATAAATATGGCGATGTAGATATAAGAAGCCTTCAAAATATATTAGGGCATGAAAATATTTCAACAACTCAAATTTATACTCATATAGATGATGAAACATTAAGAGATGCTGTTAAATCAAATCCATTATCAAAATTATAATTACTACTCTCCTATTTTTAACTTATAAAAATCTCTATTATTATGAATTGTATAATAATAGAGATTTCAACTCATAAATCACTTTACATAATATTTATAGTGTAACTATATCTTATTATCTTATGGGTTCACCTAAAGTATCTTTGAATTGTTTAACATATGCAGGATCATTTCCTTCATATACAACTAATGTATTTCCTTTTCTATAATAATATGGTTTACGAGTGTAATCTGCTGTTGAACCTTCTATTGTCATTCCGTTTTCTGATATTCTCTTTATATCTTCATTAGCTTTGTTAATATCTTCATATTCATACACTCGTACATAATCATTTCCCACCATGTAATCAGTTTCTTTTCCACTAAAATAATTTTTTTCATTTCCAGTTACAGCATCCTTAAGTTCCTGTCCGGCATTTACTATATCATCTTTAAAATTTATTGCTGTATATTTTATACTTTCACCAGCATTCTTTGTTGTGTCTTTGACATCATTTCCTAGATCTTCAACATCCTCTTTAACATTTTCTCCTGTTTCTTCCATGTTATTTTTTTCGTTATTATTAACATTATCAGAAGTATTATTAGGTCCACATCCTACAAACATTGAACATGAGATTAATGTAGATAATAATAACGCTAAAATTGATTTTCTTTTCATAAATTTTACACCTCATTTCTAATTAATCTTTCTAATTTAGTTTGCCAAAAACAACTTAATATATTCATTTAACATACATTTTAACCATAATAAATATTATGTAAAGTAAACAATAAAAAAGATAAAATAACTTTAAACATAAGTTATTTTATCTTTTAGATATTTATATAAACAATGTTCCAAATGATTTATTAAAGTAATTTAAATTATCAGCATCGTTTCCTTCATATCGTATAAGTAATTTCCCTTGCTTATAATAATGGGATATACTAGAAAATTCATCTTCTATTCCAATTTTTTTTGATTGAGAAAGTGTGATTATATCTTCATGTAAACTATTGCGGTTATTATATTGATATACATATACTTTATCATTTCCAATACTATAAGAAGTTGCTATTGTTGATCTAGATAAATTATCTTCCACTGAATAATTAGTAATATCATATCCTGAATTTTTTAAATTATCTATAAATTTAGCTGTATCAAAATGGAATTCTTGACCAACTTCATTAATTCCTTCGTTTATTTTACTTGAAGCATTTTTATAAGTATTATTTGATGCTCCGTTATTTAAGTTATTACATCCAATCATAAACATTGATGTGGATAAAAATGTCATTGCTAATAATGTTAAAATGAATCTATTTTTCATATAAATTACACCTCTTTTTCACAACTATTTCATTAATAGTTTGTGTTAAAAAGGCCTATATATTCATATTTATGCTTTGTTTTTAAATTTTCTTACTCCAGGATATATTTCTTCTGTGAGTTCTTCTATATTATCATCATTAAATAATTCATTATCATCTAAGTATTCAATATGATCAAAAGCATCTTCATATTCTACTTCTTCATTATTATTAATACTAAACTCTTCTGAATTTAATCCATTAGATGATATAAATTTAGAATAAGCGTCTTTTAAATCTAAGTTACGTTCTTCCATTTCTTCTAATTGTTCTTCACTAAGAGATGATTTTAAATTATTAACAAATTCTTTCTCCAATAATTTGTTTTCATCTTTTGTTTTTGCAATATCTTCTATTTTTATAGCTTTAATATCTACTCCATCTATTTCTAAACATTTACCACAGTTATCACATATTTTATTTTCATATATATCGCAATAATCATCATCAGTATATTTATTTTTCATATTAAGCACCCTCATTTCTATTATGAAATTGTCATTATATTATATCAAAACCAGGAATTTAAATCAAATAAAATTTATAAATATAACAATTAGAACATACAGAACATAAGTTTGTTATATTATAAAACCTATGTTATAATAACTATAGGATAGAGAGGTGTAATATCAATGATAGAAAGCAAAGATAGACAAACAGAAATATATGAATTTTTAAAAGTATATATAGAAAATAAGGGATATCCACCTTCAGTAAGAGAAATATGTGAGGCCGTTTCATTAAGATCAACTTCTACGGTACATGGTCATTTAAAGAGACTGGAAAAGAAAGGTCTAATTAGAAGAGATCCAACAAAACCAAGAGCATTAGAAATTGTTAAAAGTGATAGTGAAAAAAAAGAAATGATAAATATTCCTATAGTAGGTAAAATTACTGCTGGGATGCCTATACTTGCAAGTGAAAATATAGAAGATTCTTTTCCTATACCTCTTGATTACATAAAACATGATAATGAGCTGTTCATGTTGAGAGTATCTGGCGAAAGTATGGTTAATGCAGGAATACGAGATAATGACTTAGCAATTATTGAAAGCTGTCAAACTGCATTAAATGGAGATATAGTTGTTGCATTAATAGATGAAGAAGCAACAATAAAAAGATTTTTTAGAGAAAAAGATCATATAAGATTACAACCTGAAAATGACTCTATGGATCCTATAATAGTTGATGATTGTTCTATTTTAGGTAAATTAGTAGGAATATTTAGAGCTTATTAATAAAAATAAAAAAAATTGATTAAAGGTTTAATAAAACAAGCTGAAATATAAGTAAAATTTAATATTTCAGCTTGTTTTATTGTTAAAATATCTTTTATTAATTAATAGATACTTATTTTATCTCTAATACTCTACTCAAAGCTATCAAAATTCCTATTTTACCATGATCAAAGTTTAATCCACCCTGCATATATGCAATATAAGGTTCCCTTATTGGACCATCTGCAGATAATTCTATTGTTGAACCAGATATAAATGCTCCTGCAGCCATTATTATTTCATTATCATACCCTGGCATAGCCCAAGGTTCACATACAGCAAAAGCATCAATTGGTGAGGCTGCCTGAATTCCATTACAAAATTGAATTAATTTCTTTGGATCTCCAAATTCTATAGCTTGTATTATATCTGTTCTTTTATCAGTTGATGCTGGGAATCCTTTAAATCCAGCAAGTTCCATAGTTTTTGCACAGAATATAGCTGTTTTTACAGCTTCAATAGAGACATGTGGTGCTGAAAATAAACCTTGATACAAGCTCCTCATAAGACCATAAGTAGCTCCATATTCCCCACCTATTCCGGGTACAGTAAATCTATAAGATGCTTGTTCAACATATTCTTTTTTACCTACTATGTATCCACCACCTGGAGAAATACCTCCACCTATATTTTTCATAAGAGATCCGGCCATAAGATCTGCCCCTACTTCTGTTGGTTCAATAGTTTCTATAAATTCTCCATAACAATTATCTACAAATATTAAAACGTCATCTCTTACTTCTCTTATACATTTTATTACTTCTTCAATTTCTGAAATTAAAAAAGATTTTCTTGAAGCATATCCTGTACTTCTTTGAATGTGTATTAATTTTATATCATTATCATTTTTTAAAACTTCTTTGATTTTATCAAATTGGAATTTCCCATTTTTATCTAAATCAATAACATCTGTTTTTACATTATATTCATCTAAAGAACCTTTAGTTTTTTTATTAGCAAGTCCTAATACCCCTAAAAGTGTATCATAAGGCATTCCAGAAGCACAAAGTATTTTATCACCAGGTCTTACATTTCCCATTATAGCAGCACCAATAGCGTGAGTACCACTTACAAAATTATGTCTAACCAATCCAGCTTCTGCTTGAAATATTTTAGCATATACTCTATCTAAAGTATCTCTTCCAAAGTCATCAAGTCCGTATCCGGTGGTATTAGTAAAATGTGATTCACTTATTCTCTCTTCTTGAAATGCTTTTAGTACTTTAAGTTGATTAAATTCTCTTATTTCATCATACTCTTTAAAAATATATTCTGTTTCTTTTAGAGCTTGTTTATATAATTTAAATGCTTCCTCACGAACATTATAATTATTGATTAGAAATTCTTCTGTTTTTTTTAACATTTTTATATATTCTCCTCCTAGGTGTTATAAATATATTTTCTCAAAAATAAATAGGCAATTAATTGCCTATTTATTTTAGTTTTCATTATCTACAAATAAAATTGGTTTTGCTGGAGTTACAGTAGTTATTGAATGTTTATATATAAGCATTTGTTTATTATCACAATCTAAAATAACAGTAAAACTATCAAACCCTTTTACAGTTCCATTTAATTGAAAGCCATTTGAAAGATATATTGTTACAGGTATCTTATTCTTTCTAGCATTGTTTAAAAATATGTCTTGTAGATTATTTTGTTGCTTATTCATAAAACCATATTTACCTCCATTTTTTATTCTCTTTATATTATTATAAACCTAGTTATTTGTTATGTCATCAACAATTTTACTTAATATTTCCTCATCAGATAAAAGATCTTTATCTAAGAAAATACATCTAGGATCTCTTCTAAACCAAGTCAATTGTCTTTTAGCATAATTCCTTGAACCTTGCTTTATTAAATTTATAGCTTCTTCTAATGATATTTTTTTATCTAAATAATAAAGTATTTCTTTATAGCCTATACCTTGCATCGATTGCATATTTGCAGTATATCCAAGTTTTTTTAGTTCTATACATTCATCAATAAGTCCTTTTTCTATCATTATGTCTACCCTTTTGTTAATTCTATTATATAATTTTTCTCTATCCATAGTTAATACATAATAGTGTATATCATAATCTGTTTTATAAAAGTCATTTCCTACGTTATAAGAACTAAATGGCTTTCCAGTAAGTTTATATACTTCTAATGCCCTTATTACTCTTTTTCTGTTATTAGGATGTATTTCCTTATAACTTATTTCATCTATTTCTTTAAGCATTTCATGAATATAGTTATTACCATTTACCTCTGCTAATGATTCCAAATAAGTTCTGTATTCTTCATCTTTTTCAGCTTCTGTAAAAGTAACATTGCATGTTAAAGAATTTATATATAATCCAGTACCTCCAACTATCATAGGAAGCTTTTTTTTATTTATAATTTCTTTTAAAGCTTTTTCTCCTCTATTTTTAAAATCTGCAACTGAAAATTCTTCTTCTGGTGAAAGGATATCTATCATATGATGTTTTACATCTCTCATCTCTTCTTTTGTAACCTTAGCAGAACCTATATCCATATTTGCATATATTTGCATTGAATCTGCTGATATTATCTCTCCATTTAATTTTTCAGCAAGTTTTATTGAAAGTTCTGTCTTTCCTACAGCTGTAGGTCCTCCAAGAACTAAAATCTTTTGTTTCATTATTAAATAATCCTCCTAAACTTTTTGTCTATATCTGTACTAGTAAATTGAATAATGGTTGGTCTTCCATGAGGACAATGGAATGGATCATCTATATATCTTAATTCTTCAATTAATTTAACCATTTCTAATTCACTTAATGGATCATTTCCTTTTACAGCTGCTTTACAAGCTTTAGTTGCTATAGCATTATGTTTTACTTCAGTAGTTTTACCAGAACCTAGATTTTTAAGATTATCTAGTATTTCTAAGAATAAATTTCTAGGCTTAAGTTTCCCTAAAAAATATGGAACTTCTTTTAATGCAATAGACGTACCACCAAAATCTTCAATAGCAAAACCCGCTTCCTTAAATACATCCTTATTTTCTTCAAAATACGAATAATCATCTATGCTTAAATCTATTACTGTTGGTATCATTAAAGGCTGAATTATTATTTCTCCTGAGTTTATATCATTTAAATATTTTTCAAACATTATTTTTTCATGAGCTGCATGTTGATCTATCATATAAAGAGTTCCAACATATTCCCCTAATATATAAGTTTTATTATATTGACCTATAATTCTTATAGCAGGAAATTTTGGACTTCTTTCTTCTTTTTCAATTTTTCCAGTATTTATTTCATGTTTAATATATTTGTTATCTAGATTTTCACATGAAGTATCAGTTTCATTTATTGTAGTATATTTAAGTTCATTTTTATCATAAACCAGATTTATATTATTTTTATCATCACTATGGACATCTAATTTAATATTTTCACCTTTTAAATCAATAGGAATTTCTATACTTTCAGGTGTATTCTCATTAATTTGTGTATTTTCAATAGATTTTTGTTCATAAATATGCTTATTTATGCTATTATTACCGTTGTCAGAACATATGTTCTTTTGTGCTAAATTGTTAATGTTATATTTAACTTTTTCCTGTTCTTCTTCTATTTTAAATGTAATTTCTTCTATATTTAAACTTGAGTTTTTATTTTTATCTTTATTTTCCTCTTCTTCAGGTATTGAAAATTTATCAAAAACTTCTTCCTTTAAAGATGCATGAACAGCACCAAATATCTTTTTAAATATAAATCTCTCATCATTAAATTTTACTTCTGATTTAGTTGGATGAATATTTACATCTATATATTCTGGATATATTTCTATGAATAATATAAAAAAAGGAAACTTATTTATAGTGGAGAATGATTTAAAAGCTTGCTCTACAGCAATTCCTAAACTTCGATTCTTTATATATCTGTTATTTACAAAAATACTTTGGTTGTTTCTAGAACCTCGTGCAATTTCTTCTTTTCCCACATAACCATAAATTGTAGCTATATCACATGTGTTTTCAAAATATAATACATTTTCAACTATATTTTTCCCATATATAGTTCTTATTACATCTTTCATATTACCATTTCCATATGTATGAATAACTTTCTTACCATTATTAAATAGTTTAAAGCTAATATTAGGATTAGATAAAGCTATTCTAGTTATAATATCATTAATCAAAGATGATTCTTTAGATGTTGTTTTTAAAAATTTCTTTCTTGCAGGAACATTAAAAAACAAATCTTTTACTTCTATTATAGTTCCTTTATTAATTCCACACTCTGTAATTTTTGAAAATTTTCCACCTTCAATTGTTATTTCATAACCAAATTCTTCATCTTCTTGTTTGGTTTTTAAATTAACCTTAGCTACTGATGCAATAGATGGTAGTGCTTCTCCCCTGAAGCCTAAAGTACTTATACTATATATATCTTCAGATTCTTTTATTTTACTTGTAGCATGAGGCATGAAAGCTTTATGTATATCTTCTTTATAAATTCCATCACCATCATCTATAATTCTTATTAAAGAACTTCCACCCTCTTCTATTTCTATTAATATATTTTCAGAGTTTGCATCTATGGCGTTTTCTACTAATTCTTTAACTACAGATGCAGGCCTTTCTACAACCTCTCCTGCTGCAATTTTATTTGCTGTATCTTCATTTAATATATTAATTCTTTTCATATAGTGCACCCCCCTTATAAGTATTTACATTAATAATCAAATAAAATATAATTTATTATAATACATATTTATTTATAATTCTTTTGTTTAAAGTTTCTTCAAATGTATTATATCCAATTTAACTAGTAATAACAAATCTAATTTAAATATACAAATACAAAAACCCTTAGGTATTTTTAAAGAAATTAACACCTAAGAGTTCTTGTATTACTTAACTAATCATTTTAATTTTATTTACGTCTTCTTGCAAAGTCTACAAATTTAAATTTATCCGGTCTGTGTCTAGATTCTGTATATTGAAATAGACTTGTATCATCTAAATAAGTATAACTTTTTACAACCACTATCATATTGAAATTTTTCATGTTCAAATACTTTTTATCTTCTTCTGTAGCAAATTGAACAGTTATTTCTTTCTTAGCATAAGCTATTTTTAATCCCAATTCATCTTCAATATACTTATAAATGGATTCTTCACATATTTCTTCAGTAATATTTTCAACAAATTCTTGTACTAAATAATCTTTATCTAAAATTATTTTTTCATTTTTAATACTTCTAGACCTTATTATTTTCCAAACTTTATCTTCAGATTTTAATTCTAATTTTTTCATAATATTTTCATTTGGTTCAATGCATTCCAAAACTTCAACCTTAGTTTTAGAATTAGGTCCTAGTTTATCTGCAATTTCTTTGAAACTAACTACACCTGATACAGGAAAATCAAATTTATTTATATCTAATACAAAAGAACGCCTACCTTTGATTTTTTGTATATATCCGTTTTCCTCAAGTAATTTTAATGCTTTCCTTGCAGTATCTCTAGAAACACTATATTCTTTCATAAGATCACTTTCTGAAGAAATTTCATCATTTGCTTTATATATTCCATTTTCTATTCTATTTGCAATTTCACTATATATATTAAAATATTTACTACCCATTATTTATCACCATTAATATTTTAACATAACTTTGACTTAATTCTCAACGATATAAGCAATAGATTCATATGGTCTAAGTGAAATTTTATTATTTAAATCCATACTATCTTTGTAATTTGAAATTAATATTTTATTATTGCCTATTAATTCTTGTGGTAATAACACTTCAGTTTCTTCACCATAGAAATTATTTAAAACTATTAATTTTTCATTCTTATATTCTCTTGTATAAGCTAACACTTTTTCATGTTCTTCAAGTATCATTTTAAAAGATCCATTAGAAATTACATCATATTTTTTCCTAATTTGTATAAGTTTTTTATAATGGTAGAATATAGAATCCTCATCTTTTAATGCATTCTCTGCGTTTATTTCTTTATAAGATTTTCCTACAGGTATCCAAGGAGAACCAGTTGAAAATCCACTATTTTTTTCAGCATTCCATTGCATAGGTGTTCTTGAATTATCTCTTGATTTTGAAGCTAATATTTTATATATTTTTTCTTCATCAACGCCATTTTCTTTTAAAATATCATAATAGTTTTTTGATTCGATATCTCTATATTCATCTATAGAATTAAAGTTAGGATTTATCATACCAAATTCCTCACCTTGATAAATATAAGGTGTTCCTCTCATTAGATGAATACAAGTTCCAAGCATTTTTCCGCTTTCTTTATGATATTTATCTGTATTTCCAAATCTAGAAATTATTCTTGGCTGATCATGATTACACCAAAATACTGCATTCCATCCATTCCCTTTTTCCATACCTTCTTGCCATTCTTTAAAAATGTTTTTTAGTAATTTGAAATCAAAATCCATAAGTGTCCATTTATCACCATTATTATAATCTACTTTTAAATGATGGAAATTAAATACCATAGATAGTTCTTTTTCTTCTGGATTTGAATATTTAATACAATTATCTATGGTTGTAGAAGACATCTCACCAACTGTTATTATATTGTCATGTTTTCCAAAAGTATTTTTATTTAATTCTTTTAAATACTTATGTATATTAGGTCCATCTGTATAAAATCTTCTTCCATCTCCAAGAATGTCATCTTCAAATTTTTCTGGCTTAGAAATTAAATTTATAACATCAAATCTAAATCCTTTAACACCTTTTTTTATCCAATGGTCTACTATTTTATATATTTCATTTCTAACTTCTGGATTTGTCCAATCTAAATCCCCTTGTGTTTTATCAAATAGATGTAAATAGTATTCATCAAATTTATCTACATATTCCCAGGCATTTCCTCCAAACTTTGATTCCCAATTAGTTGGAGGTTTACCATTGTTACCTTTTTTAAATATATAAAAATCCTTAAATTTTTTATCTCCACTTAAAGCATTTTTAAACCATTCATGTTCTGTTGAAGTATGATTAAATACCATATCAAGCATTATATGAATATTTCTTTTTTCTGATTCTTTAATAAGTTTATCAACATCTTCATTAGTTCCAAATAAAGGATCTATATTATAATAATCTGCTACATCATATCCATTATCATTTTGAGGTGATACATAAAAAGGAGTAAGCCAAATATAATCAATCCCTAATTCTTTTAAATAATCTAGTTTTTCTATTACTCCGTTTAAATCGCCTATTCCATCTCCGTTTGAATCGTTAAATGATTTAGGATATATTTGATAGACAGTACTTTTTTTAAAGTCTTGCATACTGCTAATTCCTCCAATTTAAAATTATTATTTGCTAGTTTAACTAGCCTAGTTTTTTCTTTCCAACTATAAAAGTTAATATGAATGGAACTACTATAGCAACAACCATTGCTACTGCAAACATAAGCATGTGTTGTGGCTGAATTGATAAAATACCAGGTAATCCACCAATTCCTACAGAGTTTGCCATTACTCCTGTTGAAACAGATATTATAGCTGCTATAGCTGATCCTGCCATTCCGCATATAAATGGGAATCTATATTTTATGTTAATACCAAATAATGCAGGTTCAGTTACTCCAAGGTAAGCTGATATACATGCTGGAATTGCTATTTGTTTTTCTTCTTCATTTTTTCTTTGAAGATATATCATAGCTAAAACAGCTGACCCTTGAGCTATATTAGATAAAGCTATCATTGGCCATAAAGACGTTCCTTGAAATTGAGCCATTAATTGTAAGTCTATTGCATTAGTCATGTGATGTAATCCAGTTATAACAAGTGGTGCATAAAGGAATCCAAATATTGCAGCGAATATACTTCCAAATGATGAAGTTAATCCACCATAAACCACTGATGATACCCAAGCTCCAATAGTCCAACCTATTGGTCCAAGAACTGTATGAGCTATTAAAACAGTAGGTACTAAAGCAAAAAATGGTACTAATATCATTGATATTGAAGAAGGAACTATTTTTCTAACTCCTTTTTCAAGATATGCTAACAAGAATCCAGCTAAAATAGCAGGTATAACTTGTGCTTGATAACCAATCATATCTATTTTGGCAAAACCAAAATCCCAAAATGGAATTGTATCAGCTCCAGCAACTGCATAAGCATTTAAAAGCTGTGGTGATACTAATGTAATACCAAGTACTATACCAAGTATTTGAGTTGTCCCCATTTTCTTAGTTACAGCCCATGTAATCCCAACAGGTAAGAAATGGAATATTGCTTCACCAATTAACCATAAAAAGCTATGAGTTCCTGCCCAAAATTGTGATACTTCAATAAGAGTTTTTGTACCGTTTTCAAACATTTTAATATCACCAATGATATTTCTAAATCCTAGTATAAGACCACCTACTATAATTGCAGGTATTAACGGTGAAAATATTTCTGCTATATTTGCCATCATTTTTTGAACGATATTCATGTTTGATTTAGCTGAACTTTTTATATTATCCTTACTAACTCCTTCAACTCCAGCTAATGCTGTGAATTCGTTATAAAATACTGCTACATCGTTTCCAATAATAACTTGAAATTGTCCAGCTTGAGTAAATGTACCTTTAACAGATTTTATTTTTTTAATTTTTTCTTCATCAGCAACAGATGTGTCATTTAAAACAAATCTCATTCTTGTCGCACAATGTGAAACAGCACTTATGTTTTCTTTTCCACCTATGTATTCTAATAATTGTTTAACTTCATTACTATACTTAGCCATTATTTTACCTCCTTTTTATACATGTACGTACATGTTGTAATTAAATAATAACTTATACGTATATGTTTTGTCAATGTTTACATTGAATTTTTTATCATTAAAAGATTGCCCTAAAACGAATTGAATATTCAAAACATTCTAGGGCAATCTTTTTATACATTTTTATTATAAAATTTTTTAATTTATATCATCATTAAAAATGTTATCTTCTCTAATTATATAATTACATTGAGAATTAGGGCAAACTCTCTCGATTATTATATATGTTCCATCTATTTTACGCTTTCTAACTAACATTTCTTTACATTTTGGACATTCTAATGGAAGACTGCAACCACAATTCATAAATTTATCTCCTCTTTTTATTATTGAAATTTTTTTGCTTCTGTAACTAATTTGTATAAAGCATTCATAGCTTCCATAGGATTAAGTGATAATATTTCTACTTCACTAAGTTCTTTTATAAAACTTTCTTTTTCTATAAATTCAAAGTTAATTTGCATGTTATCCCTAGAAACATCCTTATTATTTTTATTATGCTTCTTACTATTTACTTCTTTTAACTCTTTAATTTCCACTTTTAAAGACTCTATGGTTTCTCTATACTCTATATTTTGATTTTCTATTTTTAAAATTTTCTCTTTATCATAATCATTTTCTTGTATAATTGTATTTTTAGATGAAACTATTCTATCTTCATTTTTGGTACAATCAACAGCAATTTCTTTTTCTTCATATGAATCTACTGTAGAAGATGAAACCTTATTTATATCAAATGTATTTTTATCTTCTAAATCATTAAGAATTTCTCTAGCACGATTAATAACATTATCAGGAAGTCCTGCAAGCTTTGCAACTTCAATACCATATGATTCATCTGCGCCACCTTCTACTATTTTCCTTAAAAAGACTACACTATCTTTTAATTTTTTAACTGCTACAGAATAATTTTTAACCCCTGGTAAAACTCCTTCAAGTTTAACGAGTTCATGATAATGAGTTGCAAATAAAGTCTTACATCTCAAATCCTTATTTTTAGTTATATACTCAATAACAGCCCATGCAATAGAAAGTCCATCATAAGTTGAAGTTCCTCTTCCAACTTCGTCAAGTAAGACTAAACTATTACTTGTTGCATTTTTTAAAATATTAGAAACTTCCCACATTTCAACCATAAATGTAGATTTTCCACCTGCTAAATCATCTGATGCTCCAATTCTTGTGAAAATCTTATCACAAATAGATATATCAGCACTAGCTGCTGGTACAAAAGATCCTATTTGAGCCATTAATGTTATTAATGCCACTTGTCTCATATAAGTAGATTTACCAGCCATATTAGGACCTGTAATTAATAATAATTCTTTATCACTTTGATTTAACTCAGTATTATTTGATACAAATTCACCTTTATCAATTACTTTTTCAACAACTGGATGTCTTCCATCTGTTATTTCAATTATTCCATCTTTGTTTATATTAGGTTTTACATAATCATTTTCTAACGCAACTAATGCCAAAGTAGAAATACCATCTAAATCAGCTATTATTCTCGCACTCTTTTTTAATCTACTTATTTCTTTTTCAATTTTTTCTCTTACTTCCACAAATAAAGAATATTCTAAATTAATAAGTTTTTCTTCAGAACCTAAAATTTTATTTTCCATTACTTTAAGCTCTTCTGTTATAAATCTTTCTGCATTAGCTAATGTTTGTTTTCTTATATATCTACCTTCTGGAATGGCATTATAATTTGATTTACTTATTTCTATATAATATCCAAATACTTTGTTATAACCAACTTTTAAAGATTTAATACCAGTAAATTCACGTTCTCTATTTTCTAAAGCAGCTATCCACTCTTTCCCATGAAGTTTACTTTGACGTAACTCATCCACTAAACTATTATATCCATCTTTTATTATATTTCCCTCTTTTAATCCTAAACCTGGATCTTCTTTAATAGATATATCTAGTAATTCTTTAACATCTGTTAATTCATCTAAATTTTTATAATATTCTTTTAAAAGAATAGAACTTGCATTTTTTAAAAGTTCTTTGATATAAGGAAGCTTATTTAAAGAAGACTTAAGTGATAATAAATCTTTAGCATTAACATTTTTATTAGATATTTTACCAACTATTCGTTCAATATCATAGATTTCTTTTAAAGCACTTCTTAAATCTTCATTAAAACTTATTGAATTAAATGCCTCTTCAACACCACTTAATCTTTTTTCAATTTCTTCTTTAACAATAAGAGGTTCATCAATCCATTTTCTTAAAGTTCTTCCCCCCATAGATGTAGCACTTTTATCAAGTACCCAAAGAAGAGATCCTTTTTTAGTTTTTTCTCTTATACTTTCTGTAAGTTCTAAATTCCTTCTTGAGTTTCCATCTATAGTCATATAATTTATAATCTCATATTGTTCTAATAAATTTATATTAGTTAAACTCATTTTTTGAGTTTCATTTATATACTTAAGAAGTACCCTACTTGGAATCTCTCTTTCTTTAGACAATCCACTTACTTCTAAATCTGAAAACTGATTTAGAAGTTCTTCTTTAGAAACTAAAAATTCATTAAAATCCTTTTTAGTTATAAGAGCAGGTAGTATATTATTTATTTCATTTAATAAATCTTCACTTATATTAATATCTACTATTATTTCTTTAGGAGATACCTTTGATATTTCATCAAGTAAGCTCATCTTAATATTATTAAAAGATGTAGTTTTAAATTCACCAGTACTTATATCAGATGTAGCTATTCCAAATTTATCTTCCTGTTCAAATATTACCATTAAATATGTATTATCATTTTCTAAATTAGAATTATTATCTACAAATGTTCCAGGAGTTACTACTTTTACAACTCCTCTTTTTACTATTCCTTTAGTTTGTTTTGGATCTTCAAGCTGTTCACATATAGCAACTTTATATCCTTTAGAAATAAGTCTTGGGATATAAGCAGCAGCTGCATGATGTGGAATTCCACACATAGGTGCTCTTTCCTCAAGTCCACAATTTTTACCTGTTAAAACAAGTTCAAGTTCTCTGGATACAGTTATTGCATCATCAAAAAACATTTCATAAAAGTCACCTAATCTATAAAATAGAATACAATCATTATATTCATCTTTTGTTTTCATGTACTCTACCATCATTGGCGTTAAAGCCATAATAAATTTCCTCCTTTTAATTAGGTATATATAGTTACCTAATTTTAAACTTAAAATCAAATCTTATTTTATCATAGGGGGCATTAGTAATCAAAAATTTATGAATTTTCATCACAATTATAATCTTCCATCTAAAAACTTTTAAATTAATTAATATGAGAAATCATTCCCTCTAAAATTGTACATGTATATTAATACGCGTACATAATCTCAATATAATATTATATATTTTTTAAAATTTAGAGAAAATCATAAATATAAAGATAAAAAGATCTTCCAAAATAAAATGGAAGATCTTTTTAGATAATATACTTTATAATACTATTTTTAAATAAGTCGTTTATCTTATATTTAAAGAACGATTTAACTTCTTCTAACTGTTCTTTGGTATAAACGTATTTTCCATATCCAAATTGACCATATTTATACTTACGTTCTTCATCATTCATTGGCAAAGTATTATCTGGGAATACTTCATTTATAACATTCTTTGCTCTTGGTGTGTATCTATGTGTTATAATTTCAAATGATAGTGTGGATTTCAAATCTTTAGGCATCTTATCATGCAATTTTATAAGAAGTTCATTGTAATCCTCTTTCCAATTGTCATATAAAAATACTGGAGCTATTATAAATCCAGTTAGATACTCAGCTTTTGCAACTTTTTCACATGCCTCAAGTCTTAAATCATAAGAAGCTGTTCTATTTTCAAAGTCATTTATAACCTTGTTTGTATTTAAAGTAAATCTAATCTCTGTTTTTCCTTTGTGATCTATATTTAATAAAGTATCAACATCATTATATTTAGTAACAAATCTAAATCTCCCATTTTCTTCATTGGCAAAAAATTCAATGGCCTTTTGCAAAGAATTAGTATATGGTTCTACTGGAATAGGATCTGAAGTTGCTGCACCTTCAAATATTGTTATATCAGGATTTCTTTCAATGATATATTTCTTTGCTTGATTTAAAATATCCTCTATATTCACATTAACTTTAACAAATGGTTTGGTACTTAAATTAGTGTTAAGATAACAATATTGACAATGTCCTGTACATCCAGATAGAAGAGGTAATTGATAATGAGCTGATGGTTTACATGACTGAAACTTAAAACTTTTTTTAATGCCAACAACTAAAGTGTTTTTACCTTCTCTATAATAGTTATAAGTATCATTTCCTGGAATATGTGGTTTTATCCTATTTCCAGATATATTTATAATCTCAATATTTTTATTATTCTTAAAAGTATTATATATTTTTTTACCTATTTCATAATCTAAACTACCTTTTTCAAATAGTATCCTTTTTGGAACAAACATACTTAATTTTCTCCTTTCAAAATTGAATTTATTTAGAAGTGGAAATTCTTATTATTCTTGTATTTTTAGTAAATCTTATATATTTATACAAAATAGATTTTATATAATTAAAAAAATATTTTTCTAAAATGATTTAAACATATTAAAAATAACTGCTTATTTATAAACATAAGCAGTTATTTGGGTTAATTATTCATACATTATAGGTAGTTTTAAGACCTCTTATATATTTTAACATTATAATTTTATTTTATTCATTAGATTCGTAAGTTGTTATTTCTTTTATTGTATTATCAGCATTTACAAATACAACTTTAGGTTTATATATTTTAGCCTCTCTTTCTTCTATTTGCGCATAAGCAATTATTATTACTTGATCCCCAGGTTGAACAAGTCTTGCAGCAGCTCCGTTTAAACATATGATTCCTGAATCTCTTTTTCCAGGAATAACATAAGTTTCAAGTCTTACACCATTGTTATTATCAACAATTTGAACTTTTTCATTTTCTAAAATCCCAGCAGCTTCCATTAAAGTTTTATCTATAGTTATACTCCCCATATAATTAAGTTCTGCTTGAGTTATTGTTGCTCTGTGTATCTTCCCTTTTAACATATTAAGTATCATTTTAAATCCCCCGAAGTTTAATTCTTATTTTATCTTTAACTTATACATATATAGCATTTTACTAAAATACCATTCTTTTTTTTATATTGAATGTAAAATTATCAATAAGTCTTGTTTTTCCAATGTAAACAGCAATAGCTATTAATATATTCTTATCTATATATTCAATATTTTCTAATGAATCATCATCAACTAATTCAACATAATCTATTTTAGCCAATGGTTCACTATTAATTAAATCTTTTATTATACTTTTAACTATTTGGGGATTTCTTTCCCCTTTTTCTAATTTTTCTTTTGCTTTTAAAAGACTTTTACTTAATATTAATGCTGCTTTTCTTTCTTCTTCTGAAAGATAAGTATTTCTTGAACTTTTAGCTAGTCCATCTTCTTCTCTAATAATAGGACAAGTTACTATCTCAATGTCTATACTTAGATCTCTAACCATTCTTTTTATAACAGCTACTTGTTGAGCATCTTTTTGTCCAAAATAAGCTCTATCTGGTGTAATTATATTAAAAAACTTTGAAACAACTAAACAAACTCCATCAAAATGTCCTGGTCTTTTTAAGCCACAAAGAACATTAGTAAGCCCTGAAACACTTACAGTTGTTGATCTATTATCAAAATACATTTCGTCTGGATTAGGATTAAAGACTATATTAGCTCCAGTTTTTTCACATAGTTTTAAATCTTTATTAATATCTCTTGGATAACTATCATAGTCTTCATTAGGGCCAAATTGAGTAGGATTAACAAATACACTAACAATTACTCTATCATTTTCTTTTACTGCTCTTTTTATTAAACTTTTATGACCTTCATGTAAAAAACCCATGGTAGGGACATATCCAACAGTTAATCCTTCTTTTTTCCATTCTTTTATTACTTTTCTTATTTCATTTATCTCTTTTATTAACATAACTTATACCCCTAATCTTCATTAATATAATTTTTGTAATTCTTTTTCATCTATTTTAAAGCTATGTTTTTCTTCAGGGAATGAACCTTCACAAACTTCTTCAATATAAACTTGAATTGCTTCTCTCATCTGACTTCCCATATTTGCATATTGTTTAATAAATTTTGGTATGAAATCATTGAACATTCCTAACATGTCTTGATAAACTAAAATTTGTCCATCACACTTATTTCCCGCACCTATTCCTATAGTTGGTATAGATACTTCTTTTGTTATAATTTCTGCCACTTTTTTAGGAATACATTCAAGCACTATAGCAAATGCTCCAGCTTTCTCTATAAGTTTTGCATCCTCTATAAGTTTTTTAATAGCCTCTTCACTTTTACCTTGTATTTTAAAGCCACCAAAAGCATTTACAGATTGAGGTGTTAAACCGAGATGTCCCATTACTGGTATTTGTGCATCAATTATTGCTTTTATTTGTTTAATTACATTAGCTCCACCTTCAAGTTTAACAGCATTAGCTCCACCTTCTTTTACCATTCTTCCAGCATTTTTAATTGCATCTTCAACAGAAGTATGGTAAGAGAGAAATGGCATATCACTTACTATTAAAGCATTTTTTTGCTCCTTTTTTTACAGCTTTAGTATGATAAATTATTTCATCAACAGTTACTGAAAGTGTATTATCTTCTCCTTTTATAACCATTCCTAGAGAATCACCAATTAAAATTCCATTAATACCACTTTCATCAATTATTTTAGCCATAGAATAATCATAAGCTGTAAGCATACTTATTTTTTTACCTTTATTTTTAAATTCTTGAAATGTTGCTACTGAGTTTTTCATAACTCTATTCCCCCTAATATTTTGTATATATATTTGTATTCATTTGAATTTTCAAGTAGATTTTTTAATTCTAATTCTTTGTTTTTTTCATGTGCAGTATTATCAGTTTTTAATGACATTTTTAAAGCTACTAAGTTTAACAAATTAAGTGACAGCTCTTTGTATACATTTTTATGATCTTCTCTTAATACAGATAGATGCTTTTGTATAGGAGTAATATCACCTCTGGAAACAGGTCCTGTTAAAGATTTAACAAATCCTTCTGCAAAAATATTGTTAATATTGCCCATTATCAAAGGTTTTAAAGCTTCTAGAGCTTCTTTTTCACTCAAACCGAACTCTTTAAAATAGTTTGTACCTATTTCTAACAAAGATAAAACCAAATTTGAAACAAATACAGTTGCTAAATGATATGATGAATAGGTATTTATACTTCTTACAAAATACTTATTATTTAAAATTTTCATAAGAGTTATTATTTCATCATTCTCATTAATATTTTCTCCTTCAATAGAAAAATAAATGTTTTCTAATTCCTTTAAATCAGTATTTTTACTTGAAAATGCATATATTGGGTGTATAGAATAGGTTAATGCACCAGAATGTTTTACA
This sequence comes from Clostridium taeniosporum, assembly GCF_001735765.2. Lineage (NCBI taxonomy): Bacteria > Bacillati > Bacillota > Clostridia > Eubacteriales > Clostridiaceae > Clostridium > Clostridium taeniosporum. Next base: position 1,677,112 of record NZ_CP017253.2, read on the forward strand.
TTACTTAATAGATTTGACGATAATGAACCACTTGTGTGGCAAATAGATTTGTTTTTTAAATTAAAATTAAAACTAGATATCTCAGTGTCTATAATTGAAATTGTATCATCAGGTGTTGTAATAAATAAAATATTACTTTCTTCTATAATATTCTTTAAAGAACAATAAACTTTTGATTTAGTTGATTTAGCTGCTTTTATAGTATTTTCTAAATTTCTTCCATAAAAACCAGTTACGTTAATCCCTTTATGAGTAAAGTAGCGTCCAAGAGATACGCCTACCTTCCCAGGACCAATAAATCCTATTTTAATAGTATCACCTCCTAAAAATTTAGTGTGATACAACATCCTAATTCAATCTCATTCATATAGATATGAGTTGCTAAAAATTAAATGTGAAAATTCTGGTGAGGTTCTATTAAGATACCACCCAAAATCATTTTATCATTTAATACATAAATTTACAATAAAAATAATATGTCTTTATAAAATTTTTTATTTACATCAATGTTTTTAATAAATCAGGATAATTAGTTATTATTGCGTCTACACCTAATTTAATCATTTTTTTCATATCTTCTTTGTCATTAACGGTATATACATTTACCTTCAAATTATTATCATGTGCTTTTTTTATTATTTCCTTATTTACATTATTGTACCCTGGATGAATGGCATTTACACCTACTATTTTTGCATAATTATAAGGCTCAAATATACAATCACAGTATAATACACCTGTCTTTATATTATTATTTAAATCTATACATCTTCTTACTGAATAGTGATTAAAAGTAGATACTATAGCTCTTTTTTCTAATTTGTATTTTTCAATTAAATCATAAATTATTTTCTCTATATTTTCATAATCAATTATACTATTTTTAATTTCTATATTTATTATAATGTTCTTATCGCTAACATACTTTAAAAATTCCTCTAATGTTGGTATTCTTAATCCTTTAAATTCTTTACCAAATTTTATTCCAGCATCAAATTTTTTCAACTCTTCTAAAGTATAATCTTTAATTAATCCGGTACCTGTTGTTGTTCTATCAAGTTCTTCATCATGACATATTACTGCATACCCATCCTTAGTTAATTGTACATCAGTTTCTATTCCATCACATCCAGCTTCTATAGCTTTTTCAAAGGCAATCATTGTATTTTCAGGATAAAACCCACTAAATCCTCTATGAGCAATATTTAATATTTTTTTCATATTTAAGCCTCCTAAGTTAATACAACTTTTGTAATCTAATATGAGCGATTATATATTTGTAGATTTAATTGCTTAATACTTCTATAGTTTATCAATTGAATTTTTAAGTAACTGTTAATTAAATACTTATTAATATTACTAAAGGCTCTACTATCATGTATTTTGTTGTAATTTTCAAAAAATAATACATTATTTTCTTCATATATTTAATTAATTTATAGTATATCATATATTTTATACTATAAATATTTAACTTTTTATAATAGTTCAAAATTCTTGAATAATTTTACAACTGAATAAAATAAAAAAGCAATAAAAGATTCAAAAAAATTAAACCTTTCATTGCTTTTTATCTATTCATATCATTTCTTCAATCATACAAACACCTTCTATATTATGAAGATCTAAAATATATTCCATATGATTTTTACTTTCATTAAGTTTTAATGTCATAGTTAAGGCAATAACCTTCTTATCACTGTTGTTATTTCTAATTTCAATATTAAATATTTTAGTTCCATCATGCTTTACACATGTCATAAAATTCATAACTCCCTTAATATCGTTAAGTTCAACATAAATATCAATGGTTTTAGAATGAGTTTGCATATATTCATCAAGTTTATGAAGGCCAGTAACTACTCCCATTAAAAATATACATGTTATTATAGCGCCTTCATAAAAACCAATTCCAATAGCTAGTCCCATACAAGCACATGCCCAAAGACCTGCTGCTGTTGTAAGACCTTTTACTTGATTTTTACCTACTACCATTATTGTACCTGCTCCTAAAAATCCAATCCCACTTATCACTTGAGCACCCATCCTACTTGCATCACCTGGTAAACTTAATATATCAGTCATATATTGATTAGTAGTCATTATAATAGTAGCTCCAATACATACTAAGATATGTGTCCTAAAGCCAGCAGGTCTATTTCTTCTTCCTCTTTCAGCTCCAAGAATTCCAGCACAAAGAGTTGCAAGAGTCAACCTAGCTATTATTGATACTGTGTTAACTTCTCTTAAATAATTTATAATATCTAAATTTTGCACATTATCACCTACTTTTAAACTCTTAACAAAAATTTTTTAAAATCTATAACTTAACTGGTTAAAGATTTTAAATGGATATTCTTCTTTAAAGTTTTGTATAAGAAGAGAGACAATGTAACCAAATATTGACTACATTGTCTACTATATTTTTTTATGTTTAAATTATGTGTTTATAAAAGTTTAATGTAGATAAAAAAGTACTAATTTATATAATTTTTAAAATAAATGAATATATAATTATACTATTATTTTTAGTTAAATAAGTTAACAATTTCTTCATCACTCAACGTATTTATAAATGATCCCATATTTAAATCATCACCTAAGATTTTATCTATAAGTTTTCTCTTAGTATCTTGTAATTCTATTATTTTTTCTTCAATTGTTCCTTGTGCTATAAGTTTAATCACTTCCACAGTATTTTTTTGCCCAAATCTATGTGCTCTGTCAGTTGCTTGATCTTCTACTGCTGGATTCCACCAAGGATCAAAATGTATTACTATATCTGCACTAGTTAAATTAAGACCTGTTCCTCCAGCTTTTAAAGATACTAAAAATACATTATTTTCTCCAGTATTAAATTCATTAACCATTTTTATTCTATTCATAGAAGATACAGATCCATCTAAATAAGAAAATAGAATATTGTTTTCTTTAAGTAAATTACTTATATTTTTAAGTATAGATGTAAATTGAGAAAATACTAAAATTTTATGTCCTGCACTTATACTATGATCTAATATCTCTAAAAGTGCATCTATTTTGCCACTTGTTCCTAAATAATTTTCCATAATTACAGACGGGTCTAAACAAATCTGTCTTAATTTAGTTATATAAGATAATATCTCTATTTTACTATTTTTGAATTCATCATCTTCAACTTTCTTTTTTATTAAATCTTTTGCATATTCAGAATATGTTTTATATACTGTCTTTTGTTCATCACTTAAAGGTATAATCAATCTTTTTTCTATTTTATCAGGTAATTCTTTAATAACATTCTTTTTGTATCTTCTTAATATAAATGGTTTAACAAGTCTATTTAATTCCACAAGAATTTCCTTTTCTTCTTCTAATCTTCTATAGTATCTACTCATAAATCTTTTTTCATCAAAAAGATAACCAGGCATTATAAAATCAAAAATTGACCAAAGTTCCATTAAAGAATTTTCTATAGGTGTACCTGTAAGAGCAAAGTTAGAATTTGATTTTATATTTTTAACAGCTTTTGCATTTTGCGATGAAGGATTCTTGATATTTTGAGCTTCATCTAAAATACAATAGTCAAATACCATAGTATATAATTCTAAATCTCTTCTTAAAAGATTATATGTTGTTATAATAACATCATAGTTATTATATGTTTCAATTTGATCTTTACGTGTCTCTTTATTTCCATTTACAATACATACACTTATATGTGGAGCAAATTTTTTAAATTCATTAAACCAATTATATATAAGAGATGTTGGTGCAACTATAAGTGTATGTGAATTTTTTCTTGATGATAAGAAAACTATTGTTTGAAGTGTTTTACCAAGTCCCATCTCATCTGCTAAAACTCCACCAAAACCTAAATATTCTAAAGACCTAAACCAATTATAACCATCTCTTTGATATTCTCTTAATGTTGCTTGAATTCCATATGGAGGTTGAAAAGATTTATCTTTTATATTATGGACTTTATTTCTTATTTCACTAATTGTATCTCTGCCATCTATAAATCTGAAATCTTTATCTTCTAAATATTCATCTAAATAAATAGTTTTATTTTTATATAAATCAATCTTATTATTATTTAACTTATCCTCTAAAAGTAAATTGTCTAGAAGTGTTAAAATATCTTTTAAATTTTCATCTTCTAAATCCAAAAATTCTCCATTTTTTAATTTATAATATTTCAAATTATTTCTAAAACTTCTTAAAATATTACTTGTCTCTTCTTTAGATATATCTCCTATTAAAAATTCAAATTCGAAATAATCAAATTTTCCTTTTCTAATGTCACCTCTAAAATCTGATTTTGATATTTTCTTTATTCCCTTAAAATTTTCAGAATAAAAAATTTCTCCATAATTTTGAAATTTATCTATATCATATCTGAAAAATTTAAATATATAATCATCATCTTTTAAAAATAAAAACTTATTATTAACATCTTCAAATCCATATCTTTTTATTAGTTTATATACTTCTTTTTCTTTTTCTGAATCTCTATATATAATTTTATCCTTAAACTCTTCAAAATAATTAAATTCATACCCACCATATGAAACTTTTAAAGTCATATAAATATTTTCCCTATCTTTATCAAAATAAAATTTAAATACAACTGGAGCTATTACCACCTTATTTTGTATTTTATTAGATAAGTTTAAAATACTACTAACATTTTGTATAGAAGGTATCAATTCTTTTAATATTCTCTTTTCATCATTCTTATTAAAAGAAATACTTTGAGTATTATTAAATACTTTTAAATATGGAGATAACCTTTCACTTTGTTCTATAGATGGAACATATATTGAAGTTCCATAAAGAAAGACATCTTCATCTTGTGTAAGAGCTTCTGGTATTCCACTTGGAACTTCTAATATAATATTGTTTCCTTTTTCAATTAAAGAAAATGGAACAGGTATATCTTCATAGAGGATTTCAGAATCAATTATTCTACAGAAGAAGCCATCACCTAAGTATACTCTATGATCTTTTATTATATCTAAAAAGCTTTTAACCAAAATATCTGGAATAGTTAAAGTTTTTCCATTTATAATTTTATCTTGGCTTCTTCTAAATGAACTTTTTAGATTTTCTCTTTCACTTAATCTATAGATAAATTTAATAAGTCTTCTATCATTAAATGAAAGACTTTGTTTTCTTATATCAAAAATAAAGTCCTTTCCATACTTAATAGGCATTTTATTGTACATACATACTAAAAACTGGTTTATATCTTTTAGTACATACATTTTATTATTAACATCTTTAAGACCTATTTTAAATTCTGCTTGAAGTTTTGAAGACCATGTATTTCTATTTAAAGTTATTTCAAATTTAATCCTATTTTTATTATCATCTAATAAGGAACTTAATATATCTTGAGATTGTGAATTTTTTGAAAATACCTTAGAATTATCATCTTTGTTTTTTTGTAACATCAACAATTCTTCTTTTAGATTTTCATTATTATCTAACCTATTTAAAAAATAATAAAATGATGCAACTAAATGTTTGCAACAATAATTATCTTTTGAAAACTCCTTCTTTTCAAAATCTTCACAACTACAATATGTTCCTATAACCTCTTTAGTTTTACTATCCATCTCTATCTTGCATGAATATTCATTAAAAAGACTTTCTGATATTACAGAAGATAATATACTTATCATATGATCATCTACATTTATTTTTATGTCTTTTACTAAATCATTTTTTAGTATAGCTTCAGCTTTTACTCTGTTTCTTCCACTTATACTATTATTGAATCCTTCCATTAAAACTTGTTTTATCATAAATTATCACCATTTATAAATTACTTATTTATTTCCCTCATTTTTGTTATTAAAGAAGATTCTATATATTCTGACTTAGAAAATCCTTTTCTAAAATATCTTATTTGTTTATATTTGTTTCCTTGAAGTTCCATATCTAAAATATCTATCCTATCACCTTTAAATATTAATGGTTCTTTTTTCCCTTTTAGATTTATTTGTAATTCCAATCTAACATCCTCCAATTGTATTATTTTTTCTTGGCATTATACTCTTCTATAGCAGCTGCTATTTCGTTTAAATATTCCCATCTTTCATATTTGTGTTCTAATTTTTCTTCTAAAGCCTCTTTCTCTTTAATAAGCTCATTAAGTTTTCCATAATTAGTAGCATTTTTCTCTAATTCTTTATCAATATCTGATATTTTTTCTTCTAAAGTAGATATATCTTCATCAATAGTTTCAAATTCTTTTTGTTCTTTAAAAGTAAATTTAGGTTTATCTTCTTTATTTTTAACTCTTTCTTTTTTTACTTTTGTAGTAGATTTTTCTTCCTTTGGATTTTCATTTCTTTTTTCAATTTCTTTTGATATTAAGAAATCACTATAATTACCATTGTATTCTTTAATAAATCCATTTCCTTCATAAGAAAATATTTTATTACAAATTCTATCTAAGAAATATCTATCATGAGATACAACAATTACAACTCCCATAAACTCATCTAAAAATGATTCTAATATTTTTAATGTTTCGATATCTAAATCATTTGTAGGTTCATCTAATATTAAAAAGTTAGGTGATTCCATTAACACCCTTAAAAGATGTAATCTTCTTCTTTCTCCTCCTGATAACTTTTCAATAGGAGTATATTGCATTGTGCTATCAAATAAAAATCTTTCACACATAGAAGAAGCTGTTATTTTAGTTCCATCTTCTGTTGGAATATATTCGCCACCTTCTTTAACATAATCTATAACTCTTAAGCTATCATCCATGTTAGTATTGTCTTGTGCAAAACACCCTATTTTTACGGTATCACCTATTTCAATTCTACCACTATCTACTGGAATTAATCCTCTTACTAAATTAACTAAAGTAGTTTTTCCAGCACCATTTTCTCCAACTATTCCAATTCTATCATCTCTTAAAAATATATAGTTAAAATCTTTTATAACTTGTTTTTCACCAAATGCCTTATTTATATCATAAAGCTCAACTACTTTTTTTCCTAATCTACTTCCAACAAAAGATATATCTACATTTTCTTTTCTTTCTATTTGTTTTATATTAACTAATTCATCAAATCTTTGAAGTCTTGCTTTTTGCTTAGTGGTTCTAGCTTTTGCTCCTCTTTTAACCCATTTTAACTCATTTCTAATTAATGATTCTCTCTTTTCTTCTTTAACTTGTTCAATTTCTAATCTTTCAACCTTCTTTTCTAAGAAATCTGTATAATTTCCTGGATATGAATAAAGATTTCCTCTATCTAATTCAATAATTCTATTTGTGACTCTATCTAGAAAATATCTATCATGAGTTATCATTAAAAGAGCACCTTTTCTTGTATTTAAAAATTCTTCAAGCCACTCTATTGATGTTGCATCAAGATGGTTTGTAGGCTCATCTAGTATGAGTAATTCACAAGGAGTTATAAGTGCTGATGCAAGAGCAACCCTCTTTTTTTGTCCACCTGACAAATTATCAATTATTTCATTATAATTAGATATTCCAAGTTTATTTAAGATACTCTTAGCTTCACTTTCTAAATCCCATAAATTAAGAGAATCTATTTCACCTTGTAATTTTATAAGTTTATCATTTAATATATCAAAATTTTTACCATTGCAAGTATTTATTTTTTCTAATACATCTTCATATTCCATAAGAAGTTTCATTTCTCTAGTGTCGCCTCTAAATATTTGTTCTAAAACAGTTGCTCCACTTTTAAAAACTGGATTTTGAGAAAGATATTCTATTCTAATATTTTTCCCTTTAGTTATAGAACCATCAAAAAACTCATCTTTTCCACCAACAATTTTAAGAAAAGTTGATTTTCCTGCACCATTAATACCTATAAGTCCTATTTTATCACCATCATTTATTCCTAAGGATACATTGTTTAGTAATGTTTTTTCACTATAACTTTTATGTATATTTTCTAAAGTAATTATATTCATTAAAATTAAAACTCCTTCATTTTTATAATCCACCTATAATTGTAACATACTTTAAGAAAGTTCAATATCTGTCTAATAACTTAAAATTAAATTTTCTTTAAATTATAGTTTTTTATACATACTATAAATTAATTAATTAAAGATATTTTAACATATTTTTCTATGACATAAACATGCCTTCCTTTGGATAAACTAGATTTATCTAGTTTTAAATGGTGGTGAAAAAATTATGAAAAAATTAAGTGCTTTTTTTATATGCTTTCTTATACTTTTTAATATTCCAATAACATCAAATGCTGAGGAAGTTAGAGATTATGAAATTCAAATGAAACAAGATTTATTAGTTTTAATGATATCATATCCTAATGACATTGTTGGAGTTGAAAAAAATGATGATAAAGTTTATATAGTTATGAAGTCTGGCAAAAAAATTCTATATGATGATAAAATTCAAAAAAGTCATGAAGAAAAATTAGCAAATCCTGATTTACAAGATATGCTAGAACAATATTATCCTATTGATAAAAATGATATAGTTATGGATAAAAGTTTTGATCCAGGCAGAGCTAGGAATTATGATTTATTAAATGAAGTTTATTGTAGTTCAAGAAATGCCATTGAAAAAAATCTTGTTAATTTAAAATATGGTTATCCAAATTATCAGTTTAATAAACAAAATAATGCCAATGTATCGTTAGATAATACATTAAAAACTCTAGTTCCATTATGCAAAAATAGAAGTGATATATCAAGTATACTTTATCCTGCAAGTGGAACATACAATTATAGGGTTATATCTGGAACTAATAGGTTAAGTCCTCATTCTTATGGAATTGCTATTGATTTAAAAAGTGATAAAAGAGATTATTGGAAATGGAGTAATGAAAAAGATGCACAAAAAAGAATTTCAGAATATCCTAAAGATTTAGTTGAAGCATTTGAAAATAATAATTTTGTTTGGGGTGGGAAATGGGGACATTTTGATATTCTGCATTTTGAGTACAGACCTGAAATTATTTTAAAAGCTAGATATTTTACTAATTGGAATAATGAAGAAAACTGGTTTGAAGGAGTCCCATTAGAAGATGAAAATATAAAAAATTATATTAATATTATCGAAAAAGCATTAATCTAAAATACAAGTTAGAAAGAGGTAGTAATTATGTCATTATTTAATTTTAGCAAATTATCTCTAAAAAAAGTAATTGCAATATTTATATTTGTATTAACATTTTTTAATATATTTTCATTTAAAAATGTCTTAGCTGATGATACCGAAAATGAATTAAAAAAATACGTAGAAAATATTTTCTTAATAAAAAGTAAAGCTGTATTAACTCAAGATTTAGAATGCTTAAAAGGTTTATACTGTAATAATACTAAGATTGGTAAATGGGCATATGAATATGAAGAAAAAAAAGTTAAGTATATAAATAACTGGGCTGAAAAACAAGGTGTTAAATTTTTAGATATAATACCTAAAATTAAAATTACTAGATGTAACGTTGGTGATAAGACTAGTAATTTTTATATATTATGTGATACAGAATATAAATATGAATATTTAGATCAACCTAATGTAATTAATAGTTGTAGAATAGGAACTTCTCATATAATGAGACTTAGTAAATGTAATGATGGATGGATAATAACAAAAGAATGGTATAGTGATCCCTTTGCAGATTCTTTAAGTTTAGAAAACATTAAAGTTAATGATATTAAAGATCACATAAAAAAACAATCTTCAAGGGATTTTTCAGAATTAAGCGAGAGAAGAAAAAATGCTTTAGAATATGCTGAAAAATACTGTGGGGTATCTGTATTAGATGAATATAAATTTAAATATAATAGAAAATATAAAAATTTTAACTGTGAAGGTGGAGATTGTGCAAACTTTGCTTCTCAAATACTTCATGAGGGTGGTAAATTTAGAAAAAATTCAGTTTGGAATTATGCAAAAGGTAGTGCCACTGGCTCATGGGTAAATGCTGATAAATTCACTCATTATATGTTAAATAGTGGTAGAGCTTCTGTTATATCTACTGGTAGCTATGAAAAAGTATATAAAGCTTCATATAAATTATTACCTGGGGATTTTATAGCTTATGAAAAAAAAGGAGATATAACTCATATATCAGTTGTTACAGGCGCCGATTCTAAAGGATATAGTTTAGTTACGTGTCATAATACTGATAGAAATAATGTTCCATGGGATTTAGGTTGGAGTGATAAAAAAATGAAATTTTGGTTAATAAGAGTTCATTATTAGTAAAAAAAGAAATTAAAAGTTTTAGTGTAAATACACCCCATGCATTAATAAGATAGCTCGTATTAAATGTATGGAGTGTATCAATTAGGCTCTGTTTTTAATACGTGTTGATATATTTAAAACAGAGCCTAATTAAAATTTGTAAATACTCATTTTACAATATTATCTTTTAAATAATGTAATTTTCATATAAATTTTCAATTTTACCCCAATCAATAACATTCCATATATTCTTTACATAATCAGCTCTTAAATTTTTATATTTTAGATAATATGCATGTTCCCAAACATCTATACATAAAATAGGTGTTAATCCATCACTAATAGGACTGTTTTGATTTAATGTTTTGTGAATTGATAATTTTCCATTCATATCTTTTACTAAAAATCCATATCCTGATCCAAATTGACTTATTGTCAAGTTAGTTAATTGAATTTTTAAATTTTCTATATTTCCAAATGTATTGTTTATTTCATATAGTAAACTTCCTTCTGGTTTTAGCTTAGGTTTTGGAGATAATATATAAAAATATAAATTATGATTTATTACTCCTCCACCTTGATTAATTATATTTTGTCTTATTTCTTGTGGAAAAGAACCTACATTCAATAGTATTTGCTCTAATGTTTTTCCTTTTGTTAAATTATCATATCCTTTTAATATTTTATTTAAATTATTTACATAGCCTTGTAAATGTTTATTATAATGTATATTTACTGTTTCAGCATCTATATACGGTTCTAAATCATCATATTCATATGATAATTCTATTTTATCAAACATTTCATATCCCCTTTTAATAAAAATTCTATTCTATAATATTATTATTCTAAATTTTAATTTTAGTTATAAATACTTTTAGCTTTGTTATCTAATGATTAGTTATAATTATAAGAAATTATAAAAATAATTATTTACATTCTACTATAGAATTCATATAATTGTTTAATAATAAAAAAATCGCTAAGGCGACTGTGGAGCCGTGGATTTTTTTTACTCATCATTTTATAAGTTATTCACAGATCTTCCAACAATATAATTTCTTAAAGAATAAATTAATTTTAGTTTATTAAATTATAATTTTTTGATCTTTGGGCAAATTAAATAAAAAAGAGGTTTATAAATATGAAACAAATGATATTTGGAGAAAAACTTAAAGATAAAGAATATACTGATAGAATTGGAGCATATGGATTAATTTTTCAAAATCATAAAATTGCTGTTATAAAACTACCGGTTGGTTATTTTTTACCTGGTGGTGGAGTGGAAAAAGGAGAAAGCCATGAACAATGTTTAAAAAGAGAATTTATGGAGGAATTAGGTTGTACAATAAACATAAAAGATTTTGTGTGTATAGGTTCTTCTTATCATTTTGGACGCAGATTTAATAAATATATCCATAGTATTGGTAATTTCTATTTAGCCGATTCATTAAAAAAAGTAAGTGAACCAACAGAAAGAGATCATCAATTAGTTTGGTTAAATGTAGAAGAGGCTCATAATAAAATGTTTTTAGATCATCAAGCTTGGGCTATAAAACAAGGTTATATTTTTTTAAAAAATTTAAATAACAATAAAAACTAAATTATTTTTATCAATAAATACAATTTAAAAATAAACTATTGAATAATTTATAAGTAGGTAAATTAATAAAACCATGTATTAGTAGACATAAATCTTTTTTAATACATGGTTTTTTATTAATCAAAATTTATATATATTATTTTTGCAATAAATTCTCTATTTTAATTAATAAGTTTTTTTATTTTCTCATTAAATTTATTGTATAATTTGATCATATCAGGTTCATTTGAATATAGATGTATGTCATTTATAGGAATCCATTTAACTCCACTATTTTCATCTTCTTTTATTGCAAGTTCTTCATTTTCATCACACTCTAAAAGATATGCTATTGATAAATGTAAATGGGCAGATACATATTTTCCTTTTTTAAAATGTCCTTTAACAGGTAATACATCTAAAGATAAGATTTCATTACTTACTACTTTAAAATTCTTAACTCCAGTCTCCTCTTTAGCTTCTTTTATAGCAACATATAAAAAATTATCATCACCATCAGTATGCCCACCAGTCCATGCCCAAGTATTATATATATTATGATGTATCATTAATACTTTATCTCTAGCTTTATTTACTATATATCCTGAGCTAGTCATATGAGCTAAAAAATTTTCTCTGGTTAATAAATTATCATACTGTTTTATACAGTATAATATAAAGTTTTTATCTGCAACTTCTTGTTCATTATATGGTTTATAATTTTCTATTTCTTTAATCCAATTCATATAAATATCCCCTTATATTTTAGTTTATAGAAATATTTTTATATATTATTTATATTAACACTTACTTTTGATATAAGAAATGTTTTTTTATTTACTAATGTTAATATAAAAAACTTTTAATATAATTGGTTGATATTTATACTTAATTATTTAATATTTATTTTTTACCTTTTCTAAGTAATCTTTTTGTGTTGTTATGTTTTCTTCAAAATTTTTCACAGCATTTTTTGTGAAATTCCCTACTTTAGCTATATTGGAAAATTGTTGATTATCATTTCTTTTGTTCATATAAACATCTCCTTAAAATAAATTTCTTTATATTTATTATTCCAATAATATATTTATTTATAAAAAAGTATAGAGTCATTTTAAAAATTATTTTAAAATGACTCTATTATATTAAATTAAATGGGGTTAGTGAGCACCAATATTACATTTTAGTCCTATTTTCTGAACTATTTTTTTAAATTTTAACATAATCTCTTCATTAGGTGTATTAATGTTATCTTTCATTAAATATTTTTTACCTAAGCATGTATATTTATTTAAACCCAATCTATGATATGGTAATAAATGAAGTTCTTTTACATGGTTTAAATCTTTACTAAATTTAGCTATATTTTCAATACTCTTAGAATCACAATTAAACTCTGGAATAACGGGAACTCTGACTATCATACTTTTAGCTAAATCTGATATTAATTTTGCATTTTTCAAAATAATTTTATTGCTTGCACCAACATATTTTTTATGTTTTTCTTCGTCAATTGTTTTAATGTCCAAAAGTACTAAATCAACCCATGGTAATACGTTTTCTAATATATTTTTATTTACATATCCTGTAGTTTCTATAGTTGTGTGAACTCCCATTTGCTTACATCCTTTTAATATTTCTAAAGCAAATTCATTTTGTAATAATGGTTCTCCACCAGAAAGAGTAACACCACCATTAGACCTTCTGAATTGTGATGAATCCTTATTAATTTCTAATAATACTTCTTTAACATTCATATCTTTTCCAGAAATAACAAGAGCTCCTGGATAACAATTTTCAGCGCAATTTCCACAACTAATACATCTGTCTCTATCTATTCTATTAATATTATTAAAATCTATAGCATCATGTTCACAATTTTTTTCACATTTATGACATCCTGTACAATTACTTAAATTAAAAAGTAATTCTTTGTTTATATTTTGAGATTCAGGATTGCTACACCAATAGCAAGATAATGGACATCCTTTTAAAAATACTATAGTTCGTATTCCTGGACCATCATTTACTGAAAATCTTTGTATATTAAAAACAGTACCTGTCTTATTTAAATCAACTTCGTTTTTTAGCATAGCTTTTTCCTTTCATAAAATATTTATATTACTATATCATATAACAATTTTATTATAAGTTTTGTTCTGTTCTTTTTATAATATCATCTTGTACCCCTTTATCTAAACAAATAAATTGAGCACTATATCCAGCAACACGTACTATTAAGTCCCTATACTGTTCTGGATGCTTTTGTGCCTCAAGAAGAATCTTTTTATCAATTACATTAAATTGTATATGCATACCTTTTCTGTCAAAGTAACTTCTTATTAAGGATCCTAAATTTTTCAATCCATTATCTCCTTGTAAAGAATTTGGATTGAATTTTTGGTTAAATAATGTTCCACTTGGAGCAGCAAAATGTTCTAATTTTGATACTGAATTTGCTGCAGCTGTTGGACCATTAATATCAGCTCCTCTAGTAGGAGAAACACCATCTGCTAATGGCTTTGTTGCATTTCTCCCATCTGGAGTAGCTCCAACAAGACTTCCTAAATATACATTATTTGAAACTGGATATAATCCAGGGATAAATCTTCCTCCACGTTGATTTTTATATTTCAATACTTCCTTACAATATATAAGTGCACCATCACGTGTAAATTCATCTACTTCATCAATATCATTTCCAAACTTAGGAACTCTATTTAATATTAATTGTTTTATATCTTCATATTCTGCTTTTTTTACTGGATCTGTTTCTTTTTCTCCAAAATCACTATTAACAGCAGCTTTTAATTTTAGTAAAGTAATCTTATGTTCATCAAATATAAGTTTTTTTATAGCCATGAATGAATCCCCTACATTGGCAATTCCAACACCTAAAGGCCCTGAAAAACGATAATGTCCTCCACCTTCTTGAATTGACTTTCCTTTTCCTATACAATCATCAAGCATTGATGATAAAAATGGAAGAGGTGCCCTTTCAGCATGAGCTATATCCACACAATTATCAGCTGAAACCATATGAAATACAAAATATTCAATTTGCTTTTTATATGCACTTATAAAATCATCTATACTAGTAAATGAAGTGAATTCTCCAGTTTCTGGTCCAACTTGTTCTCCATTTAATTTACCATCATTCATAACTAATTCTAATATTTTAGCTAAATTAAAAAATGCAGCATCATACCATCCATCAGTTTTCCCAGGTTTTTGAGGTTCAACACATCCTACAATTGCATAATCTCTAGCATCTTCTATTGTTAAACCTTGATTAATTAATGTTGGAATAATAACTTCATCGTTATAAAATGCTGGAAGACCAGTTCCTAGACGTGTTAATTCACAAGTTCTAAGTAAAAATTCTTCTGGAGTATTACTCCAAATTCTAACACAAAGTGATGGTTGTGGTACTTTCAAACTTCCTGTTGCTTCTAAACACATGTAAGATAATTCATTTGTTGCATCTTTTCCATCAGGCGTTTGTCCACCAATAATTAAATTTTGGAACATAGAATACCCACTAAAAGCTTTAGTCGTTGTTTCATCACGAACTTTAGTAAGATCATTAAATTTTATCCATAAGCAATGTAAAATCTCTGTATTTGTTTCCTTGCTTGCAATATTATTTTCAATATCATTTTTATAATAAGGATACATATATTGATCAAAACGTGCTGGTGATATAGCATGTCCATTTGACTCTAAACTAATAATAGCTTGCACAAACCAAAATGATTGACATGCTTCATAAAAAGTTTCTGCTGGATTTGCAGGTACCTTTTTACATATTTCAGAAATCTTTAATAATTCATTTTTTCGCTTTTTATCTTCAGTTTCTCCTGCTAATTTTTTAGCTAACTCACTATATCTATTCGCATATTTTATGGCTGCTTTACAAGAGAGTATTAATGAATCCCAAAATACTTTCTTTTTAACATATTCAGGATTACTTTTATCAGCATTATTTATAGCATCTTCAGTTTCTTCTATAATTCCTAAAAAACCTTTTTCTAATACTTTAGAATAATCTACAGAAATATGTCCTAAACCATTAAAATGATAATTAGCGACTGTAAATACTTTTGTGTTCATTGCATTTTTAGTTTCATCAGACATATATGATGTTGCCAATTCACTTACTGTTTTGCCTTTCCAATATTCAAATGTTTCTATAAGTTTAGATTTTGTTTTTTCTGAGATTTTAAACAAATCTGATGTTCTTTTTTCAAGCTTATCAAATTCATCTACTAACCATTGATTTGAAAATTCAGGAAAAACTTGACATGATCTAGGATTTTTAGTTAAACTTCCAACAATAAGTTCTCCATCCCTTATTATTACAGGTATCTCATTTAAAATTTTTTCAAGAGCTTTAGCTTTTCTAATAATTATAGGTTCATTTTCAGTTTCTTTAAATGATTCTGTTAGAATTACTGCTCTATCAGCCTCAATACATGGAACTGCTGAAAATATCTCTTCCTTTAATTTTTCCACTCTTTTAGTAGGATTGATAAATCCTTTTGCTAATATCTCCATAGTTCTCCCCCTTTATCAGCGTACATTATTATAATTAATAATATTAACGAATACGTTTACCCAATATAGAATAAATATTTCTTAAATACTATGATACAGGTTAAACATAATATTTTTTAATACTTATATGCTCAATATAAGTATACTTTTTTTTCAAGAATTTAATAAATAATATTTTTTTATTACTTTTGAGTAATTATTTAATCAGTAACTATAATTTTATGTCATTCTGTTCTCTATATTCTGACGGCGTAATTCCTTCTTCTTTTTTAAATACCTTGCAAAAATAATTTGGTTCATTGTAACCAAGATTAAATGATAAATCATTTATACTAATATTAGATTCTCTTAATAAAAATTTTGCTTCTCTTATCCTAATTTGAGTTATATATTTATTGAAATTAACACCAACATGTTTTTTAAAACTTTTACTAAAATATGTTGAACTATAATTCATATAATCCGCAACTTCTTTAAGTGTTATATTCTTTTTAAAATTCTTTTTTATATAATTTAAGACTTTATTTAATTTATATTCATTAGATAAATTTTCATTATAAATCCTATATTTATTATTTTTCCTGTATTCATTTAATATTTCTATAATATTTTCTGATTTTATAGGTTTTAATAAATAATCATCTGCTTTTACTTTTAATGCTTTTTTTAAATATTCAAAATTATCATAAATACTCATCAATATTACTTGTTTATTGTTATAGCTCTTCTTTATAATGTTAACCACTTCAAACCCATCTATTTCTGGAAGCATAGTATCTATAAAAATTATATCTGGGTTTAATTTATTATTCATATTAATTGCTTCATTACCATTACAAGCCATTCCAACAATATTAACATTTTTTGCATTCTTATATATAATTATTTTTAATGCTTCAAGTTCTAAGGCGTCATCAGAAGCTAATAATATTTTGCACATAATGAAATTCTCCTTTAATATACTTAATATTTAATTTTCATTATAAAACTAAATTTATATTGGTAATTTAAATTTAACACAAGTTCCTACATTGAGTTTACTATTTATATTTACCTTATAATCTTTGCCATAATACTTTATAAGAACATTATTAGCATTATATATTCCTGCACCTAAAGATCCTTGTTTACATTTGCCATTTAATATTTTAAACAATTCATTCTCAGAAATTCCAATCCCATTATCTTTAATAAGAATAATTGCATTATTTTCATAACATTGTCCTTTAATTGAAATAGTACCTCCGTCTTTTTTAGGACAAAGCCCATTTAAAACTGAATATTCTATAAATGGCAAAAAAAACATAGTAGGTATTTTTATATCATTTATTTTATTATCTATATTAATTTCATACTTAATTCTTTCACCAAATCTAGTTGATTGTATTTTTAAATATGTATTAATGTTTTCTATAGCTTTTTCTAAAGAAACTAAATTACCTATATTTTTAAAATTATATCTAAATAGTTTAGTTAAAGAATATATCATATCTTTAGTTTTAGGAGCATCTTCTATTATAGCAAGGCTAGAAATTGTATTTAATGTATTAAGCATAAATTCAAAACTTATAGGTGTTTCTAAAGAGTCTAATTCATGTAGCTTAATTTGTTTTTTTAATTTTTCTCTTTCTTGTTTTTCTCTGATTAATTTTATATTAATAAACCCTAATTCTTCTTGAATTACCCTAAGTTCTGATTTTTCACCCAGTAGATTTACTATTATATTAACTAATGAACATATTGATTCAATTTTAGAATAATCTATAAATTTAGTATTTTTAAAATCATTTAATAGCTCAGTACTATTTCTACATATCTTAGAATAATAATTTGATTTTTTTATTGGCTTAAGGGTGTCTTTATTAGTCCTTACTTGTCCAAAAAAAACAGCTCCTAAATAATTACCCTTTACAATTATGGGTACAGCAACATCTACTAAACCGGCTGGACATTTAAAAATATATGGCTTTTGCCTTATTGCAGCTTCTAAACCAGCATGTGCATTAGTATCATAACATATTTTCATACCATCTTTAGTATTTCTAATCTTACTGCAAAAATTACAAAAATTTGAGTAATTATTAATTGGATTACCTTTAAAATCAACTATATTATATGCTAGCCCAGTAATTTCAGCTAACCTATCTTGTATAGACTTAAGTAAATTAACATCTATTATACTATTTAAATTTTCATTGCCAATCATTAAAAGTTAACCACCTTTTATTCAGTATATTTTTTACATTTAATCTCTTTTATTCCATAGTAAATCTAATAATATTATCCCATATTAATTATTTGTGTCAATATATTAACTTTTTATATTTCTTTTTCTTTTTTATTTTTTGTTTTAAAGGTATGTTTTGCTAACGTTATTTATATCCTTTGTTATAATATCACTAATTTAGAGTTTTTTATTTAATATTTGTTTTAACATAGATTTTAATCTACTCTAAAAAAGAGAGCTAGAAATTTTAAAATTATTTCTAGCTCTCTTTTCCCATTTTTATCTTTAATGAATTTCTATTTTACTTCCTAAATTTGTTATTTTAGTTAATTCTATTGTACTTTTCTTCTACTTACAATACTAATTATATAAAAATACAAACGAGGCTTTCTTATTAGAAATATTAATATTTTAATTATACTAAACTATCAGTAAGAAGCATAAATTCATTTATATCTTCTTCAATAGTTTTTAAAGAGTTTCTCCAAAATTCCTTATCATGTATATCTATCCCCATAACTTTTGTTACATCTGCTATCTTGTTTTTTCCTGTAATTGAAAGCAATTTCTCATATTCTTTTGGAAAAGAATCTCCCCTCTTCAAATATTCAGCGTATAATCCTTTAGCAAAAAGTAATCCAAAAGCATATGGGAAATTATAAAAATTACTATCTGCATAATAATAATGTGGTTTCCAAGTCCACATATATGGATGTAAATAATGAGGATCTAAACCATCACCGTAAGATTCTCTTTGAGCTTCTAACATTAACTGTTTAATTTTATCTACACTTAAAGCACTTTCTTTTCTTGCTTCAAAAAATGATTTTTCAAATAAAAATCTTGAATATATATCAACTATTACTTGAGTACAATCACTTATTTCAGTCTCTAATATTGATAAAGCTTCATTTTTAGTGGCTTCTTTTATTGCTGCTTTTTTTATTATAGTTTCACAAAAAGTTGAGGCTGTTTCTGCTATTGGCATAGGATAGTCAGAATTTAATGTTGTTTCATTATTTAAACATTCACCATGAAATCCATGACCTAATTCGTGTGCAAGAGTAACGACATCTCCAAAGCTTTCACCATAATTAAGTAAAAATCTACTTTCCCCTATAAAATGTAGATTTTCGCAAAATGCTCCTCCTACTTTACCAGGCTTTGGCATAACATCTATCCATGCGTTGTCTATAGCCTTTTGGGCAAATTCTGATAAATTTTTGCTAAAAGTGTTAAAATTTTTAATAACAAATTTAGTTCCTTCTTCATAACTAAACTTCATATCTACATTGTTAATTGGTGCATATAATTCATAAAATGGAAGTCCATTATTATATCCCAATATTTCCGCTTTTCTTCGCAAATATTTTCTAAATATAGGTAAAGTTTCTTTCATAACAGAAAGCATTGCATCTAATGATTTTTCATCCATTCTTGAATCTTTAAGTGTTTTTTCTAATGGAGATTTATATCCTCTTAAATCACATATTGTTAATACTTCTCCTTTTATTCCATTAAGAGCTGCGGCAACCCCTTCTTCGACCTTTTTGTAAGATAATATTTCAGCTTCATAGGCTTTTTTTCTAACATTAGAATCTTTATCATATGCCATATTTAAAACTAAAGTTAGTGGTAAAGACTTAATTTCTCCATCTTCCTCAATATCCACTTCTAAATTAGAAATTAATTTATCCTTAAGTTTAAGCCAAGCATTAGATCCAGTATTTCTCATATTAGCAATTATATTTTCTTCTCTATCGCTAAGTAAATATCTACTATTTTCAATTATATTTTTTAATATAAATTCATGATCCTTAAGAAGTCTTGAACTACTTATTATTTTGTCTATATTTTCTATGCTACTGATCCATCTTTCAAGTTTTGTACTGCTTTCAACAATTTCTGTTAACTTTTTATCGATAATATCTGAATATTTTAATCCATACTTATCAGTAGTATTTACACTTAATATTAGATTTACATATATTGATAACCTACTTGCTAAATCATTAAACCTTGTAAATTTCTTTATATATTCTTCTAATTTACTTATTAAATTATTGTTATCTAAAACTACTTTATTACTCCATTCATTAATATTATCTATTGTATCTTTAAGTAATTCTAAATCATTTTTAAATTCTTCACTTTCAAATGAAGGATAAATTTCTTTTAAACTCCAATTTAACTCCATTATTTTCACTCCTACTTTAATATTATTATTTACTAATACCATTATATCATGTAAATAATGGTTTATAATATTTTACAATAGTTACATCACCTATATTTAAAATATTTAACGTATAAAGTATAAATAATAATTTTAGTTAATTGAAAAGATAATTATAAAAATAAAATCATTAACTACAACATTCTTATAATCATTTATTTCAATGTTTTTTCAATAGTACTTATTTGCCTACTTATATTTTTTATAATTGCACTTAATATCTTGTAAGTCTTAGAATTATTATCTTTAGTATTATTTACAAGTCTTCCTTGTATATCAACAAACAATGAGTACTTATCTCTAGCCAAATCAAGCGAAAATTTTAGATACTCTCTAACATTATTAACTTCAGGAATATAAGTTTTCTTATTAAATTCATTTATTAAAAAAGACATTTTATCATATGTCATAATATCTATAGTATCTAGTTCTTCAGTTTTAACTTCTTTTCTTAATTCTTCATAATATTTTATCATTTTATCTAATTGTTTAATCAACACTTTTGATATTACTTTTATATAAGGAATGTTATCATTTTCATTCACAACATTATTAATTATTGTTTTCCTCTTTTCTTCTATGGCTATAGCCTTATCAATTATATCAATTACATTATATCCCATATAGTATTTCCTTTCTTAATTTCACTACTTATAAGTATATGTTATTTTTCTTTTTTATAATACTATTTATTATAAATTTTCTAAAATAACCCCTATTAATTTTAATATTTTATAGAAATATATCATCTTTCAATGTATAATTGTTATGTATTATTTATCTAATAAAAGGATGGCGATGATTAAATGTATAGAATGAAAGAGGAATTTAAAACAGGTATTGAATTTATTGATGAACAACATAAAACACTTTTTGACATAGCTAATAAAGCATATTGTTTACTAACTAATGATTTTACATTAGATAAATATGATTCTGTAGTAGAGATTATTGAGGAATTAAAAGATTATACAGCTTATCATTTTAAAGCTGAAGAAGAATATATGGATAGCATAAATTATAAAAGAAGATTTTCTCAAAAAATAGCACATGAGAAATTTATTGAAGAACTTAATAATGTTGACTTAAAAATTGTAGATGAAAATCAAGATGAAAGTATAAAAAAATTATTAGAATTCTTAAATACTTGGCTAATTGAACATATATTACATAGTGATAAACTTATAGGCAAATAAAAATAATACTATGAAGATTTAAATAATCTTTATAGTATTATTTTATGTTAAATATAAATTATCTTTTCTCTAAATTTTTCTCCATAAAAATATTTAAATATTCATATTTAATGCTAAAAGTTTAATTAAGCTACTATATCATCTATTATTTTTATAACATAGTCATTTCTTTATACTTAGTTTTTAAAGCAATAATCGCTTCTTTAAAACCTTGTTCTGCTGCTTTTTTATACCATATGTATGCTGCTTTTTGATCTTGCATAATTCCATTTCCTAAATAATACATGGTAGCCAAATTATATTGGGCATATTGATATCCTTGCTCTGCTGCCTTTTGATAGCATAAAAAAGCTTCTTTATAATTTTTCCCTATTCCTAATCCATGTTCATACATATAACCTAATGTATTTTGAGATTTCGTATAACCTAAAATTGATGCTCTCATATGCCAATTGAATGCTTCTTTATAATCTACTCCTACCCCTTTTCCATACATATATAAATTTCCTAAATTATATTGAGCATAAAAATCATCTTGTAATGCTGCTTTCTCATACCACTTTATAGCCTGTTCATAATTTGTTTCAATTCCTAAACCATCCTCATACATACATGCTAAATTGCATTGTGCATCTGAATTTCCTTGTTTTGCTGAATACTTAAAATATTCTATAGCTTTTTCATAACTTTGTTTTACTCCATTACCGCAATAATACATATCGGCTAAATTATACTGTGCTACATCATATCCTTGATTTGCAGATTTTGTATACCACTTAATAGCTTCTTGAAAATTTTGCTTAACTTCATCCCCATTATAATATTTATCTCCTAAAACATTCTGCGCTTTCTTATTCTCTCTTTCTGCATATTTTTTTAATTTATCTAAGCTTAAATTTTCAAAATCTATATCAGCATTCTTATAGTTATCTATAATTTCCTTTATTGTTATTACTTGATTCAATATTTTATCCCCCATTATTATAAATTTACTTTTAAATTCATGTAAATCTAACTTAATTTTATTATACACTATAAAAAAATACTATATTTTTAAATTTAAAAAATTTCATTGATTATATAAATATATACTATTCAATTATTAATTTAATTCTTAAATATTTATTTTGTTAATTTAAACATAATAAATGTTCTTTTTACTTTGTAAATTAGTAAAACATCTAATAATCGTATCAACAAAACAATATAGTCATATAATATTATAAATCAATATATTGTAGTGATAAAATGAGATACCTTCTAAATGTTAAACAATGTGAATTTTTAGGTAAAGGTCATGAAGGAAAAGTTTATTTAACTCCAGAAGGATTTGCCTTAAAAATATTTTATAATAAAAAGAAGGCAAAAAAAGAAGCAGAAATTCTTGAAAAAACTAAAAACAGCAAATTCTTTCCCAATCTACTATTTATAGCTGAAAATATGGTATTACGTGAATTCGTAGACGGAGATAATCTTTATGAGTTTTTATGTAAAAATGGATTAAGCTATTCTTTATCTATTGAAATTATAGATTTAATTGAAGATTTTAAAATCTTAAAATTCAAAAGATTAAATATTCGAAATGCACATATATTTGTAGATGAAAACTGTAAAATCAAAGTTATAGATCCTAGAAATCCTTATAGTAAGTTTACACCTTATCCTAAAAATATTATAAAAATTCTAGTGAAATTAAATTTATTTGATGATTTTTTAAAACATCTTTTAGATTATAAACCAGAACTTCTTAGTTATTGGATTCACGGTTATGATTATTTTAATCTTATATCTCAAAACAAACTAAATTGTAGATGCTACGCATGTTAAATAAAAAGAATACAAGAAATATCAGTGTTATTTCTTGTATTCTTTTTATTTATAATAACCTTAAATTTTTAAGTTATCTAAACTATATTTTTTATTTATAATATAACATTCCATTATCAATATTTTCCTCTATAAAAATTATATAACTAAAATGTTTAGATATCTTCTTTATAAAATGTCACTTTATAATATATATATAACTATACAGAATAAATATCAGAAAATTCTATATCAAATACTTCTATTTTAGAAGAAATTTTTTTAGTATTATATTCGCTTGATTTTTTTTCATCTATTCTTCTTATAGGTAATGTAAAAACAACTTCTGTTCCCTTTTGTTGTTGACTGCTTATCCATATATTACCTGAATGCATCTCAACAATTGATTTTACTAAAGATAATCCAATTCCACTTCCCTCATAATTTTTATGTGAGGATTTTTCTACTTGTTTAAACCTTTCAAATATTTTTTCTTTATACTCTTTTGGTATTCCTATCCCATTATCCTTTACTGATATTATCACTTTATTATTATCTAAATCAGTAGAGATAGTTACTTTTATAATGCCATTTTTTTCTGTATATTTTAATGCATTAGACACAAGATTTAAAATTATTCTTTCTATTTTTTCTGGGTCACAAGCTAAAATTATTTCTTCTTCATCAGTATCAAATATTATATCTCGCTCTTTATTTTTAGTATACTCTGCTACAGATAATACAATATCTTCAACAACATTGACTATATTTTTATTTACCATATTAACTTTGTAATGACCACCATCTATCTTAGTTATATCTATTAAATTATTTACAAGCTTTAATAGTCTGTACGAATTTTGTTTTAAACCTTTTACATATTTACTCATATTTTGTTTTCCTAGTATATCATTAAAATTTTTAATATAAGATTCCATAAGTTGTGCAGTTGTTAAAATTATATTTAACGGTGTTTTAAATTCATGAGATAAATTTGCAAAAAAATTGAGTTTTTAAACTTTCTAATTCAATTGCGTTTTCTAAACGTTTATTTTCTAATTCTAATTTATTATAATTTGTTATATCCTTCCCTGTAATTATAATTGTTTTTCCTCCATTTATATAACTAGAGTTCCATTCAATTGTTTTATATTCTCCATTCTTACAAAGACATCTATCTATAAATCCAACATATTTCCATTGATTATATTCATAAGCTAAAGTTATCAGGTCATAAACTTTAGGTAAATCATCTTTATGTACTAAATCAGTACATTTCATATTCATAAGTTCTTTTCTTGACCAACCTAATACCTCTGTCCAATTGTTAGTTACTTTTACAAAATGGCCATCATCACTAACTATTCCACATAAATCTGTAGCTGTTTCTAAAAACATTTCTAATTCTTTTTCACTCTCCATACGCTTACTAAGTTCTTTCTTTAATGTTGAATATAAACACTTATTATCAATAATTATTCCTATAATATCACAAATTGATTTTATATAATCTTCATTTTTATATTTACACTTATCTTCCTCACTATATTGTATATTTAGCAATCCTACTAATTCATTTTCACATCTGATACAATAAAATTTATTAAAAGTAGTATTATTAATACTGTTCTTTAAAATTATTTCTTTAAAATTATTTATAAATCCACTTTTTACATAGTTTTCAAAAATATCTTTTTGTGAATTATATATATATACGCTTATCCCCTGTGCATCTATTAACTTTTTAAAATCACTTATTATTTGTTTTAATCTTTCTTTATTTTTTAATTCATCATATTTGTGTTTATTGTAAATATTTATTGAATTATCTTGTTCTATAAATTCTAATGTTTTATTTTTTGTAATTTCTCTTACAAATCCACCTATTAAATTAGTATTATTACTACTTATAAGTGGTACTGTATATGTTTCGAGACTTGCTTCTTCTTCATCAATTTTATCACGTTTAGAAAAAGACATTATCTTGTCCTCTAATATCTTTCTTTCATTATCTGATATTTCTTTATCTTTAACATTTAAAGTTTGTTCCATAAAAAAATTTTTATCTTCTAACTCTAGTGTCTCATTTGCTAGTCTATTAGTATACTTATATCTACCCTCTTCATCTTTAATCCATATTCTATATGGAAGACTATCTAATAATTTTTCTAAATCTTCTATTGTATATTCTCGTTTTCCTTTACCCTGTCTTTTAACCATATTCCCTCTCCTACTTTACAATTAAATTATAATAATTACCCATAACTTATTTTACCATATATGACTTATATAGAGAAATTTATTTTTATTATAAATGAAAAATTTATTTTAAACTGTAGTTTTTCTTGATTTTATGTATTATTTCTGTATAAATTATATTTATTATCAAAATAAATAAAGGTTTTAATAACCTAATATTCATAAATCTTGATAAACACACTTAATATTATGAAATTAATAATCCTCTCCAAAACATTAAATTTATAATATATAAACTTATAAGATATCTAACATAATTTAAAAATTATTAGTTTTAACTCCCAATCAAACTATTATTTGTAATAAAAACATTTTTAATTATAAAATAATATGATAATATCAATGTATATAAAATTTTAAGGGGGAATAATTCAAATGACATGTGCATCAAAGTATCTTAGTGAAGGTTACAATTGTGCTGAATCATTAATTAAATTTTATAATGAGGAACATAACCAAAGCATACCACTTGGATTAGGTAGTTGTATGGGAGGTGGTGCTGGTATTGGAAGTCTTTGTGGAGCCATAAATGCAGGTATTGTAATTATAGGATTTTTAAAAGGACGACACAATAATACAGAAGTTAATATTGCTAGAGATTATTCTAAAGAATTTATAACAAAAATAAAAGAAAAATACTCTACTGATATATGTAGAGACTTAAAAGCTAATAAAATTAGTTGTGGTGAAATAGTAGACTTTTCTTATAATACATTAATAGATATACTAAAAAATTAACTATAATAAAACATATGCTATATTTATTATAGTTAATGAGGTGGTATCAAAATAAATTTGATATCACCTCATTTTTTATGACAACTCTTTCTTATTATTTTTTTTAGCAATCCAAGGTAATATAAGACCTAACCCTACTAATACAAATGGAGTTATTATATTAAGAACTAATTTAAATATGTCTGTGGAATACATACCTCCAATGCATGATAAAGCAGTAAATGTTAGGCACCATGCACCTAAAATTATACCCCAAATATCATTTTTTACAAAATAATACTCTCTTTTAAACTTAGAGCCAGCTTTCTTTAATGCAATATAAGCAATAAATACCCATAAATAACGAAGTGGCATACAAACTGCATTTAACTTTACCAACCACTTAACTAAATCATCTACATTTTTTATTCCAATTGCTGGAACTATTATTAATATTGATACTATTACTAATATTAATTTGTGACCATTTTTGTAAGCTCCGTTTTTGTTTTTTATAAACATTTTCTCAGGGATAAAATTCTTATCTGCACTATCAAGCAACATACGTAATGGTGCATCTATTGATATTATTAATACAGCAAATTGTGAAATAATATTTGTTATAGCATATATAATTACAAATAAATTTCCTAAATGATAATATTCCCCTAACTTTTGAAATGCATAATACGCACCATTTGTCATTAAGTCTTTTGGTACATTGTTTGAATCAAACATCATTCCAAGTGAAATAGTTCCTAAAATTGCACATACTGCTACCATAATAGCAAGTACAATCATACCTTTTGAAAAACCTTTTGCTGGATCTTTCATCTCATTAACATATGGTGAAATTTTTTCACATCCACCAACAGCAAATACTAATATAGCTAAATTAGTGAAAAATTTCAAATCAAAGGTTGGGATAAACGTTTTTAAAGACCAATCAATAGAAATTAATTTTGCATCAGTAATAGCTGGTGCCGCTACCATTAAAATTATAAATAATATTGACATTACAAACATAGCTGTTCCAGCAAGTGTTGATAATTTCTTTAATGGATTTAAACCTTTAGATGCAATATACATACCAGCTAAGAAAACTATCAAACAAAATAATTGCAATATTTTAGGATTCAGTGCACTAATTCTATTATCCTGAAAAATTGCCCAACTTGAAGCAATTATAAAACCTGATGGTTTTTGTGAAATATAAGGCATATGAACTACCCAATAAGTCCATCCAGCATAATATGCAAGTTTAGGTCCTATTGTTTCATTAATCCATGAACTAACTCCTCCACCATAATCTTTAAATGCTGATCCTAGTTCCCCTACCATTAGAGCATATGGTATGAAATAAATAGTAAAAATTATAACCCATGATACAATAGCTTTAAGACCCTCATATTCAGAGAATCCGTTTATAACATTTCCAAATCCCCACACTGCAGAGAATGCCATAAATGCTAGAGTATACCACATAATCTTTTTATCTTTCTTTTCTGACATAACTTTCCCCTTACTTTTATTATTTTTTAATATTTATATTAAAATAATATCTGAATTTTAGGCTTGTATACGTATTCTATAAAACTGGATTTTGAAATAATTTTTTATACAACTAAATGAATTTTTATGATAAATTTACTTAATACCTATTTTATTCTTGAGAATTTCTTATTATTCTAAAACTAAATCATTTTTAGAAAATAATTTTTAAATTATAAATACTTAAACACTTTTATATGCAAATAAAGCTTATTACTAATTTGTAAAATTTAGATTAATTACTTTTTTATAAATACATACTTTTTCACTATATTTTTACTATAAAAAAGTAAATTAAAAAGTGTATGTAACAAATATCACATACACTTTTTAAAGACGAATTTAAAATTTATAATATATCAATACAACATTTTGCTAAAGCTTTTCCGAGTAATTTATGACCTTCCTTTGAAAGATGCAAAGAATCTATTTGTGA
Organism: Clostridium taeniosporum; assembly: GCF_001735765.2. Classification (NCBI taxonomy): domain Bacteria; kingdom Bacillati; phylum Bacillota; class Clostridia; order Eubacteriales; family Clostridiaceae; genus Clostridium; species Clostridium taeniosporum. The sequence continues at coordinate 1,705,877 of NZ_CP017253.2, forward strand.
TGGCTCTATAAATAAAGATGCATCTATAAAATCTACATCCAAGTTCTCTGCTACTTTCTTATATTTATCCGCTAACTGTTTAGATAATTCATGACTCCTCTTGTATCCAAATTCTTCTCCACATTCAGAAATTTCAATATTTTCACCAACATGTATTGGAGAAACTACTAAAACTTTTGAAGAAATACCATTTATACTTTTTTCTTTTGTTACATTAAGTGCTATTTTAACAAGACACTCTATTCCTTTAGCCACATCTGCAGGTGTAGTAGAAAATCTTGCTTTTAAATCATTGGTACCAAGCATTATAATAATTAAATCTACTGGATAATGTGATTTAATGCATGTGCTTAAATAAGTTTTTCCATTTTTTATATCATCATAATATGGATCATCTAAAGCAGTTGTACGACTATTAAGTCCTTCTTCAATAATATAATAATCTTCACCTAATATTTTTTTCATTATAATAGGCCAACGTTCTTCATAAGCATATCTCATTTTGTTTTCTGGATTATATCCATATGTATTAGAATCTCCATAACAAAGTATACTTTTCATTTTCTTAACCCTTCTTTGCATAAATATTTTGTACTAATATTAGTTTTATATATTAATTATACTAAACTTATTTCTTTTTATATTTTTATATTTAATATTAAAAAATATACTAATCATAATTCTGTATACTTTTTACTACTTCCTTTACATTTTTCTACTGGATATTTCAGCTCATTTTTATCCATTTTTTTGTTTATTACTTCTATTAAATCTACATTCAAGCAGTCACTCATATGTATACAATAAATCATAACATCTGCTAATTCTTCAATAACATGTTCTTTATCATAGTTTTCTTCATCCCAAAGAAAATTTTCTAAAAGTTCACCTGCTTCTATTGAAATAGCTTTTGAAAGATTGGCCGGTGTATGAAATTGAGCCCATTCTCTATCATTTCTAAATTTCTTTATTCTTTCTAATGTTTCCTTCATTACAAATCACACTCTCCCAATATCTGTTTTTTTATTTATTATTATAAAATTTCAATAATTTTATTTGATTCTTATATTTAACTTTTGAATATATTCTATATTAATTTTTATTATAACTTATAATCATAGATTATCTATATTTTTTGTTATAAAGCAGCAATTTATTAAAAACTATTTTTAACTAACAAAGCAGCTTAAAATAAAAAATTCTAAACTGCTTTGTTAGATTATCTATTTAATTTTTGTGTTAGTTCATAATCTTTTTTTATTCTTTCTTAAACCTTACATAGATTTTTTGTAAATATCAGAAGGTTTCATAATTTCTATATATAATTAAAGAGCTATATTTAAAAAACACCTAAATATAACTCTTTTATAATTTATATAAATAAATTTAATCCTGAATCTTCAGTAGCACCTAGATAAGATGCAACTCCACCAATTTCTACTCCATCAATAAATTCATCTTTCTTTATTCCCATAAGATCCATACTCATAGCACACGCAACCACTTTAACTCCCATATTTATTGCATTAGTTATTAAACTTTCTAGATCATCTACATTGTGTTTTTTCATTATTTGTTTTATCATTGCAGGTCCCATTCCCATCATATTCATTTTAGATAATGGTAATTTTTCAGGATGACCTGGTAACATAATATCAAACATCTTCTCCATAGTATCCTTATTTACTCTAGGCTTATCTTTTCTTTTTAGTATATTAAGTCCCCAGAAAGTAAAAAACATAGTAACTTCTTTTCCCATAGAAGCTGCTCCTGTAGCTATTATAAATGAAGCTATAGCTTTATCAAATTCTCCACTAAACACTACTAAAGTTGCTCCATTTTTGTCTACAGCTGAACTTGAAAATATTTCTTTATCTTTTTTCGTTCCTTTTTGTATATATGCTACAAAAGCATTTTTGCTCTTATCAAATTCTGACTTAAGTAAAGTATTATTAGTTTTTTCACACCATGCTTTTATATCTTTACTAAATCCAACATCACTTGCTTTAGCTTCTAATATTTGTCCTTCTTCCATTTTATTAATTTCTTCAAATACTCTTCTTATAGGTCCAGGACATTGAAGTCCACAAGCATCTAAAGTTACTTTTGCATTTATCTCAGTTATATCTAAATCTTCTAAACTCATAGCTGCTACCTCTTCTTCTATTTCATTAACTTTTTCATATTGATTTTTAATGCTCTCTTCTGCCCTCTTTACATACATATAAGTCTTTAGACCACCATCTATATTAATGCAATTTATTCCATACTGTTTTAAAATTCTACAGGCTATATATCCACGTAATCCAACTTGACATGTAACATATATATTTTTATCCTTTGGTATTTCATTTAACCTATCTCTTAATTGTCCTAGAGGAATATTTATAGAATTATCAAATTTTCCAGTAATCAATTCAAATTCTTCTCTTACATCTAAAATTATAGAATTATTTTTATCTATATTATTAATTTCACTCCATTGTACTGTATCTACTATTCCATCTATAATATTTGATGCATAATACCCTAGCATATTAACTGGGTCTTTTGCTGAATTATATGGTGGCGCATAACAAACTTCAATGTCTTGTAAATCAAAAACAGTAAAATTACCTTTAATCGCTGTAGCTAATACATCCATACGTTTTTCAACACCATTAATTCCTACAGCTTGTGCTCCAAATATCTTTCCATCATCTGGACTAAATAACATCTTAATTGCTATTGGAAAAGATCCTGGATAATATCCTGCACTAGAACCTGGATGTATATGAATTGCTTCATATTTAATTTCTAACTTCTTTAATATTTTTTCATTATTTCCAGTTGAAGCTACAGTATAATCAAATACCTTAGCAACTGATGATCCAAGCGTTCCTTTATACTCTTCATTTTTTCCAATTATATTATTAGCTACTAATCTACCTTGACGGTTTGCAGGCCAAGCAAGAGGAATCATTGTAGGTTTTTTATTTACAAAGTCTATAACCTCAACAGCATCTCCTAATGCAAAAATATTTGAATCAGAGGTTTTCATATATTTATCAACTATAATAGCGCCTCTTTCATTTAATTTAATACCTGCCTCTTTAGCTATTTCAGTCTCTGGTTTAACACCAATTGATAAAATTATCATATCAGTATCAATTTTTCTTCCACTTTTTAAAACGATTTTCTTACCTTGATTTTCAAAAGATTCTACTCCATCTTTTAATATTAATTCTACATTTTTATCAATTAAATGATCATGTACTATACTAGCCATTTCTATATCAATTGGAGCCATTACCTGATCACTAGCTTCTACTAAAGTTACATCAATACCTCTTTCTTTTAGATTTTCAGCCATTTCAAGTCCTATAAACCCTCCACCTATCACAACTGCTTTTTTAGGATTTTTCTTATCTACAAATCCCTTTATTTTATCTGTATCTGGTATATTTCTAAGTGTAAATAAATTGTCACACCCATCAATTCCTGATATTTTAGGTTTTAAAGGACTTGCTCCTGGAGATAATACTAAGACATCATAATCTTCTTCATAAACTTTATTTTCTCTGTAATCTTTTACCCTAACTTTTTTATTTTCTTTGTCTATTTTTATAACTTCACTTAAATTTCTTATATCTAAATTAAATTTTTTACTCATTTCTTCTACAGTTTGAACTATAAGTTTTTCTCTATCATTAATAGTTCCTCCTATATAATAAGGAAGACCACAATTAGCAAATGATATATATTCACCTTTTTCAAACATAACTATTTCCAAACTTTCGTCTAATCTTCTAAGTCTTGCTGCAGTAGATGCTCCACCTGCAACTCCACCAACAATAATAACTTTTTTAGACATATTATCTCTCCTTACTTCAACATTTTAATATAAAAATATCTATAAATAATTTTCTAATACTTACTTATTATATTTATTTAAAAATAATTAAATATTTCTTATATTTAATTTATACCACAATAGCATTAATATCTTCTGTGACTTTATCACATAAATATAAAACTTATTTGTAATAATAAAAGTTAATAAAAACATTTTAACTTACTGTATATTAGTAAAGTTAGTTTTTATATTATTCCAATCATTAATATATTTTTCTTTATTTAAAAATTTATATACTTAAAGTCTTGAATAAAGAAATTGTGACAAAATCACAAACTAGTTTATAATTTTTTATTATAATTATCACATAAACAAATATAGTGTTTTAACTAAAAATAATAAGGAGAGTTTAAATCATGAAAAAAAATTTAGTAAGAAAAAAAGCCCATGTTGATACAAAATATTGTGTTGCTTGTGGAATATGTGCAAAGAATTGTCCAGTTAAAGCCATATCAATAAATAAAGGAATGTATGCAAAGATTGATTTAAATAAATGTGTTGGATGCACTAAATGCTCAATGGTTTGCCCAGCATCAGTAATAGAAATGAAACAGGAAGTTTAGGAGGAAATTATGAAAAAAAATAACTTAAAGAAAAAAAAATGGTATGAATATTTATGGATTGCATCTTCAGCTTATTTAATATTAGGTGCTTTTAATATTTTATTTGCTTGGCTTGGTTTAATATGTTTCTTGGTGCCTTTGATAATATCAATATCAGGTGGTGGGAAAGCTTATTGCAATACTTACTGTGGTCGTGGTCAGTTATTATCATTACTTGGAAATAAACTTAAACTTTCAAGAAATAAATCAATTCCTAAATGGATGAAAACTAAGTATTTTAGATATGGATTTCTAACATTCTTTTTAGCCATGTTTTTAAGTATGATTTTTAATACATATTTAGTTTTTCAAGGTGTTAATTCTTTAAATGAAGTTATAACTATTTTGTGGACATTTAAACTTCCTTGGAACTTTAATGATTTAACAAATATTACACCTTGGATAGCTCAATTTTCTTTTGGTTTTTATAGTATTATGCTTACTTCTACCATATTAGGTGTTATTACAATGGTACTTTTTAAACCAAATTCATGGTGCGTATATTGCCCAATGGGAACTATGACACAAGGTATTTCTATATTAAAAAATAATATATCATCTAAATCATAAGTAACTGACTTAAAATAAATAATAACCTCAATAAATTTTAATCATAAAAATTCTAGTACTATGTTATAAAGGAGCTGCTTTGAGACAGCTCCTTATCATTTAATATCTGAAAATTCAATAAGTATTTTACTATCAATTTCATCTTTTTTATGTAAATTATATTCAAAGTTATCCATTTTTTTATTTAACTTTATTTTAGGTAAATTTATTACAAATTCACAACCTTTTTCATTATTATCCTTTAGATAAATCTCTCCATCATGAGAATCTACTATGTATTTTACTAAAGATAATCCTATTCCACTACCTTCAGCATTTCTTCTAAAAGATTTATCTACTTGAACAAATCTTTCGAAAATACTTTTTCTAAATTTTTTAGGAATACCTATACCATCATCTTTTATAATTATACTTAAATAATTATTATTTTTACTTTCAATTTTTACATATATATTTCCGTTATCACTAGTAAATTTAATGGCATTAGAAAGCAAATTTAGAATAGCCCTCTCTAAATTCTCAGGATCACATTTCATTTGAAGAAATTCGCAATCTGTATCAAAAATTACATTTCTTTTTTTTGCTTTTTCATATTCTGCTATTGACAAAGTAACATTTTCCACCAAACTTATAATTTCACAATTAACAAAGTTCATTTTAAAACAACCTGCATCAAACTTAGTAACATCTATAATATTATTTATTAATCTTAGCATTCTAGAACAGTTTTGCGAAATTGTATTCTTATATTTGCTATAATATTTTAGAAATTCCTCTTCATTATAATCATACATTTTTAATAACTGAAAAGATGATATAATTATATTAAGAGGAGTTCTAAGCTCATGAGAAATATTTGCAAAGAACTGTGTTCGCATTTCTTCTTCTTCTTTTAATTTATCCATTTCATTTTTTTGGCTAACAACCTCATAACTTAATTTTCTATTTTCCTTAGACTTAGTTATTATTTCTAAAAATAAACTTATTATTATTATAAAAAACCCCAAAGCTAATAAACATCTGTTTAGAGCATACATTCTATTTATATCTGTATATAAATTTTCTACCAAAAGTACTCTGCTTAAAAACATAACACTTAAACTAACAAATGTTATAAAATAATTAAATTTTCTTTCTTTAAAATACTTAACATAAACCTCCAAAATTAGTGAATAAGTTACTAAATTTATTACTTGTTTGATTAAAAAAAGAATATTTATATTACTTATATAATGATAATTTTCTGTTATATTTAAATCTGTAATTATACATATAGCATTAATAATTAATACAAAAACTATTCCAACAAATCTATTTTCGCATAGTAATTTAGTAATTTTATTTTTATTAAATATAGTTAAATATAATAATATACTTCTAAAAATAGATGTTAAACCTATAAAAACGGAATTTGAATGCATAAGTCCTATTATATCTGCATGTTTAATAAAAAATTCAACAAATATAAATTCTGAATATATGGATATATAATTTAATGAAAGCATATAAAAATAATCATCTTCATACAAATAATAATATAAAAAACAACAAAAGATCGATATAAAACCTATTATATAATTTATTCCTTTTATATCTTTAACAAGTGTTAACTCATTTAAATTAATATTATTAGCAATAACAATATTTAATTTAAAAATTAAATAAAAACTAATTAAATTTATTAATATAATTAATATTAGTTTTTTATTAATTCCTTTTATTTCTTCTTTCAGCAAGTTAAAGCCTCCCCGATCAACAAATTCAATATAATTTTTATATATAAATAAAAAACTAATTTTATAATTCCTATGAACTTAACTATAAGTACATTAAGTACATTTTAGTGATTTTTTTTACATCAATATCTATTTATATCAATATTTGTTGAAATTTCTTATAAACGCCTGTCCGTATTATAACATTAATTAACATTAATTTAAATAGTATTTTCATTTTTTTCAATATATCGTAAATTATATACATTAATTGAAAAATAAAAAGGTATCCTGAAAACTCCAGTATACCTTTTTAAAAATATATTTATTTTAATAATATTCTATTTAAAAATCTTTATTTTAAATTCTCACTCTCTATTTAATAAAAAAATTGTGAAATTGCTTCAATTATAATCTTAATATTAAACACACCTTTTCACAAATAAATACTTTACAATGATATTCCTTGTTGTAAACAAGTCTTTAAATCATCGTCTGGCTCACTTATTAATTGTAAATTAAATGTATCAACTAAATATTGAAGTACATTAGGACTAATAAAGGCTGGTAAAGTTGGACCTATAAACATCCCTTTTATTCCTAATGAAAGCAATGCCAAAAGATCAGCAACAGCTTTTTGTTCATACCAAGACAAAATTATTGATAATGGTAATCCATTAACATCTGTATCAAAAGCATCAGCAAGTGCTGTTGCAATTCTAACTGCAGAATATGCATCATTACATTGACCAACATCTAATAGTCTTGGTATTCCAGCAACCTCTCCAAATTCTAGTTTATTAAATCTATATTTACCACATGCAAGAGTAAGTATTATACAATCTTTTGGAACTTTCTCCGCAAATTCTGTATAATAATTTCGCCCCGGTTTAGCACCATCACATCCACCTACTAAAAAGAAGTGTCTAATCTTTCCTTCCTTAACTGCATTTACTATTGTTTCTGCATTACTTAAAGTGGCATGATGTCCAAAACCTACTAATATTTCACGTGGCTTTTCTGATTCCTTAAATCCACCAAGTTCTAATGCTTTTTCAATTATAGGAGTAAAATCTTTATACCCATTCTTATCTGCTTTTATATATTCAACTCCATCCCAACCAACTACACTTGTTGTAAATATTCTATCTTTGTATGTTTCTCTAGGTCTCATAAGACAATTTGTGGTCATAAGAATACATCCAGGAATTCCATCAAATTCTTTTTGTTGATCTTGCCAAGCCCCTCCATAATTACCTACAAGATGCTTATATTTTTTTAATTCTGGATATCCATGACTAGGTATCATTTCTCCATGAGTATATATATTAATTCCTTTTCCTTCTGTTTGCTTAAGTAACATCTCTAAATCTCTTAAATCATGGCCAGATACAATTATAAAAGGACCTTTTTTAATATGTACGTTTACCTTATGTGGCGTTGGATTCTTATAAGTTTCAGTATTAGCCTCATCTAATTTCTTCATTACTGCTACACTCATATCTCCAGTTCTCATAGTCATTCTAATCAGTTCTTCAACGCTTAAATTATCATTTGTTGTACATTCTAACCCTCTAAAGTAAAAGTTATCTACCTGGTCATCACAATATCCTAAAAATCTAGCTTGATGTCCATAAGCACTTATACCTTTTAAACCATAAATAATTGTTTGCCTAAGTGATCTTATATCTGCATCTATAGTTTGATTAAACATTATTCCTGCTCTTTTAGAATCCTTCAGCATTTCTTCCTTAGTATCACTTAAGTTATAAGTTGCTTCTTCTGAATATTCCTTATTATTTCCTACTTTATCTCTCAATTCTTCTTTAATTTTTTGAGATTCTTTAAGCATTTCTACATGAACTTCTGCATCAAAGTTAACATTAGTAAGTGTTGTAAATAATGAATTTTCTACAAAACTAACAATACTCTTATCTATGTTTTCTCCATTTTCTATAAGTTCCATTGCATAAATGCTTATACCTTTGCACTGATATATAAGTAAATCTTGAAGATTTGCTACTTCAGGCGTTTTACCGCATACTCCCATCTTAGTACAGCCTTTCCCCCCTGCTGTTTGCTCACACTGATAACAAAACATTGGATTTTCTTCCATGAATATCACTCCTAAAAAATTAGTATATACTAAGTATTCCACTTAATATAGATTGATATGTATAAAATAAAAAATCCTCAATAATTATTATTTGGAATTTGATTTTCCATTTTATTTGCTGATTATTAAAATTAATTAACTTAGTTATAATGATTCTTCTTTTATTTTTTTGAGTATTACTTTAGATTAGTATTACAAAATCATTTGTAAGCGTAAAAAAATTACTGTCTAGATAATACCAAACCTTCTTGTTAAAATTGCATTAAAATATAACAAGGAGGAATTGTTATGGTTAAAAAAGGAACAGATGTGAAATGGAGAGAACTTGTAGAGAAGTTTTCTTCTTACGAAGGGACGTTAGATAGTTTCTGTAAAGAAAATAGTATTAGTAGAAGTCAGTTTTACTATTACAGAAAGAAATTTGAGAAAGAGAATAATACGACATTTCAAGCTATAGCTTTAGAAAACAATAATACAAATATATTAACAGTAACTAATAATATTAAATCAGCTACTGAGATTAAGATAGAAATTGGCAAAGCTAAAATATTTATACCGGCTAATGAAATAGCTTTGTTATCAAATATACTTAGGGAATTTAGTAAAACATGCTTAATATAGATAAAGTAGATACTGTATATTTAGCTTGTGGTATAACAGATTTACGAAAAAGTATAGATGGTTTAGTTATGATCGTTCAAACACAGTTAAAGTTAGATCCCTTTGAAAAAGCTCTATTTGTCTTCTGTAACAGGTCGATGAATAGATTAAAAATATTACATTTTGATGAAGGTTTTTGGCTATATTATCATAGACTTGAAAATAATAGGTTGAAATGGCCTATGACTAAAGAAGAAGCAATGAAAGTAAATAAAGAAGAATTAAGTTGGCTACTTAAAGGATATGAAGTTAGAACTACATCAAAATTTAAGCCTATAAAAGAAAAAAATTGTTACTAAAACATTTGAAATTACAAATAGAAACTCTTGATTTAAAAGTGAGCAAGCTCTTCTAAAATCAAGGGTTTTATGGTATAATATACCTATAAAAATTGTTGAGAGGTAACAAAATGGATGGCTTAAATTTAAACAATCAACTTGATGAAAAAACACAGTTATTGATTTCGAAAATGGAAAGAGAAATTGAGTTAAAAGATTCAGAAATTCAAAATCTTAAAACTGAATTAGCATTTTTGAAAGGTCAAATTCTTAATAAAAATAGAAAGATATTTGGAAAATCTAGTGAACAGGTAGATTCTAATCAAATGTCTCTTTTTGACGATGCTGAAAATAACTGTGACTTTAAAATGGCTGAGCCAACAATGGAGGAAATTGCTTATACAAGAACTAAGTCATCTAAACACATTGGCAAGAAAGATAATTTAGCAAATTTAGAAAGAATCATTGTTGAACATAAGCTTGAAGAAAATGAAGCAATATGCAGCAAATGTAATAATTCTTTAGTTGTTATTGGACGTAAATCAAAGGAAGTATTAAAATACATACCAGCAAAACTTTATATAGAAGAACATATTACATATAGTTATGCTTGCAAATCTTGCGAAGCGGAAGCAGGTGTTGCAAACATAATTTCAACAAAATTACCTAATACTATATTTTATAAAAGTATGGCATCAAATGAATTAGTAGCTCATGTCATAAATATGAAGTATCAGCATGCAATGCCTTTATATAGATTAGAAACCTACTTTAAGATGCTAGGTGCAAATCTTTCAAGACAAACATTATCTAATTGGATAATGAATAGTGCTACTGAACTTCAAGTTGTATATGATATTATGAAAGAACAACTTTTAAAGAAAAATTATATACAAGCTGATGAGACTACCGTTCAGGTTATTAATGATAGCGGTAAGGATTCAAAGTCCAAGAAATATATGTGGTTATATAAATCTGGAGCTTTAAAAGATCCAATTATTTTATATGACTATCAGAATACAAGATCTAGCTCTTGTCCTAAAGAATTTTTGAAAGGATTTTCAGGATATCTTCAAACAGATGGGTATACCGGATATAATAGAGTCGAAAATGTGAAACGATTATATTGCCTAGCTCATATCCGAAGAAAATATCATGAAATAATAGTAAACTTAGATGAAGAAGCCCTAAAAAAATCACGTGCTATAATAGGGTTTAATTATTGTGAAAAACTTTATAAAATAGAAAAAGACTTAAGGGAAACTTATAGCAAGGACGAAGATTACTATAAAAAACGATATAAAATAAGGCTTAAAAAGTCAGCGCCAATTCTTAATGAATTTCAAGAATATGTGGAGAGAGAAATAAAAAATGCTCTTCCAAAAAGTCCGTTAGGTAAAGCTCTTGACTATACTAGAAAGCTTCTATCTGATATGAAAACACTTTTAGAAGACGGATCTTTAGAAATAGATAATAATGGAGCTGAAAGAGCAATAAAACCATTTGTTATTGGTAGAAAAAACTGGCTTTTCTCAAATACAGCAAAAGGTGCAAAATCAAGTGCTTTAATTTATAGCATAATTGAAACCGCTAAAGCCAACGGTTTAATAGTAGAAAAATATTTAGTATATTTATTTGATATGTTAGCTAATACAGAGTCTAAAGAAAAAGAAACTTTAAATAATTATATGCCTTGGTCAAAGGCTCTTCCCGACGTGTTGCGCATTAAGGTTGGTAAATAACTACTACTAAATATAATATTAAATTTTCAAACCCAACAGAAGCATTTTCCACTTCTATTGGGTTTATTTTATCATTATGGAATTATAATTGCTATGCGTCGAATTTTTGACCCTTACAATCATTTATAATAGTTAAATACTTCTATTTATGATTAAAGACTTATGAGTAAACAAATAGATGTGTTTACTCATAAGTCTTTTAATGAAATTCAAATAAAATTATTTTTTCTATAACTAAAACTCTATAGTTTCAGAAACAATTCCTTGTTCCCTCATCTCTTCAATAGCCCCTTTATATTCTTTTATTTCTGGTGCAACTTTAGAAGCTAATTCATAACAATATAAAGCCCTTTTTTCATCATCAAGATGATGATAACAAGCCGCCAATTTATTAAGTAACAAGTGATTATTTTTATCTATTTTAATTGACATCTTGTAATATTTAATAGCTAATTTATAATTAAGGCTTAGTTTATCACATTCTTTAAATTCTAGAACATTTTCTCTGTTCATATATATATTTCCTATACATTCATATACTGCACACATTAACATTCTATAATTATTTTTTTCTTCATCTGAAAATCTTTGTTCGCCTTTTCTAAAATAATCTAATGCCTTGTCAGTATCACCTAATTCTGCATAAGAAAATCCTATATACATAATACTTGTTGAATCTTTACTAAGTTCATAATATTTTTCAAAACATTTAATTGCTTCATCAAAATTTCTTGAAGCTCTATAAATAGTACCCTTTATAAAAAGTGCATAATAATTTTTAGGATTAAACTCTATTGCTTTTTCAACAAAGTATAATGATTTTTGAAATTTTCCTTTTTTAAAATCACTCATTGCAATATTATTTAAAACTTCTGATAATTCTTCTTCGGTTTTTATTGTTCCACCTGTTATATTGATTTTATTTTCTTTTAAAAAGTTATCTATTTTTTCCTTTAAGTTTTTTTTCATTATATTTTACACCTACTTTGGTATTTAATTTTTAATAATATTTTAACATAAAAGTAAATTCTTTAGTAAAAATATTACTAACAAAATGAATAATATTTTACTTTTTAGTAAAACTATACTTGGAGGTGTTTTTATGGTAAATCTAAGTATGAAAGAAAAAATGTTATTGCAAGATGAAAAAAGTCATGAAGAATTATGTATTGAAAAATATAATAGGTATTCTCAAAAAGCTTGCGATGCAGAACTAAAAAATTTATTTACTACTTTAGCTCAAAATGAACAACAACATTTGAATTCTATTAATCAAATGTTAAATGGTACAGTTCCTAGTGTAGGGCAAGGACAACAAAATCAAGGACAAAGTGGAATGCAAAATCAATCTACTAACCAAAGTCCTATTCAAAATATGAATAGTGCTACTTCTCAATTAACTCAAAATGATATAAATAATGATAAAATCTTATGTCAAGATTCATTATCTACTGAAAAGTATATATCATCTACTTATAATACTTCTATATTTGAATTTAGAGATAAAAATATGAGGCAAGTATTAAATCATATTCAAAAAGAAGAGCAAGAACATGGTGAACAAATTTATAATTATATGAGTCAACATGGAATGTACAATTAAATAAAACTTTAGTAAAACAAAAATGGATTCAAGAAGTTCGAATCCATTTTTGTTAAAAAATATAAGTTATTTGATTAACATTCTTAATAATTTTTCTAAACTACCTCTTTAATTTTATTTAATCCATCATTTTCATCTTTAATCTCTTTTAACACTTCCATACATATTACGTAGTATTTATATTTTTTATCATTTTCTCTAATACAATTATGTACATTAAATAAACTATTTATTAACATGATAACAAATATAATAAATGTACTCATAGCTATAATATAATTTTCAATATATTTTATAAAAAAACCACTTAAAAAAGCAGAAAGAACCATAACAAATATATTAAAATAATAACGTTTTTTTTCTAAATTATAAAAAATAAACCTTTCCTTTAAATATACTTTTTCTATATCTATATCTAAATTTTCATTTTTTAAATAATCCATCTTTACTCGCTTATAGATTTGTCTAATATCTTTTTCTTTATCTTTATACCTAATATAATCTAAATGTATATTTCCAAATGGTTTATTACCAATCGCATGCCTTCCCCTCATATTCTCATCTCCTATATATAGCACTTTTACTATATTATGTATTATTTTTGCAAAAAAATAAAGAGTAAATTTAAAATCACTCTTTATAATTCTTAAATTACTCACCGTATTTTTTGCTATATTTAACCTTAACTTTTATCTTTGGATGCTTTTCACAAAATTGGTGAATTACGTAATAACAGCTTGGACATGGTTCATGTTTAGTATATAAAATAAGGTTACCTTCATTATTTAAAGATTTTGCTTCTATCTTCCTGTGTATTTCTTCTAATATCTTTTTTTCACTATCATTAACTCTATTATAGCCTATCCCTAAATCACCTAATTTATTAACTTTACTACTTTTAAAAATTGCTTTTTCTGCTGGAATCACCTTGCAATATTCCTCTATATCATTACTTCCACTTATTGCTCTAAACTCTTTATTATCATATGTTGCCACAGCTATATTTATAGAATCTTGTAAAGTCTCACTTTGATTTATCTTAAAAGTTGACTTTTCTTTTTCATCAACTTTTATATATTTACTTATATTCTTTATTAATCGTTGAATTCTTGGTATGTTATTACTTAAATATTCATGATATTCCACAGACCCTTTCTTTGAAGAAATACATTTATAATCTATCCTTTTAGGAACATCTATAGATATTGTTTTAATTTTAGATTTTACATTGTATGTTTCTTTAAAATTTTTATTTCTAATGACAAGCATTTTTTTTAATAGCTCAATATCTTTTGCATAAAGATATTCCTTACTTATTTCTTTTTCTAAATTTTTTAATCTTCTATTATCTTTTTCATCTATTATTTCAGACACGTCTTTCTTTGTCTTTTTTATAACTTTTATAATATGTTCAACATTATCTCGAGATTTAGGTTCTCGCTCATATTCAATTCTATGTATATTTAATTTCTTTATTTTACTTATTTTTTCGCATAACTTATTATGTTCATTTTCAAATATTATCATCTTTTTTATATAATCAATTAAATCTTTAATATTATATACTTTATACGTAATTTCAGGATCATTAAGATTATCATATAAATGATCTACTAAAATATTATCTACTTTTAAAATACTTATTAATTCTTTTTTAAACTTGTCATCATCAAAACTGCTTATCTTATATCCTTCTCTTTTAAGTGCTTCTTTAAGTTCATCTAAATCATTTATCTTTATACGATCTCTTTTGGTTCTGTTTAATAAAAACTCATCTTTTATATTGCCTTCAATACTTCTGATACTATATCTTAAAGAATTGAAGGATTCTTTTTTCTGCACAACATTTCCTCCAAATTAACAATTTCTTAATTTATAATTTCTATTCTATTAATAAAATCATAGAAAACATGCTAACTTATATTATACATTTTATCTTATAATATACAATTCCTTGTAAATGCAAAATTAAAGATTGTTATTTAAAGCATTAATACCTATACATTAAATAATCTATGAAATATTTAAATGCATCTCATGTTAATGTTAATCCATAGTAAATAAGCCATTCTTAAAATCTTAAACTTCCTCTAATACAGTAATAGTAACACATTACAAAAATTTTACCAAGTGATTTTAAAATATTGAATAAGTCTTTTTTATATTTAATAAAACCTGTGTTTATAAGACTTTATACATATTTTTCCAAAATAATCACTTGGTAAAATATAAGATTTTTATTTAATTATATTATTTTTGTAAATCTAAATTTTTATTTGTAAATTTACAGGCAATATTCTTACTTTTTATGTCCTCATTAGAAACTGGTAATTTTCTTGCTAATAATACTGCAAGTATTGGCATTATAATTAAAGTACATAATGCTGTGTGTATTCCATAGTTATCTGAAATCCATCCAAGTATCGGTGATACAACACCTCCCATTGTTACTCCTAATCCCATTGTTACACCTGACGCTAGTCCAACATGATTTGGTAGATATTTTTGTCCAAGTGCGATCATTGGGCTATATGGCATATATAAGAAAAATCCTAATGGAATTAAAATTATAGTTACTATCATTGGATTTTTTATACTTAGAAATGCTATTAACAATGGTGCTAAACAAGAATAACCAATTATTATTATCTTCTTATTTCCAACTTTATCTGAAAGTTTTCCTGAAAATAGTGTACCAACTGCTCCAACTACAATTAATGTAGATAATGCTATACTGCCATGTACTTCTGATTGGTTTAATACATGTACAAAATAAAGTGCTAAAAATGTATTAAGTCCAAAAAATACTGTTGATCTACAAAGAAGAGTAAGAGTTAGCCTACTAAAAGCTCCCCATTCATCAACTTTTACTACTTCTTCACGCCTTATAGAATTACCTTCATTAACTAAATTATCTTCATTATTAGAAAAATATTTTGATTCATATAAAAGAATTAATCCCATTATTATTGCTGGAATACATAATATTAATGTTCCCTTTAATCCCCAAATTGATAAAATTACTGTTGTTATTATTGGCCCTACAGCAAATCCAATATTTCCTCCAGCTGCAAATTGACTTACTGCTGTAGTTTTATTCTTGCCTGAAAACTTATTTGTAAGTCTTGCTCCTTCTGGATGATATAATGCTATTCCTATTCCACTTAAAGCTACTAAAGCAAATATCATATTATAATTCTCTAAAACCCCTGATATTCCAATTCCAATACCTCCTAGTAATACACCTGTTCCAAGTGCCCAAGGAAGTGAAATTTTATCTGCATAAATTCCAAATAAAGGCTGTATAATTGATGAGCTTGCATTTGCTGCAAAAATTAAGAATGCTGCTGCTGCATAACTTAAATTTTTCTCCGATACAAGAAATGGTAACATTGCTGGTAATGCTCCCTGATATATGTCTGTCACTAAATGACCAGCTGCAAATAGTCTTATAAATTTTTTGTTCATATCAATCCTTCTTTTCACTTTTATTTATATTTACTTGTAAATATATAATTTTTTCTTTATCATTATATCAATAGTAAATCTATATTTAAAATACATATTAGGAATAGATTTATATCTAAAAGATATGAATAGATAGGTGATTATAATGGATATAAGACAACTTAAATATTTTTTAACTATAGCTGAAGAAGGACATATAACAGCAGCAGCTAAAAAATTAAATATTTCTCAACCACCATTAAGCAAGCAACTGAAATTACTAGAAGAAGAACTTGGCGTAACTTTATTTAATAGAACAAGTAGGAGTTTAGAATTAACAGAAGCTGGTATTTTACTTCAAAGTAAGTCATCTCAACTTCTGAAATTATATAAATCAACTTTAAATGAAATGAAAAATTTTAATAATGGGATAGCAGGAACACTAGGTATAGGAACAGTATACTCTTCTGGAATCAAAGTGCTACCTGAAAAAATAAAAGAATTTTGCAATAAATATCCTAAAATAAATTATGAAATATATGAAGGTAATAGTTTTAAAATAATAGAGCTACTAAATAATGGAATAATTGATATTGGATTTGTTAGAGAACCCTTTAACTTATCATTATATAATTCATTTATAGTAAAAGATAATCTTAAAACTAACTTGAATGACTATTTTGTTACAATTGCTAAACCTGAATTCTATAACAATGCTGAAAAAGATACTATTCTTCTTAAAGAATTAAAAAATAAACCACTTATAATTAATAGAAGATATGATGAAATTATAAAAAATGTTTGTAACAAAGCTGGCTTTGAACCACAAATAATCTGTAAGAATGATGATATTATAACTGCATTAAGCTGGGCTGAAGCTGGAATTGGAATTTCAATTTTACCTCTTACTGCTTCTAATATTTTACCAAATATTAATCTAAAAATGAAAAAAATAATAGAACCATCTATTCAATCATATTTAAGATTGATATGGCCTAAAAATAAACCTTTATCTAATATATCACGTAATTTTATAGATATATTTGATAAAAACATTTTTGATTAACCAAATTGTCTTATTTTTAGAAATAAACCATTATAATAACCAAAAAGAGACTTTCTCAGAAGTATTTTTAATCATTCTGAGAAAACCTCCCTTTTATTTTAAACACTAATTAATATTTTAAGAATTTAAATATTTAACTTTTAATGTTATTAACGCATTTTATTTCTTTCCTTATAACTTGTACATAAATTAAGCCTTTTTATCATATTGGTTTTATAAATAATTTTCTTTTTATTATTTATAAAATCATCATAAAATAAACATATTATAAATTTTATACAGCCATACGGTTTATACTATGTGGTATAATTAAATCTGCTTCTGTTAAAGATTTAATTTCATCAATTGTTGTATATTCATTAATCTCTCTTAAAAGTAAACCATTCTCTGTTACTTCAATTACACAAAGTTCTGTAATAATTAAGTTTACTTGTGATTTTGCAGTTAAAGGTAATCTACATTTTTTAAGGATTTTAGGTTTTCCTTTTCCAGTATGCTGCATTGCTACAATTACTTTTTTAGCACCTGTTACTAAATCCATAGCACCACCCATTCCTGGTACCATTTTGCCAGGTATAATCCAATTAGCTAAACTTCCTTCTTCATCTACTTCTAAAGCTCCAAGTACAGTTACATCAACATGTCCTCCTCTAATTAAAGCAAAAGACATAGAACTATCAAAAAATGATGCTTCTGGTAATGCTGTTACACATTGTCCACCTGCATTTATTATATGCTCATCTTCATGTCCTAATGTTGGCATTCCTCCCATACCTATCATTCCATTTTCAGATTGAAAAGCTATATTCTTTTCTTTTGGCACATAATTTGCCACTAATGTTGGAAGTCCTATACCAAGATTTACAAGTTGTCCTTCTTTTAACTCTCTTGCAACTCTTTGGGCAATTATTTGTTTTGCTAGTTTACTATCTGTAATCACTTAAAATTCCTCCTTTACTATATAATTTACTAATACTCCTGGAGTCATTATATCCTCTCTATTTAATTCTTCACATTTTACTAAATTTTCTGCTTCCATTATTACATTATCTGCCGCCATAGCAATATAAGGATTAAAATTCTTTGTAGTTCCTTTATAGCAAGCATTCCCAAATTCATCTACTATACTTCCCTTTACCAATGCAACATCTGCTTTTAATGGGAGTTCTAATAAATATTCTTTTCCATCAATTGAAATCTTACGTTTTCCATCTTCTACAATTGTTCCTATGCCTGTTTGTGTTAATACACCACCTAAACCAGAACCTGCCGCACGAATTCTTTCAATCAATGTTCCTTGTGGTGAAAGTTCTACTTCCATTTCCCCACTATTCATTCTTCTTCCAGTCTCAGGATTTGTGCCAATATGAGAAGCTATGACCTTTTTTACTTGACCATTTACAACTAATTTCCCTATCCCTTTATCTGGATATCCCGTATCATTTCCTATAACAGTTAACTCTTTTATATTTAATTTTACCAGCATATCGATTATGGTTTCAGGAGTTCCACAATCTAGAAAACCACCAATCATAATTGTCATACCATTTTTAAAAATAGATGTTAAATCTTCAAGCTTAACTATTTTATTCATGTTAATATCTCCTTTATTTAAGAGTATATAATGTTCCTTATAAAATTAATTCAAATATTATATTACTAGTTATTTAACCTGCAAGTACACATCTTCTTTGTCTTGTAAAATTCCTTGCAGAAGTTATTCCTTCACCTGTAGGCCCTGCAATAGTAAAAGTAGTAAATCCTTCTGCTCCAAATCCTACTCCCGCAAAAGACTTAGCATTCTTTACAAAAATAGTTGTATCTATTTCTTTTTCAAATCTATTTAAGTTATCTATATTTTTTGAATACATATATGCACTATGCCTTTTACCTTGTTCTGCTGTTTTGGCACATTCTATTGCTTCATCAATATCCTTAACTCTTGCAATAGCAAGTATTGGCATCATAAGTTCTGTCATTACAAAAGGATGATTTACATCTACTTCACATATTATGCATTTAACATCATCAGATACTTTTTTACCTATTTTATCTAAAAATAATTTAGCATCTTTTCCTACCCATTTTTTGTTTATAACATATCCTGAAGGTTCATCTTTTTTCTCTATTAATACTAAATCTAATAATTTTGACACTTCGTTTTCATTTATTAGTACAGCATTATTCTTAAGCATATTTTGTATTAAATCATCTGCTACATTTTCGAAAACAAATACTTCTTTTTCTGCAATGCAAGGTAAATTATTATCAAAAGAACAACCTTCTATAATACTTTTAGCAGCATGCTTTATATCTGCACTATCGTCTACAATTACTGGTGGATTTCCAGCTCCTGCACCTATAGCTTTTTTGCCTGAATTCAAGAGTGTCTTTATTAAGCCTGGTCCTCCAGTTCCACATAAAAGTTTTACATATGGATGCTTCATAATTACATTTAAAGAGTCCATAGTTGGATTTTCTACTGTAGTTACTAAATTTTCTGGTCCGCCACATTTAATAATCGCCTTGTTTATCATATCTACTGCAAAAGCAACACATTTTTTTGCTCCTGGATGTCCATTAAATACTACAGAATTTCCTGCTGCTATCATACCTATACTGTTACATATAACAGTTTCAGTTGGATTAGTTGAAGGAGTTATTGCACCAATAACACCATATGGAGACATTTCTACTAATGTAAGGCCTTGATCACCAGACCATGCTGTAGTAATTAAATCTTCTGTACCTGGAGTATATTTAGCTACTAATTCATGCTTTAATATTTTATCTTCATATCTTCCCATATGTGTCTCATCTACAATCATTTTTGCTAATATTTCTTTATTTTCTAATGTAGCTTTTCTTATACCTTCTATAATTCTTTCTCTATCTTCTTTTGTATAATAAAGACTTAATTTCCTTTGTGCATAAATTGCCTTTGTAATAGCATTATCAACTTTTTCAAATACTCCTAAATAAGATTCTTTATTAATAGATTTGTTACCTTCAACCTTTCTTGTAATCTTTAAATTCTTTTTTTGTGATAATACTGATAAGTTTCTTTCCATATTGCTCCTCCTTATGATTATAAAATTTTTAAACAAAAACTCATAGGAATTTTTGATTTCTATCTTTTATTAATTAAATTATATAAAATTAAAAAACTATAAATTATTTGGATATATAATGCTATTTACAAATGATGAGATATCAGAAAAAAGTTTTATAAACTCTAAAAATAAGGCAGTAATTTTGTTTGATTGGTTCTCTGTAATTTCATTGAATATCTTGTATATTTAGTATATTATCACTAAATTATCCAAAATCAATATATAAACTTCATAAAATTATTAACAACTAGGTAAAACGTTAACAAACCAAGATATCATTATATATTTTTATATCATAAATTTTAAAGAATAATTATAAGGTGATTAAAAATAATATCGAATTTCTTTATTTTTTCTGAAAACCTTTTAATTTAAATTAATAAAAATTAATAATAATTAGTATAAAATGTAATATTTATTTTTTATCATTCAAACAAGTACCGGTATCGAAACAAAATATCAAAACTATTTTAAAATATTAATTTAAAAATTAGTATTAAAATTTCTTTAAATTCCTAATAACTAAAAAAAGAATATGATTTTTATATTAAATAAAAATCATATTCTCCATTTAATTTCTTAACTACTTATAACAATAAATATTTTTTTATTTATATATTAAACTATTTCTTAAGATAATCATATATAACTTCAGGAGATGGAAGAGTTAAATCTGTAAGAATATGATAACTAGAAACTATTTCTTTTACAGGTAAATCATTGAATGGTGCCATAGCATGATCAAATAGTTGCAATCTTGCAGGGCCAGTCCACGCTTCATGTATAGTAATATCTTTAATTTGTGCAGATATTAATTCACATATTCTTGGAGTTCCATCATAATTAGGTATAATTTTTAACATAAAATTAGGACGACAAATTTGTTCTTTTGCCTCATTTATATCTAAAGTTTTATGCTTATATCCCATAGTTGCTATTGCTACTCTTAATTTTCCATAATCTAATGTACCAACTAGTGTATCTGAATCAACAAATAGTTTTGGATAACCTAGTTTTTTAGGATATGCGCTAAGTTCTCTTCCCACAGCAATAGCTGGATGATTATCTAAATACATCATATGCAAATAGTCACCCTTTTTACCATTAAAGCTTACTGGTATAGCCTGTCCACACTCTGTATAAGAACCCAATCCACTTGTATCAGGCATAGCCATCATTTCAAATCTAACTAAAGGATCATCCCCTAATTCTAAAGGTTCTGGTACAACCTTGCGTAAAGCATCAGCATCAGTGCGATATATAATATTAAAATATTCACGATTATGGAACCTATAAGGTCCTCTTGGAAATGCTGGAGCCGTTAGTGGCATTGTAATTTGTTTAGATACTTCACTTTTTAACATAACTATTCATCTTCTTACCTTAAATATATTTAACATTCTCCTTTTTAATTTAGCTGTATTTTAAAATTGTGCTGTCATTATAGTATAAAGGTCAAAAATAAAATTTAAATCTTAATACTACAATTTCATATTTATAATAAAACATAGCTTATCATTAAAATTGAGATTTAAGATTTATTGAAGTAAATGAATCTTTGGATATGTCATTACCCATAAAAAGATTAATGCATAATATAAAAATAATCCTATTGTAGATAACCCTAATTATTTTTACATCAAGAATAATCTTTTAATAAAATATACCATAATATACATTTAAAGTAAATATACGAATAAATTTATAAATTAAAAAGAGATCTTTTTACTAATTTGCATTATTTAAGGATTTACACAATAAAAACATTACAAATTCATTTTTCTAAATAATTTGATATTTCATCTGTTATTACTTTTAATACCTGTATTGTATATATTTAATTAGTTTAAATAATTAAAACCCAGAAATTTTATTACAAAAAAAAGGCATGGATCATTTTATTTATTCCATACCTTTAATATTAAAAATCTAAATATTTAGTAACAAAATCAGTGAAAAGAATACCTTCTAGATGATCAATTTCATGACAGAAACACTTAGCTAAATCTCCTGTACCTGTTAATATAATTTTTTCTCCTTTTTCATTAAAGGCCTGAACTACTACTTTTGCAGGTCTTAATAATTTTCCAAACACATTTGGATTGCTTAAACATCCTTCTACAACTTCTTGACTTCCTTCTTTCTGAATTATTTTAGGATTAACTAATTTTATAAGCCCTTGCCCCATATCTATTACAACTAATTGTTTTAAGATACCTATTTGTGGTGCTGCTAATCCTCCACCATTTTCTGTATTATACATAGTGTCTGCCATATCATCTAAAATTTGTCTTATTTTATCATCTACAACTTCAACTTCTCTACTTTTCTTTCTTAATATTTCATCACCAAAAAGTCTAATTTGTCTTATTGCCATTTAAATTACCCCTTTACTTAATTGTGCTCTTGATTTCCTTTCACTTTCTTCAAAAAGAAAAACTTTCTCTATAGGACAGTGAAATACTTTTGAAATATCATAAGCTAACCAAATAGATGGTTCATATTTTTCTGTTTCAATATAATTGATGGCTTGCCTTGATACGCCTACAAGTTCACCTAATTGTTGTTGTGTTAATCCAAAAGATTCACGAAATTCTTTTAATCTATTTTTCATTAAAATCCGCTCCTGTCATGTTTACCTTACATATAAGTATATTATTGCTACGTTTCAATGTCAAGTTAACATTACATCCTATAGAAACTTCATCTTTATTTTTCAAAATTAAAAAGTCGTTGCATTTTATTTTGCAACAACTTCTTTTTGTTTTATTTTTTATTATGTGTATATTTGTTTAATTATTCTGATATTGTAACTAACACTTTACTTTTTATAGTTGCTATGACATTATGTTTTATTCTTGCATCAAATGGCATAAAATCACCTTTATTTAATTCAATCTTTTCTCCTGTTTCAAATTCCATTTTCACATTCCCTTCATATACAAAAATACTTGCATATCCATTATGAACATGATTTGGAAGTCCCTTGTTTTCTTCAAAACTAAAATATATTGCTTTAAATTTTCCATTAGATGATATTATTTTTTTACTTTCTTTGATTTTATCTATATTAATAAACTTTGAAACATTTTTATTTATAACTTTTACTTCTTTTCTCTCAAGTTTCATACGTCTCCTCCATATATCTCAAATTTAAATTAATTAATTTTTTGTTAGATTAAAATTAATATCTTTATCCTATTGTATAAATAACCTCTTCTCTTATTTATAACATTTATATTTTTATAAAAATCTTACTTTTTTCGTATAGATTTTATACCTGTATTTTCTTCTACATACTTAAATTCAGTATTTATTTCATTTACAAAAGCTCTAATCCATAAACTTCTTAAATAATAGAAATAATCTACATCTCCATTTTCTTTATTCCAAATTTCTTTGTGTACACAAATTCTTCTAGTCCATTCTATACACTCTTCATTACTAATTATAATTTGATTTACTCTATCACATGGCATTCCATCTAATATATAATCATTTACTTTATTAAATATATCTTCAGCACTATTTAGTGTAATACCTTCTTTTTTTACTTCATATGCTGCCTTAATGCCTTGATTTACATAAACTTCTTCTAGTTTTTCTTTTACATTTTTATTGTTATTTATTAATATAGTAGTCCACGCTGCAACTCTTCCTTCTGATGAATGTATTTTTTCTTGTAACCATCCATGAATATTACTTGTATCGATAATTTCATCAAGAGGTTTATTTGGTGTTTTAGCACCATACTTACCTTCAATTTCTTTTTTTAGTTTTAAAACATCTACTCCTTCATCTTTAGCAATATTAATTATTTCATCTTCTAATCCTTGAAACCATAAAATCTTATTAAACAACCAAAAGTGAATTTTTCCTAAAAACAAACTCATATCTTTTCCTCCTAGCTTAAATTATACTAATTATTATAATATCTTTATTGTATATAAACGGTATTAATATTTTTTAACAAATTATTTTTTCTACTTTAATGTAAGTATACATTTTTTCTTCAATTAATTATGTAACAAATGTTACAATCAATAAATTTATTTTAAAAAAAGAACTCCATTTCTAGAGTTCTTTTTGTTCACAAAGATAACATTTATTTTTACATTACTCTTCCTGGCAATACTGCATCTAAAATCCCAATAACTAGAGATGCCAATAATGCTCCAATCATAGATACTCTCATATTTGGTACTATAAATTGTGCTAGGTATATTATTATTGCAGCAATTATAAATCCTTTTACACCTTTTCCCATAGGTGATGCATCAACTCCCATAAACATTTCTACTACATAATCTGATATAGTTATTACAACTGCTGCTATCAAAAATGACCATAATCCATTAATAGTAAATCCTGGTGTCAAAAATGATGTTATTCCTAAGATAATCGCAACTAATATTAATCTTGTTAGCCAAGTCATAGAACTGTTACCACTTAGTGTCTTTCTTTTATGTTCCATCACTATTCCTCCTTATGATGATATAATTTACTTCATAAATATTATGCCCATATAATTTAATAATAATTATACTTTTCACTAGGGAAAATATATAAGTACTCTATGTATCTTAAAAATTCAGTTATATAAAGTATTTAATAAAGAAAGGTCAATATATGAATAATTTTTAATGTTCTTATCTATAATTTTTTTGTTTAGATTAATCCAACTTTTGCACTTGTCAATAATAATAGCATCACTGGTTATAACATTATCTAATTTTTCTAATGTTGCATCAACATTATTAATGTTTTCAACTTGTAAATCAAAATTAAATCTATTTAATAATTCTAATATTTTTTCTTTTAGTCTTCCAGAATTAGATACTGGTGAATCTAAATAAAAAATAGCTTTTCTCACTTTATTTTTTTCTAGCATTTTCCCAATTAACGTAATTGCTATTTCAGTTTTATCTATTATTCGATATGTCCCTCTTAATCCTGCTAAATCTCTAATTGTTTCATCCATGCATTTTAATAAAGGTGAATTAGATAAAGCAACTTCTAATGTAATTATAGTATTAAATCCATCGATGTTTACAATTGTATCATTTAAATCACCTTTAATTTCTTTAGCTTTTCTATCTGAAATACTATCTTTTGGAGAAATAGCTCTTGCTAATGCCAATCTTTGTCTTTCAGATAATAAATAATGATTTCCTACAAATACAGATGAACTTTTTATATTATATCCTCGATTTAAAAGATAATATAAATCTTGTCCAGCTTTTTGTAATTTTAAAATTGATTTTTCATTAAACTCTTTTTCGTCAGTAGGTACATATCCTCTTTTAACAATTTTAGTCATATGTTATTATCTCCTTATTGCTAATCTTAAAATTAATCTCTTTATTTTTTTATTAAATATATTATAAGTTTTTCTAATATAACTATACATTTATTAATAAAAACTTACACTAAAATAGCACTCGCAATTTAAAATTGTAAGTGCTAAATAATAATTTATTATCTAATAGTATAATTATATTTTTCACCATTTAAATTAAAAGTTATTACTAATGGATTTTGAGTTTCTTCTACCTCTTGTGGACAAGAAATTAAATATCTCATACCTTTAGTTTCTAATGGAGTTATACTTGTAATATTGGCATAAGTAAAACCTGTAGATGCATCTTCAACTATTGGTTGTGCCTTATATTGATATCCATCATTATAGTTAGCTTCCACATTAATTATTTTATCACATGGTAAATCTTGTTTTTGAATGTTTTTTACATCTACATCTATATTAATGTAAACTTTTCCTGATTCTGCTGCATAATGTGTATAAAATCCACTTGTATCATCAGGTAAAACATCATAAGAAAATTCAATTTTATTAATAGTAATTTCTGCTGAATCATTACTGATTGTGTTACCAATTTGTACTGTTTTTATTTTCTCTTTCTTTTCTTGTTTATTACTTTTTTCCTTAGCAGTATCTTCAATTTTTGTTTTTGAAGATTCAGTACTTTGATTTTTATTGTTTCCTCCACATCCTACTAATCCTGTCATTAATAAAGCTATCAATGATAAAATTGCTAATCTTTTCATTATTATTCCCCCATTATAATATATATTATCTTTTTTATTATAATACTTTTCTCGCCATTATTCTATAATATTACTTTTATTCTTATATTTATCATTAAATCCTTAAATATCTATATAGATAATTAAAAAACTATTAGATTTAATCCAAT
Organism: Clostridium taeniosporum; assembly: GCF_001735765.2. NCBI lineage: Bacteria > Bacillati > Bacillota > Clostridia > Eubacteriales > Clostridiaceae > Clostridium > Clostridium taeniosporum. Next base: position 1,732,899 of record NZ_CP017253.2, read on the forward strand.
AGCCTTTTACAATTTAATATTTATCTGTTTGTATTACATAATTTAATAGGTAGACATGAATAATAAACAATATCTATTAATACTTTCAAAATATAAAGTCTGCTCTTTTATAAATATAATCTGATATTTTAAAAGGACAAACTTTATTTATAAATATAAATTACTTATTAGATATCTATTTCTGCCATTAATGGATAATGATCTGATGGATATTTACCATTAACACTATATTTAACTATTTCCACATCAACTATTTCAAATTCTTCTGAAACAAAAATATAGTCTATATGTGCTCCCTTTTCTTTATTTTTAAAATGTCCCATAGTAGCTTTATTGTATAATTCCTTATTTCGATCCTGTACTGCTATAAGTCTTTTATTAAAAATATCACCATTTGCAAATTCCTTAATAAGCTTACTATTGGGTTTAGAATTGAAATCTCCCATAATTATTAACGGAAGTTCCTCTTTTTCTTGTTCTTTCTTTATAAATTCTGCAATTTTTTTTAGTTCATATAATCTTGCATGGTAAAAAAGACAATCTAAATGAGAATTACATATTCTTATTCTTTTTCCATTGCTCAATTCAATTACGGCTGTTGTACAAATTCTTGGAAACATTGAATACCATCTTGATCTTCCTGCCTTTTCATAATCATCACGTAACCAAAACGTTTTATAATTATCTATTTTATGCCTTTTAGAAACCAAAATATCATTTCTCTCTGAAAATAACTTTTTGCTTCTAGGATTTCCTATAATATTAAATGTATCAATATTATTATATATATCTTTAAACATATTTTCTGTTGCTTCTTGTGTTCCAATAAGGTCACAATTATATTTATTAATAATATCAAAAACTAATTTTTTTCTTGTATCCCACCTATTATTAAAATCCAAGAAAAAATCACATCTCAAATTAAAAGTCATTACTTTCATAGAAATACCCTCTTCTTTACTTTTTAATAAATTTTAAGTTCATATAAAAAAATCAAGTACATTTTAAAGCTTAATTTTTTTTATGAATCTAAATTAATTTTATATTAATAATATGCATAAATATATTATTTACCTTTTAGAATACTTTTATTTGCATATTTCATTTTACTTATTAAACTTAACTTTATTAAATTCTTTATTTAACATAAACAAAAAAGACCTCCTATATTTAAATAGAAAGTCCTTAATTCTAAATAATCTTTTTATAACTACATAGATTTCTTGCTAACAATTCTTATATTTGGTTGTGACACTTCAGCGTAGCACCAATACTGTCACATAACCAAAGGCTCGATTTTTAATGTGCACAGTATTGGTAGCGTAGCGAATTGCGCGCAACCTAATGATGTGTATCTGACAAATCTCCACCATGGCGCAACACCATAGCATAAAGGCCAAGAAATCTATGTTTATTTTTCACTTCTCTTACTTATTAAAGTATACCATACTTAAAATTAAATTTCAACATTTTTTTACTTTTTTCTATAATTTTTATTTGAAATCCACTTTAATAATATGAATTAGCTAAATAGATCCTTAAACAAAATATCATAAAACTTAATTTTTTATCTTTTCCAATTGAAAACTTTTATTATAATCATTTAAAACTAAATTTTCTAATTAACTATTTATTAAATTCATAGCATCATTAATAATGTCTTTATATCTTTCTTCATTAACACTTTTTACCCATGATGTCATACCTGATATTTCATTTATAACTTTAACTGATGGAATTTCTCCACTATTTTTAACTTTATTAGCATTATAAATTGCAGCTCTTAACCTTTTAATCCACTTTTTAGGAACTCCAATTTCTTCATTATTTATTACTATACCAGTTATACATTGACGATTATTCTTCTTTAAAAACTTTGTTTTATCTTTATTTATATTAAATCCCTCTTCTTTGACTATTTTTGAAACTAATCCTATAAAACTTCCAACATTTAACTCATTAATATCTGCTGTAAAACTAAAACTCATATCATCTGCATACCTTGTATAAATAAAATCATATTTAGATGAAAGACCTTTTAGTCTTTTGTCTAATTTTACACAAATAATATTTGTAATCATAGGACTTGCAGGTGAACCTTGAGGAAGAATTCTATTTGATGTTTTAACATACTTTTCTTCTCCTCTAACTTCTACCTTCATACGCTCACAATATGTACAAATCATAGCTAAAAGTGATGCAACATACCCTGAATATCCAAAAGATTTAAACATTCCTCTTACTCTTTCAAATGTAATAGTTGGGAAGAAATCTTCAAGATCAATATTAATAAGTAACTCTGGCTTTTTAATATGAACCTTTGCTGCTGAAACAACTGACTTTCCTTTTAAAAATCCATGTGCATCATTACTTGTAGGAATTTTTGATAAAATCTCTTCTAAAATTCTTCTTTGTGAACTTTTTAAAATTGGTTTAGGAGCTGCAATATTACGAACTCCCCCTTTTTTCTTAGGAATAGTATATCTATGATAATTATCAATGGATATAACATCTCTATGATAAACTAAAAATCTTAATTGTTTATATTCTATTCCAAGGAAATTAGCTAATTCTTTATCATCTTTTATAATAGGTAATTCTTGCGATAATAACTTCTTTTCATCAGTTTCTTTATGGTAAAGTAAAGAAGAATAACCTTTTCCGATAAATACAATTTTATTTCCCTTTTCTTTTTTCCACGCTTCAGAACGCTGTTCTTTTTCAAGCTCCCTTTGTCTTTTTCTTTCAGCACGTCTCTTAATAGACTCTTCCATAATAGCCTTAGATACATCTAATCTAATTCTTTCGTAATCCCAAGTTTCATCATACTTTTTTTGAAGCTCTCTTAGTTTTGAATTAATTTTATCTTTTTCTTCATATAACTTATCAATTTCAGCTATTACCTTTTCATATTTTTCTAATAGGCTCTTTCTTTGCTTATACTGTTCTTTCGTTTCGTTTTCTTGTCTTTCATAAGGTGTAGGTAAATCTTTTGGCCAAAATCCATATTCCTGCATCTTTATAAGAGTAAATTCCTTTTTACCCATTGTATTTACAGCTTCGCTATAGTTTTTTCTGTTATTCATATTATTTTCTTGGTTCTCCATCATAGTACCGTCTCCATAATATCATTAATTTTGTATTCTTTATTTATTTCCAATTTTAATCTTAAAAATTTTGTAGAGATCATATATAAAGCTAAAATATGTGAACAAGGAGCTGAAATATTTCTAGGTCCCTTATTAAAATCTCTACAGTTACATTTAACTTTTGAAATTTGCCCATCTTCATCTATTGTCAATAAAGTTTCTGTTAAATCAAATTCTCTATTAAAATCATCTGTTCTATAATATTTCCACTTTTGGTATTTAGGATTTGGTGTCTTTAGTGAATGTTTAAAAATAAATTCATTATCTTGTGTCATTCTTACACTAAACTTGTCCATTCCCTCATCTATATGCTCCTGAACTTTTAGTTCCATAGGTGTTGTCTCATATAATTCATTTGGAAGCTCTTCATTGCATAATCTTCTAAATCTTATAGTATCATTTATTGGATCATAGTATCCTTCACCACGCCTTAAAAGCATACCAATTCCTGCTTTATTAATAGTCTTTGAATCTTCATTTAAGTCTTCATAAATGTTTTCCATTGAAGCAAAGCGTTTTTCTTTTAGTAATTTATAAACTTTATCATAATTTCCATCACCTATAAATCCACCTAAAATATTAAAGGCTGTTCCTTTAACCCAATCATTAGAAGACCATGATGAGAACCCAATAGTCAGCTTCATAGTTCCCATATCTCCTATAATAAATTGTGGCATTCCAAATCCAAGAAGTCTTACCTTAAAAGATTTAACTAAAGGAATTATCTTTTCTAAAACAAGCCAACGTCTTCTTCCCCATAGCTTCTCTTCTCTTTTCTTTTCGCCACTATATATTGCTTTAAGTGTAAGAGTAGTTTTAAAAGGTTCAAAGACAATTTTAATTGGTTTATTAGGTTCTAATATCCACTTCATATATCTTGGACTTTTTTTAGCTTTATGTCTTCTTAAAAATGAACATATATCATACATGTCTATTGGCGACAACTCAATATCTAATCCACCTAAACTTGATGCAGAAGAAACTTGATTGAATCCTTTTATCCAAGTTTCAGGAAGATCTATTTTCTTCTCCATATGTTCAGGCATTACTCCACTTTCTACTCCAAATCCTTCAGGATTAACAGAAAGCTGTACATCACTATATGTTCTAAATCTTTCAATTTCTTTAGCTAATTTAGCTGAAAAATCTATGTTAGTTGTTCCTAAAGATGGTTTTTGAAGTAATTGAAACTCTTCCATATCAATTGATAAACAACCATATGTAGACTCATCTACAGAAAACGCTTCAAAAGATACTTGATCAGGATGTACTGTTATTACAGGATCTAAAACAAACCAAAGATCAAGATCCCTATCTTTTATAAATTTCCAAAAGTCTTTTTCAATTTTATAATAATCTTTCCATATATCATGTTTATCAATTTCTTTTTTAAGATTATTTTTAATATCAATTAATTTAAATATATCTGAATTTTTATCTTCTATTTCATCTAATAGTACATTCATATCCTTATTAAGATTTTCTCTAACTTCAGGTAAATATTGTTCATGTTTTAGAATTCTTCTTTCAATTTCTCCATCAAGCCATTCAAAAAATTCAACTCTCTCTTTCTTTTTTTGGCTCATATCTGAAATAACAATTTCACGAAGCATAAGCATTGCATCTCTAAAAATAAGAGGATGCTTTAATTTACCTAAAAAAGATACCTTTTCATCTCTAGAAAGATCAGGACTAAGTCCTAAAACTGTTTCTTGCCCTTGATTTACACACATTGATGGACTTGCATATTCATAATTAACTTTCAAGACACATATCCCCCTTTCTTATTTTAGCCAATGCAATAAGTGCACGTTCTGAATCTATAATAATATTGGAACCTCCAATATCTAATAACATTTCCTCAATTTCTTTTAATTTATTTCTATGCTTAATAACAAATTTAGGAATAGCTTCATATATATTATTTTTACTCTTAGAAATTCTATTAGGAATGAATATTAAGGTCTTTACATAATACATAAATAGTTCTTCATCTCCATCACCTAAATTATCAAGTATTCCATTTGTCTTATTAGAAATATAAGCTTTTACATCACTAGAAGTATGCTCTAACATTTGAATTATAAATTCTTTAGGAAGTAAATCTCCATAAATTTCATCTAACTTTCTAAGTCCAAGCAAATAAACTTTATTTACTGGAGAATCAATTATCATACCATGTAAATTCTTTTTATCTTCCTTAATCATATTATCAAAAACTTCTTCTGCTTTTTTATTAAGTATAGTTATATCAGACTCAAACATAATTAATAATGTAGAAAATCTTTTACTTAACTCTTCATCATTTTTCATAACAATTTCAAATAACATTTTAATCATTTGAGATGTTCCCGACTCTAATATACTTATAAATTGAGCATCAGAAGGTATTTTATTATTTTTTATAGCTTCTAAAAGAGAAATAACTTGTCTACTTCTTGATGAAATTGCTTTTTGTTTGTTTTCTATATTAATTTCCTTAAGTAAATCTTCTAATTCTTCATATGAAATCGAGAAAATTCCTTCTTCTATAAATACTTCCATCCATTCGGGCATATTAGATTTTTCAAATATTGATGAAATAACGTATAATATTAAATCTACTTTTTCATCATGAGAAATATTTATAATCTTATTTGTAGAAAGAGAAAGTAAATCTCTAACATCTTTAGATAAACTAATATTATGCTGTTTAAATCTATTACAATTATCTATAATAGCTTTTACAAATTTTGAATATCCCTCTTCATCTAAAGAAAGAAGATTCTCCTTAAATAAGCTTATCCATCTCTCAATATTATCTAAGAACATTAAATCTACTATATCACTAGGTTTAAACAAACCATTAGTTCTCTTAAAGAAACTAATTGCAAGATTATTAATAAATTCATTATCACTATTAATCAAATCTATCATTATTTTTGAATCAAATTCATTGATTTTAGTTAGCTTTTCTGTAAGAATTTTTTTAAACATATCTGCAAGAGGCTTATAAGAAACCTGAGTTAAATCAATCAACTGTTTATGAGACATATTATTTATAAGTTCATTAGTTTTTTCAGAATCTTTTAAAATGTAATAACATGCTTTAAATACATGATCAATATTTGAATTAATAGCAATATATAATACATCTTCTAAGTGGTTGTCCCATATTTCTTTCATGAACTCATATCTACCTTTAAGTTTCATTAATTGGTCATTTGACATCCATTCATATCTAGCATACCAATTATCCCAACCAGTAGGAGGTTTTTCTTTAAAATCATAATATAAATAATGTTTTATAAACTCATTAAATTGAAAATTACCACGAAATTTACATACATAATCATATTTTGTATAGCTTGTTAAAAGAGATTTCATAGCTGTCATAAATTTTTCGTAATCATCTCTTGCATAAGAATCAATAATTTTTCTTATATATCTTTTAAAATATTTTAACGCTTTTCCTTTTCCAGTACCTTTAAAATAATAAGTTAATCTTGGAGCATCTAAATAATAAGCTATTTTCCCAATAACATCTGCTAATCCATAAGCTTCTGCTTCTTGAATTGTGTTTTTAAGTTCAATAGTATCTAACATTACTCCATCAGTATAAAGTCCTACTTTATAACGCTTAGGCGATCTAGATTCTACCCACTCACCCTTTTCATAATCATATCTTCCATAATATTCTTTTAAAAGCTCTTGAGCAGCATATTTTCTATAATTAGCACCTTCAAGTATTTTATTTGATGGAATATCTTTACCCTTAATATGAATAAGATGTAAATCCATTTCATGCAAATGCTCACGTATTGATCTTTCTCTATTCTTCTTTAGTTCTTTAGTTAATGAATTTATGTAAATATTTGCACATCTTTTTACACCCTTGCTATAACTTTCTCCACCCCAATTTATATCTGACAAAATAATTTTTTTCGCTTCTTCTATTAATAATGGATTCTTTTGTTTAACAAGTTCTAAAAGTAATCCTGATATCACTTCAGTACTTCCTATTTTCAAAATCAAATCATATATTTCTTTTGATGGATTGCTTTCAATTAATTGAGCTAAATTCTTTTTTCTCATATAAAGATTTTTATGACTTAACATATTGTAGATATTTAAATAATACTTATAATGTTCTGTATCTAATTTAAGAATTTCATTAGGATGTTTAGCTAATTTAAAACCAGAAAAATTTATATTTAATGATTCTATTTTCTCTACACATTCTTCATATGATATTTCTGTAAAATAATCTAATACAATTTTATTTCCTTCTTCTAAATTCTTAAATTCTTTAACTAAATAATTTTCATCTCTTTTCCAATACCAACTATAATGAATTCCAGTTTTATAATACATTTTAGGAAATTCTTCATCTTTATTCCTATTATAGTATCCATCTTCTTCTATAATTCTTACTGCTTGGAAAGATGGTAAATGCCCTTCACTACCTTTAAAAATTGCATAACTAGTATATTCAACTTTATCTTCAAGAATATTGTTTATAGATTCTCCATCACTTTCTGTACTTTTAAATTCATGTTTTCCATAAAGTATAAGAAAACTTGGATTATTATTATTGTCCCACCCCCATAATACTATGCTTCTGAATGGGTTGTACTCTTTTTTCCATGTTTTTGTTTGTAATTTATTATTTTCTAATAAACAATTTATATTTCCTTCATCATCCTTTAATTCATTTTGCCTAATTAAACCTTCCTTGGACTTTAAGAAAGAAAAAACTGTTTTTAAAAAGTTATTTTCCTTAGAGTTTGACATAACAGTAAAACCACCTTATTCCTTTAATATTTGTAAAAATTTCATTTTTATTCAAGCTACATTTGCTAAAGAAAATTTAATCTTTATATTTTTCTAATATTTTAAATTATTCCATCATAAGAATTAATTATTTTTAAATATTTTACCATAGTTTTACTTCGTATGAAACTATTTTTGTCTAATTGAGTTTATAATTGTAAAAAAATATTTAATACGTTATTTAATTTTAATAATTTTTATTAATTAATTAAATAAGTTATATAATTATATTGATTAATAACATTTAATTAGTTATAATAAAAGCACAAAGATAAATGATACTGAATATCAATTAATAAAATACAGTTTATTAATTGTATATTTTTACAAAGGAGGAATTATATTGAATGATATTTTATTTGCTTTCTCATTAACTCTTTTTGCTGGTTTATGTACAGGCATTGGAAGTGCAGCTGCTTTTTTTGCTAAAAAAACTAATACAAAATTTCTTTCTATAAGTTTAGGATTTTCAGCAGGTGTTATGATTTATGTATCAATGATTGAGATATTTTTTAAAGCTAAAGATGCTCTTACAGCTCAATTCGGAATAAAGACAGGTTCTTGGCTTACTGTAATATCATTTTTTGGAGGAATGTTACTTATAGGACTTATTGACAAAGTAATTCCTAATGGTGAAAATCCACATGATATATATAAAATTGAAGATTTAAATTCTCATAAGGCTAATTCAAATAAAAAACTATTAAGAACAGGATTATTTACTGCAATAGCTATTGCTATTCATAATTTTCCTGAAGGACTTGCAACATTTATTTCTGGACTTCAATCTCCATCTATAGCTGTTCCAATAGCAATAGCTATTGCTATTCATAATATACCAGAAGGCATTGCAGTTTCAGTCCCTGTTTATTATGCTACTGGCGATAAGAAAAAAGCTTTTATATATTCATTTCTTTCTGGACTATCAGAACCCTTAGGAGCTATTATAGGATATTTAATCTTAAGACCTTTTATTAGTAATGCACTATTAGGTATTATTTTTGGAGCAGTAGCTGGAATAATGGTCTTTATATCACTTGATGAACTCCTTCCCTCTGCAAGGGAATATGGTGAACATCATCTTTCAATATATGGATTAGTAAGTGGAATGATATTAATGGCTATTAGTTTATTACTATTCTTATAATATGTACACTTTATTAAAGTTAATCTTTAAAATAATAAACATATATTATATTTTATTAATTTTTTCAACTTATTAGATAATTTTGAAATTTTTTATTACTTATAGTAAACAAATTATTTAAATGAGATTTTATAAAAAATAGATTAATGTAATTAATTTCTTATTAATTACATTAATCTATTTTAATATTATATAAAATTAAAATTTCATTTTAATTATGAATCATTATTATCAAAAACGTTTACAAGATTATCTATATATCTATATATCTTTCATTATCTACTCTAATTTTTTCTAGTTCATTAATTATAGCTTTATCCATTGTTTCTAGATATTTTTCTATTAATTTAACTTTTTCTATATCTTTTATATTTTTTATACAAAAATTTAATGCTTTTCTATATGCGTCTCTTTGCACTCTAATTAATTTTCTATATTGTCTGTTATTTAAATCAATTATATTCACTGCTTTCATAATACTATACCCTCCTTAAAATATAATTCTACAAAAGATGTGATTATCCTTTTTTTGTAAGAAATTATTATAAGTTTAATGAATAAAAAATTACTAAGCTACCATTGAAGGTTTTGATTAAAAGTCTTAAGACTTTCTAAAAAATATATTTTTAAATTCTATAATTTTCTATACATAAAAAAAAACATAATAAGTAAAAACACAATCAGAAAATATGAAATATTTTCTTGTGTTTTCTCTATTATGCATCAACTGGTAAAAACTTAATATATAATTTTACTAATATGTCACTATTATACAATCAACATTGTATAATTCGATATGCTAGAAAATAGTTAGCATTATGTGCTTTCTTATATTCTTATAATACTATATGTTTCACTATATTTCAACATATTTTTAAAAAAGTTTTCTTTTTTAAACACAAATAAGCATTTTCTTGAAGATTTCAATCAAGAAAATGCTTATTTGTTTAAATTACGACTATTTTAAATCTATTAAATTTTAAGTTTAATAAGTTATGTTCTTAAATATTAAATTAAGAATTTTAATATAAATACTAAGCCAACTATAACTGTAGTTAAATTTACATCTTTAAATTTTCCTGTAAAAATTTTTATTAATATATATGAAATAACTCCAAATACTATACCATCTGATATGCTATAAGATAATGGCATCATAATTATAGTTAAAAATGCTGGTATAGCTTCTGTAAAATCTGAAATATTTATTTCCTTTATTGGTTCAATCATAAACAATCCAACAAGCACTAATGCTGAACAAGTAACAGCAGGTGTAATTGAAGCAAATATAGGTGAAAATAATAAAGCTAATCCAAACATTATTGCTGTAGAAACAGCTGTTAAGCCTGTTCTTCCACCTTCTGCAACTCCTGATGCACTTTCTACAAAAGTACTAACTGTGCTTGTACCAACACATGCTCCAAATGTAGTTCCTATTGCATCTGCAAAAAGAGCTTTCTTTATATTTGGAACTTTTCCGTTTTCATCTAACATTTTTGCCTTAGTTGTTACTCCAACTAAAGTTCCTATTGTATCAAACATGTCCATAAAAAGTAATGTAAATAATACAATAACCATATCTAAAGAAAATATATTATGCCATTCAAATTTAAATAATACTGAACTAATTGATGGTGGTGCACTCATTATACTCGTTGGAATTGGAGTAATTCCAAATGGAATTCCTATTACAGCAGTAACAATCATTCCTATAAATAAAGCACCTTTTATATTCTTTGCTAAAAGAATTCCAGTAATAACTATACCTATTATAGCAAGTAATGCTGTTCCACTTGTTATATTTCCAAGAGCAAGAATTGTTGAGTTATCTTTTGGATGCACTATAACCCCAGCACCTTCAAGACCTATTAAAGCAATAAGTAAGCCGATTCCTACTGAAATTGCTTTTTTTATATTTCCAGGTATTGAATCAACAATTGCTTCACGCACATTAAATAACGTTAATAATATAAATATAATACCTTCTAAAAATACCGCTGTTAACGCAAATTGATAAGAATATCCCATACTAAGTACTATTGTAAATGCAAAGAATGCGTTTAATCCCATTCCTGGCGCTTGTGCAAATGGTAATTTAGCATACAATCCCATAATTAATGTTGCAACTACTGCTGATAATGCTGTTGCTGTAAACACTGCACCATTATCCATTCCAGCTGCTGATAATATAGATGGATTTACTATTAATATGTACGCCATTGTCATAAATGTAGTAATACCTGCTACGATTTCTGTTTTAACATTTGTTTTGTTTTTAGTAAGTCCGAAATACTTATCTAGCATTCCATTCTCTTCAAATATTTTTTTCATAAAACCACTCTTTCGTAAATCTTTTTTCCACCTGAACTATAATAAGGTATTTTTCGATTTTTTGCAACAGTTTTATGAATAATTTCATTGAATATGGTATTTATTTTCGCTTTTCTTGTGATTTTTACGAATATTATTATTTGTTTATAAGTGAAATAATTCGTGTTTATAATAAGAACATCACTACTTTCTAATATTTCTCATATTATATATATTCTAATTACCAATGTACAATTTTTAATGATTAATTAATAAATACATTTCAATAAAATTTTTAATACTATAGATATTAATTATTAAAACTTATATATTAAAAATAGTATTAACACTACACACCTATTATAGGTTGCTCAATATTTCTTTTAGATATAGCTTTTAAACCTCTTAAGATATAATAAGATGAAGCAAGTCCTAATACATTCCCTATATTAATATCTACATTGGGTTTAAGAGAATAAGTAATTTCACCATTAATATATTTTTGATATAAATCATTGTATCTTATAAAACCAACTTCTGTAAATATTGATCGTGAAATAATTCCAAGATTCACCGCTTCTAATATTGGAATATCAGGATTAGGTAATGTGGTAGGATCTACTTCATTTCTATATTTACTATAAACTAGTTCAATACTTTCCAAAATTGATATATAACCAAGTATATCTGCATATATAGATATTATCTGAGCACATTTTTGTATATCTAATAATCTTAATTCCTTTATATCCTCTTGTGTAAAGTTTTCTGTACTGTTTTCTTTCGTATCTTCGTTATCCATTTTGCTATTATAGAAGTTGTTATATTTATGATTTGAATCTTGTCTCAACTCCTTTCAACTCCTCTGCTTTATTGTATTTGATTTATAATAAATAAATTTAAATATACACTAATTTATATGAATACATTCATAATTTAATGATATTTCTAATTTAAATACAATATAACTCTTTCTTTTTTAATATAATCTAAGTTTATTTAAAAAAGAAATAAATAAGTATGTACATAATAACTATACTAGTTAATAACTTAATTAAAGATAAAATAAAATCTTCTAAAGTAAACTTTTTCATCAAATAGCCCTCCATTAAAATCTTTTAATAAATATTAATCTTACATAATCAAAGTACATTATATATTACAAGGTATACATAATTATTAATTTAATATGTCATATTTTATAAGTCTAAATTTAATTAAAGTTAATACTCTAAACATAATAAAAACCACCTAAATACCCTATAGGTATTTAAGTGATTTTTATTTTATATGTTAGTATTATACTTTTAAATTAAATTCATTCATCATATCATTTAAAGTTTCTACTTGAGCAGTTAATTCTTCACTTGTTGCAGCACTTTCTTCAGCTATTGCTGAAGTAGATTGTACAACATCTGCTATTTGTTCAATTCCTTCATTTATTTGTTTTATAGACATTTCTTCATTCTCAGCTGAAATCACTATGTTATTGACTAAATTTGATGTATTTTTAATTTCTTCTACAACTTCAATTAATGACATTGCTGTGTTTTCTGCTATATCTTTCCCTTTGTTTACAGATGTTATTGAATTTTCTATTAACTCAGAAGTTCTTTTAACAGCTACCGAACAACTTTCTGCAAGTTTTCTTACTTCTTCTGCTACCACTGCGAATCCTTTTCCTGCTTCCCCTGCTCTTGCTGCTTCTATTGCTGCATTTAGAGATAAAAGATTTGTCTGGTCTGCTATTGATGCAATTGTAATTATTATATTATTTATGTCATTTGATGCACCTTCCATATCTTCCATTGCACAAAGCATTTCTGTCATTTTCTTGTTACTGTTTTCTACGTTTTTAACTAAATTGTCTGTTATTTTCTTGATTTTTTCAGCACCTTTAGTTGATTCTTGAACTTTTGTATTTATTTCTGATATATTAGCAGTTAATTCTTGTATAGAACTTGCCTCATTTGTAGCACCTTCTGATAACATTTGTGCTACTTTTGAAACTTGACTAGCTTCTCCATTTACTTCTTCAGTAGCACATTGTATTTGATTGAAAGCTATATTTAACGTTTCAATAATATCTTCTAAAGATTCTCTAATTTTAATAAAATCTCCTATGTACTCAATATCTAACTTAACATCTAAATCTTTATTAGATACTTGTTCTAATTTAGATGATATGTCATTAACATATATTTGTAAAGTTTTTATCATATTATCAAATATATTAGCAAATTCTCCAAATTCATCTTTTAAATTTAAATACTCTTTATCTATATTCTCTTTTAAATTTCCATTACCAATATTATTTGCAATATTTTTTAAATACGCTAGTGGATTTATTATAGATTTAGTAACTTTTACTGATATCCTTGAAGCAACTATCGCATTAACTACAAGTAGTATTAAAAAAATAACTATTGAAATTATAACTTTTAAATTTGCATCCCTAGCAAATTCATCTGCATTTTCTTGTGCTTCTTTTTGAATTATTTTTGCTCTATTATACATTTCTTCAAAAGCTGGATAATACTCAGCTTCTAACACTTCTTTAGCAGTATCAAATTCTCCATTTTCTATGCTACCTATTACTTTTTCCCTTACAAGTACAGCTTTGTTATAAGACTCTTCATAATCAATTATTAACTGTTTGTTATCTATTAAAGGTTTAATCTCTTCTAATTTAACCTTTAAAATATTAGTTGATTTATTAAGTGATTCCTTAAATTTATCATAATCTTTATATAATACAATACCTCTAAGTTCTCTTCCTACATTACCAAGATTATCACATATTTCAACTGCATTAACAGCTACCTTATGGCTTTCCTCTTTCATTTTATTTAAAGAATTTCCTACTGAAATCAAGCTAATAATTCCAATAGACATTATGACTATTGTAAATATAATCATTGTATTAAAGCCTTTTTTAAGTCTTTTCTCAACTGATAAATCAGCCAATTTTTTTCGCATAATAAAAATACCTCCTTGTATAATTTATTTGATGGTTTTTCTTTAATATAAAAAACTTTCCTTTATCTACTTCTTTTTACTCGTGGTATATTTTTTAAACTTTAGTTTTTATATATAGCATTTATAGATTTTATACATTTGTTAAAAATATTTATCTAAAACATAATAAACTAATCACTCTGTTTTTACTTTATAAATCCATAATTTTATCTATCTTATAGACCTTATAACATATTTATAAACAAAAAGGCACTCCTGCTTATACAAGAATACCTTTTCATATTTTTCCTGATCTTTATTTAATTAATTTATTTGCTTTCCATTACTTAATTGTTCTACTTTTTATTAAATTTAACAACTAATAATGGTCACAGATTTCTCTTATATTTCTATATTATTTTACCGATAAATATCTATCATCTATATCATCTATAAATTTAGATGGCATACCATTTGATGTTAAAAATAATTTTTCAGTAGCTCTTGTCATACCTACATAAAGTAATTTTCTTTCTCTAAATTCTAACATATCCATATCTTCTTCTTCATTTTTTACTAGACATAAAGGCATAACCTTTGAATTAAGTCCAGCAATTATAACCACCTTAAATTCAAGCCCTTTAACAGAATGCATAGTTACAAGTTTTACTGTTTCTTCTAAAAAATCTATCTCATCATTATCATCAAATATTGAACTTGGTATATTATAAGCTTGTAAAAATTTCTTAATATCTTTTAATTGTTTTTTTAGCCTTGCAATTATAACTATATCTTTCAAATTGTATCCTGATGTAAAATTTTTATTTATTAAATTAACTATATATAATCCTTCTTCTATCTTATTATCGAAGTTTTTGAAACTTGGATATTCCCCCTGCTTGTCTATTAACTTAGGTTTAACTATATTATCTTTTTGAATCATATCTTTATGTGTATCAATTAAACTAAAAGCTGCTTGTGCTATTTGAGTTGTTGTTCTATAATTTTTACTTAGTAAATTAGATTTTCCAGTCATATCATAACCAAGACTAGCAAAAGAACGATTCTTAATAAGCCATGCATGTGGATATATACTTTGAGCTTCATCAGTTATAAAAGTTATACTGGAATAGGCTTTTTTATTATATAAATTTTTTAAAAATTCTAATTCAACCCTAGTTAAATCCTGACTTTCATCAATTAATATATGAGTATACTTTTCTTTTTGATATTGCTTTACTTCCTTTAAAGCTAAAAAGGCTACATCTTGAAAATCAACTTTATTTATTTTCTGTAAATTATCATTATACTTTAATAAAACTTCAAATATTGCCCTTCTTTTGTCTGAGTTTTTTCTAAGCTTTTGTGGACCATCCTTCTTTATATTGCTTATTCTCCCTATTCTATCAACTAGTTGATATTCCTGAAGATTATTATAATTACAAGCTTTTATCCACATTATCTCTTCTTTTATAAATTGAAAATATTTTGAATCTATTATTTCAATATCTTTATATAAACTTCTAACAAAATCGATAGCATTAATTAACTGTATTTTACATTCTTTTCTCGAAGCAATATCTATATTTAAATTATTCTCTTTCTTATGTTTGTTAAAATAGTAAATAAGTATATCATCTATTCTTTCTATGAATAATTTCAAACTATTATCTTCATCAAATAAGTTCACTTGAACATTAACTTTATCTTTAATTTTGTCATATATATTTGATACATATTTTTTTAATGATTTATTATAAGTTACTATTAATACCTTATCATCTTTTTCTGGACAATAATGTCTTAATAATAATGGAATTTTATTTACTGCAACAGTTGTTTTTCCTGAACCTACCACACCCTTTATAAGTGAATGGCCATTTGGCTTATTGGCAATTATTCTTTTTTGTTCTATATTAAGTTGCATTTCTACCCCTCTTTATATTCTTTTTTCTATTTTTTGGAAATTATTTATAATAATTGTACTATAATATGTAGCCTTCTGTAAAGTTTTGATTAATTATAAATTTAAAAATAGTATTGTAATTAAGCTTTAAGAATCTTTAATAAGTATTGTTACATTTACTACTTATGTTAATTTTATATTTAGAATAAACTAAAAAACTGTACTCATTTTAGAATTAATAAATAAAATCATTCTCTTTAATTTATTTATTAACATATCTACATTCTACTAAAACAAAACCAAATAAAAATATCCCCATTAAATAGATAAATTTATATCATATATCTATTTAACAGAGATCTTATTTTAATTTTATCTTTAATTTTAAACTTTCTTAACGAATTCTGACTTTAATTGCATAGCTCCAAATCCATCTATTTTGCAATCAATATTATGATCACCATCAACTAAACGTATATTTTTAACCTTTGTTCCTTTTTTTATAGATGATGAACTACCTTTTACTTTAAGATCCTTAATTACTGTTACAGAATCTCCATCATTTAATATATTTCCATTAGCATCTTTAATCAAATTAGCTTCTGCTGCTTGTTTTTCTGATTCTAAAGTCCATTCATAAGAGCATTCTGGACAAATAAATAAATTTCCATCTTCATAAGTATATTCTGAATTACATTTAGGACAATTAGGTAAATTATTCATAAAATTCATTTCCTCCATTGTTTATTAATTTAATATATTAACCTGTTGCCTATAAGGCAAGTGCTATTTATTTCACACCTGTAAAAAAGAAATAATGCCACACATTAGGTTAAAACATTTTTGCTATATTATTATAAAAATAATAAAGATTATTCTCAATCTTATTTTTAATTGAAATAAAATTATAGATTGTTTAAAATATAATAATCTAATTTATAAATCGCAAAAATTTCTCACAGCTTTATATAATATCATAGTATTATTATATTGACAAACATTTTTAATTTAGTATTAAAATTTTTGTTATATACTATATTTCTTTAAAAACATTAATTTAATACTAAATAAATATGTTTTTATCCTTTTATCTTAAAAATCCATTTAAATCCTTTAAAATAATTATTTTTCCTCGTTCTAAATTTACATATCCATCCTTTTCAAATTTTTTTAACTTTCTACTAACCACTTCCCTAGTAGAATCAATTTCAAAAGCAATTTCTTTATGAGTACTATAAATTATTTTGCTTTTTTTGCTTATAAGCAATTTTATAATTCTAGTTTCTAAAGAATCATGAATTTTTTCTTCTTTCTTTTCTATCACAGTGTTAAATTTATTATATATATCTTTATACATATACTTTAAAAATTCACTATCTTTAAATAAATATTCTGTTACTATCTCAAATGGAATTATACATATTTTTGACTGTTGGAGTGCTCTTCCTATAATATTTAATGATTTAAAATTTAAAAGACAACTTAATGCTTCATGGCATAATTCTCCTTTTCTAATATTAAAAAGATTAGTTTCTTCACCATTCTCATTAATCCTTTGTATTTTTATTGTTCCAGTTATAACAAATATAATTCCTTCACAAGTACAATTTCCAGATGATATATACTCATCTGCACTTAATGTTTTAAATTTTGCTTTTTGACTTATTATTCTATTATTATTTTCATCAATACTCTCTAAAACTGGATAAATATCATAAAATAATTTCAAATTATCTTTTCTATTATTTATTGATTTATTATTTTCCATAATTCCTCCACATAAAATCATAATATTTTTACATTTATCAATTTAAATAATTATATAAAAGCATTGTTTTAAAAATCTAAAACTTCTCATCATTCTTATATATAAGCTTAAACTATATAATAGTTTATTAAAAATTTATATAACTTAGTCATAAATCCTTTTCAAATATTTTTATAAAAATATACTTTAATCTATAATAGTGCAAAAATGCTTGAATAATTTTACAACTGAATAAAATAAAAAAACATTTATGATAAATCCTTGTTATAATTGAGTTCCCACACAACAACGACAGCAAGGAGCTATACATAAATGTTTCAGAACACAATTATATCAGATGAACTATCAATACACAATTTTTTTAAACAACTAAATTTTGATTTATATCTAACTAAGCCACAATTAAATCATCTAGAAAGTATCATGAATGCAATGATTTCAAGAGGTTACAATGGTAAAGTGTCTGATATAGCGGAGCTTGCTTCGCATACGCATCGAACAAGTATCACAAGATTTTTATCAAAGAGTACTTGGAATGAAACACTTTTAAGCAAATCATTGAAGTCCCTAGTTTTACAACTAATATGGAATAAATCAAAAGAAACTAAAAAACCTATATATTTTATTATTGATGACACTATTTCAGAGAAAACTAAGCCCTCGTCAAAGGCTAAAAATATTATTGAAAAGTGTTCATTTCATAATTCTCATTTAAAAGGTAAAACAGTATATGGTCATCAAATTTTAGTTTCATTGCTTTCTTGTGATGGGTTAGTACTTCCTTACTCAATAGATATCTATGATAAAGATTCTATGAGTAAAATAGAATTAACTCAAAATTTAGTTGAATCACTACCTAAACCTGAAAATAAAGGTTATGTTTTGTGCGATAGCTGGTATAGTTGTAAAGCTATTTTTAATAGTTCCATAAAAGCTGGTTACAGCTATATAGGAGCTTTAAAAACTAATAGAGTTATTTATCCCGAAGGACATAAAAGATTAGGAATCAAACTTCACAAATTTGCAACAACTTTAAATATAGATGATTTTAACCTTGTCACCGTTAAAGATAAACAATACTATATTTACAACTATGTTGGTGATTTAAAAGATAGAAAAAATGTTTCAATTGTTCTTAGCTACCCTAAAGATTCATTTCAAAAAGAAGGAGCATTAAAAACATTTATTTCTTTAGATACATCACTAAATCCTTTAGATATCTTAACTCAATATACTGACCGATGGGCGATTGAGCCATTTTTTAGAGATTGTAAATCTTATTTAGGTCTTAATGGATATCAAGTAAGAAGTGAAAAGAGCATCAACAGATATCTTACAATAATGATAATAAATTATACCTATTGTAAATTGTATTCTAATAGCTCATACCACTTTAATACTGGATATAACTGTGCTAAGAAAGATTTAGAAAAATCTAAAATTATATATATCTATAAGGCTGCCGCTAACGGAAAGCCGTTAGACGAAATTTTTAAAACATTAAAAATAGCTTAGAAATCTATTTGGTTATTCAACTGTAAAATTATTCAAGTAAAAATGCACTATCATAGCTTTAATAATAGCAAATTAATAGAATAGTCCTCATTCTATGTTAAATAACTTTAATCTCATTTAAACTACTCACTCAATTTCACTTTTTGTACAATGATTATCAATATTATATCATATCCTTGTATAAATTCTTAAGATACCTTTAAATAATAAAATCGCACCAAAGCAAAATCCTTGGTGCGATTTTATTATTTAAAATTATATTCTGTAACAATACTTTCTCTATTCATAGTCTTATCATTATAATATTCATAAAAAGATAATCCCAAAAAGCTTCCAGTTATGTTATAAACATTAGTAAACCCTAAATTTTGAAGTGCTAAAGTTGCATTATAACTTCTTTGACCTGTTCTACAATGAAGATATACTGGAACATCTTTAGGAATTTCATTTGTTCTATTTCTAAGCTCACTTAATGGTATATTAGTAGAATTTTTTATATGACCATTTTCATATTCTCTTTTTTCTCTAACATCAATTATAAATGCATTACTTTCCACAAGTTCTCTAACCTTATCTATATTAACTTGTTTAAAATCATTATTTAATAGATTTGACCCAACATATCCTACATAATTTACAACATCTTTTGCTGTTGAAAATGGTGGTGCATAACATAATTCTAAATCTTTTAAATCTTCAACTGTTCCATTAAACTTTATAACTGTAGCAATTATATCAATCCTTTTAGTAACATCACCTTTTCCTATTGCTTGAGCACCTAATATTCTTCCTGTTGGTACTTCATAAAGCATTTTAAAGTGCATTGGTGAAGCCTCAGGCATTATTCCAACCTTATCATTAAGTATTACATTTACTATATCATAATTGATATTCATATTAAGTGCCTTTATTAATGATTCATTTAGCCCTGTTGACGCTCCATTGTAATTAAATACTTTTATAGCTGATGATCCTATGTACCCTTTATTTATTGTACTTTTATTATTTATATTATCAGCTACACTTCTTGCTGCTTTTTGAGCTGGACCTGCCAAAGATAATTTTGTCATAGAATTAGTAAGGGAATTATAGACTTCAATTGCATCACCTACTGCATAAATATCATCATCATTAGTTTTATAATTTTTATCTACTTTTATCGCTCCTGTTTCTCCAAGTTGAATTCCAGCTTCTTTAGCCAATTTCACTTCTGGTGCTACACCTATTGCCATAACCACAGCACTTGCTTTTATTTTCTTTCCAGATGATAAAACTACAATATCTTTTTCAAAACTTTCAACTTTATCTCCAACAATTAAATTCACACCATTATCATAAAGTTCCTTATGAAGTATTTGCACCATATCATAATCAAAAGGTTTTAAAATTTGTTTAGTAGCTTCTATAAGAGATACATTAAATCCTGCTTCTCTTAAATTTTCAGCTGCTTCAACACCTATATATCCACCTCCAATTACTGCTACATCATTACTTTCTATTTCTTTTAAATATCTATTTAACTTATCTATATCTACTACATTTCTTATTGTAAAAATTTTCACATTTTCAATACCAGATATATTAGGTACTATAGGATGTGCACCTGGAGATAAAATAAGTTTATCATATGTTTCTTTATAAACTTCTCCACTTACTAAATCTCTTACATCTACAGTGTTATTTTCTCTATCAATTGCTATAACTTCATTATTTACTCTTGCCTTAATATTATATTGTGATATAAATTTTTCCGGACTCATTAAAACTAATCTATTCGGTGAATCTATTACGCCACTTAAATGATAAGGTAGTGCACAATTTGAAAAAGATACATGTGGTCCTCTTTCAAACATTATTATTTCATCCTCTTCACTATTTCTTCTAAGCCTTGCAGCAGCTGATGCTCCTCCTGCTACGCCTCCTACTATTAGTATTTTTTTCTTCATAAGATCATCCTCCTAATTACTAAATAATATAATTTAATCTTTAATTTTACCCTATAGCTATTATAGTATTTTTAATATTACAAATTTATTTTTTTTGATTTCCTGCATAAGATCCAACTCCTCCAGAAACATTTGTAACATTATATCCTTGCTTTCTAAGACTACTACATGCTCTTGAACTTCTTCCACCTGATTGACATATTATATAGTATTCTTTATTTTTATTTAAATATTTACCAGGCTCATTTAAAAGTATACCCATAGGGATATTTTTAGCTGATTTTATACTTCCTCTTTTGTATTCATAATCTTCTCTAATATCAATAAGATTAACTTTTCCTATCAAATCATCAATATCATTTACATTGATTACTTTTCCTATATCTTTTTTTAAAAACCCAAACATATTTTTCCTCCTGTGTTTATGTAAATTTATAAAAAATCAATTCTTCTGTTATTACTTTAATTTCTGTGTTGAATTCATTATATTTAATTAATCCATTTTTTTCTGTGACTTTATCACCTACTTATATAATTAAAAACAAAAAACTCCCTTAGATATTTTGTGTATCTAAAAGAGTTTTTATTTTTAATCAACAAATTTTCTTTTATATATTAATATTAATATTAATAATTTAAATTTACCAATAAGATTCTAGTTAAAATATTTGAACCAATATTTTAGGCAATAATACAGAAATGGCCATTGCATATATTAAGTCAAGCCAAATTATTGATCCATATGCTCCAATATAGATTAATCCAATTACTGGTGTTACTAAAATTTTAACTACTATAGAAACTTCTTTATTTTTTAATATTGATTCAATCATGCTTTTTGCATCCCCTTTACTTGGAAACGCATGCATTAATATAGATATGCCAATCCATGCTAAAAATAAATTTAAAAAACTGTGATTATTCTTAAATTCAAATATTTCTATTGATGCTGGTAACATTATAAACATTCCTAAAATAGTGTTTATTAAAAATGGTCCTATAGAAATAAAAAAAGATTTCAATGGATTATCTACTGGTTCATGCATTACATAACCACATGGATTGCTTAATTGAAAATATTTTACTTCATATACAGGCACTTTCATTAAACGGCAAAAAATTTGATGTGCTAATTCATGTACAATAACACCTGGAAATGTTACTGCTGATATTAAAAAACCTGGTATAAAATACATAATTTAATTCCCCCCATTTATCCTAAATAATAATCATCAATGGTTATTTTTCCATCTAAAAAGTTTCTCATATCCTCATCAAATTCTTGACCATTAGATATATATTCCTTCTTATATTTCTCTGCTTCATCAGATTGTCCATTTGCTGTTAAAGCAATTATTAAAGTTTCTAATACATAATCTTCATTAGGATTAGATATATATGCTTTTTGGGCAAGATTTACTCCTTGCTTATTATTACCTTCAAGCATTTCTATTATAGCTAAACTTCTTAAAGCTCCAGCATTATCATTTTCTCTGTTTAATACTAAATTTAAATTTTCCCTTGCATTAACAAAATCTTTTTCTCTACGTAAAATATTAGCTAATTGTATCTTATTATCTGCTATCTTATTATCTGCTTTAATAGATTTTTTTAAATAATCTTTTGCTACACTATTATCATTAGATACAGATCCTAAATAGTAATATAATAACCCTTTATTTTGACTTGTATCATTTAATAAAAGTTTTAATTGATTTACTAAAATTTGATTTGCTTCTTCTGAATTCATATTTTTATCTAAACTGTCTAAAATTTTTCCAAAAGTATCATATGTATTGTAATATGAATCAAGATATTTAGTATATTTATTAATTTGATTATATATTGAAGTATCTACTTTTTTTCCTGATAAATAAGTATCTATTATGTATCCTGCATAATTATATTTTCCATTGCAATCTTTACACTTTTAACTGC
This sequence comes from Clostridium taeniosporum, assembly GCF_001735765.2. Classification (NCBI taxonomy): domain Bacteria; kingdom Bacillati; phylum Bacillota; class Clostridia; order Eubacteriales; family Clostridiaceae; genus Clostridium; species Clostridium taeniosporum. The sequence goes on from NZ_CP017253.2 coordinate 1,756,348, forward strand.
AACATCAATTGATTCTGGATATTGTTCCAGTACATTTTTTAAATTTTCTAATGTATTATTTACATTTCCATCTTTTATATTATATTCTGCATTAAAATATTTCTTATAATTGTTAAATACTTTAGGAAACTTTGTAAGTGAAATTCCTACTAAAATAATAATTCCTATTGCAAAAACCATGAAAATTTTAGGAATTGGATACTTGATTTGTTCTTCCCTACATGTACTACATAATATTGAGTGTTTGCATTTAGAAGTATCAGCATTAACTTGGCCACATTTATGACATATATTATTCTGATAATTCTCTTCATAAGTTAAATTTTCTTGTCCAGTAACTTCTGTCATATTTACTATTCCCCCTTTAATTTTTTATATTTTGACACAATATGTTAAATTTTATAAAATTATTTAAAACATGTAAATTAAAATAATTTATATGAAATTATTTATATTTGTATGAAAGCATATTTTCCTTCAACTACCTTTGTTTCTTTATTAAAGATATAATAGAAAAATTTCACTTAGTTATTATCGTAATATTTTCTAAATAATTGATACTTATATTCTAAATATTTAATTTTAAAAACAATTAAAGCTGGAGCTATAAAAAACTCCAGCTGGTTTATTGTTTAAATAAATTATTAAATTACAATAATTTAGATTAATATTTAGCAATCACATTCAAAATTAAAATAAGCATATTCAGCAAAAGTCTTTAATTTTAATGCAAGTGGATCACATAAATCTGTTTCAAATCCAAAACAGAATCTGAAAGTATGATCTACACATGGTACTCCTGGTGTTGTTGATTCTGGCATACATGCTTCACAAACTTTAAATCTTAAAACGTCTTCTTCCTCTTCATCACATATTAATACTCCTACAGCTACCCTTCTATTTTCACATGCAGTTACTGTTACATCTACAATTAATAATCTTCCCTCACATTTTAAATCAGTAATTTCTACTGGAACATTTTTAGATTCTTCGTAACTTTCAAAGTTTACATCAACAGCTTCAGTACAGCAACAATCACATTCTGATGAGCAATCTGTATTATATCTAACTTGAGCTATAGCAAATCCACCTAAAGGTTCATCTATAGAAATTTCTACTCTATCAAAAGGGCTAGTACAGCATGTTTTAGCTGCAAAAAATGCTGTATTGGGACGTCCTGTTACAGTTTTTTGTATAGTGCCAACTAATTCTTGTCCTGAATAAAAATTAACTACAGAAGTTATAGTTATATTATTAAAATTAGGATCTAATTCAAATCCAAAAGTGCAGCATGGCTTGGATAAAGTTAATGTTAATGAACTAACCCCTGTACCTGTAAATAAAACAGGTGGTGTACTACTTTCAGTAACAGGAGGTGAAGACCATGTTGCCCAAGTAGTTGGTACTTGAAGTCTTGTTAATGGTGTACTAAAGTCCACTGTTAAATTAGCATCACTTATAGAACTATAACTTTGAAACTGAATTAACCCTGAAATATCAATTTTAGTAGTTGAATTTTGGTATTGTTGATTTGGATTGCTAATTTCTTCAAAACATTTCAATGGTAAGCTATTAGCTTTTTCTTTAATATTGGGAATTGTAATATTTTTATAATTATCAAGGTTAAAATTTTCTGGTACATAATCAAAGATATCTGAAATTTTAGTACCTTCTTCTAACTTAGTTTTTATTTTTTCAACATAACTCATATTTTATTCTCCTGTATATTTTATTTCAATATTCTATCTAATACTATATTATGTTCAAATAAAAATTAAGTTCATGTTGCTTTAAATACAAAACAGGTTTACATTAAATTTCCACTCTATACTTGTAACAAGAGACTATTTACTACATAAAATATAGTATTATATGGAGGTGAATACTAGTGCAAACAAAGGAATGTGATATTTCAAATAATGTAAAGCATATTGTATTTCCTAAATGTTGTGATTCTTTAAATGAAAAGATAAAGACATCATTAGATGACACTGGAAAACTGTTACTAGTAAGAGTACATTTAAAAAATGTTTTATATAATAAAACTTTAGCTGTAGGAGTGCTAATTTTTGAAGGACAAGATCTAATATCTTTTAAAGTAAAAAAGCTTTATACCGGATGTTGTTATGGAATGTGTAAATATCATAACATTCAAACTCCTACTTATTACTTTGTTTTTCCAAATAAAGACCATTGTTCAAAGAAAGATTTTACTATTAAAGTAGTAAAAAACTATATAATATAGATGAGTATTATTAATATTTAGATTTATTATATGCTGATTATTATTAATTTAAAAATAAAAAGTATTCTTAAATATAATTAATTTTAAGAATACTTCTTACATAAATTATTAAATAAATGATTTTTGTAATAGTTCATTTACTCCATATACTATTAATGTTAATCTTTTTTATGTATCTTTTTATTATGTTTAATTCCAGAGTTATTAGCTTTCTTTTCTTTTTCTTGCTGACTTGCACAAGAACAATCCTGTTTTTCACTCATAATATTTATCGCTCCTAAATTAAACTACTCACCTACTAAAGTAGGTGGATTTAAGGTATAAATACCTTAGACTGAAAGTCAATGCTCTTTAAGGATTAATCCTTCTGAAAGGACATTAGCTAAAGCAACCTAAAGAGCATTGACTAAAACTCATTCTTCTATCTTAAATATATTTTCGTTATTATTAAGTTCTTGACTTTCTATATATCTTTTTATTGTTTCTTCTGTAACACTTCCAACTGTTGCACAAAAGTATCCTCGTGCCCATAAATGCTGCCCCCAGTATCTCTTTTTTAATTCTGGAAATTCATCTTGTATTAATCTTGATGATCTACCTTTCAAATATTGCACAATTTTACTGGGAGCGATGCTCGGAGAACATCCCAAAAGCATATGCACATGATCTTTTCCAATACTTCCTCTAACAATTGTAATTTGCCTTGCTTCACAGCCTTGTCTTATTAATTCTCTTAATCTAGATGATATATGCTTATTTAATACTTTATATCTATATTTTGTTACCCATATTACATGATATTTTATATCATATACCGTATGACTTCTTTTATTATATTCCTCCATACTAATCACATCCTTTTTAATTAGTATGGTCACATTTATAATTTCTTAAAAGGCTAAAAGCTGATACCGTCTAAAGACGGTGGTTTTAAACCACGCGAATAGAAAATAAATTTTTATTATAATATTTACATTATTATTTTGTTCAAGAGCTAAATATTTATTCTTTATTTTTAATTGTATTATTTTTTAAAAAACTACTATTACTATTTTTAAGTTTAAAAACAAAAGTCTATTCTTAATTATAAATACCAGCAATTATTCTTAAATTTTTTAGCTTTTTATTTTATAATTTATCGGCTAAATTTTCAAGTAAAACAGAAGTATTATTTAATTTATCAATTAGTGATACTATTTCTTTTATCTCTTCTAATTGCTTATTTGACATACTATCTGTATTTTCCACTTTATTATTAATTTTTTCTATTGCACATGAAATATTTTTTATAACAGCTTCAATTTTACCTATAGATTCATTAGATGAATGTGATAATTTTCTAATTTCTTGTGCAACAACATTAAAGCCCTTACCATATTCCCCTGCTCTTGCTGCTTCAATAGATGCATTTAACCCTAAAAGATTAGTTTGAGAAGAAACTCCTTTTATAAAACTTACTATTTCGTCTGTATTATTAGCCATTTTATTAGCATTATTAGTTTCTTGGAGTATTTCATTATTCATATTAGTTAAATAACTAATATCAGAAGAAATACTCGTTATCCCTTCTGATAACTTTGATACTATAGATATTAACTCACTAGTTATACCTGTTACAGCATTTTTCTTAGAAAGACTTTTTCCAATAGCTATAGAACCAACGACAACATTATTTTCTTTTATTGGAATCATGTATGATTTAAAAGCTACTCCCATAAAATCTTCTGGAATGACCTTTATTTCAATTTTTCCCCTATTCATCGCTTCTTTCACAAATTTTCCTGCTTCTGAGCCTTCTTTTATTTTACAATCTATTTCTTTACTACCTTGATAATATAATACCTTTTCTCTATCAGTTAACATTATTTCTATATCATTATCAAAAAAAATATCAATATAAGGAATAACATTATAAACGCTTTTTAATGCATCATTTTTAAAGTCATTTTTAAACATATAACTCTCCCCTACTTAAATATGTAAATTAATTTATTATAAATATTTTAACACAAAAATATTTATAATACTTATATTCATTAAAATTAATAATTATAAAAATTATCACATAATTAATAATCGTTATAAATTATTTAAACTAAAGTAAAATTAAAGTTCCTACTAGAATATTTTCTACATATTAATAATTACTTCTAAAATATTCATTCGGAACTTTGAAAATATAAATTATATTTCGTCTATTTAATTTTAACTAATCTTACTAATAAAATCGGTTAAGTTTACTCATGGCCAATAACTTTGATACTCCTGTCTTTTCCCATTCTTCAACCTGCTCAATAGCTTCTTGAGGGGATTTCCCTAATCCTACAAGTACACCTGATAAAATAAATTCCTGATATAAATGTTCTGGATTAATTCCTGCCTTAGCCTCTGCCAATGCACGATTAACTAATGGTGTAATATATCTAACCCAATCATCTGGAGTAAAGTTAGATTTATCTTCTACCTCACCTCTAATCATAGTTAAAGTATTTATTTTTTTATTTGCTTTAAGTACTCCCACTTTAGGTAATGTACTTAAAAATTTAGGCATTCCATGACATGACTTAAATTCTTCTGTTAAATCTTTACCTGCTACAAGCCCAAAATGTGTTCCATTAGCCCAAACTTCTTTTCCACTTAAATCATAAACTATTCCTTCTATTGCTACATATGCAGGTTTTCCATTAGTTCCATCATACTCAGCTAATTCCCCTAATGTAAATTCTCTTTCTTCTCTATAATTATCTCCTACAAGTTCTCTAATAGTTTTTACATCCAAATATATAGACATATCTGCTCCTTAAATATTTTTTCATCTATAATTAATATATTTAAAACTATAAAATTAGGAACAATTTAAATTTAAAAATTAGTAAAATATTATATAAATAAATTATTATTACACATTTCTATTTACTTTTCTTATATAACAATTTTATTATTAAACATAATATGATTATCACATTTAATCCATAAGATAAAAATTTAGGTACATTTAAAAAACTTGTTATCTTTTAAATTCTAGATATCCATTTTTTCTTAACTTACATGCTGGACATTCTCCACAACCATTACCTATTATTCCATTATAGCAAGTTAAAGTTTCTTCTTTTACTATATTAAGAACTCCTAAATCATCAGCCATTTTCCAAGTTTCAGCTTTATCAATCCACATTAATGGAGTAAGAATTTCAAATTGATAATCCATAGCTAAATTCAATGTAACATTTAAAGATTTTATAAATACATCTCTGCAATCTGGATATCCACTAAAATCGCTTTGAGATACTCCAGTTATAATAGTATTTATTTCTCTTTGCTTTGCAAATACTGCAACAAAAGTTAAAAATAACATATTTCTGCCATCTACAAATGAATTAGGAACACCTTCCTTAGGTGCATCTTTATCAACATTTATATCTTGTCTAGTTAATGAATTAGGGGCTAATTGATTTAATAAATTTAAATCTAAAATATGATGCTCTACATTATATTTTTTACATATATTTTTTGCACATTCTAATTCTAATTTATGTTTTTGATTATAATTAAAAGAAACTGCTATAACTTCTTTGAATCTCTTTTTTGCCCAAAATAAACAAGTTGTACTATCTTGACCGCCACTAAATACTACTATTGCTTTTTCTTTATTCATTTATCAGTACACCATCCTTTAATTATGTAGTTAAATCTTAACTACAATTATTTTTATTATTAAACATATTCTAAAATATTGTTGACATTGTGATATAATGTTTAGCTAACATGGAAATCTACTTTATACTTCAATCTCACCATTTACTTAAATATATTATTATTGACTATAAAGCATCATTAATTTGCTATTTAACATTGGATCACTATTAAATCTTCCTCTTAAAGTAGTTGATATTGTCTTAGCACCTGGTTTTTGTATTCCTCTAGTAGTCATACAACCATGTTCACCTTGTATAATAACTGCAACATCTTCTGATTCAGTTACTTTTTGTAATATTTCAGCTATATCCGTTCCTATTCTTTCTTGAAGCTGCAATCTACGTCCTACCATATCAGCTATTCTTGCTATTTTACTTAATCCAATAACTTTCTTATCTGGAATATAAGCTATTGCAACTTTCATGTTATACATAAGCGCTAAATGATGTTCACAATGGCTAAATATCTCTATGTCTTTCATAAAAACTATATCATTATTATTTTCTTTTAATAACAAATCATCTTCAAAAGTAGTGTTAAACATATTTGCAATTTCATCATTACTGTAACACATACCTTTAAAAATTTCTTCATACATTTTCGCTACACGTTTAGGAGTATCCTTTAATCCTTCTCTATTTGGATCATCTCCTAAAGCTACTAAAATTCCTTTTATATGTTCTTCAATTGCTTTTACATCAATATCCATTTTATACACCTCTCTTGCTTGGTTCCCATATAACCTTATGAAGCTGTATTTGTAAATTGACTTTATTCATATTGTTTTCTTTCATAAATTCTACTATATCATTCATATTAATTTTTCCAAATACAGGACTAATATATACACTAGTTTTGTCTATAAGATTATATTTGTCTATTATATATTTTGCTTTTTTTAAGTCCTCAATACTGCCTGATACAAATTTTACTGTGTCCTTCTCAGTTAAATATTTAAAATTCTCTAATTCCATTTTATCTTCCATATTACTTGAAGGAAGTTTATAATCCATAGTAAAACTCGGTGGATTTTCTATAGTTAAAAACTTGTTTATCAATACGCTTCCATTAGTTTCTATTTCAACATGAATCTTTTTATCCTTTGATAATAATTCTAATAGTTCTATTATTCCATTTTGAAGAAGGGGCTCTCCTCCAGTTAAAGTTATATTTCTAACTTTTGTTGATTTAATATATTCATATATATCCTTAGAAGCCATCCATTCATAAGAAACATTTTTTTCATTTGCCCAAGTTGTATCACAATAGCTACAATCTAAATTACACCCTGCAAATCTTATAAAGACTGCTAATTGTCCACAAAGGGGTCCTTCTCCATTAATGCTTATAAATTTTTCCACCACTTTAAAATTCACTTTAACATCTCTCACTTTCTTCATATACAGCACTATTAGTAGGAGTCTCATAAACTATAGCTCTCTTTACGTTATATCCTTTATTTTTCATTGTTTTAAAGAAAAATGCTGCAAAATTTTCAGCTGTTGGCCTGAAGTTAACTTCTATCACCTTAAATCCATCTTGTTTTATACAGCCTAAGGTTTCTTCTCTCATAGTTTTTTCTTCTATGATAAGTGCATGATCATAATGATCTACCATTTCTTTAACATCTTTTTTCAAATCTCCAAAATCTATAACCATGCCATCAAGTTGACCACCTTTTACTAAAGTGTCTCCCTGTATTTCAATCTCTACTCTCCACCTATGTCCATGAATATTTCCACATTTTCCTTCATAACCTGCAAGAAAATGGGCACTGTCAAAACTATGTTCTGCTTTTAAAATATACATAATTGTTTCCTCCAAAGCTCTGTTTTTAATCTATTGAATATTTTTACAAATCTATGTTTTAACTCAATGTTGATATTATAGTATAAGGACGAAATGACCTTAAAATTTGCTTTTTAGAATTCTTACTAAAGATTAATCAATAGAACCTTACTTCCATAATAGCAACATCCAATTGCTCCATTAAACTGTGGCTCTTTTACTTCTATTACTTCTTCATAATCATTTTTTAGATATTTTTTTATTGAAGTATTATTTGCAACACCACCAGTTAATATTAATTTTTCTCCTCTAAATTTACTTAAAAGAGGGCGTAATCTTTTGTAAAGAGAATAATTAACTCCTGCACATAATCTATCTATACTTATGCCTTCTGCAATTTTTCCAATTAATTCTGATTCAGAAAATACTGCACAAGTTGAATTTAAATCAACAGGATTTTCTGAATATTTACTCATTTCATCAATAGATATTTCAAGTACATTTGCCATATTTTCTAGGTATCTTCCACACGAAGCAGCACATTTTTCATTAAGTTCTAAATCTCCAATAATGCCCTTCTCCACTTTTACTACTTTAACATCTTGACCACCTATATCTAAAAGAATGAAATCTTTCAATTTTGTTTGATAAATCCCCCCATAAATATGGGCTTTTAATTCATTTATAGGAGTAAACAGTTTTAAATCAGTATTATTCTTTCCATAACCTGTTGAAACAGCTCTATCTATTTTTCCTATATTAAGTTTTCCTAAATCAACTACTACTTTTCCATCAAAGTTACAATAATCTCTATAAAAACTCATAGTACTTATTTTTTTCTTTTCTACTATTTTATTATCTTCCATCAAGACAATTTTAACTTCTCTACTTCCAAGATCTATTCCTAGTACTTTCATCTTTTAATCTCCTTTAAATCCAATAGCATATCAAGAAAAGCTTCTAATCTTAGCTTTGTTCTTGCATCTAATGTATTTAATTTATCTCCTTCAATATTTAATATTGGAATATCCAATTGTTTTTTTAATACTATATCCTCAACTGCTCTGTGACAAAATGCTTGAGTGTAATGAATTATTCCATCTAAATTTCTATTCTTAATTTGTTTTTTTAATTCTTTAATTCTAAATTCAGTATTATAAGGATAAGTGTAATCATAATATTGATCAAATATACTTGCTGCTTTATCTGCCCTAGGAAAAGCAAATTCTCTTTGCACTTCATTGTATACAAAATGAGCATTTAAATCTTCAACAAATTCATATATATCACCCGTCATAGGTGGAACACCTATATATCCTAATCTTAATTTTTTATCGGTTGGCTTTCGTTTTTTTATATCGTAAATAATCTTTTTTAAATCTTTTTCAAAAGTATTTAAATCTCCATTAAAATCACTTAAACTTACTTGATATAAATGATTTTCAAAACCAGTAGCTTTATTATGTATATATGTTAATTCATCAATTTCTTTTGATAATGTTCTAATTTCATTTAGCCTTTTTCTAGAGTTTTCAACTTCTTCAATACTTACATTAAATATATCTATAAATTTTCTTATTTCATTTTCTACATCTTCTCTTTTATGACTATGAGGAAATGAAAATGGATAAACCTTAATTCCTTTTAATTGAAGCACTTCAATGAGAGATTTTGTATTAGAACAATCCCCTTCCATAACTCCAACTATCTCTTTAATGTCATTTTCTATACATGCTCCATAAATACCCTTTATCCAAGCACATAAACTTTTTGGGAAACCGTCTCTTTCAGCTATATCTATGTATTTTAAATAATCACTAGATGTTATAAAAAGATTATTTAAATCTATAGGTGTATATCCTGCTGCAATAAGAACTTCAACTGGAACTGTTGTTGTTAATCCTATTTTTTTCATAATTAAAATCTCCTTGCATACTTGATAATTGTTAGAAAATATTATAATTTTATTCTGTCCAACTTTACCTACTCATATCTCAATATTTTATTACAACACAGATTAATAGTTAATTTTTTGCAAATAAAAAAGGACAAAACTGCCCTTAAACAAAAAGAAACTACCTATAAGGGTAGTTATGCCCTAGTTTTGTTTATAGACAGGATGGTTACACGAACTGTCTTTATTATTTTTTTAATATGTTTACAGTTTACTATATATTACAATAGTACGTCAAATTTATTTTAAATCATATATGCTTACATTTATAAATAGAATATTTTCAAGAATTTAAATCGCAATATTTGTAGTACCAGGTTGTAAATAAATCCTAAATTTGAAAACTTTATATAAGTTATTAATCACACTAAATTTATAAATATATAAAATTTTAACAATGAATTTAAATTTATAATAAATTTAAATCTTATAAATCCAAGTGACAATTCAAGGATATTATAGTAAAATATTTTTAAATTGTCACTTTGAAACATCTATTTCTTTTATACATATTTATAAAACAACAAATTAATATACATAAAGTAAAAATCTAAATATTATCATATTTATCTTTATCTAAAATAACTAATGCTTTTGTTAATTCTTCAACATGTTCTTTTTCATCTTTTGTTATTTCTTTTATAAGCTCTATTGCACCTTCATTTTCCAAATTATCAATAAAAAATTCATATAATATTATAGCTTCTAATTCACCTTTTATAGCTTCTCTTATATGAGTAAGTAAATTATTCTTTGTTCCTTTACTATTATAGTCCTTATACTTATCTTTTGATGAAATCTTTACATGTTCATCAACTTCTGCCTGTAACTTAGCTTGCTCTTTATCTACACTTCGTAATGCTTGTAAAAATAATCCATAATGCTCTTTTTCTTCTTCCATTATATGATGAAATATATCTTTTACGTCTTTATTATCTGTTAAACTTATAAAATAACTATAATCGTTTATTGCCACTATTTCAGCTATCATACCTTCCCTAAAAAAAGTTTCAATATTTTTCAAAATACCTTGAGGTTGCCTATTTGTAGTGTAACTCATAAATCTCTCCTTTATTTAATTCCTTATTAACATTTTATTAAATTAAATATTTATTGCTACACCTAGTGAAAATATTATAAGCTAAGCTGATATTATACTATTAATATTTATATTTTTTGCCTTTTGTTAAAGTTTTTAATGACGGTCTCACACTTAATTTGACAATTTATAATTTAGTTAAGCCTATCATTTGTTTAAGAATTCATCATAAAACAAACTAAATTCATCTTTACATAAAGGCTTACTAATATAATATCCCTGTATACAATCACACTTTAAACTCTTTAAGAACTCTAACTGTGTTTCTGTTTCAATTCCTTCACAGATAACATTTAAATTTAAAATATGTGCTAATTTAATTATAGTTTCTATTATTTCAACTGTTTTATCATCATTAGATAAGTTTAATATCAAACTTCTATCAATCTTAATTACATCTAAAGGTAACCTCTTTAAATAATTAAATGAAGAATATCCTGTTCCAAAATCATCTAATGATATATGTATACCTACATTTCTTATATTACTTAATAATTCAATCATATAAGAAATATCATTAATTATTTCATCTTCTGTTATTTCTATTTTTAAGTTTTTAGGTTTTATATTATATTTATTAATATTTTCTAATATTTCATCTAAAAATGTATCCTGCTTTAATAAGCTTAATGATACATTTATAGAAACCTGAAAATCATCTAAACCCTTATCTATAAATTTTTTAACCAATTTACAAGATTCTTTAATCATGATTCTATCTATTTCTAGTATATCTCCTGTTTTTTTAACTATTGGTAAAAATTTACCAGGTAAAATAACTCCATTTTTAGATTTCCATCTTGCTAAAGCTTCTGCTCCAATAATTTTTTTACTTTTAATATGATATATTGGTTGAAAATATGCTTCAAATTCATTGTTAACTAACCCCTTTTTTATACTTGATTCTAATTTAAATGAATTTAACAATGAATCATTAAAAATACAATATGAATTTCCGCCATTTTTTTTAGCATTATACATAGAAATATCTGCATATTTTAATATGTTAACCATTCCATCTCCATTTTCAGGGAAAAAACTTATTCCTATACTTGCTTTACTTGTAAACTTAAAATTTTTAAATTTATATTCTATATTTATCTTTTCTAATAAATTTTCACAAATTTCTATTATTCTATCCTTCTTTTTATTTCCTTTTAAAATTATAATAAACTCGTCTCCACCTAATCGTCCAATATCTACATCTTCATTTATATATTCGTTTAAAAATTCTGCTGTAGTACAAAGTATACTATCGCCAACATCATGACCTAATGAATCATTTATCATTTTAAAATTATCTAAATCAATAAATGCAAGTGCAAATTCTTCGTTATTTGATATATATTCTTGTCCTATTTTTTCTATACTTCGCCTATTTAATAAATTAGTTAACTGATCATGCTCTGCTATATATTTCATATTATTAGAATAATTTTTCAATACATCAAGCATATTATTTAAATCTGTAGCAAGAGATGAAATTTCATCTTTACAAAAAATATTTTCATTTATTCTATTATTTAAATTAAATGTTTTAACAATTTCAGTAACCCAATTATTTAGTTTTAATATTCTATTGACAACAATTTTCTTTATTAAAATATATATAATTATATTCATAATTGTTGTAACCATAACAATTAATATTAATAAAATGTTTATATTATGTCTTATTCTGTTTACTACTTTTGGTTTCTCTATAAGTGAAAGATATAACTTTTCACCCTTTCCATATGTATCTAATTGAATATAGCTAATAACACTATCTTTTGTATACTTTACATAACAAACTCTTCCATGTTTTTGTATTGATTCATAATCACTAAAATCTTCATCATTTAAGGTATGAATCAAAATTGTTCCAAAAAAATCTTTTAAATCTTTATATACTTTTTTATCTAAATTTTCAACCACTAATAAATATTGTGACGAAGAATTAGAATATATAATTTCTTTACAAATTGCAATGTATTTTCCATCTTTATTAGAAACTATACCTGAAAAAACATTTTTGTTCTCTTGTTTATCTAACTCACCTTTTACTACATTAACTATTTCATAAAATTCTGATTTATTATTATACTCATACTTCTTTCTTATAATATCTGAAATATCAAAATTTTTATCTAATAAATAAATGTTAGAATTAATATTATTAAAAATCTTATTATTTTTTTGTAATTCTTCTTTAAAACCTTCTCTATTAAAATCTTCAAATATTTTTATCCAATGCGATAAATTAATAGTACTATCTCTAAATTGTTCTATTTCCTCTTCTAACCTTTCCACTGCTGCTGATGTTTTTCCTGAACTTTTTTCAACTTCACAATCAAATAATTCCTTCATTGTTATATTAGAAAAAAGGCTATTTAATAATATAGTCATAAAAGTAACTATTATCATCATAATTAAAATTTTTCTAACTATCTTCATTTTATTCCTCTTTTTTCTACATTATATCTTATATTATTCATACAATAGTATATTTTAGCAAGAAAACGTTCATATTACAAATTAATTCAGTGCAAAAAATTTAATTCCTTTAAAAATAAAATAACATTTATTTAATTTTATTATATTTTAAATTAAATAAATGTTATTTTATTACTTTGTATATACCAATTTCCCAAACATAAAAAGAGTCTATATAATTAGACTCTCTACATAACTATTATTAGATTTTTTATCACATAAAATTTATTATTTAGTTCATAAGAAAATCTAAAATATTCCATCCGCCCTTAGTGTTGCCTTTATATAATTCTGTATAACCACATTGTGCACAACTAATTGTAATGAATTTTTTGTTTTGTATATCAAATATTTTAGCAAAATTCCCACCTGTTGCTTGAAATTGATCACTTTCATAATTACTACAACCACATTTTGGGCAAACATATTGACGCTTTTCCATAAAACTCCCTCCATTTCTCATCTATATAAAGATAAAACTATATTATCATATATACTTCATTTTTTCCTTAAATACATCTTAATTTTAGTTAATACAGTCATTTATATTATTTATACATTCTTGCATATCTTTTATTGATTTTAATTGTTCAATAATACTATCTTTATTATTGGTATATTTCATTATTTCGTCTACTTAGTTCTTTAGTTCTAATGTTTTATTGTCTTTAAAAATCACTAAATAAAATTTAAGCATTTTTCACCTTAATAAATAATTAAATTAAAATTTTAATATGCAAATCATGTAAACACAATTCTTTGATAAAAGTAATCCTTTATGGTAAAATTAACTTAAACCTTACTTTAAGGACACTCCTGAGAGAAAAGGTACGTAAATGTAAAAATGTTCTGAATTACATGAGGGATTTACCCAAATGATAAGGCAAATATATAATTAAGTATATATCTATGCCTTTTTGGTATGGATTTTTTATTCTCTAATAAATTATAAAAACAAACTTGGGAATAGCTTAATTGAAGAAGGGATGAGTTATATTATGGATACAAGAATTGCTTTAATAGGCATAATAGTTCACGATACAACTGTAATTGATAAAGTAAATATTATATTGCATGATTATAATAAATATATAATTGGTAGAATGGGTCTTCCTTATAAGGAAAAAAATCTTGCTATTATAAGTATTATAGTTGATGCTAGTAATGATATTATAAGTTCATTATCTGGCAAATTAGGTATGATAAAAGGTTTAAACGTGAAAACTATGTATTCAAAAATAAATTAAATTCCTTTAACTTTATTGTTGTCAGAACAGCTTGCTAAAATTCATATAGAAAGAAGATGTTTGACATGTATAATGTAAAATCTAGTGTAGCAACCGAATTTATTAATCACGAAGAGATCTTAGATACCCTTAAATTTGCAGAAAAAAATAAAAGAAATAAAGTCTTAATTAATGAAATTTTAGAGAAAGCAAAAAAATGCAAAGGTCTTTCACATAGGGAAGCTGCAGTACTACTAGAATGCGATTTGAATGAAGAAATTGAAAAAATTCATAACTTAGCTAAAGAAATAAAGCAAAAATTTTATGGAAACAGAATAGTTATGTTTGCTCCTCTTTATCTATCAAACTATTGTGTAAATGGATGTATTTATTGTCCATATCATCACCAAAATAAACATATAAGTAGAAAAAAATTAACTCAAGAAGAAATAAAAAAAGAAGTAATTGCTCTTCAAGATATGGGACATAAAAGACTTGCTTTAGAAACAGGTGAAGATCCTATTAATAATCCAATAGAATATGTTCTTGAAAGTATAAAAACTATTTATAGTATAAAACATAAAAATGGAGCAATAAGAAGAGTTAATGTTAATATAGCTGCTACAACAGTTGAAAACTATAGAAAACTTAAGGATGCTGGAATTGGAACATATATTTTATTCCAAGAAACTTATAATAAAGAAGCTTATGAAAAACTTCACCCAACTGGTCCAAAGCATGATTATGCTTATCATACAGAAGCCATGGATAGAGCTATGGATGGTGGAATTGATGATATTGGATGCGGTGTTTTATTTGGATTAAATCTTTATAGATATGATTTTGTAGGTCTATTAATGCATGCTGAACATTTAGAGGCAGCTAAAGGAGTTGGACCTCATACTATAAGTGTTCCTAGAATAAGACCTGCTGATGATATAAATCCTGAAGACTTTACTAATGCAATTTCAGATAAATTATTAGAAAAAATAGTAGCTATTCTTAGAATAGCAGTTCCTTATACAGGGCTTATTGTTTCTACCAGAGAATCTCAAGAAACAAGAGAAAAAATATTAAAAGTTGGTGTTTCACAACTAAGTGGTGCATCTTGTACAAGTGTTGGCGGTTACGTTGAAAAAGAAAAAGAAGAAGATAATTCTGCTCAATTCGATGTAAATGATAATAGAACACTAGATGAAATAGTTAATTGGTTACTAGAGATGGGACATATTCCTAGTTTCTGTACTGCTTGTTATAGAGAAGGACGAACTGGTGATAGATTTATGAGTCTTGTTAAATCTGGACAAATAGCTAATTGCTGTCAACCAAATGCTTTAATGACTTTAAAGGAATACTTAGAAGATTATGCATCTGAGCAAACTAAAATAAATGGAGAAAAAGTTATTTCAGAAGAAATAAACAGAATTCCAAGTGATAAAGTTAAAGAGGTTGTAATTAAACATTTAGAAGAATTACATGAAGGACAACGTGATTTTAGATTCTAATATAAAATTTTATATATAAAAGGTAGATTACTTTAATCTACCTTTTATAATTTAAAAATTATAAATTCAAATTAAATAATTAATATTTTAATATAATAAAATACTTATCTTTTCTTAACTTTTGGAAAATATTTTGTATGAAGTAATTCATGAGCCTTATGACTTAATGGGTGATCTAAATATTTTTTATATAGAGCAATTACTTCAGGATTTTCATTTGATCGTCTAAGAACTTTACTTCTATCTATATCATTTAATCCTTCTGCTCTCTTTTCTAAAACTTGTTGCTTGTTTTTTCTCACCTTCGGTTGACCTCCGCCACCTACACAGCCACCTACACAAGCCATAATTTCAATTGCATGGAAAAATTCTTCACCTGATCTTATTTTATCTAACATTTTAGCTGCTTCTTTAAGCCCATGTGCAACCCCTATTCTAAGATTAAGATCGTCAACTTCAATCTCGCAAATTCTAAATCCATCCCATCCTCTAAGACCTTCAAATTCTATGTTATCAATTCTTTTTCCTGTCATATTTTCAATTGCAGTTCTAACAGCTGCTTCTATAACTCCACCAGTTCTACCAAAGATAATTCCTGCACCAGTGTATTCACCCATAATGTTATCTATTTCTTCATCTTCAATTTCTTTTAGATTTATTCCTGAATTTTGAAATATTTTTATAAGTTCTCTTGTAGTAATTACATAATCCACATCATAATTCATATCCACTGAAAATTCAACTCTTGATGCTTCATATATTTTAGCAACACATGGCATAATTGCAACTGAAGTTACTTCTTCTCTTGAAAGTCCTTTTTCTTTTGCCCATATTTCTTTTGCTATAGTAGCAAACATCTCCATTGGTGATTTAGCCGAAGAAGGTACTTCCAACATGTCTGCATAATTTTTTTCTATGAAGTTGATCCAAGAAGGACAACATGATGTAAGTATTGGTAATTTTACACTTTTATCTCCTGCTAAATATTTTTCAAGTCTTTCTTGAAGTTCTGCTGCTTCTTCCATTATAGTTAAATCTGCTCCCCACGTAGTATCAAATACATAATCTACACCTAGTTTTCTAAGGCCTGCAGCTAATTTCTTTTCTACATTTTCTCCTGGTTCAAACCCAAATGCTTCTCCTATTGCAACTCTTATAGCAGGAGCCATTTGAGTAATTACAATTTTATTAGGTGTAGCTAAATCCCTAAGGAACTTTATTGTATTATCTCCTGCTGTTATGGCATCAACAGGACATGCTGATATGCAAGCTCCACAATGAGTACATCTATTATAGTCTATATTATGTTGACTTTTGAATTCCCCTTCTATGCAATCAACAGGACATGCTCTTTTACAGTTTCCACACCCAATACATTTTTTTGTGATAGTTAATTTTATAAGATGATTACATTGAAATGTATAACACTTCTTTTCTTCTATATGTTCTTCTATTTCATCATAAAAATTTTCAACCATTTCTTCTATTATATTATGCTTTTGGTTCATTTTTTCTTTTACATTTTGTGCCATACTTCTTAAGCTATAAACATCACGCATATCAGATACGCCTTTACTTATTCTATCTAGAACCTTTAGCATCTTAGTTATTTCATCTTTAACTATTTCATAATTTTTATAAGTACCATTTTTAATTTTAGCTAATAAATATTCTATATAAAATTTTCCATATTGTATTATACAATCTTCCTCAGATAAAATAACAATTGCTCTACTAATATTTTCATAAAATAATCCAAAATCAAATACTTTATCTAGGCTATCTTTATTTATAAAACCACCAAAAGGAATACCTATTTGAACTGCTTTAAAATCACTATTATTTACAATTCCCCCACAAATATTTAAAATATCCCTAAGGGTTGCTCCTTCTGGTACTTCTATTATTCCTGGCTTATTTATTTTTCCACAAATAGCTATACTTCTCTTTTTATTTCCCTTTATTTTCTTTAATTCTTCTTCAGTAAAAGTTGAAAACACAGATCCTAATAAACTTTTCATAACCATAGTATTTTCATATGACATAATATCAACTCCTTAGCTTCAAAATTTAAAAAATAATTTAAAATATTTCATTGAAATGTATTTTATGTAAAATCAACTACCTTTTATATTATACCTCATTTTTTAATATTCAAATAAAAGTTTGAATATTTAAATTCTTATTTTTATTTGAATAATATTTAACATGATATTTGCATTTAATTTTTCAATTACTTTAGGTACTCTCTGGGAGATGGTTGAATTTTTAGGGGATTATTTATTCAAATTAAATATGGTAAATGGTGGTCTTGAAGATACAGCATCAGATCTTCTTATAAAAATTCTATTTGCTTTTATTACTTCAATAATATGTTATTATAATAATTTTAAGAGCAAAAATTGATGCTGTTTTTATATGATATGAAAACCAAAAAGCTTACAGCTATATTTTATTATATGCTTGCAAGCTTTTCAGATTTTCTTTAAAACCCTAATATAAATAATTCTTTGCTTTTCATTAATTTATAAAAATATACGATTTTTATTCTCCCCATATACTACTATCATTATAATAATTTATTCCTTGATTTTTCAGTCTTTCACCATGTTTCTTTAATCTACTCTTATATTCATTCCAATCCCTACTATCTTTTGGTGTCCAACCTATCTCAGAATAACCTAATAATCTTGGATATATCATATAGTCCATAGCTTTTGTATCAGTAATTGTTTCTGTCCATAATGGTGATTCTATACCTAAGACTAACTCTTTTGGAGCATAATCTGTAGGATCCCATTTATATGCAGTCTCAACCGGAATATAACCAGCCCATTCTAATCCGTATGGAGTGTTTTTATTATATTTCATATCTAAATAAGCTTTTTGTGCAATTGAAATAATTATTTTCATCTTTTTTTCTCTAGCTGCTTTATTAGAATCCTTCCAATTTTGCAATATCACACTTGAATTTATATTAGTAGATATATCAATTGGATCCCAACCTATTGGAGTTTTTCCATACTTTTCAACTATTTTAGATACTCTTCCTACAAAATAATTATAATCTAATTTTTTAATACTATTTGCTTCATCCCCTCCTATATGAATGTATTTTGAAGGTGATATTTCAGAAACTTCTTTTATCACATCATCAATAAATTCATATGTTTTTTCATCATCAGTCATAAGAGAACTAAACCCTACATTTATGCCTGTATATAGCGACTTCTTATTCCCATCTTTATTTAAAAATCCATAAGAGGCTAATGCTGCATTAATATGGCCTGGCATATCAAATTCAGGAATTATTTCTACATATCGCCTGGATGCATATTTAACTAAATCTTTAAACTCCTCTTGTGTATAATATCCTCCTTGACCACCACCTACTTCTGTACTTCCACCTATGGTAGTCAAATCTGGATATTTTTTTATTTCTAAACGCGATCCTTGATCATCACTAAGATGCAAATGAATCCTATTTATTTTATATTGAGCTAAATAATCTATTTGACGTTTAATTTCATCTACAGTAAAAAAGTGTCTAGCTACATCAATCATTAATCCTCTATAATTATATTCAGGCTTATCATTTATTTTTACAACTGGAATGCTCCATTCTACATTATTAACTACAGTATTTTTCTCAATACTTGGTGGCAATAGTTGTCTTAATGTTTGAACTCCTCTAAAGATACCTTCTGACTTATATGCTATAACTTTAACTTTTTCAGGAGTGCTTATAATTTTATAGCCCTCATCACCTTGATTTTCTTCTGATCCAATAGTAGTTAAATAAATATCTCTTTTTTCCCCTCTTTCCCTTTAATAATATTTAATTCAAACCCTGTTGAGTTTTTTAATTTTTCTCTTATAAATTCTGCAATTTTACTAATTTCTTCTGTTTCTTCTTCAGTGTTTCCTTTTACATAAATTGAAGCATCTTTTGTGAGTATAAATTTACCTTCACCTTCTTCATAACTTAAAGGCTTGGGGATAATAATATTGCTACTATTTTTTACAACAAAACTTGATTTTGATTTATTATTTTCTTTAAAAATCATCATAATTGAAATAGTTACTAACATTAGCATTATTATATATATAAATTTCCACTTCCTATTAGATATACTATTCATTAGTTCACCTTCCTCATATATTTTTATATAAATCATTTTTTAATATACTCTTGTACAACAAGCTAAATTAATTTTTAATGTTACTTATTATTTTATAACCTAAAATATCTAAATATATACTATGAAATTGATGATTTACTTATTCCTACTAACACTATTATCCATTATCCTTTCCCCTGCATTATATTTTTATTAGACTATGATCTTCTGGTATTTTAAACATTCATAACTAAATGTAACTAATTTAATAGTATAAAATTTATTTTAAGTTAAATAATAACTGTATATTATTTATATTAGGAGGTATAAAAAATTGAATGAAGGATTAGTAGCTTTGGTTCGTGCTATTATTGGATTCTTTTCACTACTTATTTTTGCTAAAATATTAGGCAAACAGCAAATAAGTCAATTGAGCTTTTTCGATTATGTACTTGGAATAACAATTGGATCTATTGCTGCAACCCTTACAACAGACTTATCCAGTAGAGCTTGGCCTCATTTTATAGGTCTTTTGGTCTGGGCTATTCTAGGTTATATAATGGAATTTATTACATTAAAATGGAGATATGCTTCAAAATATATAGATGGAGAACCTACAATCATAATTATGAATGGTAAAATAATGGAAAATGCTTTGCGTAAAATGAAATATAAAGTTTCTGATATTATGGCACTATTAAGAAATAAAGATGTTTTTGATTTATCGCAAGTGGATTTTGCAATTATTGAACCAAATGGACAATTATCAGTACTTAAAAAACCACAATATGAACCTTTGACACCTAAAGATATGAATATTATTAAACCACCCTCAGGTATAAGTACAGAACTTATTTATGATGGAATACTTATGCACCAAAATTTAAAACAACTTAATAAAACTGAAAAATGGCTTATGGATCAACTAAAAATGTATCAAATCAAAGATGTTTCAGAAGTATTTCTTGCAACACTTACACCTTCTGGCTCCTTGTATATAGATAAATATGATGATCATACTGTAAAAATAACTGATATTGGTGATTATAAAGGACCATATTAAGGAGGAATGTTCTCATGAGAAAATTTTTAGTCATAACCATACCTATAGTAACATTAATTTTTTTTGTAGCAATTATGCTTAGTGGTGGTATCTTAAAAAAATCATTAGTAGAAAACCATAATATTCCCGAATCAATACAATTAATTGTTCAAGATGTAGAATCTGAAAATTGGGAAAATGCTAGTGATAAAGTAAAGCTTTTATCAGATACTTGGGAAAAAATAGTCAAACGAATTCAATTTAGTTCAGAAAGAGATGAGATAAATTCTTTTGAAGCCAGTATAGCACGTCTTACTGGTGCCATAATGGCAAGAGATAAGTCTGCTTCACTTATTGAACTAAATGAAGCTTATAAGCATTGGGATGGATTAGCAAAATAAACTTTAAATCTATTGTAAAAAGTATATTATACTAAGCTTTTTATAATAGATTCTTTATATTAAAGTTTATTTCTGTAATTAATATATAGTTTAACAACTATATATTAACTGGAAATTATAACATATATAAATTTAATCCTATATCTAAATGAATTTATATTCTATAGATATAGGATTATATCATTATTTATTATATTGAGGTTCTTCTTGCTTTACGAAATCAAGTCTTGATTGAATTGTTTGTTCTACATTCTCCATTGTACTTGCAAGTTGATTAAACATTTGCTTTGCTTCTTGATTGTCTGTATCTAAAGAAAATGTCTTCATATCTGCAGCTAATCCTTTAGCACTAGCTAATGCTGTTTCAAGTTTTGTTCCTGTTGGCATAAAAATTCCTCCCTTATGATTTTTTGTTACGAGTATATTTTGTTCATAACTACTTTTAATATTCAGTTTATTATAATGAAATATTTTCCCTATAAAATTTACATATATAATTAAATTTTAGTAATCTGTATTTAATAATTTAAGTGTGTATAAAAAATGAATTAAAGTTAATCTTATTGGTTAAAGTAAGTTCAGAAACAATTTAATAAATATAAAGGAGACTTTTATATGACTGCAATTTCAAAGGTGAAACAAACATTAGCTACACTAAGAGGTGCTGAGTCCACTTTAAGAATGTATTCATTGCAAGAACGCGATAAAGAAGCTAAAGCTATTTATAATGAGGCATGTAACGAAATTAATGAAATTAAAACAAAATTAGAAAAAAGAGTAGGATTTATGGAGTTTGAAGAACCCCAATATAAGGGTAACTAGATGAGGTTGAATATGAGTTCTTGGTTAATAATATTATTTAATTCAATGATTTTGTTTTTTTTAGCATTAACTATAACAAAATATATGAAGAAAAAAACCTTATCTAGGGCTACTCCATTTGATTTTATTTCTTATGCTGTTATTGCTATTATAATTACTTTAATTTCTTTAAATATAGTTGACAATATTTACTTTGGACTAATTGCATTAGCTGTTTGGGCTCTAATGCCTCTTATCTTAGATTATGCTTCTATGAAAAGTAAATGGATTTATAATCTAATACATGGTAAAGAAAGAGTATTAGTTAAAAACGGTAAAGTTATGGAGGATAACTTATCTAAAGAAAGAATTACGGGGCAAGAATTTCTACAAGAAATGCGTTCAAAAAAAGCATTTAACTTAGCAGATGTTGAATTTGCTTTAATGGAGACAACTGGAGATATAAATGTCAGTTTAAAAGCTGATAAAAAACCTGTTACTCCATTTGATTTAGGAAAAAAAGTCGGACCTAAAACTGAGCCTCAAACAGTTATTTTAGATGGAAATATATTAAATGAAGGCCTTACTAATGCTGGATTAAATCACGATTGGCTTACAACTCAATTAGAAACTAAAGGGGTTAGCCTTGAAAATGTTTTTTTAGGTCAAGTAGATTCTTCTGGAGACTTATATGTTGATCTTTTTGATGATCTTATACAAGTACCTAAAACACAAGTTAAAGAAATGCTCTATGCTAGTATTAAAAAAAGTGAAGCAGACCTTATATCATTTTCTTTAGATTGTAACAATGAAGATGCAAAAGCTATGTACTCACAAAATGCTGAGAAATTAGAAAAAATCATAAAAAAATTAGAACCATATTTATTACGTTAGAAGGTGAAATAAATGTCAAATATGAAAAAGAAAAAAATGACCCCTATTCAACAACAATATGATGATTTAGTAAATAATATACAACCTAAAAGACCTATTTTAACTAATTGCATTAGAGCTTTTTTAGTAGGTGGTACTATATGTACAATTGGTCAAGGATTACAGTGGATGTTTATTAATTATTTTAATTTTGATGAAAAAACATCAGCAGGTCCTACTTCCTTAGTTTTAATATTTTTTGCGGTTTTATTTACTGGCCTTGGAATATATGATCATCTTAGTCAGTGGGCAGGTTCTGGAACTGCTATTCCTATTACAGGTTTTGCCAATTCAATAGCATCTGCTTCAATTGAACATAAAACAGAAGGATTTGTTCTCGGAGTAGCTGGAAATATGTTCAGTCTTGCAGGTGCAGTTATTGTCTATGGAGTTTTTGCTGCTTTTGTAGTTGCAACAATAAAAATGGCAATAACATGGTTGGGGGCGATGTAAATGCTTAAAGGACATCAATCCTGGGTTTTTGATTCTAAACCTACAATAGTGGCTTCTGCTGCTGTTGGTGGTCCTTTTGAAGGTAATGGTGCTTTAGCTGATGACTTTGATATAATTTCTGAAGATTTATGGCTTGGTCAGGATAGCTATGAAAAAGCAGAAAAAGCTCTGCTTGAGCATGCTTGTGAAAGGGCAATACAAAAATCAAAAATCCAAAAAGAAGATATTAATTTCTTTTTTAGTGGAGATTTAATGAACCAAATTATCTCTAGTAGCTTTACAGCAAGAACTTTAGGAATACCTTATTTGGGAATATTTGGTGCTTGTTCTAGTTCTATGGAAGGTTTAGCATTAGCAGCACAATTAATAGATAGTAAAGCAGCTAAATATGTTGTAACAGCTGCAAGTAGTCATAATGCTGCTGCTGAAAAACAATTTAGATATCCTACAGAATATGGTGTGCAAAGACCACCTAGTGCTCAGTGGACAGTAACTGGTGCTGGAGCTGCAGTACTTGCACAAAATGGAGATGGTCCTAAAGTAACTTCTGCTACCATAGGAAAAGTAGTAGATATGGGAATCTCAGATCCATATAATGTTGGAGCAGCTATGGCACCAGCTGCTGTAGATACTATTGAAGCTCACTTTAGAGATTTAAATATTGATGCTTCTCATTATGATCTTATTGCTACTGGTGATTTAGGAAAAGTTGGTCATGAACTTGCCAATGCTTTACTAGAAAAGCATGATATAAACATGCCAACAGATATATTCACAGATTGTGGACTTTTAATATATAAAAAAGACCAACCGAGTTTTTCTGGTGGTAGTGGATGTGGTTGTTCTGCAACTGTAACTTATGGACATTTACTTAATCGTATGCGAAAAGGAGAATTAAAGAAAATATTAATTGTTGCAACAGGTGCACTAATGTCTCCTATTTCTTTTCAACAAAAAGAAAGTATACCTAGCATTGCCCATGCTGTTTCTATAGAAATGTAAAAAAGAAGGTGTGAGTTAATTTATGGAAAAATTTATTTTTGCATTTATAATAGGTGGTTTAATTTGTGTTATTGGTCAACTTATAATGGATATTTTAAAGGTTACTCCTGCACATACAACTTGTACATTAGTTGTAATCGGTGCAATTTTAGGAGGATTTGGACTATATGATCCTTTAGTGAAATTTGCAGGTGCAGGTGCATTTATACCTATAAGTAGTTTTGGAAATACACTTGTAACAGCAGCTTTGACTGATGCTGAGCAAACTGGTTTTATCGGAATATTTACTGGTGTTTTAAAAACAGTAAGTACTGGAGTTTCTGCTGCAATAATCTTTGGATTTATTTCCGCCATTGTATTTAAACCAAAAGGTTAAACATTTAAAATAGTCTGTATACCTTTTGTCAAGATAATTTATTACATTATCCTAGCTAAAGATCACAGACTATTTTTTATCTAAAAAAATATATTCTTAATTAAGAACTCTAAATAAATTTATAAATACTATTTACAATTAAGCACATTCAAATAAATAATTAGTCAGTATGCTAGTTTATTTTGTGAACTACATCTTCCTTAGGCTTTGGTAATATCACAACTATTAGCAGAGCCTAAGTTATTATATTTTATAAAATATCGTTGTATCTTTAACTTGTTATTTATTTTTATATGCTTTAACTGCCATTCCATTATCTAATACTAAAATAAATATTTCTTCAAGTGATTCAATATGATTATCCTTAAACTTGTAAGTCTTATATGTATTAATCAATTGGTCAACTCCCTGCTCCGTCTTACAAAGTTCATCAAGTTCAGTACTCTTTTCATATAAAGTTAATGCTTTATGAACTATATTCATATTCTTTTCTTCAATAAAAACTACTTTTTTTATTTTTTTATTTTCTTGTTTAAATTTTTTAAATCTCTCTTCTCCTATGTTTTTTAGTAATGATTTTTTATTCTTTGTATGGCCCTCCTTTACTAATTTAGGTCTATCTCTATATAATCTATATATTTCTTTTGAACTAACTGTACCTCCTTTACTATATAGATATTTAAGGAACTCTAATTCATTTTTATTTATTTCAATAAATCTATATCCGGGAACGTTTTCTCCAAACTCTTTTAAAATATGATACTTACCATCTATGTATTTTGCTAATATCCAATTATTTTGTATTTCTTCCTCTGTATCAGCTAAAAGACAATGCTTGTTTCCATGAGATATAAAATTCCAATGATCAGATATTCTTAAACTTCCTTCTGGTTTATAATCCCACGAAACTCCCGGTACATTATAATAACTTAAACTATATGGACTTTTATTAATATATTCAAACTTGTTAATTTCATCTAATACTTCTTTTGGTGTAACCTTTGCACTTTGTGGTAATAGTAATTTTTTCATAACTTTTCTCCTAACTATTTTATTCAATTACTTTTTTTAATTAACTTTTATATAAAGTCAAAAATTTTCTTACTTCATTATCCATATAAATACCGATAAAAAGTTCTTCTAGTTTTCAAATGAAAAATAACTCCCATAAATAAATATAATAATTATATATAGTATGTGTATTTTTGAACTTAAAATTACCATTATATATTCCTCTTGATTTTGTATAATAATAAAGAGACTTGAAATATCAAGCCTCCTTACTATTATAGATTATTTGGTTTATTCTAAATATATTTCTAAATAGTGTTTGTATTATCTGCTGGGAATACTATTTCTGCATCTTTTCTAGCTTTTACTGCAGTTTCAACTACATTTAAAGAATGCTCTAATAATTTGTAACACATATCTTTATTATCATTATCAAAAATCTCTTTAAACTTATTTAACTCATATACCATTCTATTAGAATCTTCTTGATTATTATAGCTTTTCACTTCCCCATCTATACAAAATTCAAAAGAAGGACACTCATTAGTTGAACCATTTAATTTTAAATATCCGTTTCTACCTTGTATATAAACAAAACTTGGACTCATAGTATCTTTTGCCCCAACACATTCGCACACAAAATCTTTATATTTTAATATAACTATACCAGATGTATCAATCCCATTATAAGCAGTATTAGCTAAGTATCTTACATCTACAGGCTTTCCAAAAAGACCTATAACAAAATGCAAATTATAAATGTTTATATCATATAAAGCTCCACCTGAAAATGTTGGGTTAAATACATTAGATATTTCTCCATTAATAAAAGAATTATATCTACTTGAATATTGAGAAAAATTACATTGAACTAACTTTATATCTTGTAAATCTTTAATTTTATTTTTAATATCAATAAAATTAGGTAAATATATTGTTGTAATTCCTTCAAATAAAAACAAGTTATATTTTTTAGCTACTGTTATTAAGTGTTCACTCTCTTTTATAGTAGATGTAAATGGCTTTTCACAAATTACATTCTTTTTATTTTCTAAAGCCTTTAATGTGTAACTATAATGAAGACTATTAGGTAATGCTATATAAATAAAATCTATTGATTTATTCTCTAACATTTTTTTATAATCACTATACATAGATTGTATATTATATTTTTTAGAAAGTTCATCTGTTCTATTACTTGTTTTTCTTGAACATAACGCAATACATTCTACCCCATGAACTTTTGACATAGCTTGTAAAAAAGTTTCTACAATTGCACCTGTTCCTACAACTCCAATTTTCATATTACTTCCTCCTATAAAACACGTTTAAAAATTATAAATAAGTCTCATAAAAATATTTTTTATCTCTAACTTGTCTTTTATATTTATTAATTTACATAATTAATTAAATGTTGATTACTCTTTGTATTAATCATATCACAAATTTATATATTTAATTCTCATCAATAAATTCAAATACATCCTCTACTGTTTTATTAAATACATTAGCAATATCCATTGCAAGCTTTAATGAAGGATTATATTTTCCATTTTCTAATGCTCCTATAGTTTCTCTACGTACACCAACCAATTTAGCTAATTCATCTTGTTTTAAATTTCTTTCTTTTCTAAGTTCATGTATTTTTGTTTTTAACTTTGCCATTAATATTGCCCAGCCTTTTCATAAAAAATAAATAATAATGATTTACTCATTAAATTTAATCCAAATAAAAATGGCAATATCTTCACTAAATCTACTATCCATACATTCTTAAAAAATGATATAATTAATAAAATACTAAAAAATAATGCTAATAATATATAAGAAGTTGATTGTGCTTTTAGTTCATTTACTTTTGACATTTCATCAATTTTATCGCTTTTCATAAAATGACTACATATAGAAATTGACATCATTCCTAATAAAACAATCATTAAAACAGTTTTAAAATACTTTGGCAGTTCAATAATTTGAACAATTCCAAATACTACCCAAACTATACCCACAAATCCATAACTAAATAGTGATTTTTTTCTCAAATTAATATTTTTCTCCATATTTACACCTCTGTGTTATATATTTTTAACTTATGTTATAAATATATAACATAAGTTTTTACCTGTCAACATATAATATAAGAATCTATATTATATGTTGACAGGTAAAAACTTATACCAATGTAAATGTTCTAAATATCATTCTATTTTTATAGATCACATTGTAATAATTTTAATTTTAATTTTACCATATATTTACTGGTAAAATTATGATATAATGATAATCGGGAGAGGAATTAAAACTAAAAACTTTTAATTAATGGGAAACATAAATATCATTAATATTATGTAATTATTAGCTTAAAGTTAAAAATTATATTTGAATGTATTTACGTAATTGAAATAGACTCCCATAAATAAAAACCTCTTTATTTTCTTGTTTCTCCTTTCATATATCTATTTACTGAGATATATCCATATTCTTAACTATAAATCTTTGTAATAGTCCTTACAAGATTTAATACAAATTGTTAAGGTAGAGTATTTTAGTTTTATATAGATTATATTGGACTAGAAAGAGAGGAAATGTATATGAAGATCAAAGGACATAAAGGAAATAGTTGGTTTGAAATCTTTATTGCTAAAGAAAATGAAAGGTTCTTTGGTATTCTTATATTTTTATTTGGTATTGTTCTTGTACTACTTAAATATCTTTGAATATAAAAAGACCTTTATATAGTGCATCTCTCCCAAAGAAAACTATACAAAGATCTTAACCAAATAAAAATATTAGTTGCATCTTGAGATAGTTCCAATTAAGGAACTGTCTCATCCAAAGTTTTAATTCATATAAGTTTATTACATATCCATATAATATACCTAAATTATACCTTATATGTTACTTATTATACAAATATTTTTTTATTTTATACTTTTTCAGTTCTATCATTTATAATATATAAATTTCTCCATAAAAATTTATTCTACTAATTTTTAGAATTATTTTTTCTTTTTACTAAATCTAATATAAAAATCAATCTATTATCTTATATTTAATAATTATAGACCATTCGGTATCATTATATACTTTCTATAGGTATATTGTTAAAAATTTTGAACTTAATTATTGTCTCACATAAAACTATTTTACTCAACTTTAATGAATTTTATGCTAATTTAATTAGTTTACCACACTTATCTAATATAAAAAGTGGTTACGCTTTTTAGTTGAAAGTAGCTAATTAAGAGTTTAAACTTTAAGAATTCTATAATTTTCCGTATAACTAGAAATGAACTACACCCATAATTAAATTTTAATATTGGGTGTAGTTCTTCTTAATTTTATTGATAGCTTATATATAATATATTTTCATAGATTATATATATACAATTACATTTATTTTGCCTAAATTTCTTGGTATTATATTTCCATCAATTTTTTCTCCATTTATAATTAACTTAAATTTATCATATTTAATTTCATTTAAATTATTTGTAACTTTTGAATTAATTAAACTATCTGATTCTTTCTTTTTATCTTCACCTCTCCTTACTTTTATAGTGTAATCTTCATTATCATTTTTAATTTTTATTTCAAATTCATTCCATGATTTTGGGATACATGGTTTTACCATATAACCTTTATCTTCAATTCTTTTTAGACCTAAAATATCTTCAATACCAACTCGATACATCCAACCTGAAGCTCCAGTATACCAACTCCAGCCACCTCTTCCTCCATGAGGTTCTTTTATATACACATCTGCTGCCATTACATAAGGCTCCAACTTATATGTCATACATTCAAGTTCAGTCTTTGTGTGATTTATTGGATTTATCATATTATAATATTTTACAGCTTTATCACCTAATCCAAGCTTAGTCAAAGCTAATATTACCCAAACAGCTGCATGAGTATATTGTCCTCCATTTTCTCTTACTCCTGGCACATATCCTTTTATATAACCAGGTTCAAGATATGAATTACTAAATGGTGGTGCTAATAAAAGTATCAAACCCTTCTCCTCTTTAACTAAATTGTTATCAATAGCCTCCATTGCCTCAAATGCTCTTTCGCTATATTTTATTAATTCATTATCAGATTTAACTTTTGTCGCCCCTGAAATTATAGACCAACTTTGTGCTAAAGAATCAATTTGACATTCAGGATTTTCACGACTTCCAAGTGGTGTTCCATCATCAAAATACGCTCTTCTATACCATCCACCATCCCAAGCATTTTTCTCTAAATTCTCTCGAATAAATTCTTTTCTCTCTTCATAATAAGTTTTTGTTTCTTTATCACCTTTAATCTGTGCAATTTTAATAAAGTTCTCTAAAATAGAATACAAGAACCAACCAAGCCATACGCTTTCTCCTTTTCCTTTATTACCAACAGTACTCATACCATCGTTCCAATCACCACTACCCATTAATGGAATATTATGCATACCAAACTTTAAAGCTTTTTCTATAGCTTTTAAGCAATGCTCATATATTGTTCCTTCTTTTGAAGATTGATTTACTATTGTATATCTCTCATCTTCTCCCTCTCTTAAAGGCTCATCTTCAAGGTAAGGGGCAGTTTCTTGTAAAATTTTATAATCTCCAGTTGAATTAATATATTCAGCAGTAACATAAGGAAGCCATAATAAATCATCACTAAATCTAGTCCTTATACCTGAATTTACAACTGGATGCCACCAATGTTGTACATCACCTTCTACATACTGCCTTGAAGCACTACGCAATATCTGAGCTTTTGGTATTTCTGGATCAACAACTCCAAGTGCCATGGAATCTTGAAGTTGATCTCTAAATCCATATGCTCCACCACTTTGATAAAATGCACTTCTACTTAAATATCTACAACTTAGAGTTTGATATAAAAGCCATCCATTTAAAAGATAATTTAAAGATTTATCTGGAGTTTTAACTTGTATATTTCCTAAAAAGTCTTTCCAATATTTTTTAACCTTCTCTAATTCTTTATCTGCATTACCTCTAATTTGATATTTTTCAATAACCTTTTCTACATTTTCTTTTTCTTCCTCACCAAATAAAATTAAAAGTTCTTTCTTTTCACCCTTTTTAAGTTTAATATTTGTAGTAGCAGCCAAACAAGGATCATAAATTCCTCCACATCTATTTGATAAGTTTTTATAATCTAAAGCCTTTGGTGAAGAAACTTCTCCATTAATTCCTAAGAATTCTTTGTTATCACCAGTAAAACTTAAACATTCTCCTCCTAAAATAGTTAAATAAGAGTTGAATTTTCCAAAGTACTCACTATAAGGATTGCAACCTCTAATAAATCCACTATTATATACATATTTGGTACTATTAGAGTTTTTATTTTCTTCATTTATGCTTGCATTTCTATTTTTCTCAAGCTCTCCATGAATATATGTTGAAACATATCTAGCACTATCATACTCATAAACACCCATTACAAGCTTTGCATAATAGAATAAAGAAATTTCTCTATCATTTCCACTTAAATTTTCTAAAGTTACCTTTTGAATTTTTACCTTTTCATTTTTAGGCGCAAATATTTCTAGTTTTCCTTTTAATTCATAAGCAGTATGACTAAATTCAGAATATCCAAAACCATGTTTTATGAAATAGTCGCCATTATCCCTAACTGGTTTTGGTGTTATAGAAAAATAATTATTAGAATTATCATCTCTAATATAAAGTGCTTCTCCTAATGGATCTCTAATATAGTCATTACTCCAAGGTGTTATCTTATTTTCTCTGGAATTTCCACACCATGTATAAGATGATCCACTCTCAGTTATATGAAATCCAAAATCATCATTAGAAATAACATTAATCCAAGGTGCTGGGGTATTTTTAAAATTAGATAATTTTATTAAATAACTATTATCAACTTTGCTAAAACCACCATATCCATTAAAGAAATCTAAATTTCCCACATTAAAATCTTCATTAAAATCCTCTATATTTAAATATTTCTTATTTGTAGATTTTCCCATGTTATTTTTGGTTTTTGCAGATTCTAATCCATTAATTAAATCCTCATCTTCTATAAATTCTTCATCATGATCATATTCTTTATATTCTATTATATTATCATCTAAATCTGATACCAATTCATCTGCTGTTTCTAATTTATAGTTTATACTTAAAGGCTTAGCTTTCTCTTCTAATTTATCACTTTCTACATTATCAGGTATTTCTTCTAACAAATGTTTTTTATCTTGTAAAATATAATTTTCTTCATAATTATTTGCTAATCTATTATCACAATTATGTTTATAGGTTTCTTCATCAACAGATTTCTTATATCTTGAAAATTCATTAGTGCTAATACCATTAAACTCTTCATTTTTTTCAATTTGTTTAAAAATTGAACCTTTATTTGAATCAATATATAATCTAGCAATTCCTACTATTAAATCTTTGACTTGTGTATCCATAGTAGATTTATTGTGAACAAATATTCCTCCAGGTATATTTAAAGAGTTACCTTCTTTTGATATATGTATTGCTTGCATTATATTCTTTTGAAGTGGTTCATCATAAGAAATCTCTTCATTATTATATATAATTAAATCTAATTTTACCCCTTTAAGTTTAAGATAATAATGTAAATTCAAAATATTATATACTAAATTAATATCTTTCTCTTCTTCAATAGTTAAAAACATAATAGGCAAATCACCTGAAATTCCGTAAGGCCATAAATCTTTTTGGTGTTTTGAAATATTCTTTATATACTCTTCTCTATCCTTTCTACCACTATGTAAAAAGAATATATATGAAGCTAAATTTTGGAATATATTTGCTTGAACACTTCGTATACCTAAATTTTTAAGTTCTAACTGTGTTCTTATACTATAATTTTCAAAAACTTTTTCTAAAGTAACTACATTTTTATTTTCCTTACATATATTAATAGCTGCTTCTCTAGAATCTGTTGTTCCTGTTATAACATAAATTTCTCTTTTTGAATTTCCATCTAATCTAACCCTAGCTC
The DNA here is from genome assembly GCF_001735765.2 of Clostridium taeniosporum. Lineage (NCBI taxonomy): Bacteria > Bacillati > Bacillota > Clostridia > Eubacteriales > Clostridiaceae > Clostridium > Clostridium taeniosporum. Next base: position 1,789,478 of record NZ_CP017253.2, read on the forward strand.
TAATACTCATTATTGGATCTAAAACTGTTCCAACAGTATTATTTAATGATTTATCATTATCCATAGCCAAAGGAGACTTAAGATCTCTATTTCTTCCTATAAAATTAATTCTAGAAGTTTCATAACTTATACTTCCTTCTAATTCTCCATTTACTAAAACTTTATGGAATATATAAGGTACTTTTGCTCCTTTAACTCTACCTCTTCTACTTCCTATTAGCACATTTTCTTTATCATCATATTCTGTTTGAACAAATAAATTAGAAAAGGCTGGATGCACTGCATCCGCACTAAAAGTAGTTAAAATTACTTCCATATAACTTGTTATTTCTACACTTCTTCCCTTACTACTTAAATTATTTAAAGTAATTTTTCTAACTTCAAAGTTTTCTTCAGGAGAAACAACAACCTCCATCTGTGTTTCAATGTTTCCATCTTTTCTATTAAACTTAGCTTTATCTAAATTAAATTCAGCAATATATTTATCCCCATAATTCTTACATGGTTCAAATGTAGAACTCCAATACTCATTAGAATTTAAATTCTTTATATAAAAGAACATACCACTATCATCACTTGTAGAATTGCCTTTCCATCGATAAAGCATCATATCATCCATCTTAGAATAACCGCTTCCACTTACAGTTATCATTGATGAATATCCGCCATTAGATAATAATAAAACTTCAGTATTTTCTTGATTTGCATTTACAAATTTCCTTGAAATCAAGTTTTCTCCTTCAAAGTACATACTTCTTATAGAATAATCTTCATTTCTTTCAAAAGTTATATTATGCGGAATCTTTTCTTTTAATAAAAGTTCTGTTGCCTTAACTTCTGGCAAACTATGAAACCTATTAATTAAAATATCATTTAAAAGAAAATTATCAAGTGCCATTAAAGACATTCCTAAATGATGTACCATATATGTCATAATTTTATTAGGTTTTATTCCATCATTATATACCTTATCATTTATTTTAGAATTATTGGAATCCTCTCCATGTGTATCAGTTAAAAGATTTTCTTTATCATCATCTATTTTATTTTTTATTACATATTTATCTTCCCTTGCCTTAGTATAATCTATAGCTTCAATAAATCCATATCTTCCTAAGCAACCTAGTTTCTCTAATTTTTTAAGATTTTTTATTCCACTTTTTTTACAAAATGGTAATGTCATTAAGGTTGAATAAGGAGATATTACGATTTCATCTTCAAGTCCTCTTTTTAGTCCAATACCCGGAATACCAAAAGCCTTGTATTGATAATTTTCGTCTGCATCAAATTTATAAAATGCACATTCTGATATTCCCCAAGGAGTTTTCTTTTGTTTAGAAAAACTTTTTTGAGCCTTTATTACAGATTTGTATGTTTGACTTAACAAAGTTTTTGGATAATTCTTCATTATCAAAGAAGGCATAAAATATTCAAACATAGTACCACTCCAAGATACTAGAGAATGTGTATGAAAAGCGTTTGTCATACCTCTTCCCAATTTAAACCAATGAGATATTGGTACATTATTCTTAGCTATAGAAATAAACGATGCTATTCTTGATTCAGATGCTAATAAATCATAATAAGAATTTCCAAGAGAATCGTCTTCTACATTGTAACCAATAAAAAATAGCTGTCTAGTTTTATCATAAAGAAATCTAAAATCCATTTGTTCTGAAATCATATTAATATCTTTAATTATATTATCTATCTTCTTTGCATATGTTTTAAAATTATTAATCTTTATTTTAAATGTATTACTAAAGTTATTACTAACTTCATTCTCATATTCTTCACATCTGCTAATTAATTCTCTAATACTAGGAACTCCTTCAAAAAATTCTTTGCTATATACATTTTCTAATCCATCAAATATATAGTTATAGTATTTAATTTTATTATTAATTTCTTTAGTAAACTTTTGTATCCAATATTCGATTTCATCATCTTTTTTATTTAAATAATTTTTGTTTTTATTATCACTATTATTTTTCTCATTTTCTATAAACTTTTCAATTTCCATAAAGATTTTATTTAGAAATTCTTTATATTCTCTAATGTTAATATTTGAATCAAATAAAGCTTTAATTGAAGGTTCATCTTTTCCAATTATATTATAGATATCTTTTAATGATATAAGCTCATTTAACCTTATAATTTCTTTATCTTTTAATTCCTCCATGGCTCTCTTTAATACCCATAAATTTCCCAAGAGATTTCCACTATCAACAGTTGAAACATATCTTGGCCATAGAGGTACTTTAGTTTTTGTATCATACCAATTTAAATAGTGCCCATGAACTATTTGTAAATCTTTCATGCTATTCAATATCATCTCTGTTTTATCAATTAGTTCCATCATTGTTATATATCCTAAATCATAAGCCACTACATTTGAAACAAGCCCCATACCTATATTAGTTGGTGATGTTCTATGAGCAATTCCTTTAAAAGGTTTTTCTTGATAATTATCTGGTGCTAAATAATTATTTTCTTCATTAACAAAATCTTCATAATAAGCATAAATTCTTCTTGATATTTCTCTTAAATAAACATTTTGTTCCTCTTGTAAAGTAAATTTATTTTTATAAATATTTCTACTTATAGAATAAGCTACATATGGACTAATAATCCAAAGTGCTGATACAACTGCACTATAAACAACAATTCCAATAGGATTATAAATAGATAAATATAATACTAACAATCCCATTATTGGCGAAATCCACATTCTTTTTAAATGAGATTTTAAACTATTCTTATTATACTTTTTTTCTACAGAATCAAAAGATTGCCATTCCAAAAGATTTTTTTTAGATATACATAGCCTAAACAATGTTCTTATAATTGCATCGATCATTAACAATGATTGATAAGGAATAAATGTAAATATTAATAATATCTGCTGAAAACTTTTAAAGGTTCCCATAAGCTTATTTTTAGGAGTAACAACAAAATCTGTAACTGTAAATATCAAAGAATTCATAAGAGCTAAAAAGCAAAGTAAAGCAATTTGACTTCTTCCATTTAAAATAGTTAAAGATAAAATTAATGCTAATAATAAATTTGGCGCTAAAAGGCTTCTTCTTAAGTTATCAAATATCTTCCACTTATTAAGAGAACTTATTTTTTTAGAAAACAGCCATCCTATAAGTTGCCAATCTCCTCTAACCCATCTATGTAGCCTTTTGCAACTACTCTCATAAGAAGCTGGATATCCATCTATAAATTCTATTTGACTAACTAAAGCGCATCTTGCAACAGCTCCCTCTAAAAGATCATGGCTTAAAACACTATTGTCTTTTATTGAATCATGCAATATATTATAAAATTCATCTATATTGATTATTCCCTTACCTGTAAAAGATCCTTGACCAAATAAATCTTGATATGTGTCAGAATAAGCTATTGAATATCCATCTACACCTCCTTCTCCACCAAAAATATTTGAGAAATATGTTTGATTCTTAGCTTCCAAACTTATACTAACCTTTGGTTGCATAACACCATATCCTCTAAAAACATTATTATCTTTAACATAAGGTATATTAAGTACATGATTCATAGCACCTATAAGTTTAAAGCTACTTTCTCTTGGCATAAATGTATCTTCATCTAAAGTGATTAAATACTTGACATTCTTAAGTACTTTTATGTCAGAACTTAAAACATCATAAGTATGATCTGTTTTTCCTTTAATAAGAGCCATGAATTCCATAAGTTTTCCACGTTTTCTTTCTTTACCCATGAAAACATTTTGCTTTTTATTATAAATTCTTTTTCTACTGAAAAAGAAAAATCTTGCGTCATTATTGATACTTTTGTTATTACTTTTAGAATATTTATTATTTAACTTTCTAGCACATTCAAGTCCACATCTAATTATTTCCTTATCTTTCTCTTCAACTTCAGAATCTGAGTCCTCAAAATCACTGAGCAATGCAAAATAAACATTTTTGTCTTTATTTCCACAATAAGCAATCTCTAATTTATTCATAAGAGATTTAACTTTTTCTTTACAATTTACAATTGTGGGAATAACTACTATAGTCTTACAATCCTCTGGAATTCCTTCACTAAAATCCATTTTAGGTACTAATCTAATCTGTACAGTTTTACTTACAATCCAATTAATAAACCCAATTATAATTTCATTTATAGGAATCAAAATTAATAAAAATGAAATTATATACTCAGTCTTAGTATATTTTGCATCACCTAAACTACAAATAAATAAAAAAAGCAAACTTATAATAACTGTTCCTAAAGTATTTATAGCTAAATATGTCTTTTCTGATATTGCATTATTTATTTTTCCATTATATCCTTCTAATTCACTAACGCCACTATCAATTAAATAATATCCAACATGACACTTATAAGGTTCTTTATTATCTTTTTTATTTTTTAAAGCAAGTTTTAATACATTTTTTGCTATACTAATTTCATCTCTATTAGTTATCCTGGCTATATTTTCAAGCTTATGCCTATAATAATCTTTAGATTCAAAATCCATATTTGCATAAACGTTCTCTGGATCTTCACTCAAAATTCTATCTACTAATGATGTATTTTGAAAAAAATTTCTCCAACTTATATTTTCAATTTTCCTAATTGAAGTTATATAATCACCAATATTTTTCTCTAAAAATTCCTCATTTAAATTACTTTTAATAATATAATTATCAATATCTTCATCTATTCCAACTTTAAGTTTTATAAAATTATAAATTTTTTCATTTTCTATGGAATTATTCCTTAAAACTTTTAAAAATTCTCTTGCAAATAAAGGACTAAATTTCTTATATTTGTTATTAATATTCTCAAGTTCTTCATTAAGTTTGTTACTATTTACGGCATCTACAATTTTATCCCCCACAAATTTTCCTTGCAAAATCTCCTTCTGAATATTAACAAGTTCATTAGTATATTTTGATAAATTTATTATTATAGCAATCTTAAGCATAAGTGGAAAAGCCCAAAGCTCACCCATAGTAAAGAAACTATCTTTGTTAAAATTGTTATTATCTATTTTGCTAAAAAATTCTTCACTTAACTTATTATTTTCTAAATTCATATCTAAATTATCTTTTTGAATTTTATTAATATATTTGATAAGACTTTCATCAACAATCTCTTCCCCCATATTTATATAATTCTTTGCCATTATAAAAATACGTGGAAGATCATTTTCAAATTCATTATAATTTTCCCTTTCAATATCTCCTTTTTCATAAAAGTTTTTGTGTTCAAATGAATTATTAATTTCATGTCTACTTTTATTATCTATAAACTTTTCCATAGAAGGTAATGACTTAAAATAATCCATAGGCATTTCTTTTTTAATTGCCTTATATTCTTTTTCAATTAAATATATATTATCAAGAAGCCACTCAGCCGCTCCAATAACTTTAGTTTTCTCTTTTGATAGTTTTCTAAAGTACTTAAAATTTTCATGAATACAAGAAAATCCTTGATTAAGCTCTTTTAGAAGATTTCTTCTTAATCCATAAGAATTATTTTTCTTCAAGTAAAAAAACTCCCTTCTTAATTAAATATCCTTAATCATAATCATCCAATGAAGTTATTTTTACCATAATTACAAAAAAAATTCTTAAAATTTAAAATAATAGTATATTAATCTTGTACAAAAATTTTATATTAATAATAGTTGTGATATTATTAATATTATATTAATACATAAAAAGGATGGTAAAATTAATGAACTATATAATATATGATTTAGAATTTAATCATGAATATTCAAAAAATGATAAAACTTCAAATATTACCTTTGAAGTAATACAAATCGGAGCAGTAAAACTTAACAGTAAATTAGAAATAGTTTCAACTTTTAATAGATTAATTAAACCTACTGTTCATACAAAGATTCATCCTTTTATAAAAGATTTAACTCAAATAACAACTGAAATGGTGAATTTAGAAAAACCTTTTCCTGATGTATATAATGATTTTGTTAATTTTATTGGTAACAAAGATTTCACTGTATGCATTTGGGGAGTTTCTGATATAAAAGAATTAGTTAAAAATATAAAGTTCCATAACCTAAAAGAAGTAGACAATTTGAAAAAATATATAGATATTCAAAGTCTTGTTTCAAAATACATAAAACCGCCAAAAGGAACAAAGGTAGGATTAAAAACTGCTATTGAATTTTTTAATATACCTATTGAAAAAGAATTTCATAATGCTTTTAACGATGCTTATTATACAGCTCAAATATTTAAAAAACTTTATACTCCTAATATAAAAAGTAGTACTTATAATTCTACATATTCAAAAAGAAATTCAAAGCCTAAACAAAAAGTTGATACAAAAAAATTGTTATATCAATTTGAAAAAATGTATAATAGAAGCCTGTCAAAAGAAGAGAAAGAAATGATAAAGCTTGCATACACTATGGGTAAAACTAATCAATTTTTAATATAAATTACCACTAATATATCTCTTGTATAACAAATTAAAATATGTTATTATAATTTTACAACAAAGAACGACTATTTTACTCAATAGTGTTGGTTGTATTTTCTAAAATATTCGTTAAGCTCTTATTTTGAACCTACATTTAAATTTAGGGAGTTCAATATTTAGATGGGGAAATGTACTTTCATGTAAATACTTTTAAAGTATTGAAAGAAATTGAAACATCTGTGAGGACACCCACCTATCGAGAGATAGGCATCAAAATTAGAGTACCGGTATTTGGGATATTATAATTAGTTATTTCAAGCCAATGTTTAATGTTATTAAACATTGGCTTTTAAACTTTATTTTAAAAAATTATACAAAACTTTTTTGAATTTCAAAAGCATACTATAAAATTTACTCTCCAGTGTACTTATGTTTAGTTTAATTATTCAATTATGCTTCCATATACTTTATATAAGACATTAATTCTTATTAATTAAATTTTTTATATAATCAAATAATCTCTTTATAATATTTGTGGAATGCTTAGATGCTTCTTTATACTCAACAGGTAAAGCTTGATTTTCTATCTTAACAAGTTTATTTTTTTCATTCAAATTTGGGAAAATTTCTAATTGATTATTTTCATCTCCATATCCTATTTTATTTTCTTTTAATTGTATATCTTCAATAACTTCTTTTTCTTCTATATAAAAGTTTTTATTATAATTTTCATGATTTATTTCTTTATCATCTTTAATTATTTCTATATCTTCTTTCTTTATATGTTCTTGTGAAAAATTATTAAAATCTAAAAGGCTTTCTTTTTTAGCTAAATCATCTAATTCTTTATATAAATCTTCATTTTCTTCTTTTACAAATTCAGTATAGTAAATATTATCTCCTTTAAATTTTTCACCTGATATTCCATTTTTTCCTATAGTTTCACCACAGCCACCTTTACCTCCTTCTCCTCCAGTAAAAAATATATTTCCTATAGCAGCTTCTATTTTAAAATTATTAGAATTTATAAAATTACCACCATTACCTCCATCATTACCTAATATACTTTCATTTTCAAAATAAACACCTGAATTACCCCCATCTCCGCCTTCAGCTTGTACATAGTTATCAATTCTTATTTTTGCATGCCTTACATTTTCATCTAATTCACTTTTTGAAATAGAAATGCAATCTCCTCCATTTCCAGCCTTAGATATAACTTTTTCAGTCTTTGAATCAACACTTCCACCTTTTCCACCTTTTAAGATAGCTGGACTGGTAATATTAATTAATCCACTTTTTATCTTAATAGCATCTCCCCCATCAGCACAATTTCCACAAGCATAATTTCCTATGCTTTTACCAGCATCTCCCCCTATAAGTTCTAAATTACCAAAGCCCACCTTTTCAAAACTACTATTATCTTCTATATTTATAGCTGAACCTCCACATCCACTACATTTATTTAAAGTTATACTAGAAATACTTTGTCCATTTCCACCTATTGCCTTTAAATTTACATTCTCTAATATTTTAATTGTTGATGTATCTGTAATATTTTTATTTAAAAATCCTATAGAATAACATCCACATCTCCCTCTATGTTCTAAATTTTCGTAATATTTGCATCCAGCTCCACCCTTTACCTCAACATTTCCACATCCTGAAAATATAAGGTGACCACTTCCTGCTGTCCATTCATTGTTACCTATTGCAGGCATTTCTGTTCCACCATATATATTTAATAAGCTATTTTCTTCTCCTTTTATTTCAACAGTTTGATTATTACTTATACAAATAGTAATATTATCTTCACTAATTATAGTATTAGTTCCAGAATATAATAACTTACTCTTATAATTACACTTATTACCACCTCTAAAATCAAATGTAATTTGATTAACAGAATTTAAATATAAATTATCTATTCTAATTAACAAATCCCTATTTCTTTCCTTAATAAGTATTCCAGCATTACATTCATTTCCTTCACTTGTAAATGTAATTTCATTTATATCTGAAGTTATCATTATTATTCTATTCTTATAGTTAATTAAATTGATTATATCTTTGTCTTTAATACTATTTTCCTCATCTTTTTTCATATAAAACTCCTCTTAAATTAATAACTATTACTTCATAATATGAAATAATAACTTATTTATATTCATAAAATATCTAGATAGTTGTATATGAATATATTATGAATATAAAAAATAAGGAGATCAATATGATTAAAATAAGAAAACAGATAAAAATTAACCCCATAGAATCGTCATATATTAATGAAGATATTCCTATAGAATTTAATATTCCTCTTTATGAAAATTGCCCAAAAGAATCCTATTTTAGAATTAAAGAAGATAGTAATTCAAATTATAATACCAAAATAAAAGCTAATGATATAATACTTGTAAATTTAGTATTAAAAAATGAAAGTAACAACACTATTTATCCTCTAAGATTAAAGTTTTTAAATGATGATAATTTTAAGTTTATTCCCGGTTCTTTAATAAACTCTAATACAAAAGAAGTTTACTCCTGTGATAATCTTAATGATAATTCTGTTTGTCTATGTAAGTTAAAGCCTAATGAAACATTAGATGTTATATTTTACATTAAAGCAACTCTTAGAAATTTAGCTAGTTCATATATCAATAATTGGGTGAAACTTTTATCTCCAATATCATCTAATGAACCTTTTATTGAGGAAAATGATACGCCTTTGATTATTACCATTGAACAAGCTATATTACAAATAAATACTGATGCTACTTGTGGCAAAATAGAAATAGAAAATATTGGTTCTGAGCCAGTAGACAATTTAATTTACAAATATTCAACACCTTTAGGATTTATTTCTAATATATCTTCTATTACTGCTAAATTAAATGATAAACCTTTTAAAGTACATGCTAAAAAAATAGATAATGATATTATTTTTAATATAAGTAATATCCCAAAATGTCATAATAATATTCCTCCGAAATTAATAATCTCTTTTGATTCACAGGATTCTAAAAATATTCATTCAACTTCAATGAGCATTAAGTAAAAATCAAATTATAGTTTTTATATTGTGTATCAATATTTAATAGATAATCATATTATATATTAATAATTATCCAGATAAAATTAATTATTAATAAAACTAATTTAATATATAGGAGGATGAAACATGCGTATTTCAACCGGTTCAATATTACAATTTGATGTAATTTTTAATATCCCAGTAAATACAATATTCAATAAAATAACTATTACTGATCCATTGGTTGCAGGTTTATCTTATGACACAGTTACACAACCAGCTAAAATCTATATAGATGATAGTACTACTCCTACTACAGCTGGAGTTACTGATACTTCTACAGCTACTAATATAGAATTAACTCTTGATGATACAATAGTAGGAAATCTTATTGCAATAAAAAAGATAAAAGCTTCAATACCTGTTGTTGTAGCAAATGCTGATACTTTCTTAGCTGCTATAGCTGTAGATCCTACTTTGAAGAATATTGCAACTATAAAAGCATTTGATGTAACTGATACTGAATTATCATCAACTACTGCAGAGGCAGCTCTTAATTCTTTTGAACCATGTAATTTATTCGGATTTGGAAGTGCTTATAATGTAGAAAAATCTCCTGATAAAGATTTACTTCTTATAGCTAATATTCCTGGAATAGGTAGTATGGAAACTACTGAATTAGAATATGAAGTAGTTATAACTGCAGATAGCCACCTTGTTCCTGGTGCTGCAGGAGATATAGAAGTATTTATTGGAAATGCAGAACAAACTCCAGTTACTCCAACTGAAGCTACAATTGTTGGTAATGTTATAACTATTAAATTTACTCATAGACAAGATATGAAAAATACTACAGTTTATATTTCAGTACCAGCAAAAACAGGTGCTAATATTGTTGATGTAATTGAAAATTTTGTTATTAGTACTGGAACTGCAAAACTTGTTTATACACCAGCAGGTGGAACTGCTACAACAGTATGTACTTCACCAAACTTTACTATAACAACTGATTTAACTCCAGCACCTCCCATTCTTAGTAGTGCTCAAAAAATAATTGTATAACTTTTTTAACTTTAATTGAAACTTTCTTATTATTAAACTTTATATCATTTTTAAATTAAAATAGGATTTGAATATCTATTTTTTTACAATGTTAATATATGCAAAACAGATATAAATTTAAAAATATTAATTTAAGATTATATTAAAATATTAATTTAAGGTTATATAAGAGGTAATATTCTATATTACCTCTTATATAACCATTTTTAGTAAACATAATTACCTATTAATAATATTCATTCTTCTATATATTCTTTACTGAAATTTTATTAATTTATACAAATCTAAATATTTTATCTTAAGTTTATAATTATTAAAAAATAGACTAATATAACTTAGTCCATTTTTTATGTTTATATTTTTCACATAAACTTTTATTTAGTTATTAATAGATCTGATTTTATTAAAATTGGTCTTATAGAATTATATATAAAGCTAACTAAAATAACCGATACTATAGCATTAATAAATGTAGTAAACGCACTTAACTTTGCTAAAACAGAAGCCATTTGTTGTGGTTGTCCTAATATATATTGTTTATAAAAATATCCAACTATAGGATCAAAAATAACATTAAATATCAAACCACAAATAGCAGCAATAATGCTCCATTTAAATATATATTTTTTATCATTACTCCTATCTATTTTGGCATATTTATGAGCTATAATTCCTGTTATTAAACCAATACAAAATTTTAATACAAATGTTTTTGGTGCTCCTAAAATATATACAGGGTCTAATATATCTGCTATTGTCATCCCAACAGCTCCAGCTAGTCCACCGTACCCTCCACCAAGAAGCAATGCTGCAAGTACACAAAAAGCATTTCCTATATGTAATGAAGTAGCATCTCCCCCTGGTACTGGAATTTTAATTTGAAGAAATGTAAATGACACAAAACATAATGCTGCAAGTATAGAAGTTTGCATTAACTTCATCATCTTTTTATTTTTCATTATAATTATCCCCCCATAATTTGGTTTACTTAAAAATACTGCAGTACTATTATATGCCTTATAATAAGTTTCAGCAATTGTATGGGTACATTTTTAATGATGATTAAATAAAATTCTTCCTTTTACATAACCACCTTTATCATTTGTGACCATATTAATCAATTATTTATATTAAAGATTTCTTAAAAATAAAAGGTATTTTGTTTAATACCTTTTATTTTTTTCTAAATATTATATAATATTAACATAATAATTTTTTATGGGAGGCCTAGTTTTTTATGAATAATACATTAACAGAAGAAAATATGAAAAAATTGCAAGAAGAATTGGAATATAGATTAACAGTAAAAAGAGCTGAAATAGCAAAAGAAAAATTAATCGCTGCTGCTCATGGTGACAGATCAGAAAATGCAGAATATAAAGAAGCTTGTGCAAATTATAGAGAAAATGATAATAGAATCCAATACTTAATGACTATGATTTCAACAGCAACTGTTATAGATGATAATAGTATAAATAAATCTGTACTTGGAATAAATAGTAAAGCAAAAATTAGATTTGTAGAAGAAGATGATGAAGATACTATAACATTAGTAACTACTATGGATTTAGATCCTGAAAATATGCTTATAAGCATAGAATCAGATTTAGGAAAAGCATTAATGGGACAAAAAGCTGGTGACATAGTTGAAGTTGATGCTCCAGGTGAAAAATACACAGTAGAAGTATTAGAAATTTTATAGAAATATATTATTAGGCATATGAAAATAAATAAAAAGTCAAAGATTCCATGAATATTTTGTGAAATACAACAACTTTGGTTATGCTAATATTTGTGCTATTAGTAGGTTCCAAGGAAGTAGTAGTTCACAAAATAAACTATGATACTGACTAGTTTATTTTCATATACCTTATATGCTCTGAACTGTGACACAGTAAATAGTTTTGTATAAAACAAAATTATTTACTGTTCTTTTTTGTATAATTCTTCTGTGCTATTTTAACTAAATATTATATGCTTATAAAATCTAATTTATTGAATAATTATATAAATTCAACTTAAACTAATTTATATAAATTAAGGGAGATTGATAATATGTTTATAAATAGAAAAGATGCAGGAGAAAAGCTTTCTATAAGACTTAAAAAGTTTAAAGACCAAAATCCTATTATTCTTGCTATACCAAGGGGAGGAATAGTAACAGCTTATGACACTATTAAAAAATATGGATTTCAGTGGGATTTAATTATTCCAAGAAAAATCGGTTCCCCTAATAATAAAGAAATTGCTATTGGTGCTATCTCTTTAGACGGAACATATCTTTTAAATGAAAAATATATAGATGCTTTAAATATATCTAAAGAATACATAGAGAAAGAAATGTGTAATCAAACTGAAGAAATTAAAAAAAGATTAAATAAATATAAAGGAAATGAAAAATTCCCTAATGTAAAAGATAAAACAGTAATAATTATTGACGATGGAATTGCAACTGGTTTTACAATACAAGCTGCTATAAATTCCATAAAAAAACATGATGCAAAAAAAATCATTTTAGCTATACCAGTAGCATCGCAGTCTATAATTTCTCTATTAGAAAAAATTGTAGATGAAGTTATATGTATATTTGTACCTTATGAATTTTATGCTGTAGGCTCATATTATGAAAACTTTGAGCAAACTACTGATGAAGAAGTCTTTAATATAATACATAAATTAAATAACTTATAAGTTTATAGGATGTCTTTATTTATATATATTCTAATTAACAATATTCAACTGTCAATAATTGATCAATAAAGAAATTTCAATGAAGTTTTTAATACTATGGATATTAATTATTAGAACTTATATATAAGAAATATTTATAAGTATACTATTCCAAATCTACCATAAAACTATTCAAAAAAGATATAGTAGATTTGCTTTTACACAAATCTTACTACATCCCCAATTGATGTTTTTATAGAAATTAAATTTTTAAATTATTTTAATTTTCATGCGATTAAGTTATTGTCTCTTTAATAGTAATTTAAATTCATATGGTTTTATTAATGATTTTTCTTGTAATTTTATTATTTTATCTGAATAACAATCTATATATTCACTTTGTTTCATTTCATCAGGTAATAATAAATCTACTTCATTAGGTGAATTATTAAATACCACATATAAATTTTCTTCATCTGTTGACTTCTTATACAAAACAATATTTAGATTTTCTTTAGTATTAATCCACTTCATATTTTCTGTATTAAAAGACTTATATTTCTTTCTAAGATTAATTAATTTCTTTACAGTAGAAAATAACTCCTTATTTTGTTTACTTTCATCCCAAATCATACATTTACGATTAGAATGCTCATCACCATCTATTCCTATTTCGCTTCCATAATAAATACAAGGACATCCTGGAAATGTCATCATAAAAACATAAGCTAATTTTGCAACTTCAGTATTTTTTCCTACAATATCAAAAATTCTTGCTGTGTCATGACTATCTAATAAATTAAACATATTTTTAGTTATATTCTTTGGATAATCAGTTAAAAGCTTACTAATAGAAAGTTTAAACTTTTCTGAATCATACTTAGTTTCTTCATCACTATTGTCTCTAAAGAAATTCCAAACTGGTCTTGTAAATTCATAATTCATAACAGCATCAAATTGATCTCCTTGAAGCCAAGGATAAGAATTATCCCAATTTTCTCCTAATATATATACATCTTTATTTATGCTTTTTATTTTTTTCTAAATTCTCTCCAAAAATCATGTGAGACTTCATTGGATACATCTAATCTCCATCCATCTATATTATAATTTTTAACCCAATAACATCCTACATCAATTAGATAATCTCTTACTATTTTATTTTTAGTGTTCCATTTTGGCATACTTTGTGTGAAAGCAAATGTACGATAATTTAATTTTTCTCTAGAACACTCCTGTGGCAATCCATTTTTTAAATCTCCTTGAACTATTGGCTTTGATGGATCTAAAATATAAAAGCAATCATAATATTTAGACTTTATTCCATTTTTACACACATCTTGCCAAAAAGGATGAAGAAATCCGCAATGATTAAACACTCCATCTAACATTACCTTTATTCCTCGTTTATGGGCCTCTTCTACTAAAATTTTAAATGTTTCATTATCTCCAAATTCAGGATCTATTTTATAATAATTAGTTGTATCATATTTATGGGAACTTGGTGATTCAAAAATAGGATTAAAATAAATTCCACTAAATCCTGTTTCTTTAATATAATCTAATTTATCTATTACTCCATTAAGATTTCCACCAAATTTCTTATAGGCACCATCTATATCATCATTTCCCCATGGAATAAAATCTTTTTTACTGTGAGTTTTTCCTTTAGAAAATCTTTCTGGAAAAATTTGATACCATACTGTTTCTGAAACCCATTCTGGACATGTATATAAATCTTCTTCATTTATATATGGATAATTAAAATAATTACTTAAATCATAAAGATCTTTTTTATTTCCTTCGTACTTAATTCTATCATGACTTCCAATAATAAATTTTTCATTATTATTTTCTACAATAAAGCAATATTTAATTCTTCCCCATTGAATTCCTTTTAGTTCTGCAAACCAGCAATCATATAATTCTGTAACTTGCTCTTTTTCCATTTTATTTTTTACAATAGAATCTATTTCAAACTCATATATTTGAGGGTTTTCTTTTCTTGGAACCCAATTAAAGGGGTCTACAGCTAAAAGTAATACCTTTTTTATTTCATTTTTTGCAGTTCTTAAACGTATATGAATAGTATCATTATTATATGCATAACAGTATGAGCTTTTAGGCTCATGTATTATTGAAGATAAGTTCATGTTACTCCTCCTAAAATTAATTTGATTATATTATTATTAAATTTTAAATCCAAAATTAAGTTGTTTATATGACTATTTTTTATTCACTTTGTACAAGTGCATCAAAATCTTTTTGGATTTTTTTTGCTGCCTCCTTAGGAGTTATATTACCATCGAATACAGAGCCTAATGTGCTCTCCATTATTGTCCAAAAATATGATATTCTTTTAATTGATGGTATTGGATCTGTATTATTAAATTGATCTGCATATACTTTCATATATTCATCATCTTTAATACCATCTATATTAGATATATCCTTTCTTGAAGTTATTTTATATGCTTTGCTATACAAAAGAGCAGCTGCTTCTTTAGAAACCAAATACTGTGCAAAAAGTTGTGATGCATTTGGATATTTTGTATATGCTGAAATATGTGCATTTTGTACAACACTAAATGCTCTCATTGGTTTTCCTTTATAAGTTGGTAACTTGGTAATTCCAAAATTAACACCTGATTTTTTCAATTCCTTTATAGCATTTGGCCCTATTGGATAGTATGCTGTTTTTCCATTTTTAAAATTCTGTTCTAAAAAAGTACTTGCTTGTAATTTTAAATCCTCTGATTCAATTGGAATAATTTTTTTAAGTTTTGATATAGCTTCTAATCCTTTTTCAAATTCTTTAGTATTAAAACCTGGATTATCTCCATCGTTACCATCTTCTCCAAACAATCTAAATCCATCTACACTTAAAAATGGATAAGCTGAATAACCATCAGTAGCAATAGTTAAAAACCAAAACTTATTATTATTTTTATCATTATACTTATTAGCTTCTTCTTCAATTTGCTCAAATGTTTCAGCTGGTTTTCCTTTCACTAAATCTTTGTTATATAACAAAGCATAACTTTCAATTGAAACTGGTACTCCATACAGTTCACCATCACTGGTAACAGTTTTTAAAGCTGTTTCATTAGTTACTTCTCCTATTTGCTTTTTTACTGACGGTCTAATTTTAGCAAAAATCCCTGAATCCTTTCCTTTTGAAAAATTATCATTAGCTGCCATAAATACATCAGCTCCATTACCAGTTGGTGCATCTAGCATCATCTTGTCCATTGAATCCAATCCAACCTTTTGGACATTAACTTTTACTTTATATTTTTCTTCAAAAGATTTAGCTATTGCTTGTCCAAAGTCTAAATCATCTGTCCAATATACTAATTCTGCACCTTTTTCTGGCTTTAATTCTGATGTTTCTTCTAATTCTGAATCATCATCATCAAAAGGTATTTCTCTATTTCTACATGATATTAAAGAAACCATTAATGTAACTATCAAAAATGGTAAAAATATTAATTTTATTCTCTTCCTCATAATTTTCCTCCATACCTTATTAAAATTAACCTTTATCAGCTCCTGCTGTAACACCTTGTACCAAGTATCTTTGAAAAATAATAAATACAATAGTAATAGGTATAGCTATTAATACTGATCCTGCTGCAAACATTGTAAAGTTAATACTTTCTTTTCCATTAATTAAAGCAAATAATCCAATTGCTACTGTTCTTGTATTATCATTAGATAATAAAATATTTGGTAAAATATAATCCATCCAAGGGAACATAAATTGTGATACTGCACAATAAGTTATAATTGGCTTAGACATTGGAAGTATTATTTTAAAAAAGGTTTTAATCTTAGAACATCCATCTATATATGCCGCTTCATCTATTGACATTGGTATACCATCTAAATATCCTTTTACAAGCCATGTATTATAAGGAATAGCTCCAATGGAATATACTAAAATCAATGATATAGGTTTTCCAATCAATCCTAATGATAGAAATAAAGTATATATAGCTGTCATAGATAAAAAAGTTGGAAACATTGATAAAATCATAATAGTTAATAATCCTTGTTTCTTTCCTCTAAAGTTAAATCTTGATATAATCCACGCAGTTATTAAAATTAATATTACAGATACTACTGAACTAATAATTGCTATCTTTAAAGTATTATAGAACCATAATGCATAATTTGTTTCTGAAAATAATCTCTTATAATTATTTAATGTAAATTCAGTTTGCATCAATGATGCTGATGAAAGTCCACCATCTTTATTAAATGAAGACTTAACAATCCAGAATACAGGAATTAATATCAAAAGTGACATAATTATTAATTCCAAATGCAAAAGGACTGTTGTAATCTTTTTCTTCATACCTGTATTCCCCCTATAATTCTTTAAATGTTACAGTATTTTTAAATTTCCAAAAAGAAAATCCACCAATTAATATAAAAATTAATACACTCATAACAGCTGCCATATTATACATCTGTTGATTTAATGTTAATTTATATATCCAAGAAATTAAGATATCAGTATCTCCAGCAAATTGAAGTTCAGAATTTAATGGTCCACCTTGTGTTAAGAAATAAATTGCACCAAAAGCATTAAAATTTGCAGCCAAACTCATAATAAGATTTGGAGTTGTTGCAAGAAATATAAGTGGCATAGTGATTTTCTTGAATACTTGTATTTTATTAGCACCATCTATAGCTGCTGCATCATAAATACTATTATCTACATTAGATAATACTCCTAATATCATAACCATAAACATTGGGAAACTAACCCATAGATTAACCACTATAACCATTATCTTTGCTAGTATTGGATCTGATAAAAATGGTATCTTGTCAGAAATAATTCCCATGTTAATTAGCATCTGATTTATAGGTCCAAACTGTCCATTTAATAAATTTCTAAATACCATAAGTGAAATAATAGGTGGTATTGCCCACGGTAAAATTAAAATTGTACGAAATACTTTCTTATATTTTACTGATTTATTATTTAATATTAATGCTTGAAATACCCCTAAAAAATAACTTGAAAAGGTTGACACAAATGTCCATATTATATTCCAAATTAATACCTTAAAAAATGTTTTTGACCATATTGGCACAGTAAATAATTTTTTGAAATTTTCAAATCCTACCCAGCTTAACAAATTTCCTGGTGGAAGATGATCTCTATTATAATTTAAAAAAGCTGTTAATATAGAAAATAATATTGGCATAACTACTATAAATACAAACATTATAGCAATTGGAGTTAGTATAATATACGGAAATTTTGTACTATATAAATGCTTAAAAAACTCTTTAGATGTTATATATTTTTTTGTTTCATCGATTTTTTTGCCTGTACTATAAGCATCTTTTAAATTCCATACATAAATTAAAATAAATATTGCAATTAATATACTAGCTATAACACCGTTAATTAATAACATAGATGAATGATCTCCATATTTTCCACCCACCTTTTTTCCAAGTGTTATTAAACCCCATATCCCTTTGGTAAAAAAACCTCCATGTAATCTAATAGTAAAATTAGGAACTAATCCTTGTCCCCATTCAATCCAAAAACCACTATATAATTCAATTCCTATAAATAGTAATTGCATAACAAAAAATATTAATCCCTTTATTTTCTGTTTACAAATAAAAAATTGTCCACTTCCCCAAAAAAAGCAGGATAATAGAAGTGACTTTTTACCTTTCATATTTCTTCTTCCTTCCATTCAGTGTTTACTTAATCGCTTAAGTTGATTTTATTATAGCAACCCCTTATTTATTTGTCAATGCAATCGTTATCTTTGTGTGTACTTTGTTTATATTTATTTCATAACCCTCTCTATTTAAAAGGTTTTATAATTATTTTTTTAAAATATAGCATTTTATTTATACTCTCGTTTATATATTTAATACTTAATATTCAAAAGGTATTTTACTTAATTTATTAAGTAAAATACCCTATAATATATCCAAACTACACTTTTTATTAAGTTAAAATAATCTATAAATTTCTGCAAAACAAAAAGCGTGAATTTTTATCCACACTTTACAATGGCATATTAATTAGTATTGTATAGGTTTTATATATGATGTTTTTTCAATATTTTTATCATTTTCTAAATGAATCAATTTTTCCATAATTTCAACTGCTTTTTTAGCTTTTTCTTTATTACTAACTATGACTCTTTTAGTATCTGGTAAAAGCATTACATCATTTTCTGAATTTATCACTACAACTAAATTTCTATTATCCACAATTTTTTCCGCCTGCATACCTAATATCTCTCCAAATATTAAGCCTTTTTTATTTTCATGTCTATGTAAGAATTGAATTAAATCACTATCAAATTTATTAATAAAAATATTTTTTTCTAATACTTTATTTCTTGCAATTTTAAGAAGCTCATCATTAGAATAATCTTCTATTATCACATAAAAATCTTCTTTAAATTCATCACTTAACATATTAAATATAGCTTCATAATCTGTTAACACTTTATGAAAAATAGGATCATCTAAATAACTATCAATAAAAATAACTGGAACATAAAAATGATTTACTATCTCTTTTAGCTGATCCGAAGGCATATCTATAATAAAAACAGCATCTAAACATCTTTTCTGACTAATTTCAATATCTTTTTGAAGCTCCTTTGTTGGTAAAAAAATCAAATCATATCCTATTGAATAAAGTTTTTTTTGAATTTCCTTTACTAAACTGTATTGTTGATATGTCTTACTTTTTCTATTTTTTTCACTTAAATTAATAATTACTCCTATTAAATAACTTTTTTGACTTGCTAAAGAACGAGCTGTCATATTGGGAACATAATTTAATTTTCTAGCAGCCTCAAAAACCTTTAATCTTGTCTCATGACTTATTTTTTCTTTTTCCGAATAATTTAAAACATAAGATACTGTAGCTGGTGAAACATTAGCCTCTTTTGCAATATCTTTTAACGTTACTTTTCTACTAGCCATGTAAAACCTCCTTTAATAATTATTGTTATAAAATCTTGTTCTTTTAAGATATTACTTGATTTAACTCTAGTATTAATATTTATATACAACTTTCAATACTTACCCTTATAATACCATAAGAATATCCCTTTATATACTTATCATTCTATTTCATCCTAGAAATAAACCTTATGGCAAAAGTCGTTTTCTGATTACGGAGTATCTTTTTGTTTATTGCTCTCTTACAATATTATAGTTAATTTCATAATGTTGTTTATAGTATATTATGTAAATAAAAGTCTTAATCTTTAGTTATTTTCATCTCTTTATTAATAATATAACAACATTCATCTAACAAGGATGAATTTATTATTTTATATATTCTGTTATCTAATGCAAATTTTAATATATTTTCATAGTTGTTGATAAAAAATCAAACAATGATTGTGTTCTTCCAACTATTCTTGAACGCAAAACCAGAAATTCCATCATTAATAAAATTACATCAAAAACTGCTGAATCAATTACAGAGGCACTCAATAGCATCCGTAACATATACGGTGAGCAGTTTAGTAAAGTTTTCAAAACTATAACAAGTGATAATGGATATGAATTTGCTGATTTATTCGTATTAGAAACAAAAACTATACTCTAATAAACTGTTTAATACATTTTCATACTAAAACTCTAAATTTCTAGTTTTCTTCATTTCTTCTAAAACATATTTTGTGTCTTGTGTATGCAGAATGACCCAATTATCAATAAGCCAGTAATAATCCTTTTCGCCTAATTTATTCACCAATTTTTTTCCTGTTATCCCAAAATCTTCATACCAACTTTGAAATAAATAGCCTATCCATTCCATAGCTTCCATATAATATCTTTCTTCTTTTCCATTATATTTTCTTGTTTCTATTTTATTTTTTTCCTCTATCCAAGAAATATAGTATAAACTGCCCCTTGATAAACAAAGTAAGTCCCCGGCCTCTAATGAATCTTTATAATCTGAAGATAATATCTTTATAATAGCATCTAACCATTCTTTTTCAAACTTAATACTATCCTTAAAAATATCTGCCATTGTTTCACATCTATTTTTATTTAATATATTCCACATAATCATTTCTCCTGTAAATCAATATAATAAACATCTTTATTTGAAGTTCTTCTAGCTTTAAATACCTTATTATTTAATGTACTTAAATTTAACATTTCATTTTCTTTTATATTAAATATCTCTTTTAATGTCAATTCAACTACACCTAAAAATTTAAGATTTTTTAATGCTTTTTTAGACACTAAATTTATTTGCTTATCAATCTTCATACAATTTAATATATTTAATGTTTCATCAACGCTATATACATTATCTAAAAAATTTTGCACCGTTCTATATAACTTATCATCTGCAGTTGGTCCTATAATCACATCATAATCTTGATTTTCAATACTTATATCTATGTTTGATCTATTGTAACAAACAAATATTAACCACTCTAAATCTAAATTGTACTCCTTAACTTTTAAATTCGTTAAATCTAAATCATATTTATTTACATACTGTCCATTTCTAAGAGCACACCATGATTTTGCCATTAACAAACTTTTTGTACAATAAAATCCTGAACCAAAATCTGTTCCTTTTCTACTTCCTTTATTAATAGGTCTTTCTATCTTTTTTTCACTACCATGATATACAATCATTTATTTTCTCCTTTAATATCAAAGTTATAATCAAATTTTATATAAATATTATAACATAAGGTTTATAGATATATTACCTATCATATTTTATAATCTCGAATTGTAATACAAAAGCACCTACCTAAGCAAGTGCCTTAATCTATTAAAAATAACCATTATCTTTATTTAATTAACTTCCATTCACTACTTTTCTTTTGTAACCTTACCATATTAGCATAAATTCCATCATCATCTAATAATTCTTTTGGTGATCCCATTTCTGCTACACGTCCACCACTTAATACTACAATTTTATCAGCTCCTGAGACTGTTCTCATTCTATGAGCTATAACAAGAACAGTTTTATTCTTGATAAGTTCACTAATGGCTTCTTGAATCTTTGTCTCATTTTCTACATCAAGCGATGCTGTTGCTTCATCTAAGAGTACAACTGGAGCATCCTTTAATAATGCTCTTGCAATAGACAATCTTTGTCTTTCTCCTCCAGATAATGTACAACCATTTTCACCAATAATAGTCTTATACCCTTGTGGCATTTTAGATATGAATTCTTCACATCTTGCAGCTTTAGCCACTTTAATAACCTCTTCATCTGTAGCATTTCTTCTACCTATACGAATATTTTCCATAACAGTATTATTAAATAAAACTACATCTTGAAATACTATAGAATAATTTTTAAGCAAATGTTCAGGATCAACCTGTGCAATATCAGTACCACCTAAAAAGATCTTGCCTTTATCAATATCCCAAAATCGTGCTGCTAACTTAGTTGCAGTACTTTTACCTCCACCGCTTGGACCTACTAATGCAGTAATTTCTCCTTGCTTTGCTATAAATGATACATCATTTAACACTTGTTCATTATCATTATAAGAAAATCCAACATTTTCAAAACAAATATCATATCCATTGTATGTGGCATTATCTATTCCTGTTTGAATATTTTGACCTTCAATTTCTTGCATACGCTTTATTTGCAGTAGTGTATTAAATATAGCTGCAAGATTAGTAAGTGATGTAGAAAGTGGCTCAAAGATTCTAGAGGCAGCAATTAAAAACATAAGAAAAGTTAGTAAATCCGTCTCTCCTTTTAATAAGTTCATCCCTCCAACTAATACAACTGTTGCAATGCCAAGTTTTAAAAGCATCTGTGCTGAAATAACAAACATTGCTGTATTAAGTTCCCCCTTAATTTGGATACTCTCAGACTTTTTTAATTTTTTATCTAGTTCTTTTAGATAACTATCACTTTTATTATTAGCCTTAAGTTCACGAATGGTTTCAATACATTCTTGAATATTATCACCATAATCAAGCTTTATTTGTTTTTTTATATTATTTACTTTATCTTGCTTTGATTTGCCAATAATTACAATTATAAATGCTACTGGTATAACCCACAAAAGTGCTATTGATAATTTATAGTCCATAACAAATAAACCAATTGAAGCAATAATGACAGATAATACAGCACCTATTAATTCCGGAATATAATGAGAAAAAGCTGTTTCAAGACCTGCACAATCTCCCATTATAGTTGTTGTTAAATCTGATAAATCTTTTTTACCAAAAAAAGATAATGGTAATTTCCTTAATTGTTCTGCTAAAGATATTCTCTTATTGGCACTTTCTGTATATGAAGCAAAAAACGTTTTATTATATTGAAAATATTCAAATACAAATATAAGAATTAATGCTACTATTGAAAGTGCTATATATTTTGCCAAATTGAATGATGGAGTTCCTCCTTTTAATATAGGTACTATCATTTCTTCTAAAAGGATATATATAATTCCAATTGGAAACATTAAACTTAAGTTTGTTAAAGTGCAAGCAATACTTGCTTTAATTAAATCCTTTGCTCCTTGTTCACTTAATGCAAATTTATACTTCAGATAATTAATCATTTAAAACACCCTCCTTTCTTTTATTTTTAATATAAGAATTTTCTACTCTCCAAGTAATAGAACTTTCATAATTTTTCCACATTGAAGCATAAATTTCACCATTTTTAATTAACTTACTATGAGTACCTGTCTCTACAACTTCTCCATCTTTTAATACCATAATACAATCTGCATTTTGTATAGTTGATAACCTATGTGCAATCATAAGCACAGTTTTACCTTTTGTCAAATTTTCAAAAGCAAGCTGTATTTTATATTCATTTTCTGGATCTGCAAAGGCTGTTGCTTCATCAAGAAGTACAATTGGAGCATCTTTTAAAATCGCTCTTGCTAAAGCAATACGTTGAGCTTCTCCTCCTGATAAATATACTCCTTTAGTTCCAATAATTGTATCTATTCCATTTGGGAATTTTCCAAATATTTCTTCACACTGCGCTGCTTTTGCAGCCTCTAATACTTCTTTTCTTGTAGCATTAGGCTTTGATAATCTAATATTTTCAAAAAGACTTTCCTTAAATAACTTTGTTTCTTGGAACACAAAAGATATCATATTCATTAAATCTCTCGTCTCAATATCTCTTATATCTACACCACCAATTGTTATACTTCCTGTATCTACATCCCAAAATCTTGGAATCAAACTTGCAACCGTTGTTTTACCACCTCCTGATGGTCCAACCAATGCTACTGTTGATCCATCCTTTATCTTAAATGATAAATTCTTAACTGCTGGTTTAGCTGCATCTTTATAAGTAAAAGAAACATTATTAAATTTAATAATTGAATCTTTTGGTTTCTTAGGATTTTTTGTCTCTTCTAATATTTTTTCATTTAATATATACAAAACACGTTTAGTTGCATCTTTAGCTATCATAGTATTTTCTCCCATAAACATTATACGATTTACCATAACAGTAATAATCGGAGTAAATATAATATAAAATATAAAATTTAATAAAAATGTTTTATAATCTACTGCACTTCCAATTAATAAAATACCAGCTGGAATTAAAAATGCAAAAATTCCATTAACAGCTACAGTAAAATTACACACAGGAATTCTAAGTGATATAGTGTAATTTACTGTCCATTTTTTATATCTCATAATTGCATCATGAAAATTCTTAAATGAAAATATACTTTGTCCAAATGTCTTAACCACAGGTATTCCTCTTACATATTCTACAGCCTCATTATTCATATCCTCTAATGCATTTTGATATTCTTTTATAGATGATTTCATATTTTCTCCTATCATTCTACTTAAAAATACAAATGAAATAGCAATAGGAATTAAACTAATTAGTCCTAATCTCCAATCAAATACCAATAAAAGTACTAACATGCCAACTGGAGTTACAATTGCACCTACTAAATCCGGTAATTGATGGGCTAAAAATGTCTCTGTTTGACCTGAACTTTCATCGATTATTCTACGAAGCTTCCCACTTCCATTCTCTGCAAAATATCCAAGTGGTAATTTTACCATATGATGAAGTGCCTTACTTCTCATATTTCTTGCAATTCTAAAAGCTGATAAATGAGTACACATAAGGGCTATAAAATATATTAAAATTGCTCCAACTGAAAAAGCTACTGCCATCCAACCATAATATGCAACATTTGAAGCATTATTAATATTAGGTAATGCCATAAATATCTCATATACCACCTTCCATATATATAAATATGGCACAAGTGCTAATATTGCACTGACTCCTGACAGGATACATCCTAATATTGTTAAATATTTATAATTTCCTGCAAATGAAAGTATACTAATTTTTTCATCACTTTTTTCTTTCATGCTCACCTCTCCTTTTAATAATCTTCTACATTTTAAACAAATACTGATATTCTTTTTCTAATTCTTAATTACCATTAAAACTTACATTTCAAGTTCTATTTTTACTCCAATATCAACATCTTCTTAAAATATAGATTAAAATAAAATATGAATTAACTAGTGATTTCTCTAGCTAATTCATATTTTACTAACTCATCTATTCTTTCTCTACTCCAAAAAAATTAAAATAATCCATTTGAATTAAGGATTATTTCTATACTTAAGTGGGGTACTTCCCATAACTTTTTTAAATGTATAAGCAAACTTACTTGGATTGTCATATCCCACACATAATGCAATTTCCATAATACTTTCATTTGTCTCTTTTATCATTTTTGCTGCTTTATATATTCGAAATTCTCTAATATACTCTGCCACTGTTTTGCCTAAAATATCTTTAAATCCATTTTGCAAAAAGGTTGTACTTACATTATAAATATTTGAT
Source organism: Clostridium taeniosporum (assembly GCF_001735765.2). Classification (NCBI taxonomy): domain Bacteria; kingdom Bacillati; phylum Bacillota; class Clostridia; order Eubacteriales; family Clostridiaceae; genus Clostridium; species Clostridium taeniosporum. The sequence goes on from NZ_CP017253.2 coordinate 1,815,541, forward strand.
AATTCCTTTACTGTTATTTTTTTATTATAATGTTGAAAAATTGAATCTCTAACATCCTTAATCAAATCAACTTGTTCTTTTGTATAATAATAAGATTTTTCTTGATTTTTTACATCTCTACATTTACTTAAAAACAATAATACTTCTAACACTTTTAATTTATAAAAATATAATTTATTAATTGATGGTGTATTATATAAATCTTTAAAAATATTTTCAATTTCTGGTTTTGCTTTTTCAATAAAATACCAATTATTATTAAACAATAATCTTTTCATCTTGCCTAAATCAATGTTTAAATCATTATAATTACATAAAAAAAATTTTTTTGCTATAGAATAATCTATTAGTATTGAACATCCTTCATAATATCCCATTGGAAATCCACCTGATTCATAGTTAGATCCAACAATATTGTATGATAAATCTCCTTCTCTTAAATATTCATATTTACTGCCATCAAAAATACTTTCATACCTTCCTTTATGACAATGATTAATTTCTATCAATTCACTCTTCAAGTTATGAGCTTCTTCACAATGATAACAATGAAAATCATTGAAAATCAAATCTATTCCTGGAAAAACATGATAACATGTCATAACTCCAAATCCATCTTTACATTTAATATTACATATGGTTTTTAAATTTGTTTTTCTGGATATTTCCATATTAGAATTGAAAAAATTATATTTTTCTATAATAGCTTCTATAATTATCACCTACTTCTATATAAATTCTTATTATTACACATGGTAAATCTAAAATATTCTTTATATCCCAAATAATGATTTCAATAAATATAGATAAAAACAAATAATATTATATTGTTTTAATATGCAAAGATCACATTTTAAAATCTTATATATAGTTTTATTTGTAAATTGGATTTGGAGACATAATGAAACCTTATTTTATTGATAATAATTTTCATTATTTATTGATAATTTCAGTATATATCTATTGTAATAATCTGTCAATATAATAGATTTAGATTAATAATCACTACCTGGTCTTCTTAATTATTCTTATTGATTTTTGATATTTTATTTGATTTATTTAACAACCTTCAACTAGCTATAAATCTAAAATTAAACTAAACATTAATCTTAATAAAATTATATAAATATGGATATAATGCTATTACTATAAAATTAATGGTGGTAATAATGAAAAAATTTTAATTAAAGATTCTAATGCATATATTAAAAAAAGTAGCTATTGCACATGAAAAAAAGCTTAAAGCAGAAATTTATATTTCTACTTTAAGCTTAAGATTTGGTGGCTCACCCGGGAATCGAACCCGGGACACCATGATTAAAAGTCATGTGCTCTACCGACTGAGCTAGTGAACCAAAAATGGTGCGTTTTAAGGGATTCGAACCCCTGGCCCACGCCTTAGAAGGGCGTTGCTCTATCCAGCTGAGCTAAAAACGCATATACATAACATGTAAATATTATACATATTATAAAACGATTGTCAAATTTAACTGATTTATAAATGTGCATCACTATCAAATATAAATCCCCTACAACTTGACCGCTTGTTTATTGTAATATACACGCTACAAATTGTCAACATTATTTTTACAATTTCACTGAAAATATTCCAAGATAGTTCAAATTTAGATATTTGTTTTGACTATAGATATAGTAATCTCAAACATATTTATTATGTTTTTATCTGAAAAACATAAATTTCTTCATTTCATAAGCATCTAAAAATTCTACTAGATTTCTTCATTTAATACTTTAATATTATCTATAAAAAAACATGAAAAATGCCCAGAAATCTTTATAGGCATTTTTCATTTCATTAGATCCTATATTTTATCTAACCATTTTCCATAACCCTCTTCTTCCATTTTATTCTTTGGAATAAATTTTAAAGAAGAAGAATTTATACAATATCTAAGTCCTCCAAGCTCTTTTGGTCCATCATTAAACACATGACCAAGATGTGAATTGCTATTTTTACTTCTTACCTCTGTTCTTATAATTCCATGACTATAATCCTCAATTTCTTTTACATAACCATTATTTATTGGTTTTGAAAAAGCTGGCCATCCACACCCTGAATCAAATTTATCTTTAGATGAAAAAAGAGGCTTTCCAGTTACAATATCTACATATATCCCCTCTTCATAATTGTCATTGTACTCATTTCTAAAAGGTGGTTCTGTAGCATTCTCTTGAGTAACAGCATATTGAATATCTGTTAACCTCTGTTTTAAATTTTCTTTTTCTTCTTCATTTTTCTCTAAATGTTTTTTAATATAACACTCTCTACCTGACCCTTTATAATAAAGTTTATATCTTAAAGGATTTTTCTTGTAATAATCTTGATGATACTCCTCTGCTGGATAAAAAAACTCAGCTTTTATCAACTTAGTAGCAATATCTTTATCATAAACTCCACTATTTTCTAGTTGCTTTATATATTCTTCAACAATTCTTTTTTGATTATCATCATGATAAAATACTGCTGTCTTGTAACTATCTCCTCTATCATTAAATTGACCACCTTCATCAGTTGGATCAATACTTCCGAAGAAAGCTTCTACAAGTTCTATATAATCTATTATATCTTCATCATAAGTTATTTCCACTGCTTCATAATGTCCTGTATCCATGTTACATACTTGTTCATACGTTGGATTTATTATGTTTCCACCAGTATATCCTACAACTACTTTCAATATACCATCATATTTATCAAAAGGTTTAACCATACACCAAAAACATCCACCTGCAAAAGTTGCTAGTTTAATTGAACTCATTTTACTCCTCCTAAATAATTGTATTCTACTAATGCTTTAATTATTATGCCTCTTCCTTCATTTCTAATTGAGATGTACACTTTGGACAACGAGTTGCTTTTATATCAATTTCACTGTAGCAAAAAGGACATTCTTTAGTTGTAATTTCTTTTTCTTCTTCAACAATGTCTTTTTTACCTAAATCACTTAATTTATTCATACCTTTAACAAGTAAAAATATTAAAAATGCCATTATTAAAAAATTTATTACTGCAGTTATAAATGAGCCGTATTTAATAACTGCACCGAAAATTTCAAAAGTCAACTCACTAAAATCTTTATTAGCAAACATACCTATTAATGGAGATATTATATCATTTGTTAAAGATTTTACTATACCTTGAAATGCACCACCTATTAATACACCTACTGCTAAATCAATCACACTTCCCTTTAATGCAAATTGTTTAAATTCACTCAAAAATTTCTTCATATGATTTTATTTTTTCCTCCTTAGTTATTTTAATTTCTGTATATTTTCATATTTTATCACATTTAATCATTTTTAATCATAAAAATCTTACAATATTATTCTTTTAATACATGTTCCAAGAAATCATCTTTTCCATTAAAGAAAGACTTCGGATTTAAATTATTTCTTCATTTCCATGCATAAACTATATTATGTATAAACAGCATTTTTTTCTTCAATATATTTAAACTAATAATTACCATTAAAATTCTGTTTTGACAATTACTAATCTATTTTTAATATTAATCTAAAATAGTGTGAAATTCTAAAGCTTATTCATAATTTCTATTATACCCTATATTTTTTTCATATATAAAATAAAAAACATCAACATATTTAGCGCTGATATTTATAAATAAGCTTCCTTTTTCTATCACAAATAAAAAAAGTCTAAAGTAAAAAACTAAATTTCTACTTTAGACTATTTTGGTGGCTCACCCGGGAATCGAACCCGGGACACCATGATTAAAAGTCATGTGCTCTACCGACTGAGCTAGTGAACCAAAAAATGGTGCGTTTTAAGGGATTCGAACCCCTGGCCCACGCCTTAGAAGGGCGTTGCTCTATCCAGCTGAGCTAAAAACGCATAATCACAATACATAAATTCATATATAAGTCATAATGCAAATATCAAATCTTATTATTTTTAAAACATAATAATTATGAAATATAATGTTCTCAAAACTTGGCTGCTTGATTATTATAAGATACATAATTTAAATTGTCAACACTATTTTTTAAATTAACTTAAATAATACTAAAATAGATTAAATTTAGTTATAATTTATCTTAAAAATAGTTTTAATACTTTGTAATTATATTTTAACATATATTAGTGATTTTTTTCTTAACTTTCCACTATAAACCATGAAATTCTAACTATTTTAATTAAAAATCTATAAATTTTCATAAAATAAAAAAGTCTAAAGTAAAAATATACATCTCTACTTTAGACTTTTTTGGTGGCTCACCCGGGAATCGAACCCGGGACACCATGATTAAAAGTCATGTGCTCTACCGACTGAGCTAGTGAACCAAAAGTGGTGCGTTTTAAGGGATTCGAACCCCTGGCCCACGCCTTAGAAGGGCGTTGCTCTATCCAGCTGAGCTAAAAACGCATAATTAAAATATGTATCTTACAATCAAATCTTAATTTTTTATAACCAGGTATTTCCTAAAGAAACTGTCCTGCAACTTGACTGCTTGTCTATTATAAAATACATGATTTAAATTGTCAACACTTTTTTACATTTTATCTATAAATATTATAACAGAGTATAATTTTAGACAATAAATGATTAATTAGGACTATTTCTTTTTAAGTTTATTAACTACTAAAATATCTGCTGGAACCCACTTTTGATTATCTAACTTATCAGAAGTAATCCACTTAGCATCATTATGAGCATTTAAGCTTAATTTGCCACCAGCTATTTGGCAAATAAAACAATGCATCTTTAAGTGAAAATTAGAATAATCATAATCTATTGTAGTTAAATATTCTAATTCATTTATTTCTAACTCTAATTCCTCTTTAATCTCACGATGAAGTGCTTCTTCTCTTGATTCACCTAGTTCAATTTTACCACCTGGAAATTCCCACATATCAATAAATTCCCCATATCCCCTACGTGTAATAAATATTTTATCTTCTTTCTTAATTATTGCTGCAACTACTTCTACAGTTTTCATATGTATCTCCTCACTTTTTTCATCATGCTTCCACATTTTATCATTATATCCTTAAGTGATTATATTTTAAAATGTAAAGTGATTACTCATGTAATTCTAATGGTAACCCATCTGGATCAAAGAAAAATGTCATTTTCTTATTAGTAAACTCATCTATTCTTACAGGCTCTGTTTCTATTCCTTTTTCATTTAATTCATTAATAACCTCTTCTATACATTCTACCTTAAATGCCAAATGCCTCAAGCCACAAGCCTCTGGTCTTGATACCCTTTTAGGACTATCTTTCATTTTAAATATTTCAAGCTCACAATCTCCAAGTTTTACATCCAACTTGTAATCATCTCTATCAGATCTATAATTTTCTCTAATTACTTTAAATCCTAACTTATTTACATAAAAATCTTTGGACTTTTCATAATCTGAAACTATTATTGCTATATGGTGAATTGTACTTAAATTCATAATTTCGTCATCTCCTACCTTGGTGTACCTCTAATACTTCCAAAAAAACCTAATTATATTTTTCTATATTCATATGAGTTTCCTCTTTTGTTTTTCTATTCCTATTGGTGATAAGTTTAAATTCATAATAAACCTTCAAATTTTAGTTTATATGTTATAATAACCAATTGTATTACCTCTATTGTATCAAAAATATCCTATTATTAAACATAAAATCTTAGAATTCAATTATATGCTACATCAAAAATTAAATGACCTAACTAACTTCCCCTGAATATTAGGTTCATCACTACATTCTATTGGAACAACTATATCTTCTTCATCCTCTTCAAAAAATAGCTCTTCAATATCCTCACACTTTTTCTTAGGTTTCTTACATTTTTTCTTATTTTTAGCTTTAATATTTAATAAATTGATATTTGAATTTATATATCTAAATTTTTCATCTACTATCGAATTCTGATTACTTAAAGTCCTATTCTTGCTTTCTTTATCTTTAATATTAATAATGCTATCATCATTATCTGCATTTGCTTCAATTTTATTGTTTACATTAACTTTATTATGTTCTTTAAAATTTTTCTCTATATTATTTTTGCATATATCACTAGTTTCTGTGTAAGATTCAATATTAAACTTTTTATTTACAAGATCATCGTTATTATTATATAACTGTTTTTCACTTATATTTTTAAGTTCTCTTGCTTTGTAATCTTGATATTTTGGCTCATTTTCTTTATTCTTATTGCAAATATCATAATAAATTGAATCATTGTACTTTTGCTCAGAAATATTTTCTATATTAGTATTACCTTGTGATTTACCTTTTTGTGTTTTTAAATTATTACTTATTTCAGTTTTTTCACAAATATTATTTAACTCATTATTTTTAAAGCCAGTATTATCCTTAAGATTTTCTTTATCATCTGATTTTTCTACTTTTTTTATCTCTTCTTTAACCTTAATATTTTGATGCTTAGTAAAATTTTTAACTTTATAAACATTATCTTTTGTTAATTCAATCATTTCTAAATTCTTAAACACATCTAAAGCCATTTTAACCTTTTCTGTACTTCTATTAAATTCTATAGCTAAAGTTTCTGCTTTGTAAGGAATACTTTTTGACATATACAATTCCCCTGCTAAATTAACCTTACCAGCTAAAGTTAAAAGTCTAGTCCAAATATAATGAATAATATCTCTTTCCTCCATAGTATCTATTATCTTAAATTTAGTGTCACTATACATATCTACCCTTATTTTTACAAATTTTCTTTCTCTCATATAAAAAACCTCCCTTAAAATTCATATATACTTATTAAAAATTATGTATTTTAACTTCTAATAAATATATATGCATTAAAAGAAAAGTTTCTATAAAAATTTATATTTTTTTATTTTTGTTAGTAAATCTTTATTATAAGATATTATTATTTTTTGGATTGTTTGCATTTTTGCATATTATCCCAATACATTTCAAAGAACTTGGCCCACTTTAGAATAAAATTCATCATTAAGATTTGCAAGTAATATCCAAGTTATTAAATTATTTATTTCTCTATAAAATTCTACTTTAAAAATATATTATTTTATTATTAGATTTTTATAATTCTCTAATACTATAAAATACTTATATAAAAATTGCTTTCTAAAACTTATTTATAAATATGAATAACATAAATATGTTCCGTGAATACTAAAAATTAAGGTAAGGTGGTGATAATAATGTCTAGTTCTCAATATAATAAAAACAAAAATGATAAGAGCAATGTTGATAAAAATAGAAATAAGAATAACGAAGATAAAGGCAATAATAAAGTAAAATAAAATATTAGAGTATTTTGAGTTTCATTAATTAAAGATGAGTTCTTTCCTAAAAAAATTTAATTTTTCTACTATAACACAAGAAAGTGTTGATATTCTTAAAAATAATTTAAATAATAAACAAAGAAAAGTCTTGAATTCAAGACTTCATTAAAAATATTTAACGAATTGTTAGGCTAAGTTTACATTTAACTTAACAATTCGTTATTAATTTAATTAAGTTCTATTAGCATTTTATACTTAAAATCGTTCTTATCATACCTAAATTATCACTATCTTATATTTTGTATTTTTAAATTATAAAGTCATATATTTTACTTTAACGCCCTCAATACCAGTTAATTCATTTTCAAGATTTTTTATTTCATCTAAATTAGACTGAATATGTAAAATTATCAATCCCTGTTCAGAACAAGAATTTTCACTAACTTCATGAAGACCAACTCTAGTTTTTATAATACATCCGTGTTTAGTTAAAATAGTTTGAACTTCTGGTGCATGAATACTTCTAGGATCAATAGTTATTGCCATAATTACATTTTCCATAAATTACATCTCCTTGTTTTTATGTTTCTTCTTATTATTTCCAAAGAAAAGTAATTAATACATACTTTTATATCATGTATATTAATTTTTTATATAACAAAAGACACTTACATTTCTGCAAGTGCCTTATTTAAGTATCTTATTCTCACATTATTTTAATTTGTATTCTGGATTAGCAAGCATATATTCACCAATCTTTAGTAAATCATCATTATCTATTGCTTGATTTATTACGATGTCTGTATTATATTGTGGAAGACTTGATGTATCTTCTCCATAATGTCTTGCATCAATTGCTAAATCCAAAAGAGTAAAAACTCCATCATTATTAACATCTAAAAAAGTCTCATCTTCTATAATTATTTTTGCTTCTCCACATTGATCCTTTATTAAATCTTTTTCCATTTCTATACCATCAGATATTTTACCTTTAGTTATATTTACTAGAGCTTCACCTGGTGATATCCCTTGAAAATTAAGTTTTAATAATACTTTTTTATCATTTACTATATTAGCTAAGCCCTTACTAGCAAGAATTACTCTTAATTCTCCATCTTTTTCATCTTTTTTTACTAATTTTATTCCATTAACTTCATTAGTATTTATGAATTTTAATTTAGTACTATCATACTTTATTAACATATCTTCTGCCGCTATTTCTTTTATATTATCAATCACTATATCAGCAGTTACATTCTCTTTTAATTTAATTTTATCTTTTTCTGGATCTACATTTAATATTTTAGCTGAAGTTATTTCTGGTTCTTCTGGCTTAACTTCCTCTTTTTTAGTTACTGTAACATTACAAGTAGCTTTTATATATGTATCTTTAATTTGTACTGTTATTACTGCTTTACCCTCTTTTATTGCATTTACATTTCCATTTTGATCAACTTTAGCTATTTCTTCGTTACTTGATGTCCATATTAAATCTTTATTAGTATGAACAGTACTTATCATTGTTGGATTTAAAATTTCTGAAGTTCCTTCTGATAAAGTTATAAATGACTCATTTAAGTTTAATGATTCATTTACAATATCCTCATTATACGGTAATAGAATACCATTTTCATCTATATCTATAGCATCAAAACGTAAATAGCTACTGTCATTAGTTATTTTTGTTATCTTTACAGTGTGTACCCCATTATTCATACCAAGTTTTTCATACATAATAGTTTGAAATTTCTCAATGCCTCTTTGGCTATAATATTCTGTAATCCCATCAATTTCAATTTTTACATTATTATCACCATCAGACCATTGTGGCTGAATTAATCTAAGTTCAGTTCCAACAAAATTGAACTCAATTCTACTATTGACAGTACCTGTAAAGATCTGATTATCTTTATACAAACCTGACATAGAATATGGTGCCCAACTACCATTAACACTTATATTACTATCATCATTATCATATCTTACCCAACCATCTTCAGGTTGTAATAACTGTTCTCCAACAGTTGCTGCATTAGCTATAGTTCCATTTTGAATTATTTCTATACTTAAAACAGTTAGTACCATTACAAACATAATTATTAACTTTTTAAAACAGTTTTTCATTTGTATTATTTCTCCCTTTTATATACATTTTGACGCGTCTACTAATAATTTTAATTCAAAATCCGGTAGAAGCCAACAAATTTCGTACTACAAATTTCTTGTTTTTTGATAATTTCAGTAATTTTTTCTAATTCAAATTAATTTTGTTTAATAATAATAGTTTTTAATAACTAAATTTCACAGTAAATAGTATCATATTAAATATGATTATTACAATTTTATACAAAACATAAAAATAATAAATTAAAAATGCTAATAGAACTAAAATCTAATTAAGCTCTATTAGCATAAGATAAATTCATATTATAAATTTACATAAATATGGATATAATACTACTAATATTAATTTAATGGTGGTAATAATATGAAAAAAGTTTTAATTACAGGTTCTGGTACAGGTCTTGGAAAAGATGCAGCTATTGCATTAAGCTCTAGAGGCCATTATGTATATGCAACTACTCATACTTTAGAAGAATCAAAGATGTTAAATAAAATAGCTAAAAAAAATAATCTTCCACTTAAAAGTTTTAAGTTAGATATTTTATCTGCTAATGATAGAACTTTAGTTGATAATTTATCTATAGATGTGTTAATAAATAATGCAGCCATTGGTGATTCCGGTTCTGTATGCGAAATAAATGTTGATAGATATAGACAGACCTTTGAAACTAATGTATTTTCTAATATTGAATTAACTCAAAGAGTACTTAAGAATATGATAAAAAAAAGATCTGGTCGTATTGTTTTTGTATCATCCTTAGTTGGAAGAGTAACTTTACCATTTCTTTCACCTTATACAGCTACTAAATTTGCTATTGAAGCAATAGCTACATCTTTAAAGGAAGAACTTAAAGAATTAAAATCTGTTAATATAGATGTAGCTTTAATAGAACCTGGAGCTTATGCAACTGGATTTAATCAAAAGAATATATCAAAACAATTTACTTGGATGAAACAATGTTCCTACTTTAAAACAAAAATAAATCACCTTGAAAAGAAACAATTTAGATACTTTAAATTAACAGAAAGAAAAAACACTAGCTCCATTATTAATGAATATATAAAATCTGTTGAAGATATTGAAGTTAAAGATAGGTATGTTGCGCCTTGTCTTCAAGGTACATTTATCCAAATAAAAAGAATTTTAGGTAAATAAAAAGAAGAACCTATAGAAAATAGATTCTTCTTTTCATTTTTAAAACCAAATTACAGATACTAAAAAAGCACTACACCGAGAATGTAGAATAATTTGTGTAAATTAAATATTTTAATATATTGTATAACTGGAAATTATGTTTCCAGTTATATTTTTAATATTTTTACAAATACTAAAACTACGTGGTTTCATAATTTTAGTATGCACTAAAATAAGTATTATATACTGTAATTTTCTAATAAGTACAAGCTATATTGCTAACGCTTCCTCGATTCTATCTTTGAACATTATTTCTAATTTTAAAAGAGTTATTCCCCAATTAGCTATTGGTGAAGTCCATTTTTTCATAACTTGATCTGTTGCTAAATATAATGATTTTCGCAAAGAATCATCTGTTGGAAATACTGTTCTAATTTTAGTGAATTTTCTTAATTGCCTATTAAATCCTTCTAGTGCATTAGTAGTGTAAATCATTTTTCTAATTTCTTTAGTATATGAAAAATATGTAGACAATCTATCCCAATTTTCATACCATGAATCTATTACAGTACTATAAACATCATCCCATTTATTCTTTAGCCTATCGAGCTGCGTTAGCGCTATCTCCTCTGTATCTGCTTTATACACCAGTTTTAAGTCTTTCATAAATTCTTTTCTATTTTTATATGATACATATTTCATTGAATTTCTTATTTGATGTATTATGCAATTTTGAATACATACTTTTGGAAAAACAGCTTTAATAGCATCTGGTAATCCTCTTAAACCGTCCATACATGCAATTAATATGTCTTTAACACCACGATTATTTAAATCATTACAAACGCTAAGCCAAAATTTTGCTCCTTCGGCTTCGCCAATCCATATTCCTAATATATCTTTATAGCCTTCCATATCAACACCCATGCAAATATAAGCAGCCTTTGTAACTATTCTATGTTCGTCTCTCACTTTAAAATGAATAGCATCCATATAAACTATAGGATACACAGGATCTAACATTCTATTTTGCCATTCAGCAGCTGCAATCATTACTTTATCTGTTATTTTAGATATCATTGATGGAGATACATCTATTCCATATAATTCTTCCAGTTCGGATTGAATGTCTCTTGTAGACATTCCACGAGCATATAAACCAATTATTTTTTTATCTAATTCATTACAATCAGTTTCATATTTTCTTATAGTTCTTGGTTCAAACTCTGATTTTCTATCTCTAGGAATATCTATAGGTATCTCCCCGTAGCTGCTTCTAACATCTTTTTTTGAATACCCATTTCTATAATTCTTGTCACTATCGTTATCGGTTCTCTCATATTTTTCTCTACCTAAATGTTCTTCCATTTCAGCTTCAAGTAGTTGTTGCATAACATCTTTTAATAATCTTTGCATTAACCCATTCTTACCCACAACATCGTCCATACTTTTGCATTTCTTTATTTCTTCTTGATAATTTATATCTGGTACTCTCATTTGTAATCCTCCTCTAATATTCATAAGTATATTATTCCAAATCTACCATAAAACCATTCAAAAAAAGATGTAGTAGATTTGCTTTTACACAAATCTCACTACATCCCCACTACACCAAATATAAATTCAGTGTAGCACTTTCATTGGGTAAAGTTATACAAAAGAACTGACTTTTTTGTTATTTTTCTGTTCTAGGAAGACCTCTTGTAGGTTTATGTAATTTTTCTCCTGTTTCCATATTGCTATCTGATGTTTTATTATCATTTCTATTTTTATTAAATTTATTTTTTGACATTTTTCTCACCTCAATTTTAGTTTTTCCTTCTTATAAAATTTATATTCAACAACCTATCTTAGATTAAATTTTTATCTATAGTTCTTTAATCCTTATTTTTATTTCATGTGCCTAATATATTCCTTTATCCTCATGAAAGTTATATCATTTTCCCTAAATTACTTACTAATTCACCAATAGCTTCAACATATCTATTAACTATTCTATTAGCTATATCACTTGCTAATTCTTCATTATAAATATGAGATGTTTTATTTCTATCTTCTAATAAATTAATCCATACCTCATCATCTGAAATTAAATTATTAACATATGCTTTTTTATAGATAATTCTTGGAAATGAATTTTCTAATGTAACTCCTGAATATATTAAAAATTCTTTTAATGTTTTATGTGTTAACTCATAAGTAAATTTAAATCTTTGTATTAAACTGTCCCTTATAATTTCATCTTTACCATCATATAATTTACTTACTTCTATTAATTTGTTGTAAGCTTTTTTTAAATTCATATATTTAAAATCTATGTTTCTCATATATAATTACACCATCCTTACTAATCTGCTCTTTGAAAAATTCATCCTTTATGTTTTTCATATCAGAAAAATCAAATTCTAATAAAGTTCTAGTATTTAATTCAATATCCTCTATATACTCTCCTAAATCCTTATCTGAATATATAGCTAAATCTATATCACTCTTTAATTTATTATCTCCTCTAGCTCTTGACCCAAAAAGAATTACCTTCTCTATATAATCATATTTTTTACTTATATTTATTATTTCTTCTAATATATTTTTATCTAAATTCAAATTAATCACCTTTAATTTTAGGCTATGTTTTAAAATAATATTGATATTTAATATAAACAAAGTTTCTTAATCTCAGTGAAACTTACTTTCAGCTGGGGGTAGAAATTGTTATCTAGGAGCGTACAGATGTTATAAAATTACAGATGCTAGCTATAGAATAAAACTCATGAACATAGGAGTTTACTTAAAACATAGCGTAATTTTTTTACTATAATTATAACATAAGTAAATTATAAATCTATCCATATATAACTTTAAATAAATAAGTCTATTCTTAATTCTATCAATATCTAAAATTTTAACTTCTTTTGTGATATACCTTTTAGTATATACCTTAATATTAGAAAATTTATCCTTTAAAGTATATAATATTACTATATTTAGTAATTTGAGGTGAAAATATGGGATTAATAAAAACTTTTGATTATAAAGAAGAACTTTTTGATAGAATTAAACAAGATGATTGTACCCTTAATTGGCCAGTTGTTTATATTCTGAGAAATTCAAATGAAGCATATATAGGTGAATCTACAAGAGTTTATCATCGTTGCCAAGAACATTATAAAAATAAAGATAGAAGAAAACTTACATTAATTGATATTATTTCAGACTTTGATTTTAATAAATCAGCAACATTAGAAATAGAATCTCTTTTAATCGAATATATGGCTGCTGATGGTAAATACGCTCTTCAAAACAGTAATGGAGGACTTAGCAATCATAATTACTATAATAAAGATAATTATGAAAAAAATTTGAACTTATTTGGGAAGAATTAAAACAAAATAAGGTAGTTATTAAAGGGTTGTTTGAAATACGTAATAGTGACTTATTTAAATATTCTCCTTATAAAGCTCTTACTAATGAACAATATTCATTAGTAAATACAATTGTAAATAGCATAATAAATAACGAAAAAAGTAGTCATTTAATTCAAGGTGAGCCTGGTACTGGTAAAACTATTGTAGCTATTTATCTAATAAAATACTTAATGGAATTACAAGCAACTAAAGATTTAAAAATTGGACTAGTTATACCTATGACTTCTCTTAGAAGTACATTAAAAAAAGTATTCAAAAATGTTAAAAATCTTAAAGCAAATATGGTACTTGGTCCATCTGATGTTGCAGGTAAAAAATATGATATTCTTATTGTAGATGAAGCTCATCGTCTAAATAGAAGAGTAAATATTACAAATATGAAATCCTTTGATGATTGTAATAAAAAACTAGGTTTAGATATAAAAGATGGAGATCAACTAGACTGGATTAAACTCTCTTGCAAACATATGATACTATGTTACGATAAAAATCAATCTATTAAACCTTCTGATGTAAGACCTGAAAAATTTAATAAAATTAATTTTGAAAAACATATAATTAAATCTCAAATGAGAGTTTTAGCTGGACAAGATTATATTAAATACATAGAAAATATTTTAAATGAAACTCAAGATACAATAAAGTCCTTTGGAAATTATGAATTATTTATTTTTGATACTATAGATGAAATGCATAAAAAGATAAAAGAAAAAGAGAAAGAATTTGGTTTGTGTCGTATGATAGCAGGATATGCTTGGCCATGGAATTCTAAAAAAGATTCAACCAATTATGATATTATAATTGATAACTCTAAATTTAAATGGAATTCTCAAAATAAAGATTGGATTAACTCACCTAATGCTTTAAATGAAATTGGATGTATTCATACAACCCAAGGTTATGACATCAATTATGCTGGTATAATCTTAGGAAATGAAATAAGCTATGAAAATGGGCAAATTAAGATTAATCCTAATAATTATTATGATATGAATGGGAAAAAAACTATTAAAGATCCTAAAGAACTAAAAAAGTATATTTTAAACATATATAAAACACTTTTAACTAGAGGAATTCGTGGAACTTATATTTATATTTGTGATAATAACTTACGAAACTATTTTAAAACATATATTAAAACCTTCAATTATGATTTTGATATTAACTATAAAGAAATCGATAATCCTAAAATAACTTCTATGGAATAACTATATGAAATAGAAAATTACCCATGTAAATCAAAATTTTGAATTTTAAACTGCCCCCTGTTATGTAGACATGGGGCAGTTCGTTTTTTAAGATTTTCATGGGTTTTATGGTAAAATGCTTAGTATCAAATCTATGTTCAAAAGTAGATTGATTTATCTTTCTCTTAGTACAGACTAACTTTTAAGATTTCCCCAAAGTATCATCATTAGATAAGATATACTAATTCAAAAACTAATAATTACTATAAATACAAAGTAGTATTTTTTTAGCTACAAACACTTATTTATAAAGATTTAAAAATCTTTCATTTTGTATATAAGCATATTATATTTCCATTTCAATAACATTATCAGCTATTATTAAATCAGCATCAGTAATCTTTACTACTTCATCAACAGTTACACCTGGTGCTACTTCTATTAATACTAATCCCTTATCTGTAACCTTCATAACCGCTTTATCAGTAATTATAAGATCAACGCACTTTTTAGCTGATAAAGGTAATTTACATTTCTTTAGCACCTTTGGATTCCCTTTTTTATCATTATGAGTTAAAGCAGCTATTACATATTTTGCTCCTACTAAAAGGTCCATTGCGCCGCCCATACCTGGTGCAAAAACTCCTGGTATCTTCCAGTTTGCAATGCTTCCTTCTTGATCCACCTCTAAAGCACCTAGTACAGTTATATCAACATGTCCACCTCTTATTATTGCAAAAGATAAATCCATTTCAAATGTTGATGCCCCTTTTAATAAAGTAATTGGGGCTCCACCAGAATTAGCTAAGTCAGGATCAGCTTTCCCTATGCTTGGAGTTTCGCCAAACTTCAATGCACCATTTTCACATTGTAATGTTATTTCCATTCCTTCTGGTAAATAGTTTGCAGCCATATTAGGTATACCAAATCCTAAATTAGCAACCATTCCTTCTTTAAACTCTTTTGCGATTCTTCTTGCAATTATCTCTTTACTATTCATAATTTCTCCCCCTATTTCATTTGGTTAGTTCTTGTCCATAAATCTTCAAAATATTTTATTCTATTATCAAAAGAGTCGCCTTGAACTATTATATCTACCAATATTCCTGGTGTTCCAACACTATCAGGTGAAATTTCACCCACTTCTACAATTTCATCTACCTCAGCTATAACTAAATCAGCAGCAAGTGCCATACTTGTATTTGTTCCTTTAGTTGTTCCTCTATATACAATATTTCCAAGTTTATCAGCTTTATACCCCTTGATTAGTGCAACATCTGCTTTTATTGCTGGAAATACTAAATATTCCTTTCCATCTATAGTAAGTTTATCTCTTCCCTTTTCAATTTCAGTTCCAAGACCAGTTGGAGTTACAACTGCACCAAGTCCAGCTCCCCCAGCTCTTATACATTCTACTATAGTCCCCATAGGTATAAATTCTACTTCTAATGTACCTGAATTATATTGTTTTTGTATTTCAGGACAAGTTCCAATATGTGAACCTACAAACTTTTTTATTTGTTTATTTGCTACAAGCTTACCAACATCATGAGTTTCTCCTGGATGAGCTGATACAGCTTGAATAAGTGTAAGATCTTTAACATTTGTTTCTGCTAATGCATCTATCATCTTTAATGGAGCACCTATTCCTAAAAAACCTGCTGTCATAATTTTCATTCCATCTTTAATATTTTTTACTGCTTCTTGTATTGTCTTAATCTTTGTCATTTCTCTATACACCTCCAAAGTTTTATAATCTAATATGGACTATTTGTTTTAAAACCAATCTTCTATCTTAGAAGTTTAACTCTTAAATTATTATTATTCTTATTTAATAATTTTTATTCCAATTTCATCCAATATTCCTAAATAATTTATTATATATCTCATATTTACGTTAATCTTAAATTTCTATTAAAAAACCTCATAATTAAAAATGCTGGACAAAATAGCTGCTTTTATTCAGCCATCTTATCCAGCATATATTAATGTTTTATTACACTTGCTAAAATATCTTTTATCATTTCTAAATTATCTGTAAGTCCATTTAAAGCTAAAACAGCTTGCCCTAATTTGTCATCACCTTTTACCAACTTATTTTTAATAAATATAGTTTTAATTTCTTCAAAACGTATTTTTTCTTCTTCTGTTATACATCCAGCTATTTCTTTCCATTTAAGCATATTTGCTTCTGCCCCAGTTGTTAATGTTTGTGAGTCATTTTCATAACTTGCAATTATTCTTTTGAATAATTCATTATCATTCATTACAGGAATAATCTTCTCTGCTATTTTATTCATATTTCTATAAGATCCCTGTAGCTTAAATGGTGGCTCTTTTCTATACTCTTCTGCTTGAGCAGCTGAATAAATATATTCAAGATTAACCTTTAATACTATATCTCTTACCTTAAATAATTTATCAATAACACTAATATATTCATTTATTTCTTCTACTGAGTAATTGCCATCTAAAGATACACTTTCCCTTTCTGCTCCCTTAGCCATTTCAACAAATCCATATAAATCCTTTGGATTATTATTACTTAACTTAGATAAAACAGAGTTTGATGTTAAAGCATTTTCTATATAACTTAATTTAAAGGCTTCTTCATTTTCCATAAGCATATCTCCAAGATTATATACATCTGCTCTATTTGCAAGCATATCTGGAATCTTAAACTTTTCTCCACTTTCAGTATATGGATTACCAGCCATAACAATAGCTACCTTTTTACCTCTTAAATCATAAGTTTCACTAACTCCATTATATACACCTTCAATTTTTCTTTGTCCATCACATAAAGAAATAAACTTTTGTAAAAATTCTGGATTACAGTGTTGAATATCATCTACATATATCATTACATTGTTACCCATCTTTAATGCAATATTAAGCTTTATTAGTTCTTCTCTAGCACTATTATTCTTAGCCATTTCTGGATCTAAAGAGGTTACTTCATTTCCTAAACAAGGACCATTTATTTTAACTAAAATTAGTCCCAATCTACTTGCAACATATTCAATTAATGTTGTTTTACCATAACCTGGTGGAGATAAAAGTAATAATAATCCCATTAAATCTGTTCTTTTATTTTCTCCAACAACACCAATTTGTTTAGCTAGGTTATCTCCTATTAAAGGCAGATAAACCTTATCTATTAATTTATTTCTTACAAAAGAAGTAAGCACCTCTGGTTTAAAATCATCTAAATGAATTTTAGCTTTGAAATCTTTTATCAAATTCTTTTTAATTTCGTAAAACTCTATAAAGTCATTAACTTCTCTACATTTAAATTCATTTAGCTTATCCATAAATCTCATATAGGATAATATATATTCTCCCCCATTTATTACAGGATGACTTCCAATAAGACCTGTTACTTTCACCTTTGAATCAACATAAATTACTCGTCCTAAATCCGTTTTATTTCCTATTAATAAAACAATAACTTCTTTAAGAACTCCTATTATTTCTTCACTATTTAAAGTTTCAAATATAGTTATATTTATATCCTCTTTGTTTTTATCATTTAAAACATTATCTTTATAAGCATTTATACATTCACTAATTAAATAATAAAGTCCTTCTATATCATTTTTACTACTATTTACTGAAGATAAAAATTCATTTAAAACATTCTTATCTCTTAAATATTTTATAAAACCATCGTATATGCTTTTAGCCTCTTTACTAACTATAAACTCTTCACCTTCCATTATTTCAAGACAAAGATACTCTGAAGCTTCCTTTATATATTTTTTTCCAAATAAGCTTATTAGCTTATTTTCCTTTTCCATATTTTCAACTATATATGGAATGTATTTTTCTAAATTAGGTGATGAATTAAAGTATAAAGTAACCTTAGCTACTTCTTTTAATCGCTTCCTTAATACTGACTTTATCTCCTCATCAGCTAAAGAATCCCAATAAACCCTGGCTAAAGCTCTAGCCTCACTTTTATATACTAGCAAATCAATTTTTTCATGTAATTGTAACAATGTTTTTAAAATTTTTGCTGCATCAATATCATGTACTCCCTTAGTATATCCCTCTTGATACCTAGACACCATAAATTTTTGCACTACTTCAACTAATTGTGCTTCTGACTTAGCTTCTAACTTTTCTAAGGTTTCAAATCTTTTATTATTTGCTTCTTCAAAAACTAAATAAGCTAAATACTCTCCCCTATAAACATTGTTATTTTCTGATACAATACTTTGATTAAAAACATTGTTATATTTTTCAATACCATCTTTATTTATTTTTTCCCAAAAATCTGTGCCTGTTATGTGATAATATAAAATATCATCCTTTTGTACTATAGATAAATCAATAGCTTTTGTATTAACTGAAAAATTATGCTTTCCTAGCTTAATTACATTTTCACCATTAACATAAAGGTCCTGCCTATCATTTAATTGACGAACAGCTTCTTCCTTTATCTTTTTCAATCTAGAGGTAATTTCATCAGCCTTAATAGAATCACCAAGGTCATTTAATGTTGACATTACATCTCTAACCTTTTCTACCATAATATCCGTAGCTAAATATCCATTAATCTCTGCAACAGATTGGAAATTATTTAATCTATTTTTAATTCCACTTAAAATACGCTCTGCTGAATTAAATAACCCCAATATTCTCTTATTCTTCTTATCTAATATAGATTGCTTCTTACTCTCGAAAGCATTATAAAGTTCTTCTCTTTTTTCATTTAACTGTAGTATATAATCATCAAACTCAGCAAATCTTCCTTCTAATTCCTGAATCATAATCATAACCTTATTTAAATACTCATCACATTTCTCTTCAGTATCAGAAATATCTAAATAATTTACTACAGATTGACTAAGTAGCTTTATTTGTGAATAAAATTGAGTTGTCATTTCATTTTTTGTAAACTCTTCAATTTTATTATTTAATCTTGCCTTACCATTATTTATTAATGAAAATAATGCAGATATTTTCTCTATTATCTCTGTTGTCATAGTTGGATCTTCAATTTTAAAGTTACTAATAATATCAATAAGAAGCTCTAAATCACTTGAAGTTTCATTGATTTTTTCCTGAAGCTCTTTACCTTCATTTGATTTATTTATCTTATCAATTTCACCTTGTAGCTCTTTAACCTTTTCTTCATAAGGCATTAACCCTTCAGGTGCTAGTAAAAACTCAACACACTTTTTAGAGAATTCATCATACTTTTCCTTTACATCCTTATCAAGAGTATTAACAATATTAAGGTCTGTATATCTTAAATCCTTTAATGAAGCTATTTGCCCCCTAAGATTTCTTATATCTGCTAAAGCCCTTACATATTCATCAATAGTATCAAAGGTTCCATACTTTAATTTTTTTAATAACTCCTCTGATGTTTTGCTTGCATCCTCTATTTGCTTTTTAGTTGTCGCCTTTATTCTTAATACTTTTTCAAACTCACCAATAGCAAAAGTTGCTGATTCCTTTAAAGATAAAAGTACTTCCCTTAAATTAAAGGTTTCTTTCTTATCTAACCAAAAATAAGAATCAATTATTCTTTCACACTCTTTTACAATATCAACATAAATACTTTGATAGCCTTCCTTTTTATCAATGAGCTTACATACTGCCCTACAATCTGCCATTGCAGTAACAATATCCTTATTACCTATTTTAAAAAGAACAGATTCCTTATCTCCTTCACTTACATAGTTTTTCCCTACATAAGGTGTTTGCCATATTTGTATCATATGATTTTTTCTTGGTTCATTTTCATGTTTAACAACTATCATTTCTCCATTATTAAAATGAGAATATCCACTGCAAACTATGGGAGCATCAATTTTTTGCTCAATAATATTATAAGAATATACTTGGTATTCCCCATTATTAGTATTGTAGAAAATATACTGATAATCTTCTCCATTAGATGAAGTAACTCTTTGATCAAAAATTGAACCTTCAGCTTCTATATCAAATATTTTGTGTTCACCAGTTTGGAGATAATATCCCTTTGGGAATATTAATCCATGATGTCCTGGTAAAAGAATGCATGTATCCTTTATTGAGTCTACTCTAACAACATTTTTTAATTTGTTATTAAAAATAAAATACCTAAAATCATTTTCCTTATATGGTTTAATTTTTAGTATTATTAGTTCATCTAAATTTGCATAATATATTTCAGCATCATCAAGACTTTGATCCATATCCTCCACAGGTTCAGAATATATTCCCTTTCCTGTTTCAGTATTATCCTCAACCTTAATAGTTAAATCTCCTCTTATTGTTTCAACAAACACCTTGTCCAATATTGAAATATGAGCATACAAGCCACTTCTTTGGTCATCTCTTGTAGCCTTAATAAATTCAAATTCACTTTCCTTCTTAAACTTAACCTCATGCTCACTTCTACTATCAACATAAATTAACTTATTGCCTTCAATTGCCCACTTAAATACTTTAATATCTGTAGGACTTTTTCCTGTTTGAAATATCATATAAAAATAAGGTTCTATTATAGTAAACTTTGCAAAAAAAGTATTTTTATAATACTTATATAATTCATCAAAATCCTTTATAAATTCCTCATTATTTATTAAATCAAGTGATTGCTTTACAAACTTTTTTTCACTGTACTTATAAATTGAAAAAACATCACTTAACTCCACCTTAGATTTTAAACCAATATGAACATTGTACCCAAAGATAAATGAATCTTCTACTGGAGCCATATCTCTTGGTATACAGTTATGTTCTGTTATTATTCTTTCACTTCCAAGTAGCTTAGTCTCAATTGAACCAAAAGCCTCTTTTCTTACATCATTAAGCTTACTAACACGCTCTCTTAAATCTTCTCCTTGCTTAATAAGACGATTTTTAATAATCTCGTAGGTACCCTTTTCCATATCTTCAATATGATTCAAAACTATTCTCCTTGTTTATGTGCAAATTCTATAGTTTTTGCTGGTAAATTAGCTACGCCTGCCTTATTTACTGTTTCTAATAGCTTACTTAATGCCATTTTATCTGTACCTTGTGAATTACTCATCATCTTATTAATAGCACCTGCAATTGAAAGATTCTTAATATCCTCTGATGTTAAATTAAACCTATCCATAAAGTCACCTAATTGTTTCTTAAAGTACTCAGCATCACCAGTTATAAATGTTTTTTTAATGTCTGTAAGAACATCACTATTATTAACTAGGCGATCATATGATTTACCCTTTGTTACTGAACCAATAATTTGGTCAAAGAACATTGTTTCTCCACCAACAATATCGATTTTAGCTGCCTTAAGAGCTTCTCTAATAACTGATGCTTGAGATTCTGCAATTTCTTTTTGAATATGAATATTTGCAAGATCAATTTCTTTTTCTTTTTCAAGTTTAAGCTTAAATTCTTCATGTTCTCTACCAGCTTCATCAAGAGCCTTCATACTAGTAGCTTTTTCCTTAATTCCATCAGCCTCTGCTATGTATTTCTTCTTTAAGATATCAGCTTCCACTGTTCCTTCCTTCTCCTTAACTTCAACCATTGCACTATCACCCTTAGCTTGTGCTAATGCTCTAGCCTCAATAGCCTTAGCCTCTGCAGCTGATTTAGCTTCAATAACCTTAGCTTCTGCTATACCTGAAGTAGCTTCATCTTGAATATTAGCATCTGCAAGAACCTTAACTGCATCTGCTTCTTTTTGTGATGCCTTATACTTAGCATCTGCATCAATAATAGTTTTTTCTGCAATTCTCTCTGCTGCTTCTTTAGATGCCTCTGCAGTTTTAACTTCAATGATAAGCTTAGTTTCTGCCTCTTCCTCTGCCTTTTTAATAGCTACAGACTTAACTCTGTTAGCCTCTGCAAGAACACGAGTATCCTTAATCTTTTCTTCTTCAATAACAGTCTCCTTCTCAACTGCCACTCTTTCTCTAATAATTGTTTGAATATTTTTCTTTTCTACTTCAACTTCTTTTTGCTTATCAATAGTGGCAAGCTCTACAAGCTTTTCTTTTTCTGTTCTTTCAAGTAGTTTTTTCTTATCTACTCTTTCAGCTTCAACTGCTTCAGTGCTTTCCTTTGACTTCATTGCAATAATAACTTGTCTTTCTTTATTTTGCTCAGCAACTTCAATTTCTTCATCAGACTTAACTCTTGCCATTTCAGCCTTATATCTTTCTTCTTGTCTTACCTTTTCAGCCTCTGTCGTTTCTCTTGAATTTACAATTGAAATCTCTTTTTGTTGCTTAGCTTCAGCCTCTGCATTTTGCTTTTCAAGCTCTAATATAGCTTCTCTTGCTGATACGTCTTGCTTCTTAATAGTCTTTTCTCTATCTCTTTCAATTTGATTTGCTAAAATAAGTTGTTCTGCAGTAAGTTCAGTTATTTTCTTAATACCTTCTGCATCTAAAATGTTATTACTATTTAATAGCTTAATATCAGTTTGCTCAAGATAGTCTATAGCTGCATCATCTAAAACATAACCATTTAAATCTGTACCAATTATTTGAAGAATCTCATTTTTAAAAGTTTCTCTTTCAGTATAAAGTTGAACAAATTCAAACTTCTTACCTACTGTTTTTAACGCTTCTGAAAACTTAGCATCAAAAAATTCCATTAAAGTTGTTGGATCTGATGCCTTTGCACAACCTAATAATTGAGCTACCTTTAATACATCTTCTCTTGTTTGATTAACTCTAACAAAAAATGCAACTCTTATATCTGCTCTTAAATTATCTTTGCAAATTAATCCATCTTTACCCACTCTAGCTATTTCAACTCTCTTAACTGAAATATCCATAACTTCGTGTTTATGTAGTATAGGTAATACAAAAATCCCCCCAAAAGATACTACTGGCCCTCTTACACCATTTCTTACAATAACTTTTCCTTGATCAATCTTACGATAAAACTTAGCAAACATAGCTAATAATCCACCAACAATAATTACTACTGCCACAATACTACTTAATAAAACTTGCGTTTCATAAGACATTCTTATCACTCCTTAATTTTTATAATATAATAAATATTTTTATCATCATCTTTTCTATAAACGTATGCTTCTTCATGTTTTTCAAAGACATCCTCTTCATTTTCAGCTTTTACATTTATTAACAAAGAAGCTCCATCTCTTTCTATTTCCCCTTGACCTAATCGCCCCTCCTTAATATTTGATACCAAGATTACTAGCTGTCCAACTACGCCTCCTTCCTGAGCTATCTCCTCTTCATAATCTCTTTTAAACAATACCTTAAGTGGTTTTGTTATTATCTTAGTAATTAATAAACTAATTATTAATGTTGGAATTAACAATAAACCATTTATAAATCCCCCAGGCTCTACTGGTAATCTATATAACATCATTGATAAAATCCAAAAAACTAAAGACAAAATACTTAAAACCACCATAAAAGGTATCTCCCCTAAATTTAGAAAAACTAATATTCCCTGAAAGACCTCAGCATGGCTATCTACCTGAAAATCAAACTCTAATAAGTCCAAGTCAATTACACCTATAATTACAGTTATCCAGTACAATAAAACTAATCCTAATATTACGGTAGGTATAATATTCACACCTGTTAAAGCATTTTTTATCAATTCATTCATTTTATTCCTCCCAATTTAAATACTACCATTTTTTCATATTAACAACAATATATTCTATAACACATTTTTCCTTTTTTAAAACCTTATCTATTGAAATCCTCTGTGTTTATATTGCTTCTACTTTTAAGTAACTTTTAAAATATGTTAAAAATATTTTTTTCACTAAAAAGATTAAATATAAAATGGGCTGTTGCTCAAATTAACTAATCAGTTAATTTAAGCAACAGCCCATTCTGTAATCTACTTGTTTAAAATTACAAAAGCATTTTTGCAAATTCCATATTATCAAAACTATTTTCTTTAATGTATTCTAAAATTTCACTTCTGTAGTTCTTATCGTGCTCTACTGCTTTTACAAATATTTGAATAAACTCTAACATATCTTCTACAGAATCTTTTCCATTGTATATGTATTTCCCAACTAGATAAAATCTCATTAATGAATATCTAAATAAAAGCATAATATATCCTTCAAACATAAAATCGCTTTCTGAAAAAGGGAATAAATTATTATATATAAAATTAACTATATAATTTTCAAATATGTAACTGTTGTTTTCTATATACTCCTTTGTATATTTTTCAAATGCCTCTATATATTCTTCCTTATTTTCAATTATATCCTGATTATTTTTAATATTATATCCCTGTAAAAGTTCTTTAGTGTACCTTTTTAATTTATCACTATCACTTTCATTTACTATATCTAAAGAATCAACTACATTCTTAAAAAACGAAACCTGAAGCGCATAATTCATACTCTCTCTTTTATAATACTTAGCTTCAGTTTCTATGTCATATTTACTTATAAATTCTTTTATTTTATTACTTTCTATATCTTCTAGCTCATTTAAAAAATCACCTAGAACATATAATCTAGAACTGAAATTTAAATTTCTATCTTGCATTATTTTTATTGAGAATTCTCGTATCTCTTTAAAATACTCTATAGGTGTATCTTTAAATTCAGATGATCTAGTATCAAGTATACCTGTCATAGTATACTTACCTAAGTTCTTTTCACTTTCCTTAAATTCTATTTTCTCTTTACTTCCAAGAATAATTCTTGCTGCCTCTGGACATGCTGAATCAAGGCATATCTCATAATGATCATCTACTTTATTTAGTACTCTAGGAAATTGAGTACAAACACTAGAAATATAATCTTCACCAAATTTTCCTTGAATCAAACAGTAATTTTCATCATCTAAAAAGGGACATCTTTTTGCTTCATTTAATTTAATTCTTCCATAATCTAAATCTTTATTAGTACAATATTTATTGTTATGAACATTTTTTTGGAACATCTTTTTCATTGTTTCATCTGTGACTTTATGATATTTTTTAAATGTTTCTTTATCAATATCTATATCCCATCCAATGCAACAGTTATCTTCACATTTTCCTCCAATACACTGAAACTTATCTATATATGATGGATATATCATTCTAACATTTTTCTTCATATTTATCTTCCTTACCTTTTACTATTTTATCTAACAGCTAATTATATCATCAACATAACATATATTTAAAATTATTTTTACTAAATTATCTTTTTCCAACGCAATAAAAATAACTCCTAATACTTAAATCATGAGCTACTTTTTATGATTAATTATCTTATTGATAATAATTTTTAATATAATTTATCCATTCTTTATATATATCTTCATCAGATTTTCCAAATACTTTTTCATAATCTTCTGTTCTAATTATCATCATTAATTTTTCCCATCCATATTCTTGATCTATATACTCTATATAAGTATTAGCAAAAGTATAACCTCCCATATTGGAAAATTTAATTGGATTGCTAGTTTTCATTTCTGAAAAAGTTGGAATATGCATATTACATGTATATTTTTTATAAAAAGATTCTGCATTAGATAAATATAAAGCCATTCCTTCAGTTAACCATAATCTTATCTGTGGATTTATTATACTTACATAAGCATGAACCATTTCATGTAAAACTGCCTGCTTATTATTATCATAACTATGAACTTTTCCTGGATTTGCAGGTGATGTCAATATAACATCTGTTCCTATATTATCACCAATATACCAGTCTAGACCTAACATTGGTCCTATTAACCCATATTTTTTCATTTGCATGGTAGATTGATGATCATAAATATAAATATTAATATTTTGCTTTTCACTAAATCCTAATTTTTTAGCTAATTCACCTGCTCTTACATTAGCTAACTGAAATACATCCTTAGCTGCAACTTCTTCCTCTTCATAATAAACATTCACCCATTCCCCTTCAATAATATGCATATTTGATATTTTTAATTCAAAGGTTGGAATAAAATTAATAAAAATAAGTACTGCAGCCACCACAAAAATAACTCCAAATACTTTAACTGATTTATTTTTTTTCATTTACTCTTCCTCATTCTTCCATAATAATTCATCAAACTGGCTCATTTTATCCCTATTGTCTATAATATGAATTGCATAAAAATATCCTTAACCCAAAATCTTTATTTCCACATCTTGTAATTATTTGAAGTGATTTCTATAAATTTACTTATAGCTAATTTTCTGTATCTTTTCCATCAGAAATTGCTTTAATAATTGCAACATCATCTACATACTCTTTGTTATCTTTTATGTGAGATTCTAAAATTTCAAACTTTACAAATTGGTTAGGATATAATTCTCGTACTTCTTTCCATTTCATGCAGAATCACTCCTTATTTTTCAGTTCCATCTAACATGATATAATTTAATTACTATTCATTAAAGTTGTTGCAGAACCAGTGTCTACTAATACATTTTTTAAATGTAAATCCTCATTATTAAGCTTTAAGTTCAATGAGCAAAGGATTAATCAATGTTCATGCCTTAACTTTATCATCTTAGTAAACCAATCCTTTCAATTTCATATGATAATTCTTCTTGCTTACTATCAGCAATGTTCAAATTTCTTGTTTTATCTTCTTTATTAAAATTATATCATACTATACTAAAACAATTTATTAACATATATTATTTTTAATTATATTAACATTCTTATTAGGAATGTGATAAAAATTATTTAATACATTAGTCTTTAACTGTTCTTTAATGTTCCCACTAATACATTTCTGTTATTGAAATATTCATCTTTTAGATATTGATCTTTATTAACAGTCTCTAATGTTCTTTCAAAAGTTGAATCTGAAGATTCATTTACTAATTCATCTAAGAATTCTTCCATTAGCTTTGTTGTTGAAGGTAAAAATGGAATTGCTCCAATATTTACTTCTTCAATACTTTTATAAAAAGTGTTATTTTTAAACTTTTCTTCATTATTATGTATTTGTTGATGCATCTATTTTATATTTAGCATCAAATATAAACTCATAACACTTTATACTGCTATCTTTATTCATCGATAATATATTATCTGGCTTTTGTGATACTGTTTTGGAATTTCTTAAAGAATTATAATAAACTTTAAATTTTTCATTTGTCTCAGTATTTAAATATGTAAGAGAAGGTTCTCCTCCTTTTTAAGGCAAACTGTAATATCTTCTTATTAATCTTTAAAAAATCAGAGCTTACTAATCTATATTTCTTTTGAAGTAAAGAATTAATTTTTATAAAACACCAATATTCATATAATAATGAAAGCTCTTTTATAGAAAGTTCAAATATATTAGATTTTATGCTTAATCCCTTTTGTAGCATAATATAATATTTATACACTTCCTTATAACCATTCCCCCTAGAAAATACAAGTAAAAGATTATCTTCATTAATATTCATATGATATATTTCTCAAAATTTAAGCATTAATAATTTTAATTATTTTCTTTTTAAATATAGTTAATTTCTCTATAACCTTAGACCTCGCATGTGATAGTTACGAGCTACTTGCTATTTTCATTTATAAATTATTAAAAATACTACATTCTATACACTAGGTAGATATTTTAACCATCCAATACCTTTCTATACAATTCTATAAACCATATTATATCTCGCAAAAATTTTTCCGGATATTTTTCTAATTTATCTATATCGTAAAAAACAGCTTTTATATTTCCTTGTTCATATGATCTTGGTCTTTTTAAATTTCCACATATATTATTTGTTAAATTTATCTCGTCAATTAAATTGTTCTTATATTCAATTCCATAAGATGCTATTTTATCATTTACTTTACGCCTATATGTATTTTTATCATTTAATATACAACGTTCTGCCTTATTTTCTGTTCCTTGATTTAAAGAAATATAGATTCCCTCATTTCGCTTTATTAATAATGCCACATATATTCCCTGTGTCATATATTTAGAATACTTTGGATTTCTTATTGCAAATAGAGGTATAAATGGTATATGTGGTTTACCTTTTATAGTATTATATTCTATTTCGTACTCTTTAAAGTATTTATTTAATTCAACACATACATTATCAAATTTATATTTTATATTTTCTAATTCCAAAGCATGCTTAGAATACAAATCATAGCTTTTTATAATAAAAATTATGTCATTACATAAATCATTCATTAAAATAATACCTCCTATAAAATATCTATAATATTTAACAAAAGGTATTTTATCCAAAATTAGTTTAAATTATAATTGATTTATTCTTTTATTAGCTTGTTCAGTATATTTTTTAGATAGTTCAAATCCTATATATTTTCTTCCTAGTTTTTTTGCAACCATACAGCTTGTCCCACTTCCGCAAAAAGGATCTAATATTATATCTCCTCTATATGAGAATAACTTTATTAATCTGCTTGGTATTTCTTGTGGAAAAGGTACAGGACAATTATCTTTTTTAGCTTTTACGCCTTTTATAATCCAATGTCCATTTGAAATTTCTTGAAACTCTTTGTCTATCAATTCATTCAAATTACCATTTATCTTTTCTTTTTTCTTAGTACCTTTATATAATACTATTATTTCTTCAAATGGTAATAATATATTTGGATTTGATGCTGATTCATAACTTCCCCAAGCTGTCCTACTCCTAAAATTTTGTTTATCCCAATATATTTTATCTCTATATTTAAAACCCGTTTTATAAAATATATCTTTAATCATATATGAAATATCACACTTTACCTTTTCTATGTTATTCAAATTCATTTTTCCATCACACGGAATATTTATACATACTCTTCCATTTCCTTTTATCACTCTAAATAATTCATTTGAAACTTTACTAATAAACTCAATGTATTCTTTAATTGTTTTATTATCATTATATTCATCATAAAGTATGTTTAAATTGTATGGAGGTGAAGTTACTACCAAATCTATACTGTTCTCTTGTATTTTATTCAAACCTTCTAAACAATCAATATTTATTATTTTATTAATTAAATTTTCCATTTGAACCTTCCAGTTATTAATATAGTAATATATATTATATATCTTATATTTTATTCATAATTTTTTCTAAGATCCTATATTCTACATGTATCTCATAATCCATTTTTATTTTAGTTTTAAACGAACTTAAGTTCCCCTTTTTCTGTCAAATATCTTTACTTTTTTCTACGTACGTAATATAATAAAACAATGTATAAATACGTACGTAGGAGGTTGCATTATGAATAGTAATTTCTTTTATACATTTCCTGCAATCAAAGGAAAACAGGCAACTAGGGACTTTTTCATAATAATGTGTCCTTTAAAAATATTATCAAAATTATTTATATTTAATGAAGAAGATTTACCACCAGAACATAGAGCTCAAAGAATTTTAAACAAAACTCGTATTCCAGAAATGGCTTCATATATTGTTAATAATCCTAAAGACTATGTATTTTCTTCATTAACTGCATCAATTGATGGTGATTTTGAATTTTCACCTATTGATAAAGATTTTGATGAAAAAATAGGAACTCTTAAAGTTGCTATGGATAGCCGTTTACTTATTAATGATGGTCAACATAGAAGAGCTGCTATTGAAGAAGCTTTAAAAGCTGATTCTTCTCTTGGTAATGAAACTATATCTGTTGTTTTATTTATAGATGAAGGATTAAATCGTAGCCAACAGATATTTGCTGACTTAAATAAGCATGCTGTTAATGTCTCTAAGTCAATTGGAATTTTATACGACTCTCGTGATCCAATTGCAATGATTACTAAATCATTACTTGAAGAAAATAATTATTTGAAACATTTTACCGATAAAGAAAATCCATCTTTATCCAAATTTTCACCTAAATTATTCACTTTAAGTAGCATAAATGAAACTAATAAAAAATTATTAAATAAATTAAACACTAATGATCACAAAGTAGTTTCTTTTGTAAATGAATTTTGGAATGTTTTATGTGAAAATATGAAAGAATGGCAATTTGTATTTAATAAAGATACAAATCCTACTTTATTTAGAAAAGATTATATAAGTTCAAATGGAGTTGTACTTGAAGCACTAGGTCTAGTTGGTAACTACTTATATAAAAATAACGCTTATGATTGGAAGAAAATTCTTTCTAATATAAAAAATATTGATTGGCACAGAACTAATTTAGATGATTGGCAAAATAGAGTTATAGGTCCAACGGGTAGAATTGTTAAAAGTGCTACTTATGTAAGACTTACAAATAATTTAATAAAGACAAAATTAAATATTCCTTTATCAAAAGACGAGCAAAAATTAGAAAATGACTGTAAAAGGAAGGTTAACTAATGAATACTGAATTACAACAAAAAGTAAATGATATTATAGATGAAATGAAAATGGTCTATAAAAATGATAATAGACCTTGGGTTATAGGGTACAGTGGTGGTAAAGATAGTACTGCTGTAGTACAACTAGTTTTTACCATGCTTCAAAGTCTACCAATTGAAGAAAGACATAAAGATATTTATGTAGTTTCTTCTGATACGTTGATTGAAAACCCTATTGTTTTAGGATACTTAAAACATAACTCCGAATTAATTAATGAAGGTGCAAAAAAAGCTAACATACCACTATATACTTACATGGTTCATCCAGACTATAACAATACTTATTGGACTAATATAATTGGTAAAGGACTTCCAACTCCTACTTCTATTAGATTTAGATGGTGTACTGAGCGTTTAAAAATTAAACCATCTAATAAATTTATTGAAGAAAAGGTTAAAGAAAATGGAGAAGTTGTTGTTGTTTTAGGTGTTAGAAAATCTGAAAGTATAGCAAGAGGTATAAGAATTAGAAATAGAGAAATTGAAGGATATCTTTTAACACCTCATGTAACTTTAGAAAACACTTATGTTTATAATCCTATTGTAGAATTAACCACAGATGATGTTTGGGGTATACTTCTTGCAGATAATGGTGCTACTCCTTGGGGTGCTAGCAATAATGATTTATTTACATTATATACAGGTGGTGAAGGTGGAGAATGTCCTTTTACTACTACAAGTAACAAGGATACTCCATCATGCGGTAATTCAAGATTTGGATGTTGGATTTGTACTGTTGTAAATAAAGATAAATCTCTAACTGGATTTATTCAAAGTGGTGAAACCTGGCTTCAACCTTTACTTGATTTTAGAGATTGGGTTATAAGTATTCGTAATAAACATGAGTATAGAATGCAGTATAGAAGAGATGGAAATCACTACTATAAAAAATTATACTTAGATAAATTACCTTTATTAAATGATTATACTATTAATCCAGATTATATTTTTTCTAATAAAGATAGTGAAGGTTATATAGATCTTAAAAATTGCCAATCTGAAATAGACAAAGGAAATATCTATTCTTCTGATGATAAAAATAAGATTTATTTAGAATTGTTACCGCTTAAAAGTATTAACAATTCTAATGATATAAAATTAGATGAATCAAAAATACAAAAAGATGATACAGGTTACTATATAAATGTACTAGGCTATGGTCCTTTTAATTTTAAAGGAAGACAATTGATATTAAAAAGATTACTAGAATTACAAAAATATATTAATCAAGAATATGAAATTGAACTTATTACTAAAGAAGAACTTGAAGTTATTGATAGGATTTGGGATGAAGAAGAAGATTTAACGAGAAGAACACTAGTTGATTTATATTATGAAGTTATGAATGAAAGACTTCCTTGGGATGATTATAAAAAACCTATGTTTGATGAAAATACAAGAGAAGAAATTAAAAACTTATGTTCTGTTCATAATATTGATCAAGATTTAATTAATAAACTTTTAATTGAAACTAATAAATTTAAACATTTTACAAACAAAACGGTTTTAGATAAATCAATTAATAAAATTCTTAATCAAAGACATTTACACAAATCAATTGTTGAGGAGATAGAAAATGATAATTAACAATATAACATTAAAAAACTTTAGATCATACGAAGATGAAACTACCTTCTCCTTTACTCCTAAAGGGAATAAAAATATTGTTTTAATAGGTGGAGAAAATGGGGCTGGTAAATCTACCTTATTCGAAGCCATTAAATTATGTATTTATGGTCCAATTACTTATGGTTATCTTGGATTAAACCATAATTATTTAACTAAGATTAAGAATAATATAAATGATAATGCATTTAAAAATGAAAATATTGAATGTTATTTAGGTTTAAATATTTCTTTTGAAGAAGGCACACAAATTAAAGAATATTATTTAAAACGTTCATGGAATTATATAAATCAAAAAATACATGAAGATTTTAAAGTTTATCTAAATAATGAAGAATTAAATGATGAAGATAAATTATACTTTGATAAATATTTAAAATCTGTAATTCCACCATCGCTATTTGATTTCTTCTTCTTTGACGGTGAAGAATTAAGTGATTTCTTTACTGGGAAAAGTGCAAGTTCTAATTTAAAAGAATCAGTACTTGAATTATTCAATTATGATACATTCGAAGTATTAAAGAAGCAATTATTAGCTCATCAGAGAGCAAAATCAAAGTCAAATGTTAAATTAGAAGATACTCAAAAGAACTTTGATTTACTTAACTCTAATGTTAAAGATTTAAACTCTGAAATTGAAAATTTGGAAAAAACTTTGATTTTAGATGAAGAGTATCTTGATAATTTACTTGTAAAAAGAAATCAAGTTGAAGATGATTTTAAAAACAGTGGCGGACTTTTAGAAGGTGAAAAAGCAGCTTTAAGTTCTGAAATATCAAAATTTGAAAATGATCGTACTAATATTAATACGGAAATCAAAGATTTCTGCAATGAGACTCTACCCTTTTTATTAGTTACTGATCTCTTAGAAGAAACTAAAATTCAAATAGAAAAAGAAGATTCTTTAAATTCATATAATGCAATAAGTAAAAAATTATCTGGAGATATTGTAGAAGATGCATTAGTTAAACATATTCCATCTAAAGTAAAAAATATTAATTTTAATGAAATTGCAGTAGATCTTCTTAACAATATGTTTAATACTATTGAATTAAATAATGTAGCTAATATTTTAGAATTATCTACAGAACAAAGAAATACTATTAATCATACTATTGATAATATTTTAAATAAAAGAAATACTTTAACTAAATCTATCTTTTCTAAATTTAATAGTATTTCTCAAATTGGAGATAAGTTGAAAAAATTAAGAGATAAATTAAATTCATCTATTTCAGATGATATTTTAAATAATTATCTAGAAAATCTTCATTCTACAAATGAACAAATTAATACAATTCAAAAAAATATTGCTGTTAAAAAAGCGACAATTGAATCAAAACATAATGAGCTTAAAAACAAAGAATATCATCTTACTAGAGCAAGAAATGAGTATACTACTCTACTTCAAAATATTAATGTTTTAGATATGTCTACACAACTTATTGAATATTTAAATGAACTTCTTATTAATTTAACTAAAGATAAAATTAAATTAATAGAAAATGAATTCATAAAAATCTTTAGCACAATAATTAGAAAAGCTAATTATGTGAATAGTATCGTAATTGATGATAATTTTAATACTACTCTTTATATAAATAAAGAGTATAATACAACTGAAATACTAAATGTAATAAACAATCTTGGATTTAACGGTTTAAGTAAAAAATATGGAGATAAATTCTTAGAAGATTTATTAAAACATTATAATGTAGAGGATACTAAAGAACTTAAAAATCTTATATCTAATGATATTTCTTTTGATTATATAAGTTTAAGTACTAAAATTAATATAAATGATTTTTCAAATGGTGAAAAACAAATTTACATACTTTGCTTAATTTGGGCTATCATAAAAAGTTCAGGTGTTGAAATACCATTTATAATTGATACGCCTTATGCTCGTATAGATGAAACACATAGAAATTCATTAACTACTACTTATTTACCAAACATAAGTAAGCAAGTTATAATTCTTTCTACTAATAAAGAAATTGATAAAGAATTATATAAAGTTGTAAAACCTTATGTATGTGATGAATACTTACTTCTATACAATACAGAATTACGTAAAACTGAAGTTAAAAATGGATATTTTGAGGTGTAATAATGGGATTTAGATTAAAAACATCAAAGAAAACAAAAGAAATATTTGAAGAGGTAGGAAAAAGTGCAAATCTTAAACCATTTGCTTTAAGTAAAATAGCAGTTTCATTATCTTTAAAAGATCCTACTTCTATATTAGAATATGAGAATAATGACACAAACGGCCTTGAACTTCAAAGAGCCACAGTTACAGGTGAATTTGATGCAATATTTAAAGCACTTATCGAAGTAAACCTTGGTCGTAATATAAATGATGATGAATATTACCCACACTTTATGAAACTTCATATGGATAGAGGTGCTGAACTTCTATTAAATCAGTATAAATATAGTGGTGGAAATTTAGAAAAATTCTTAAAGAATGCATTAAAAAAGGGAGATGCTAATTTATGATATATTTAGATAATAGTGCTACTACTCCTATTGATCCCGAAGTATTAGATGCAATGTTGCCATATTTAAAAGAGGAATATGGCAATCCCTCTAGCAGATATTATACATTAGCTGTAAATGCTAGTAATGCTGTAGAAAAAGCTAGAGAACAAGTAGCAAGCTTAATAAATGCAGAACCTAAAGAAATAATATTTACTGGTGGTGCATCTGAAAGTAATAACTTTATAATAAAAGGTGTGGCAGATTATAAAAAGTACTATGAAGAAAGTGGAAACCATATTATAACTTCTACCGTTGAACATAAATCTGTACTTCAAACATGTAAGTTCTTAAACGGTGAAGTATTTTGGAATAAATCTGAAAAATCCGTAGCAAGTAAATTTTTAAAGAAAAAAACAGAAACAAAAAAAATTGATCGTGGATACGAAGTTTCTTTTCTTACTGTAAACAAATATGCACAAGTGGAAGAAGATACTTTTAGAAACTCAATTAAAGATAATACAATCCTCGCTTCATTTATATGGGGTAATAATGAAATTGGCTCTTTAAATGACATTGAAAAATTATGTGCTATTGCAAAAGAAAAAAATATACTGTTTCACTCTGATGCTACACAAGTATTAGGTAAAATTGATTTAGATGTAAAAAAAATTCCTTTAGATTTTCTTTCTATGTCAGCTCATAAGATTTATGGACCTAAAGGTGTTGGAGCTGCTTTTATAAGACAAACTGGATTATCAGATTATAAAATGACATCATTAATACATGGTGGATTACAAGAAAGTGGATATAGAGCTGGAACTTCTGCTGTTCATAATATTGTAGGTTTCGGTAAAGCTTGTGAAATTTCTAAAAGAGATATGAATGAATATATAAAAAAAATATGTGAATTAGAAGTTGAAATTAAAAAAATGCTTACACAAAAATATCCTGGTGTTGAATTTTTAGGTGACCCAGACAATCATATTCCTGGAGTCATTGGCATGCTTATTCCTGGTATTGTTAATGATATGTTTATTAAGGATATGGCTGATAAATGTGCTATTTCTTCTGGGTCAGCTTGTGGGATTGGTGAACCTTCTTATGTTATTAAGGAAATTGGAGTTGCAGATAGAAGTTCTCAATTTATTAGAATTACATTATCTAAATTCTGTGATATGAATTCTTTTTTTTAATAAGAAACTTTAAAATACTTAAGTATGCATATAATTGCTTACTTAAGTATTTTCACAAGAAAATCTTTTTAATTAAAGATTCAAATCATCTATTAATAAAATGTCATCAGGCAATGCATCTATATCAAGATTTCTCCCATCTATAGTAGATTCAAAAAATTTTTTAATATTTTCCATAGATTCCAATGGCGTAATTCCTATCAATTCAACCAATTTTGTAACTCCGTAATTAGCAAATTGAACTAAATAACTAATTTTATTAAAATCACACTTATCCCCAAATGCAAGTTCTAATCTTTCATTTTCTGTAAGTCTTTCAGTACACGTAGATAGAATAGATGCTTGAAAATAAAAATCTAATTTACCGTTATCATTATTTCCAATAACATTTCTTGGAACACTTCTAGTATCTTCACCATTATCAATTGGTTTTTCAATACGCTTATCATACATTATTCCTATAGAAAGACATAACACAAAAATACTATAATGGGTTTTATTTGTAAAAATGCATGATAGCTCATCAATAGCTTTATTCCAACATGTACC
Organism: Clostridium taeniosporum; assembly: GCF_001735765.2. Classification (NCBI taxonomy): domain Bacteria; kingdom Bacillati; phylum Bacillota; class Clostridia; order Eubacteriales; family Clostridiaceae; genus Clostridium; species Clostridium taeniosporum. The sequence continues at coordinate 1,852,805 of NZ_CP017253.2, forward strand.
ACGTAAAAGAATATCTGAGGTTATTTCCATAATATTCCCTCCTCAACTCTAGCAACATTCTTCTCATTATTACTAATAATCGTCCAAACTCTTCCTATTTTATCTTCTGCTATAATATCTTGTAAATTATCTTTTGAAAACAAGATAACTTGTGGTGCAAATTGTGGTATTGAATCAACTACATTCTGTCTTTGATCTGGATCAAGCTTTGAAAATGGTCCATCCAAAACTAATGGATATTCCCTTTTATTTAATCTTTGATCGTTTTGAAGCATTTTTAATATCCCTCCAATATATGCAAATGATACAACAGCGAACTGCCCCTCTGATTTTGATTCATCATTAAAACTGTCAGTTACTCTTACTGAAAATTCATGTGTAACTGATACCTTTCTTTTACTAGTCAGCATTTCATTTAATAATTTTTGTATATTTTCTTCTAAATTTTTACTATATTCCAAAGATGCATCTTCTAATTTTTTCTTAAAATAATCAGCTACCAATTGCATAATATTAATCTTTGATTGAATCTTAAGATTTTCATTATTTTTCTTTGTTAAATCATCAAAATCTTTCATATTCTTTTTTAAGTAAATTTTAAACTTGTTAAGTTCTTTTTCATGATTAATAATATGCTCATCCAATTCTAATATAGAATCTTCTGCCTGTTTCCTTGCTATGACTAAATTTTCAATATCAGGGCTTTTCTTCTCTTGCTCATCAAGTTCTCTAATTTTTTTATCATCTTCTTCAGCACTTTCTTTATTTTCTAAAATCAATTTAATATATCTCTCAAACTTTTCTTTATTATATCCCTTCCCCCACTGCGAAGCTGTTCTTTTAAATTCATTGTACATACTGGTATAAGACTTAGGCGGCAACATATTTAAATACGCTTTAATATGTTCTCTCTCTTCATTAGAAATTGAATTTCCACATATACATTCCTTAGTAGAACTATCCAATAAATATTCAATAAGCCTTTTGCCTAGTCCTTGTGGAAGATTATTATCGGCTATTTTTAGCTTAATTTTATTCTTAGCATCCAATACAGTTTTCGATATTAATAATTGAGGAAATGTAGAAAACATTTCATCACCAAAAATTCCCTGAGTACTAGTTACAGTACTTAAACTCAAATCTCGATGTCTTTTAAGTATCTTCCTTTGCTTCTCATATTCTACTTTTGATTTTGTACTACCTATTTGTTCAGACACAGTACGAATTAATTCCTTCATTTTTTCTTTCTTTTGACTATATACTTTTAATTCCTCATTATATTTTTCAATCTTGTTTTGTGCATTTTCAATATTAGTTTTAACTGCAGATATTTGACTTCCGCTTTTTACAGTTCCTTTGCTCATATAAAGCTTACCCAATACAGTTGTTGGTGAAGTTATATTACCCACATGATCTTTTGCTAATTCAATAACATCTAGATCAAACATGGAGTATAATGCTTTTTTTAATTTATTTGCCGAATCCTTACCCTTTACACGCAAATCAGCAATCATGTTTTCTCCATCAAAAAAGAAATAATCTGATAACCCAGATGGTAGTAACTTTTCAATAATTTCTGAAGGCCTATCTATTTTCTTCCAATTATTATCTTCATCCATTCTAATGAGTGATATTTCTTCGCCTAATTTCTTTGAGTAATCCAATTCTTTTCTGTATGTGTATTTTCTTGTCAATGAATAATGATTGCTATTATGTTCAAAATCTATTCTTCCCATAACTTCAAAGCTATTTCCATATTCAAGATTGCTTTCAAACTCAAGATTATATAAATAATCTGAAGTTGTTTTATTAAAATGAACTTGTCCATAAAAAATCCATTGAAACAATTGATGTAATGTTGTTTTCCCATCTCCATTTTTTCCATACACAATAGTAATTTTGCCATCAGTAGAACACCTTATAATTCCACGTTCTTTAAAATTTCTAAAGTTTTCATACTCAATAGTTTTAATTTTCATCATTAACCTCTCTATCTAACTGAAATATAATACTGTTTACAATATCACTTTTTGCTCTTGAATTATTCACAAATTTTGCCACTTGAAGCTGTCGCTCTTTTTCTTCTATAAAATCTATCATTTTCTTTACAACTTCATCATTATTCATCTTCATCCCCCAAAATATCCTCATAATCATATACATCAATATCTTCTATTTTAATGTTATATTCTTTTATTACATCATTTAACTTAATCTCAAGATCATTCCAATTCAAAGCAAGACGTCCATATTCCAAAAATCTTCTTAATTCAATTTTTGCCCACTGGCACATATCAGAACTTGGTAATACAATAACATCATAAATAGTCGCATTTTTCTTGCCTTCATATGTCCTAAGTATACGACCTCTTCTTTGAACAAATTCACGATAGTCATCATTACTTGATAAAATAAGAGCACTTTTTATTGATGGAATATTAATTCCTTCATCTAAACAACGTATCGCAACTAATGAAGAAATCTCACCTTTATTAAATGAATCAACAAGTTGCATACGCTCATCCATATTTTCTTTTGCAGTAAACTGACTAGTTTTAAAACCATGATCTGTAAGAACTCTTTTTATAGATTGGATATGACGTATCTCTTCTCCAGAATTATTATCGAATAGACGCCCATCACCACAATATACAACAAAATGATCTGGATCATTTATTTCGTTAATAATTTCATCAATTCTACTTTGTTTTTCTTCTGACATTGAAATAATTCGTAATCTATTTCTAAGAGACTTTACGAGTAAATCAGGATTTATACAAATATTATTTTTAAAACAACTTGCAATTTTCATACTTTGTTCATTAAACTTTTTTTCTTCATAATCAGTAGAATTTACAAAAATAGGTTTATAATAATAATGCACCAAAAAACCTTTCTGTAAAGCAGTTTCAATAGGTAAATTAAATACCTGTCCTCCGAAAAATTTCATTAATTCCCTTCCCTTTTCTGCCGAAGAACCACTATACGGTGTTGCACTTAACCCAAGCATATAATCAAATATTTCATGTAATCTTTCTGATCTATTTGTAAATCTATGCGCTTCATCAACAATTAATAATTTGTCATTATCTGATTTATTAATTAAATTAATAAACCTATCCATATTAAATGATGCAATTGTAGATATGATTATAAGTTGCATATCAGAATTATATTTTTTTCTAATAATCTCATTCATTATTTGTTTTTCCCATCCTGGATTTTCAGATGACACCATTATTATCTTTCCGTTTATAAATGTTTTTTCAACATCCTCCGCCCACTGCTTTATAAGATGCTTATATGGTGCACAAATCACAACTATTGGTGAATGATTTTTCATTAGCTCAACTGTTGAATAAATAGCCGTCCATGTTTTTCCTGTACCAGTCGCCATAACATAAAATCCATGATAATCATTATCTACCCATGCCTTTATTGCTTGTTCTTGATAATCTCGTAACTCAATAGTTTTCTTATCTTTTTGACTGTTTTTTCTCTTTTTTATGACTTCAAGGAGATTTAATTTGGCTGTTTCAGAATATTGGTATACTTCAACAAACTCATTCTTTCCTTTCCACAAAGTATCAAATTCTAGCTCTTCTTCGATAATAATTTCCTTATTACCTTCATCCCATCCTTTTACAACCCTAATTTTTTCATAATTACTTCTATACCCTCCATAACTAGAATTAGATGAACCATAAAAAACGATAGTGTTATTATCAAAATCCCTTAAAATACCAAGTTTATCATGATACATTCCTTCATCATTGGTAATAGCAATTTTAATATCAAGTACACCACGACTAATCAATTCACATAACATTCGAAGCTTATTGTCATTCAATTTTTCCACTTCCATTAAGAAATCTCTTGTAAAGTAATCATATATCATATCCTTACGCATTTTATATCCCAAATTTATTGCATTAATATCCTCTTCATTAAGTTTAGGACTGGCTATAAGTTGAATTATGCCATTATTTCTAACCATAACAACAATTCCGTCTAAAATAAGTTCTAATACTCCAGATGAGAAAAAACCTACACTTCGTTTATAAATCTTGGTAAATTTTAAAGCTGGTATCAAAAATGCTTCAGCAATATTATTATTTCCGCGACTTATGTAACTTCTTTTTATATCTAAATCTTTATAATTCATTAACTCACTCCCTATTCTAAATCAATATATTCGGAAATTAAATCATCTATATTTTCTAAATTATCAATTTCTCTTATTATTCCACTACCTTTATTTGAAATTTGATTTATCATTTCACTTATATCAACATCTTTTAATGCTACAATAGGAATAGATTGCCTAAACTGATTTGATGTAGTTGCTACAATAAGTTTATCTGACCATTTATACAAAATACTGTATATTAACCACTCGCTCCAAGGAATTGATAACATTGGAAATTTGCTAATACACTGTAATTCAAAAATAGCTTTAGCATCTGACAATTCTTTATAAATTAAATTTTCAATATATATTGCTACCTCCAGATTTATCTCAATATAATCAATCGAAGCAATTTCATTATCACTAATCAGTAAATGTGTATCATTAAATGAATTCATAAAGTCTAATATGCTACCAATATAAAAATGATATTCTTTTGCAAGTGATTTAATGTAAGGAATAGCTATTCTCTCAGTACTTGATATTATTTCACTCAATATTTCCAATGGCCTATCAATAATAGTTCCCTTCATTGCTACAAAAGGTCTTGAAAACGAATATTTATCTCTAAAAAAATGTTCTAATAAACTATACATACCAAATGGTTGAAAAACACTATTGTTAGTCAATAAATCTAAGTTATCATTTAATATATACTCATAAATTTCTTTGCTATGGCATACTTCTTTATTTGACAAAAATTCTATAATTATTTTTTCCAAATATTTTATATCACTCATAGTTATTTTCAAATTATCTACATGTATATATTCTCCAAATAAATTAAGTATATCAAGGTCACTTACAGATATTGAAATAACTATTTCAGTCACCCCACGAAACTTATCATATATTTGCTGTTTACTAACTGGATATTTAAATTTCTTTATATAATTAACAATCTCCATATACATAGAAGTTATTGTCTCATCTTTAGATACATAATCCCTTGTAAATATAAACTTATCTCCATAAATTTCTCTTAAAATTCCTTGTAAATAATATTTATTATCTATTCCTTCATAAATCAACTTATTTTCAAACTCAGCAAAAATTATATTAGTCATTAAAATTGGAGATTCGTTTCCGTTAATATATTCAAAGATCTGTTTTGCTAATTCATCAGATATATATTTTTCCTTTTTAGGTCTATAAATTCCTCTACCACAAAGAACACCAATGTCACTTAATCTTGCACTTATTGCCCTATTATTAGTTGGAAGTTGGATATTTCCATATTCTTTTATTAATGTATTCTTAAATTTTAATAATTCATCATCATCATATATATATAGTCCTTCTGTATAGAAACGTTTCATAATATCTGTATACATGGAAGTAAGAGTTAACTTCATTCTATGATATATTTCACCTGTTAGAGTATAATTATCTTCAATCGCCTTAGAAATTAATTCAGCAGAAAGTCCTTTTTCTTCTACTCCTTTCTTAACATAATCTTGAAATTTATTCACCTTAAAATTATCAGGTAATTCTTCAGTATATTCCTGTACCTTATTGGGTAAAGAATCATCTCCTAAAATGAAAACTTCAAGTTTGTTATCATATATTGCATCACTTAATTTATTATTTTTTAAAAAGAATAACATTTCAGTATAATAATCACCCATATAATCCATTATTTCTGACAATGTTAATACATAATCACCATTACGATCAGCTGATACTTTTGATAAAATATTACACGAATTCTGCCAAATCAAAAATTTATTATTTGCCTTCATTTCAATTTGTCTTGCACGTTCCCTTGATACATTTAGTTTATCTCCAATTTCTTGTAATTTACTTCCTCTCGATCTCATGTAAATTACTATTCTAACATTATCTCTTTTAAATAATTCATCAAAAAATCCACTAATTTCTTGTATCAAATCAAAGGAACACCAATTAACAAATCTATTAAATATATCATTTCCTTTATTTTTATCACAAATATTATGTCTAATAAAATCATCAAGAGTCATTAAATCATAATTACAGTATGACAATAATTCATTTCTTTCAATATCATTCTTAGAAAATGCATTTATATAACCTAGGACATAATTTTTCAATCTAAATTCAGGAATTTTTTTTAGAACTTTATGTAATTTATCATTAATTTTAACAAACAATTGAAACATATTAATTATGTCATCTAAAAAACTGTCATTGTTATAACATAATTCAATTAATTGAGGATCGAATAAACAATATCCTCTCTTCAAAATATCCAACTGCTCTATTGAAATTTTAGATAACTCGCAAGTTTTTTCAAAAGAAAAATCATTATTAATAATATTATTTTTGTATAATTTTAGTTCTTTAGTAATAGAGAATTTATTTTTTATTTTATCATCATTACTACTATTTCTTACCTTTAAGCTTTGTATATAATTATCTATTTCGTTTATACACCCTGATCCAAATCCTTTTATCTTTGATAGTTTTTCTGAATTAGAATACAACAATTCTTCCACTGAAAAAATCGATGCTTCATATAATCTTTTGTATAACCGTTTTGAAAAAGAAATATCTTTAATAAATATATCCTTAAAATCATCTGGATCACAATTATATGTTATATAAAATGGTGTGTCACATATTCCAATCATACTCTCACCTCATTAGTAAATTAATTCTTAAATTAACCTCAATTCCTATTTAACTATTTCCCAAAAAGCCCTATCTTTCATAAACACAGCCCTATCACTATCACCCATTTTAACTAAGCTGTAATGTTTATTAAGACTCTTTATTTTACTATAAATATTCTCTTCTTCACTCTTACTTTGAGTATTAAATATATACTTAACATCCTTGTTATTTAAATCAGCCACATTATGAACTACCCAAGTTAATATATAATTAGCATATTCATTCTCTCCAGTAGAAAAATGACTTAAAAGTTGAGTTGAAAGTATTGTTCCAACACCAAATTCCCTTCCTTCTTTAAGAATCTTCTTTAATGATGAGAAATTTTTACTTAAGAAGTTATCAGCTTCATCTACTAATACAATCTTATTTAATTGTCTTAATTGATCATCAATTTTACTATGTCCATAAGCTTGCATTTGTGAATAGAATAAATCTAAAGTTATAGCTACAACAAGATTTTGTATTCCTGGATCATATCCTGATAGATCTATAACGGTAACTCCATCAATTAAATCAAATAAACTTTGTGTTTCATTACAATCTGGTTCAAATATTTCAAAATCTATTAAATTACTAAATGCAGCATATAAACTATCTTCTTTTAAATCTTCTTTGCCAACATAAATATCATATACATCTTTAAGTGTTGGTGCTGGCTTATCCCATGTATCTGGTTGATTTTTAATTATTCCTCTCTTTTCATAAGCTTCCATAATTAAATCTCTAAGTAATGTTTCTTGCTTTATTCCTAATCCAAAAGCTTTTGCTAATGTTTCTTTTAACCCATTTGCAGTATGAAGTGGAAGCATTGGTTTTGAATTTACTGCTTTTACTACTGATAATGGATTGAACGGTAAATGATATAATTCAAATACTTTTGCATCTGTAGCTTCTAAGAAATCTTGTTTTGATTTATTATAATCTCCCTTATAATCAAAGATTAATATTCCAACTTCTTTACTATCTACATTATATTTAGATTCTTTATAAATTTGTGTAACCATAGATTTAGTAAACTGAGTTTTACCTGTTCCCATAGTTCCTATTATTCCTGTATTAGTATGCATTAATTTATTTGTATCATTAGGGCACCAATATACTTCTTTATTATTCTTTTGATTAACCCCAAATAAAATTTGCATATTTCTATTATTTTCATCTTTATCTTCAGAAGATGGATCTGCAACTATTGATGATTCATTTTGTTCTAATCCAGATTGATCTGTAATCATTTCTTCTGGTGTTAAAACTCCTTCATCTTCTGGTTTATTGTTTAAAGTCTGACCATCAGGTGTTCCATATTTTCTTATTTCATCATTTCCATCTTTTTTATTATTAATTTCTTTTTTAGTATTTTCTTGATTTTCAGGTATTACGCTATTTATTTCTATATTTCCTGCTTCTTTTCTTATTTCTCCAACTGTTTTAGTTATAAATTCAAATCCATCTTGTTCAGACATTTCAATAACTAAAACATTATCTTCTTTTTTAATGTTGTCAAAATAATTTTCCTTTTTAAATGAAATAACAGCTGCTTCACCTATAGATTCTTCTATAAAATTACTTATTACATATTCTTCATTTAATAATATTCTTCTTAAATCTGAATCAATTACGCTAATCCAATTTTCTTCATTACAAACATTATAAAGATTAAATTTTTCAGCACTTGTTATTACTAACTGCATTAAAAAGTTCCTATATACTTTTTGTGTACTGCTTAATTCTTTATCTTCTTTAGGTAATAATATTTCATTAAAAATCTTTTTAGTTGATTTTGCTTGTTCTATACCTTTATTAATATAAGAATTTGAATTATCACCTATCTTAACTTCTATAGGATAATAATGTACATAAGTCTTATCACCAGCCTTTTCAATTCCTACTAAAAGAATATCATCACTTGTAGCACCATTATTTTCAAATCCTAACTTTTTAGCTGACAAAAAGCCTTCATTTTGTTTAAGTCCTGCCCCTCCTGATACTCTTAAAACTTCTTCTAAAGATACTGGTACCCAGATTATATTATCTTTTTTAAATTTAGCTAATGCTAATTTAACTGCAGATAGTATACTTATTTTTTCCTTTGGAAAATGTGATTTACTTGATAATAATCTAAGTAACCAATCTCCATTAATAGCATTAAACATATTTATTACATTTGGTGAATGAATCTTAGCATTTTCTATTCCCTTTTTAGTTAAAAACTCTTCTATAACCTTTTGATATGGACCTGACTTTCTTGTAACCGTAATTGCATCATAACCACCTGCTGTAGTATATTGATCACTATAATGAATAATAAGTAAGTCTTTAGCATCTGGATCATTCTTAAAGAAATTCAAATCTACTTTTGGATCTATAAATGTAACCCAATGGCTGGAATTATAAATATTATCTAGTGTAGTTTTATTATCATTATCTACAGAGATAGCTTTACATTGATTTATATGAAAAGGTGCTCCATCCATAGCCGTATCTAATGCATTAAGCTTACTTGCTATAGTCATTAGTTCAGTTTTAGTATTAGCATACTTAGTACCAAAACCCGTTCTATATGCATCTCCTAAAAATACTGATGGTACTCCTGAAATTAGTCCATTTAATATTATTCCTGATGGTATCTCATCCATATTAGATATTATTGTTTTAACATCATTACTCATTTCTACAAAGGTAATATGTGCATATTCAATTCCATTTTCTATCTTCTTAGAATAAAAATGTACCTTTTCTCTATATAAATCTAATACATCCTCTTCAGACATATTATCAACATTTAAATCTAAACCATATATATCTTTTAAATCATTTATATTATCATTAAATGCCACTTCTTCAAAAGCATTTGTAATATTCTTATTTGAATAAATGAATAAATCAATTGGTAATACTTTTTTATTCTTACCTTTAAGTTGCTTTATATAATATTTAAATATTCCTTGAAGAATTTCTTTACTATCACCTGTATTTATTAAATTAATTCTTATTGGTGCATTATTACCCATATTAAATAAATATTTAAAGTGTCCAACAAACTCTTCAATTTTTTCATTTACTAATTTAGATACAAAGTTTCTTGAGCTCTTATATCTTGGAAGTTCTGCATCTACATAATACTTCCATTCTGGAGAATTAAATTGTTCCATAGGAATATACAGTTTCTTTTCATCAACAGTAATATAAGGTAAAAGATATGTTGATGTAAGTTTTTTAATAATATCATCGTTCATTTCTTCTTCAAGAAATTCATTACTTAAGTGTAATTGATATACAATATTTAAAGGATGAAGAGGAGTTAATATTACTTCTCGATCCTCTATTTTTCTTTCTATCATTCCTATCCTAAATAAGTTCTTTTGTTCTCTACTAAGTAATGAACCTTCAGTAATGTTGTTTAATTCATTTATATAACATTTAATAAAGTTATGATAAAGATTCTTTAATTCATCATTTAAATAAGTTAAACTTGGAAGTTTATTAGCTATCTTATAATATCTTAATATTTCATCATAGCTTTCTTTAACCTTAGGATTTAATTCTAAATCTATAGAGTCTAGTCCCTCTTCAGATTCTGTAAAATATACTCCTTCACATTCTATAATTTGCTTCTCTAAACATAGATTTTTTCTAAATTCATCTCTAGCAAAATATTCTTTAGTTCCATGCTGAAGCTTATTTTCTCCAATAAATTTAAAATCACTTTTCTTCTCTCTTTTTAATTTCCATACTTTTAATCCTTCTATTGGAGCTATTTTTTCACTAGTTCCTCTAATGCCAAAAGGAACTACACTTTCATCTATTTTAATTTTAAACTTTATTAAATCACTATCATTTTCATATTCGAAATTATCACTAATTTTCAATTCTAATTTTTCTTGATTTTTTACTTCAACCGTATCATAATTATCGTATATTTCCTCAACTGTAGAACTAGATTCAAATTCATTGAATACTACAGAATTTTCATTTGTTTTAATTAAAATATGACTATTTTTATTTTTTACAATAATAGAATATTTAGTTTTTATACTTTCAAAATATTTTTCATTAAATCCTACTATAACTATTTTAAATTCAAATTTAATGCCTTTATCATTTTTATAAACAATTTTATAGAAGCTAGCATCACCATCACAGTAATGAAGGGTAGCTTTTATCTTTTTCCCGGAAGTTATAGCTTCAATATCTCCATCTATTTTTAAAAATTCTTTATATAAAGTATCATCAAAAGAGAATTCTAGTTCTATATCTTGTTTATGATCTTCATTAAAAACAATAATATTTCTTATTCTTGACTTCGCTTTAGATGTCCCTTCTTCTTTATCCCATGATTCTGAGCCTGAAATATATTCTAATGGTTTGGTTGCTTTTTTAGCCTCAACAAATTTTTCTACTTCTTTAAAGTCAACTTCCTTCCAGTCATCACCTTTTAATTTATCTACACCTTTATCATCAAAATACTTTTCAAGTTGAGTTTCTGGATTACCATAATTATGAATTTCACTTACTTTATTAAAGCTAAATGTATTATCTCTTAGTCTATTATTAAGTTCTTTCTTATTATTGCAATTTTTTAATTTACTATCATAGAACAATCCAAAATTTTTATATTGTTCTTTTTCAATACAAGTACCATTTACCGTTGCAAGTAAATCTTTATATTCAAAAATAGATATACTGTCTCCAAATAACTCTTTACTTTTTCTTTCTAAGTCTAATTCTATAATAGCTTTATCCACTTCTGAAAATCTAGATTTTTCTAAATTTCCTCTAATATCTTCTTGTATTGATTTTATATGAAAAGGCATACCTTCTTTAGTGAACGATTCAGTTCCTCCCATAATACTATCTAATGTTGTATTATGAATAAATAATATAGCTTTATCTTTATATCCATCTTCAACTCCAACCATATTTCTAAGTCTAGTTAAAAAATCTGGTTGAATATCATCTATTGTCGCAGAAACTATTAATTTAACATTTTGGAAATCTAAAAGATATGTCTTATATTTAACTTCTCCATTTAAATCTTTATACTCAAATTCTCTAGCAAGAGTATTATTTTTATTTATTGATTCATATAAAGCTCTTACTTGTTCTTCTTTTTCAAATTGAATATTATATTTTGCTCCACTACTTAGTGGATTCATTCTAAAAAAATCTACTATTTTTTCTGATAAATAACTATAAAATTGATCTGACATATTGTGCATCCCCGCTATCTGATTTCTTTTCTAATAAGTTTAGCTTTTCGTATAATTGTATTATTTTAATTTTGGAATCTCTATCAAATGAAATACCTCTTTTTTCGAATTCCTTAAATAATAAGTTTAATTTTAATCTCTTCTTATTATTAATACATATTTTAGTTAGTAAAATAATATCTTCTTCATTCAAGTTTAAGCTATATCCAAGAGAACCTCTTCTTTTTCCAAAGTTATCTTGCACGAATTTAACAAACCAATTGCTATATGCATTATACGCTCTTGTTCTAGTAGATGCCTTTCCTTGAAATTGATGTTCAATAGATTCAAATAATCTATACACTTTATCAAAAGCCTTATTTCCGCTATTTCCTCTTTTTACAGTAAATCCATCCCAAATTATTCCTTCTTGTCTTCTACTAATATATTCATCACATAATTTATCTATATCTTGTTGAATTTTCTCTTCATTAGTATTAAATATTTTAAATAATTCTACATATCCTAATTGTTTATCAAAATTACTATGATTTAAAAATTCTAATGTTATAGCATGTGAAAATAATGATTCAACATATCCTTTAAGTTTTTCCCAACCATATAAATAAGCTGTTCTATTTTTAGACATACTTTCCCAACTTAATGTAAAATATAACTTCTCTGGATTCTCTAAATTCGCCTTTTCAAATTGACTTAATTTCATTGATAATTGAGATATATAAAACAAATAATAAAATTCTAAAAATCTATTTAATGAATTCTTATATAGCTCTTCATCCTGTATTAAAAATTTAAAATCATTAACAAATAACTCATTTATAAATGGTATATAACATATATATTTATCAACTGATGATTGTTTCTCTTTTAATTTTGGTAATGCTTTTAGTACTAATTTATATAAAATATTATCAACATCTCTATTGTAATATTTTTCAATAATGTTCTTTAACTCGTCTGTAAAAAATATTGAATATATAAATTTAGCTATTTTTTCTTCTGAACTTGTAGAAGATATATAATTAATAGTTTTTATATCAAAATTAGCTAAGTTATCATTATCTATAAACATAGTTTTAATTATATTTCTAAATGACTCTTTACTTGTATCCCCTTCAAATTCTCCAATTTCATCTACAACATTTTCTATAAACTCTAAAGCATTAAAATCACTTTCTAATTTTTTATTACACAAAAGTCTTGAAACTTCACCAACAACACCATCAAACTTTGTAAATAATGTTTTGTCATTAGCTGCAAATGGTAATAACTTGAGTTTTTTACATTGACTATGAGTTAAACTATTATCAGTGAATTTAAAATCATCATATATTTTTTCTAAATTTAATTCATAAACTTTATTTTCTTCCATACTTTATATCTCCACAAATCTATAAGTTTCAAATTCTTCATCATATTCTAATTTAAATTGCTTATTATTTTCTCTATTCTTTTCAGTAAACATAAGTTCTTCGTTTTGTGAACCTGATTCTTCAAGCTTATTAATAAACTCAACAAACTTGATAAAATGATTCTTATCCTTTTTATTAGGTCTATATCCATTATTAACCTGAACTAATAATTTATATAGTCTATAATCAATGTCTATTTCATATGATTTTTCTGCTTTTTCACCTTTATATTTTAATTTCAAAGTTTCAATAAATTTCTTAAGATCATCATCGTCATTTTTAGGCAAATTACTTGCATCAGCTTTTAATTTAATGTTTTCACTTATCTTATATTTAATTTGATTTTTACCTAAAAATATGTTTATTTGATCTTTATCAGCTTCACCATTCCATTTCATAATTCCTTGTTTAACATTATTATAAACATTCTTAAGCTTAGATTTATTTCCTTTATTCCAATAAAATAATGCATTCATATATTCATCATAATCTTTATCTCTTAAAGAAAATAAGTCATTTCTTCCGCAAATATAATAACTTCTAATAAATAACTTTAATAGTTCATCTCTTATTTTCTTATCTTCAGTTTCATTAAAATCAACATAATTTATTTTATTTATATATCCCTTTGGATAATCAACATATTCTTTAAAATAATTTAATATATTAGATGCATTATTAAACTCTATAACAAAATCATCAATTTTTTCATTTCTTATATTTAATGGATCAATACTATTTAAAGCTTCAAATATAAATGATAATTCTTTATGCTCAAAAATAATGTTAGGTATCAAAGATTTTATATACTCCTGATTATTCAATTTTGCTATTTTATTTTTAAATGTTGGGGAATTTACATCAATATATGATCTTGGTATTATTAATTCATACATAAAGTTTAATAAAGCTCTTGTTGAAATAATTATCTTATTTTTCACTATGCATTGAACTAATAATTCAACAATTGCATCTTGTATATTATCTTTTGCTAGTAATTCATAATTTGCTTTAATTGGACAACATTCTTTATTCCCACATTGACTACAATTCCTCTTATATGAACTATAAAATATATTTTTTTCTGTAAAATCAATTTCCAATGACTGTGTTATTTTCTGTATAAGCGATTTAATATATGATGAATGAACTTTTCCATCTTTTAATGTAAAAATATGATAATCACTAAAATTTACAAACTGAAAAGAACTATTATCATTAAAGCTACTATCTTCAATACTAGATTCTAATATCTTTTTGTCTTGTACAAATTCTTTTAATTTAGTAAATCTATGTCCATATTTAGAATCAATAAAATTATTCAAAGTTCCTAAGTTTATTGCTAAAATAAACTTTTCTTTACTTATATCAATTTTTTCATCACTAAATTCATCCAATACTTCATTTAAAGTATCCATTGATGTTTTATTAGGTTCTAAGCTTTCTGTAGCATCATTATGAAGAGTAAAATTCTTCATAATTTCAGGATATCTATTATTAAAATATGATATTATATGCGATTTACCATCCCCTACACTACCACAGACTAAAATTAATTGAGAATGACTAGATTCATTTGCTTTATGTATTAATTCATCTAATCCTGTTTGTGCATCTCTTACTATATGCATATATTTTTTAAAAGGAGTAAATTCACCTAGACTTTCAACAGCTTCTTTAGATGATTCTTTTAATCTTGATAATTCTTGTATTAAACATTTCTTATCTGGTTCATCATCATTAAATATGCCTTCTAATACCATTCCTGTATAAGCATCATCAATATCTTCTTTATTTTTTACTATATCTAATTGAACTTCTGGATTATTTTCTTTATTAATTGATACATTTTCTTGCTGTTTTCCAATAAAACTATCCATCATTTTATTCATTATTTTTGTTATCACTTCTTCATTTATTTCAGATGATTTATCCGTTGATGGCATAGGATTTTTATACGGTAAAGCTTCAAACATAGGGTCTACATAAACTTCAACAAACCAGCTTGTAATTTTATAAATATTCTTATGAATATTTAAAGCAGCTTCTAACTCACCTTCTAAATTTGAATGAGCTGCTTTATTTCCAAGTAATCTTACTGCATGAAATAATTTATCTATATCCTCTGTAAAAATTCCTTCTTCTTCTAGGTTTCTTAATCTTTCAACTTGCGTCATAGTATTTAATAAACCATAACCTTCAATTTTAGCTATTTCTTGGGTTAAATTTTCAATAAACGTTCTTCCCTTAATAATTGCGGTATGAGGAGATGTAAATAAAGCTTCATTTATATCTTTTATATAATTATTAAGATATCTATAATCTTTTTCTAAGTAGGTAAAAATATCCTTTTCCAATTCTGATTCTTCCTTCCTATACTTTTAAGTTTTTATCATATGATTCCTAATAACAACTTGTTATTTTTTGTTAAATATCGGACTTATTATATATTAAAATAATACTATTTATTATCAATTTTAATGTAAAATTAACTCTATTGTCTATATTTTATCATATTTTAGCATTATTTAACATGTTTTGTGTAATTCATAACTTTCGTAAAACTTAATTGCATAAAAATAAGAGTCTACATTACAATAGACTCTCATTCATATTTTATTTATAAACTAATAGTTTCTTTGCCATTTACATATTATAACTCTAAAGTCCATATTACATATTAACTACTTTACTTATAAATTCAACTTCATTATTCACTAGCGTATATGGGAAATATTCTTTATAACTTTCTAAATCATTTAAAGTTACTATTTGAACTCCATTCTCTAATGTTGTTAATGTTAAATATTTAGATAATGAAGCTAATCTTTGTCCTTGTTCTGCTTCTAATACTAAACTACCTTCCTTATCAAACCTCTTTGCTACTAGATAACACATAGTTTAATACCTCCTTAAAATCTTCTTCATTTTTAATTTCGCCATTGTCATATTTTTCTCTTAATAACCTTCCAATATTATTATCTTTAATATGTTTGTACAAATGTATATGTAACCAATCATTTATTTGCCTATCTCTTTTTGAATTAATTTGTATTTCAATTGGATAATGTTTGTTACTGTTTTGATAATATAGATGTATTCCTCTGTATCCATCATCATTAGCTTTTCCATGTCTCATATCGGCAACTCTGAATATTTTTAAATCTTGCTTTAAAATCTCACTATACTCTAAGACAATTACTCTTATTCCTAACAAATCATTATAACATTTATTAAGTTCTATACTTGGATATGCTATAATAATACAAAATATATCTATTTCTTTGTATACTTTCTTAATTTACTAAGCATCTTTCACTTTATTGAATTTATATTCTAACTTTATAAATTCATTAGATGCCTCTAAAAATATATCAAGATATAACATTTGCGAATGACAAAACTTTACTATATCTTTTTCTGCAATATCCCTTTTATAATAATCATGTGTAAATCTATTTCTTAAAACTATACATTTAACTATAAAGTCACAAAGAAATTCATCCATTAATCCAAAACTTGAAGCAGTTTTAACTAACTCTACACCACTCAATCTTGGACTATATCTATCGTTAATTACTAAATAAGTTTCACAAATATCTATTATGTATTCTGTGAAATCAGAAAAGTAGCCAGTCATTCCCCTTGCTACTATATCGTTAGGCATTTCACAATATAATTTTATGGCTTTTCTAATTTTTATTAAAAAATCATATGCACTATTAAATTTATCATTTAGTCTTTCTTTTTTATATCTATAATACACCATACTTTGATTCCCAATCCTTTCTAACTAAATTTATAAGATTTTCGTTTATTCTGTTAAATTTGCTAATATATAGTAGAAAATCATAATGTAAGTTCATATCAAAAATTATTTTTTCTTTAAAATCTATATAAATATCTGCAAATACTTTATCAAAATCATTTAAAGCTATAAAAGTAAAATGAATATTGTTATACTGAAAAAATTTTGATATTAATGGATAATAATATTCTTCAATTTTATATTCCAAATCAAAACTTTTATGTTTAACTAATACTAAAATATCAATATCACTCTTACCTTCAATCCAAAATTCGGTATTATAACTACCAAATAAAGTTAATGATATTACATTTTCATCATATCTACTTAAGTCACAAGATGATAGACACCTATTATTTACTACTTCATTCATACTAATACCTCCTTTATAGTTAAGATTATTTTCTGATCCTTAGAAAAAATTTCTATCATTATTATTTTATCCTACAAATGATTTTTATTCAAACAAAAGAGAAATTAAGAATATATTCACATTTGTTTAAGTTTGACATAGGTAAACTCTTTAGATTCAGTTTTTTTATACATAATATGGTTTTATTTATAAAGAATTACTCTACCTTTTCGATAAATATATGTAATAAAATACATTTAAACCATAAATGTATTATTATTCAAGCAACTCAAATATAAAGGGGAAATAAATTAAATGAAAAAAAGAAACCAAATTATTTCAAGCTTAATAGCCATAGCAGTTACTACAAGTATTACTAATACATGTGCTTATGCTAAGGATGAAGAAATTAATGATGCAATTAGCATAGAAAATCAGGAAAATCATAATAACGAATTAGATAAAAATACTTTAGAATTAAACCAAAGTAAAGTTACTACTGGTGCCGCTGCTTTTATTAATCCAGTTGAGAATGATAAAGTAGATGAAATAACTGAAAAACCTAAAGAAGACTTTGTAACAAATGAAATAACTGAAAAACCTGAAGAAGATCTTATAACAGTTGAAGATAATACACGAACTTTAGATGAATATTTAAAATCTAAAATGCCTAGAAATAGTAGACGTGTAAAAAGATATGCTAGTTTTAGTTTTTTTGAAAGCAATAAGGAAGAAATTAAAGAAAGAATTAAAAATGGAATTGAAAATTGTGAAACTAATATTGACATAAAAGATCTTATCAATCTAGATGATATAAAAAACAATTCAAGTAAAGTTCTTGATTTATACTTTGATGTAATGTATGAAAATCCACAATTTTTCTACTGTAGTCCAACTTCTGTAAAGTTTAGTAACTGTGCATATAATCCATCCTCTGGAGAATTAAAATCATGTGATATAGAGGTTACTTATGAATATAGTAATGATGTTATAGATAAAATGAAAGATAAACTAAATAGCAAAATAAATGACATTAAGGAAAACTATTTAGATGAGTGCTCAACAGAATTAGAAATAGAATATGCTATTCATGACTACATTACACAAAACTGCACTTATGATAAAGATAATTATGATAAAAAAACAGTTCCAAATATTTCACATACATCATATGGTGCACTGGTTAATGAAATAGCTGTTTGTGATGGATATTCAAAAGCTAATATGCTTTTATTAAATGAATATGGTATTGAAGCTGGAATAGTTACAAATAGCGATCATGCATGGAATTATGTAAATATAGATGGAAATTACTATCAAACAGATTTAACATGGGATGACCCTACTCCAGAAACTAATAAAATTATGTATAAAAATTTTAATTGTTCAGATAGTGTAATGTATAAAATACATCCTTGGACATCTACAATACCTGGAAATTGTATTGATACAACCTTTGATAATTTATTTAGAACAGTAAATGGAACTAGGGTTAATGGAAAAAACGCTGTAAGAATCAAAAATAAATTATACTATTTAGTTGGAACTGACTTATGGAAATGTGATTTAAATGGTACTAATAAATCTTTACTTAAACAAAATATAACCCAAAATACTACTATGTTAAATTTAACGGCTCACAATAAAGATATATATTATTTATCTGAACTTGAAATTAAAAAAATTAATATAAATAGTGGTGAAATAGAAACTTTTAAAAACTTAAGTGATGAATTTAATTTTATAATTGGTTCATATTCTGTACAATTTTACATAAAAGACAATAAACTAAATGTTAAATTTGGACAAAGCCAAACAAATACTAATCTTACATATTCAACTAAAGAATATGAATTAGATGATGTTGAAGATGTTGATACAGATAATACCTATATAGATAATTCAGAAGAAAAAGCTCAAGCAGAAGAGAAAACTCAAGATGTAATAAAGCTTAATAAATCTAATTTACAAGGATTATATAATGATAATAAAGGCAAGTTAAAGGGAAATTATACAGATGAAACTTGGAATGTATTTTTAAATTCTTTAAATGAAGCTAAATACATATTAGATAGAGATGATATAACTCAAATCTATGTAGATAATGCACTACTTCATTTGCAAACAGCAATAAATAATTTAAAAGAAAAATCTCAATCAGAAGAGAAAGTTCAAGATGTAATAAAAACTAATAAATCTAATTTACAAACATTATATAATGATAATAAAAATAAGTTAAAAAGTAATTACACAGATGAAACTTGGAATGTGTTTTTAAATTCTTTAAATGAAGCTAAATACATATTAGATAGAGATGATATAACTCAAATCTATGTAGATAATGCACTACTTCATTTACAAATAGCAATAAACAATTTAAAAGAAAAAGCTCAAGATGTAATAAAACCTATCAAGCAAAACACTAATACTTCTTCAGGTGGTGGTTCAAGAGGTGGTAATTCATCAGGTGGCGGATCTAGCAAAAACTTATCTGAAAATAAACTAGATATAAAAAATCAAACTGATATTGCTAATGCCACTAAAATTAATATTAATGATTCATCGAATTTAAATATAGTAAATACAGTAAAAAATGTAGCTAAAACATTAACTGGAATTAATAATATTAATAAAGAAATCTCTTTAGACGAAATTTATGAAATTAATAATGGTGATGTAAAAGGAACTGTAGCTAGTTTAAAATCAGATAACAATAAGTTTATTTATATCTCTTGTAAAAGTACTACAGAGAATTCTAATATTAACCCAATTAAAGTAGATACTAGTGAATTAAATAGCACAGACAAGTATCTTTATAAATTAGATAATATAACAAATAAGTTGGTTCTTATAAACAATATTCAAGAAAATTTAGTTGAAATACAAGCAAAAAACCAAGATCAATATATATTATCAAATACACAAATGCAATCTTTAACAAATAACAATTGGAATAAAATAAATAATGATTGGCTATATGTTAAAAATGGACAAGTGGTAACAGGTTGGATTAAAACATTAGATAATAAATGGTATCATATGAATAATCAAGGCATGATGCAAAAAGGTTGGATAAAAGATAATAATAAATGGTATCATCTATCAAATAACGGACATATGGATACTGGTTGGTTTAAAAATACTGATGGAAACTGGTATTATTTAAATAGAGATGGTTCAATGAAAACAGGCTGGCTTAAGGATTATTACGGAAATTGGTACTACTTAAAACCAAATGGTTCAATGGCAGTAAATACTAGAATAAATGGATACTATATAAATAAAAGTGGTTTATGGCAATAATATAGGATTTACATGTTTTAATGTAATTCTTAAATATATCAAAAGAAAATATATAGGTTTATGTAATTATTATTTTAAATGTATGTAGTAGAATTTGTGAGGATGTAGTGAGATTTGTGTGAAAGCAAATCTACTATATTCTTTATTCTAAAAGACTCTATATAATTTATATATTCATAAAAAATATTACTGGAAGTTTTGATTTCCAGTAATATTTTTTTATTTTTATTAGTAAAGCTTAACAATGTAATGAGTACATATTATTCTTTATATTTCTCAGTCTTAGGATATATTTATAGAACTTTAACAAATTCTCCATATCATTATAAAATTCATTACAAAACAACAATTCAATATTAAATCTTATGTTTAATGCCTTGAAATTTAGTAAGTTCTAGCTTTGTAGCTACAACCGAAAGAAGTAACTTACCTATAATTGGAAGTAAAGTAATTATAAATAAATAACGATATATATAGCAAGAAGAGAAATTTTATCTATAAAAAATATTAAACTATGATAAAACAGGAGGTAGTACATTGCTGAAAAATCTTAAAATCAAAACAGGATTTTATATTCTGTTAACTATTATGATTATATCAATGATCACAATTGGAACATTTTGTTTAAGCTCTTTATACAACTTAAATAAACAAATTCATACTAATATTAATTCCGAGATAATAAGAACTAAATCTATAGATACTGCTAGAAGTGCACAAGTGCATTTTAAAAAGCAAGTTCAAGAATGGAAGAACTTATTAATTAGAGGAAACGACACTAATAATTTTCAAAAATACCTATCAGGGTTTAATGATGAAGAAAAGGCTACTCAAAAAGATTTATTATCTTTAAAAGACCTTATGAATCAGCAAGGATTAGATACCTCAAAAGTAGATGAGACTATAAAAACTCATGAAGAATTAGGAATTAAATATAATGAAGCTCTTAAGAGTTATGATTTCAAAAACGCCAATAGTCTTCATGTAGTAGATACTTTGGTAAAGGGCATAGACCGTGCTCCTACAGATAATATTGATGCTATTGTTCAGCAAATACAGGATTATTCAACTGAAAACTTAAAATATGTACAAGATAGTTCAGAAAAGAAATTCAAAAAAGAGCTGATATCATCAATAATTGGAATAGCGTTAATTATAGCTATTTGTTTAATTTTAACCATCACATTGCTAAAGAAAATAATAAGTTCCATAAACATGCTAAAGGATAAAATTTCTGATTTAGCAGAAAAAGATGGAGATTTAACTGTTAAATTACCTATCACAAGTAAAGATGAGCTTGGTGTTGTAGCAGAAAAATTCAATATTTTTATAGATAAGCTAAAGAAAAATATTGTTGATGCAGCAAACTGTACTTTCGTTCTAACTGATGGATGCAATAGTTTAACAGAAAATACTAATGAAGTAAATACATCTATGAATCAAATAACCTGCACTGTTTCTGAAATTGCCAAAGGTAATCAACAAGTGGCAAATGAAATAGTAAGTGTTTCCTCTACCTTAGATGAGATAAATAAACATGCTAGCACAACTGCCAAAGATATGACAGAAATAATAAAACAGTATGAAGAAACAAATGAATCAATAAATATAGGCAAAGATGCTTTACTGGAACAACAAAGTCATATGAATGAAATAAACACTATTACTAATAATATTTTAGTTGCTGCTAAAACTCTTGAAGAAAAATCAAATTCAGTAAATACTATAGTGAGCACTATTGGTTCAATTGCTGAACAAACAAATCTCTTAGCATTAAATGCAGCTATAGAAGCAGCTAGAGCTGGAGAGCAAGGTAAAGGTTTTGCTGTAGTTGCAGAAGAAGTACGAAAATTGGCAGAATCCTCTGCTTTATCAACAAAGGAAGTTTATTCAAATGTACAAGCTATGCAAGATGCTGTTAAGGAAACAATTATCCACATAAATAATGCAAATGATAGACTTCAAAAACAAGAATCTATTGTAAATAAAACTGATATTTCCTTCAATGAAATTCTTCAACATATATCATTAATAATGGATAACACTAAGCAAGCTGGAGAAAGAATGAATGAAATTACTGATGAAGTAGGTTCTTTAAATACCTCAATTCAAAACATTTCAGCCGTTGCAGAGGAGACTGCTGCTTCAACAGAAGAGGCACTGGCATCTACAGAAGAGCAAACTAACAGTATTACTAATGTAAATAACATGGTTATTGAATTTAATAAACTGACTAATGACTTAAAAGGTGTAGTAAATAGCTTTAAATATGAATAACCCTATTTTATTTAACAAAAAATCCCTAATATAACAAATTTGTTTTTTAGTTTTAAAAATCTGGTTCATGTGGCTTATAACCACCTGAACCAGATTATTTATGTCTCCTGATATTATGAAAAACTGCAAAATAATACTTTTTTGCTATCTAAATCCTGTTCATTAAAAATTCTCTCTTATTTAAACTTCTTTATGGATATTTTACTATAAATATAATATTTAGTATGAAAATAAGAGCCTACATTAAACAGACTCTCATTCACATTTATTTGTTATAATTACCTTAATTTTAGATAATGTTAAACTCCGGGAAGAATTACTTTAAAGCTATGCTCAGTTCTTGAATTTATGAACTCAACTTTCCCTTTGTTTTTAAAGGAATTTATTATTCGTTTAAATCCCTGTCCATTATTTAAAAATCTCTTTTCATCATCTAATGTTGTTAATTTTTCATACAACCATATATTTCTTTTATTATAATGAATTCTTTCACTTTTAATATTTTCATCTATAAGTTCTCCTGGGCTTGAAACAATAACATTATTCTTTTCTATAGAGACTTCTATGATTCTGTTTAAATCAAAATATTCCCTATAAAGAACAGCATTCTTTATAGCTTCTGTTATAGCTGAACATGGATAATCGCTTTTTATTATTTCTAATATTTTCTTTTCTGCCTTATCTATCATAGTCAAAAGATTTCCTTGAATAATATAAACATCACCATAAACATTATTTAAGTTGTCCATAATTTTTATCATATTATTTGGAATACAAAGATAATTATGGTCTGAAAAAACAAGAAGTCCTCCATAGGTACATCTAAGTTCAGTACTCCCCCTTTCTTGTGATGCTATGCCAGATGAAAGAAGTAAAAATTCTTTATTTTCATCATTAATTTCGATTCCTTTATGCCTAAAATATCTTTTTACAAGTTCCATATTAAGCATATCTATTCTACTATTGACAAGAGGACATGTTTCAATTGTCAAATTCAAATTCTGCTCTAGAAGGGTTATAATTTCCTGTTTCCTCATAACGTCAGTTGTTGAACCTCTTCTTATATAAAAAGCTCCATTTTCCCTAATTTGATATGGCTTCTGTCCACCATCATAAATGGTTATTACTCCAATCTTTTTATTATCTATATAAATAAAATCAACCTTTAAAGGTATAGGTGGCTCACACCTTGAAGTTATAATCTGTTGAATCTGTTCTTCTTTAAATAAATTTTCTTTTTTAACACCAATTATCTTTTTTGTTTTATCTTGTATTCCAACTATTATATATCCACGTCCATACCCAGTATTAGCAATTGCACATATATCCTTTGATAGTTCCTTCTTTCCACTTTCGGCTAAAAGATCAAGTTTCAATTTATAATCTAATTTAATTCCTTCCTCTCTTTTTAACAATGACATAAGTTTTCTTTTATTCATAGCCCCTCCAAATAAATATTAAGTTACCAAATAATGCAATATTTTTCTTTATGTCCTTTAATATTTATAATATTGTTTATCTTTATTAAATGCTAAATTAATATGGTAATCTATATCATTTTATTTATTGTTCATATTTTATTATCATCTAAATACTTATAATAATGTTCTATAATTAATATTATGCTCTCTAAACATTATCATTAAATATTACTCTTCTTAATAAAATTCCTTTTTCAAAGCCTCCTCTTTCTGCGTTCTTTTTATCCCTAACTTTTAAAAGTTCTTCTTCACTATATCCTAAAGATTTAGCAAGTCCAATTATTACTTCCATTATATCTGCTAATTCTTCTAAATTTTTATCCTCAATAAATTCATCAACTTCTTCTTGTAACTTTTTTTCTAATAATGTATGTTTTTCATCTTTTGTTACAATTTCAAAATCACACTCTTTTCCATCTTCTTTTATTATGTATGGGATTTTGTCTCTTACAAGCTTATTGTATTCCTTATAATTTAATTTATCTAAATTTGATTTACAGTTCTCTACTTCTACATCTATGCATTTATCATTTTTATTCATAATAATTTTCCTTTCTACATAGTGTTTTTATTTTACTCTCTATTATATGCAAAAATATACTATTATCAAGCATTTTCAGTCTATTAAAGAGTATATTTATCTTTTTATGGAACTTTCTTGTATATTTTTCATATTATAAAATATAAACTTAATTATAAAATATTATAAGAAAAGGGGATACTAATGAAAATTATGGACGAAAATTCAATGCCAAATTATGATTATTCTTCTAAAGATAAAAAACCTGTTGCATGTGAACCTATTTATCATGAAAAACCTAAAGCTGGAAGAGCTATTTTAAAATGTAGTTGTGGCGGTTATGCTCCAATTCCAGTAATAAGCAATAATGCTTTAGGTACTGTTAAGCCACTTCCACTTGCTAGTGTTAGTATTGATACAAAAGGTTTAAAATGTCCAACAACACTTTTAACTTTTACTTGTGAAATAAAATCTGTTATTGACGTTTCTTTAAGATTAAACTTTTTGATCAAAAAGACTTCTAAGAGTGGCTGTTGTGAATATATTTGTGGAACTCACAGCTTTTCAGACGTTATAGAATTTGCTGGAACTCAAACTTTCTCATTCCAAGTTTGTGATAAATCTTTATGTGATGACTGTGTAACTTATAGTATAGAATATGTTCCAATTGATTTTATTTTAAATGTTGGTGGCTCAATTAATAATGCTACTTTAACAGCACTTGCAGTAGAAGACTTCTGCTAAATTTAACTCTATAATAAACATCATATATAATTTGCCTCAAAATTAAAATTGATTAAAACAGGTATTGTTATATGTATTTAACTATACATGTATAAAAAATATTTTGAGGCAAATTCCTTTAATTTATTTTTATATCAATTAAAAAAGAGGTATTAAATGAAAAATTGTGACAATATTAATTATGATTACTATGTACCTATGGGAAAACCTGGTTCATTAGTTGCTAAGATTCCAGTAATATTGACTTATTTTGAATATTCTTTTCCATTATATTTTAAACTTCACACTAAAAATTACATTGACTTAAATAATAATAATCCTAAAAATACTAGAGTAATTATAGATAATATTCAATTAAATAAAAATAAACAATTAATAATTGATGGTACTTTTATTAAGAATATTAAATATTCAGATACACCTAACTCTAAATCTAATATTAAATCACATATTAAATCTGGTATTGTAAAAACACCTATAAAGCAAACACTAAATGTTAATTTTTTGCATGAACCTAATTTACCTAAGGATAACGGAGATATTTTTAAAAAACATAAGATGCATGGTATAAAATATACTATAGACTACATTAAAGTGGCTAATAGCTCCTATACAGTAACAAACCACACTTATATAAATAGAATTGTTTTATCTATTAAACTTTGCTTATCTCAAGTTCAAAATGTATTTATTCCAGAACCAGAAGGTAATTTCTCCTTGTTAAATAAAAAATCTCCACTTTTTAAATATACTGGATCCAATTGTGAAGATTTATATGTAGTTGGCTACAATCAAGATAAAGGCTTAATTGCTGACTATGCATCTAATATTTCTCAATAAAGCTACTGTTATTTCACAGTAGCTTTATTTTTTGTAAATTATAATATTAATATCTTATCCTAATTCATACATATACTAAATTAAGGACTCTATTTCAAAAGTTCACTATACTGAAACTGAGCATTATCAAATTATGAAAGACTTTTTAAGCAATGCATATAAATATTTAAAATATCTTTTTTAATTTACAATAATGTTTTTGCAAATTCTAAATTATCAAATTCATTTTCTTTTATGTGTTGTAATGTATCAGCTAAATATGTTTTGTGATGTTCTGTGGTTTTAGTAAATACTTGTATAAATTTAACTATATTTTCTGGTGATTCAACTTTATTATTTAGATATCTACCAACTAAATAAAATCTTAAAAATGAATATCTTGTTAAAAGCATTATATATCCATCAAATACACTTTCTGATTCTGAAAATGGAAATAAGTTTTTATATATAAAATTAACTAAATAATTTTCAAAAATATAACTATAAGTATTTATGAATTTTCCAACATAATCTTTAAATGCCTCTACATAAAATTGTGTTTTTTGGGTTACGTCTTTTATTTCGTCAAACTTAAATCCTGAAATAAGTTCCTTAGTATACTCTTTAAAAATCTCACTATCAATTTCTTCAAATACATTTAAATCTTCTACCATATTTTTAAAGAACCCAACTTGAAGAATATAATTCATATAATTCTTTTCATATAAATCTACTGAATTTATATCATATTCTTTAATAAACTTATGTACATTATTAAAATTATAATCTATCTCCTCTTCTACTCTTTTTAGAAATTCCCCTAATATATATAGTCTCTCACTTAAATCAAATTTCCTATTTTTTATTATATTTATGCTTATTTCTCTAATCTCTTTAAAATACTTCACTGGTGAATTTTTAAATTCCTTAGAAGTAGTATTAATATCACTTGATAAAATATGTTTACCTAAAAATTCTTCACTTTCTTTAAAATCAATGCCTTCTTCTTTTAGTAAAAGAATCCTTGCTGCTTCTGGACATGCTACATCAAGAGACATTTCATAATATCCATCTATTTTATTTGTAATTCTAGGAAATGAACTGCAAACATTTGAAAGATATTCTTCTCCCAATTTAGAATGAATCATACAGTAGTTTTTATCATCTAAAAATGGACACCTTTTTCCCTGTTTAAGCTTAACTTTTCCATAGTCTACATCCTCACTACAATAATAATTGTTATTATGAACATTCTTTTGAAACATTTTTCTCATTTCTTTATCTTCAACTTTATAGTATTGCTTAAATGTAATTTTATCTATATCTACATCCCATCCAATACAACAACTATCTTCACAGCTCCCACCTATACACTTAAATTCTTTAAGATACATTGGATATCTCATTTTTATCTTTTTTCCCATGACTTTCTTCCTTATCTAAACTTATTATTTAATCTTAATATTTATAAGGCACATTGAAATAAATAACTAGTCAGTATACCCTTTTATTTTGTGCACTACTTCTTTCTTAGAACCTGCTAATAGCACAACCCAAGTCATTGTATTTCACAAAATATTCGTTGAATCTTTAACTTGTTATTTATTTTTATATACCTAACATAAGTATAGCACAAATGTAAAAGAAGCATTAACATTTCTAAGTATTAATGCTTCTCTTCACTATAAATCTATTCAGTAAACCCTCGCATTTTCATTCTTTCTGAATTAATAAATAGTGCCATACCTGTTTTCATTTTTTTAAAGTTTTGTTTTTCATAAAAAATTTCTTTTCCTGGAGAAGCGTATAAAATAAAATTGCATTGTGGAATAAGTCTTAATATATTATCAACAATTGCTGCACCTATTTTTTTACCTTGATATTCAGGCAATACTGCTATATCATAAATTGCTGCTTGGCAAACCCCATCTGAAATCGCACGACCAAAACCAATTAGCTTATCCTCATCAAAAACAAACACAACAGCATGACTATTTTCAAAAGCTTTTTTATGTATTTTTCCTTCAAAATACGCCATTCCTACCTCTTTTAATATACTAGATACATCATTCCAATTTACATTGAAACAATTATATTGAATTTTTATATTCATCTTCTCTCCTCCTGATGTAATTCTATAAATTATAGTATAAATGCATACCCTAGGTAAGAGGCAATTAATATTTTATAAAATATTTTTAATGTCTTATTATTCAATAAACATTCTTATTTTTTAAAGAAGTATCTTTTTAAGCCATTGTCTTAAAAATTGTAATTGTTCTTCAGTATGAAAATAGTGTTCTCCATTCTCCATAACTTGTAAATCACAATCAAATTGTTTTGTAAATTCAGATACTATCTGAAACTCACATAAATTATCTTCTGATCCATAAAGAATTGATGTTGGTTTATTCCATGCTTCAATAGGATTGTCTTTAACATAGCAATAATAATCCCAATATAAAGTTTGTCCAACAGGAGTTTCAATTTCTTCTTTACTCTTTAGCATTTCTTCACTTACATTAAACCATGTCATCATATTATTTATTATACGTTCCATATTTACTACTGGTGAAAGAAATAAACATTGCTTTAATGGTTCATTCTTATATGCTAATAAACTGAAATATGCTCCCATGCTACAAGCAAAAACACTTATATTTTTTGATAATGATTTTGCATATTTCATAATAATGTTAAGATCTTTAACACAGTTTTGAACTTTGCAAGCATAAGCTTCTTCTTTACGATCACCATGTTCAGGTAAATCAAAACTAAGTACTTGATAACCTGATGCTATTGCTTCTTCTGCAAATATAACAATTGTATCATCTGCTTTATTTGACATATTTCCATGTACAACTACAAATAGTTTATCTGACTTATCTCCCCACAAAATTGCTGGAATATTTTCTATTTTTAATTCTTGTTTCTTCATTATAACTTTTCACCTTACTTTCTTGCTTTCATTAAAAACAATGAATAATTATGTTTTTCTTCATTTATAATCTTCTCATCATAAAAAAATGTATTTGATTCTACATGCTTAAAACCAATATTAATTAGAATATTTTTCAGTTTTTCTTGATTAAAACCATTATGCCCAGTAAAATCCGGATATTTTTTATGAAAGCTACCATCTTCTTCATCTAGATCTACAATACATAGTTGACCATCTTCATTAAGTAATCCATAAAACTTTTTAATTATTGATTCAGTATCATTAATATGATGTAAAACCATTGAATTATATATAACGTCAAATTTCATATTTAAATTCTTTTCTTCTAATATATTCATATGATTAGTGAACATATTATTTACTTTATACTCTTTAATTTTACAATTAAGTATGTCTATCATTCCTTGTGAAGAATCAATAAGGGTAATATCTTTAAACTTATCATATAAATTAAAACTTATAAGTCCTGTTCCACATCCAAACTCCATAGCTGAATAATTTTTATTACTATTAATTGATTTGCTTATTTCATTAGCTATTATTTTAGCTCTTTTAATCCTTCTATCAGTATCCCATTTTTGTGCTAATTCATCAAAACTCAAATTAATCGCTCCTTTATAACATATCTTAAAATAATTATAAATGAAAATATTATAAGTACATTTTGGAAAATATAAAATATTGATCCCTTAACTTCAGATTCCTCATCTAATAAATTTGAAGCTGGCCAAAATGACATAAAAGTAAGAATCCCATAAGTTCCTACAATTATTTTAAGAATCAAGTTCATATTAGATAAGTATACCCAAGAAAAAACACCAAAACTTAATGTAAATGCAAATATATAATTTAATATTCTCACAAAAAAATTAGACTTTTCTATATCTTGCCACCAAAATATTATTAAAAGTTCTTTTATAGCTAAAAATGCTTTCTTCATAATTCAATACATCACCTCTAATTAAATTATAACTATTATGATATAACTTGCTTTATGATTCTATGTAAATGCTACATTAAAAATTTTTCTTCTAAGTTTTCTCCTAAAGCATAATAAAATGCCAATACATCACTATCTTCATTGCTTTTAATCCTTCTACCAATACAATTATACACAAATGCATTGACTCCATTCACTTGAATTGCAGGTCCTAAATTTGAATCTACCCAAGAGCCTTTATAATTGGCAAGAATCATAAGTCCAAAATAAGCACTACATTTTTTTAATAAATCATTAATTACTTCTTCTCTTAATCCATTTATACGATACATTTCATGTATCTCTTCTAATATTTTATTAAATTCATTTAGACTTTTTTCACTTAATGTAAGTTCTATTTTAAATGCTTCCTTAATCCATTCTATAAAATCTATTCCATATCCAAGCATCATCAATTCTAATGTTGCTAATTCATTTCTTCCTTTTTTAATTA
The DNA here is from genome assembly GCF_001735765.2 of Clostridium taeniosporum. Lineage (NCBI taxonomy): Bacteria > Bacillati > Bacillota > Clostridia > Eubacteriales > Clostridiaceae > Clostridium > Clostridium taeniosporum. The sequence goes on from NZ_CP017253.2 coordinate 1,883,967, forward strand.
AAATTAATTGTTCATCATAATAATTAGTTAATTCTTCAATTGATTTTGAGTAATCAACTACACTCTCTGTTATTTCTCCTATATCAATATTTAATTGATTTTTTCTATTAAATATACTCATACGCTCTCCTTATATATCTTTTAAAAAAATTTGTTTAATAAAATTTTTTCTAAATTGACTCTATATTTTTTATTTTACCATAGTTATTGTCTAATCTAATAATATTTTTAATCTATATGGAATTTTTTCCAAAATATATCCATTGATAAATTTACATATATGATATATATTTATATTAGATATTTAGATAATTATCTAAATATCTAATACTTACTAAAAAAGGAGTGATTATTTGTCTTTTAATGATGCTTTTAAAGCTCTTTCTGATAATACAAGAAGAGAAATTCTAGATTTGCTCAAAGAAAAAGATATGACAGCAGGTGATATTTCTGATTATTTTAAAATCACAAAACCTAGTATATCTCATCACTTAAGCATTCTTAGACAAGCCGAACTTGTAAATGACGAAAGAAAAGGACAATATATTTATTATTCACTTAATACTTCTGTTTTTGAAGATGTTATGAAGTGGTTTATATCATTTTTAAATACTAATAATAAAGGAAAGGATTAAATTATGAAAAATAGAACTAAAATTTATAATATAACATTAATAATTACTGCATTTTTAATAAGCATTTTATTATACTCTAAATTACCAAATGAAATGCCTATGCACTGGAATGCATATGGTGAAATTGACAATTATGGGCCTAAAATATTTGCAGCATTTCTGCCACCTATAATTATGATTTTTATATGGGGTGGTATGTTATTTATTCCTAAAATTGACCCTAAAAAAGAAAATTACAATAAATTTAATACAAGTTATACTATTATAACAAATATTATAGTTACTTTCTTTTTTATTTTACATATTGTAGTTATAATAACTTCACTTGGATATGATATTCCAATATATAAAATTATTCCATTTATCATTGGTATAATATTTATTTTAATAGGAAATTATCTTCCAAAATCTAAAAGTAACTTTTTCTTTGGAATTAGAACTCCTTGGACTCTAACTAATGAGGATATTTGGAAAAAAACTCATAGATTAGGTGGAAAATTATTTGTATTATCTGGATTATTTATAACAGTAAGTTCTCTATTTTTTACTGGAAATATTCAATTTATAATTTTGGTAACTGCAATACTTATTGCAAGTATTATTCCTATAATAGCTAGCTATTTTTATTATAGTAAAAATATAAAATAATTTACTATAAAAAGGTTCAATTTTATTTAAAGTTGAACCTTTTTTATTTTTATCTTTAATATAATACTAAGATATGTTTTTATATTATTTTAATTTAATATTTTCTACAATATTAAAAATATATTTATTAAATTTTAAACGTTTATAGTACTAATAAACTCTAATAATTCTATTTGTTTTTGTACTAATTAGTATTATTTTGAATAGTATTATATACTATATAGAATTTTTGTTTAATATTTCTATTGAATACATAAAGGAGGGATACTATTTATGAATTCTTATCATTTCTTATTTGATTTAGCTTTAATACTACTAACTACAAAAGTTTTAGGAATAGCAAACAAAAGATTTCAGCTTCCTCAAGTGGTTGGAGCATTAATGGCTGGTGTTCTATTTGGGCCTACTGTTTTCAACCTCTTACATGAAACTGAGTTTTTAACTAAACTTTCTGAAATTGGAGTAATTGTTTTAATGTTTTGTGCTGGTTTAGAAACAGATATAAACCAATTAAAAAAAAGTAGACATTCTTCATTTATTATTGCATTAACAGGTGTGCTTATACCACTTATAGGGGGATTTTTAGTTGGTTCTATATTTAATAATGATCCATCTATTTCTGATGCATCTTCCAGTATAATTTTACAAAATATATTTATTGGAGTTATACTCACAGCCACTTCTGTTAGCATAACCGTTGAAACCCTAAGAGAGATGGGCAAGCTTAGTACAAATGTTGGAAGTGCCATTTTGGGCGCTGCAATTATAGATGATATTTTAGGTATAATTGCATTAACTATAGTTACTAGTTTTGCAGACTCAAATATAAATGTTTGGTTGGTTTTATTTAAAATTTTCGAATTTTTTATCTTTGCTGCAATTTGTTGTTTTATATTTTATAAATTCTTTGCAAAAATACAATTGCATCATGGAAAAGGTATGCGTAGATTTGTAATACTATCTTTTGTATATTGTTTAGTTCTTTCTTATTGTGCAGAAGTATTTTTTGGAGTTGCTGATATAACTGGTGCTTTTATAGCTGGGCTTATAATTTCAAAAACTACCTATTCTAAATATATAGCATCACGTTTTGAAATATTATCTTATATGTTACTTTCCCCAGTATTTTTTGCAAGTATAGGGATAAAATTTAAGTTACCAGCAATGACATTATCAATGATTATATTTTCTATAGTACTTGTAATAATAGCCATTTTAACTAAAATTTTAGGTTGTGGTGTTGCTGCCAAGCTATGTAAATTTTCTTCTTTAGAATCTCTTCAAATAGGTGCTGGTATGGTATCTAGAGGTGAAGTGGCATTAATTGTTGCAGATAAAGGTGCTGAATTAGGTTTAATGTCCTCTGTATTTTTTGGACCAATAATAATAATGATAATTATAACAACAGTAATTACACCATTACTCTTAAAAATAGTATTCTCTAATAAATTTAATAAACCAAAAAATAATAAAAAACCTATTAGTACTTGATTGTACGGGGATGTAGTGAGATTTGTGTAAAAGCAAATCTACTACATCTTTTTTTGAATGGTTTTATGGTAGATTTGGAATAATATACTTATGAATATTAGAGGAGGATTACAAATGAGAGTACCAGATATAAATTATCAAGAAGAAATAAAGAAATGCAAAAGTATGGACGATGTTGTGGGTAAGAATGGGTTAATGCAAAGATTATTAAAAGATGTTATGCAACAACTACTTGAAGCTGAAATGGAAGAACATTTAGGTAGAGAAAAATATGAGAGAACCGATAACGATAGTGACAAGAATTATAGAAATGGGTATTCAAAAAAAGATGTTAGAAGCAGCTACGGGGAGATACCTATAGATATTCCTAGAGATAGAAAATCAGAGTTTGAACCAAGAACTATAAGAAAATATGAAACTGATTGTAATGAATTAGATAAAAAAATAATTGGTTTATATGCTCGTGGAATGTCTACAAGAGACATTCAATCCGAACTGGAAGAATTATATGGAATAGATGTATCTCCATCAATGATATCTAAAATAACAGATAAAGTAATGATTGCAGCTGCTGAATGGCAAAATAGAATGTTAGATCCTGTGTATCCTATAGTTTATATGGATGCTATTCATTTTAAAGTGAGAGACGAACATAGAATAGTTACAAAGGCTGCTTATATTTGCATGGGTGTTGATATGGAAGGCTATAAAGATATATTAGGAATATGGATTGGCGAAGCCGAAGGAGCAAAATTTTGGCTTAGCGTTTGTAATGATTTAAATAATCGTGGTGTTAAAGACATATTAATTGCATGTATGGACGGTTTAAGAGGATTACCAGATGCTATTAAAGCTGTTTTTCCAAAAGTATGTATTCAAAATTGCATAATACATCAAATAAGAAATTCAATGAAATATGTATCATATAAAAATAGAAAAGAATTTATGAAAGACTTAAAACTGGTGTATAAAGCAGATACAGAGGAGATAGCGCTAACGCAGCTCGATAGGCTAAAGAATAAATGGGATGATGTTTATAGTACTGTAATAGATTCATGGTATGAAAATTGGGATAGATTGTCTACATATTTTTCATATACTAAAGAAATTAGAAAAATGATTTACACTACTAATGCACTAGAAGGATTTAATAGGCAATTAAGAAAATTCACTAAAATTAGAACAGTATTTCCAACAGATGATTCTTTGCGAAAATCATTATATTTAGCAACAGATCAAGTTATGAAAAAATGGACTTCACCAATAGCTAATTGGGGAATAACTCTTTTAAAATTAGAAATAATGTTCAAAGATAGAATCGAGGAAGCGTTAGCAATATAGCTTGTACTTATTAGAAAATTACAGTATATAATACTTATTTTAGTGCATACTAAAATTATGAAACCACGTAGTTTTAGTATTTGTAAAAATATTAAAAATATAACTGGAAACATAATTTCCAGTTATACAATATATTAAAATATTTAATTTACACAAATTATTCTACATTCTCGATTGTACTATAAAATAAAAGCGCGACTTTTAGCCACGCTTTTATTTTATATTATTCCCTCTTTTTGATAAGTTTGTATAGCTTTTACTATGTAGCTTAAAGTACAAAAATCTCTATCTACTCTATCACAAAGAATTTTTAATCCAGATATTAAACTCTTTTCATTAAACTTTTCTAAAAGTATCATTACACTCAAAGTATTAATATCACCATCTTTATTATCAAGAAGTCTTGATTTTTTTATCTTTTCATTTTCTAATGCTAAATTTATAGAGTTTTTTAATTCTTCACTCATTTCAATAATTGGATGCTCTTCAAATATTCTAATTGATGATTTATTAAGTTCTAAATTCTTAACATTACTTAAATCAGTAGCTACAAATATTACATTTTTTAATTTTGCATCTCTAAAATCTGCTCCACTTAAATTTACCCCTTCAAATACAGTATCTTCAAGCTTAGCTCTTCTAAATTTGCTTTTTTTAAGATTACTTCCTATAAACTCAGCAGATTTAAATGTACATTCAAAAAAATTACAATCTTTAAAATGAGCTCCTCTAAAACTTGCAAAATTGAAATTTGAACCTGTAAAATCACAGTTATAACAATTACTTCTTCTCAAATCATTATACATAAAATTTTTATTTTGCTTTACTGCCTTATTATAGTTTAATCCAGTACTTTGTTTTTTATTTTTATCCATTAATTCATCCATCTCTTCTATTTTTTATTTTAATATATCATATCACAATTTTAATTCTAGTTATAGTAAAATAATTATATATGATATTATTTTGTTTTAATTATATTTTTTATACTTAATTCAAGTTCATAAATAAACTTTAAATTATTTTCCATATTTAATAGAATTTCTTTATCTTTAGGCATTTTATATCTATGAACCAATCTATTCCTATATCTTCTAGATACACAATAAAATTCAAAAAATTCTTCACTTATTCTATTATTGTTTTTAATTATTTCCATTCCTTCTATTGCAGATATATCAATTTTATATTTATTCATATCTTTTAAATTAATAGAAATATAATTTTTATATTGAATTTCTAAAGAATAAAAAAATCATAGATAATTTTGCTTTTATACAAAACTATCTATGACTCCTTCTAAATTGCTATTTCATTTTTTTTGATGTTTTACGATTCTCTTTTTTTGCTTTATGATTTTCTTTTTTTATTTTATGATTTTCTTTCTTTGTTTCTTTTAGCTGTTTACGAGCTTCTTTTGCTTGTTCTTTTGTTTCTTTTCTAGCTTCCTTTATTGCTTCCTTTGTTTCTTTACGTGTTTCTCTAATTTTATCTTTTGCTTCTTTACTATTAAGTCCTGTAATATCTACTCCTAGTTTTGTAGCTCTTTCAGTAACTTTTGCTAATTTTTTCTCTTCAATAGCAGCTTTCATTTTAGCTTTTACTTCTTCTTGTGATAATCCTGTTATATCTAATCCAAGTCTTATTGATACTGCTTCTCTTATTTTAATCTTTGCTTCTTCTCTTGTTAATCCTGTTATGTCTACTCCAAACTTTGTAGCTCTTTCAGTAAGTTTTGCAAGCTTTTCTGCTTCAATAGCTACTTTTACTTTAGCTTTTGCTTCTTCTGTTGTTAAACCTGTAATATCCACTCCTAGTTTTTCTGCTTTTTCTATAAGTCTTTCTGGTGTATTTAAATCTTTCTCATCCATAGCTTCTCTTATTTTAGCTTTTGCTTCTTCTTCTGATAATCCTGTTATATCAATTCCAAGTTGTACTGCTAATGCTTCTCTTATCTTAGATCTTACTTCTTCTTGTGATAAACCTGTAATATCTACTCCAAGTTGTGCTGCTTTTTCACTAAGTTTTGTAGATATCTCTATTTCAGTAAGTTCTTGAACTTCAGAATCTGTTTCTATACCTGCTTCAACATCCCCTACAATATCACTATCAAAATCTAAATCAATATTTTCTTCAGTAGTTGTTTCAGTATTTATTTCAGTAGTTGGCACATCTTGTAGAATAGTGTCAGTCACATTTGTATCAACTGGCAAATCTTGTGTAGTAGTTTCAACTGCAAATGCTGGAACCACATTTGACACTGCCATTATAGCTGCAACAGCCATTACTAATAATTTATTTTTTTTCATAATTCTCTCTCCTTTTAATCCCTATTTCATTTACTGATTTGACCTTAAGCGCATTCGTTAATAACTAATTTAAATATATAATAAAACTTTTTTGTGAAATTTATGTGAAATAAATAAATAACATATTTTAGAGAATAAATTTCCATTTATATTAGTGATATCTAAAATTATTTATTAATAAAAATAAATGTAAAACATTTTTTGATCATTCATTTGACTAAATTCATATAAAGCCTTTATTTATCTAATTTTATAATACAATTTGGTATTTTAAGAGAGAATATTACACCATCTTCTATGTTTTTCACTTTAGTACTACCTCCATGAAGATCTGCTATTAATTTTACAATTGATAATCCTAATCCATGACCTCCATATGTTCTAGATCTCGCTTTATCTGTCTTATAATACACATCCCAAATTTTCTCGAGATTTTCTATTTGTATATAACTTCCTGTGTTAAAAACACTTATTTCTATTCCATCTTCTTTATTTTCAATGGTTAATTCAATAACTCTTCTTCCATCTACATGATCAATAGCATTTGTAATAAAATTATTTATGGCTTTTTCTAACATGTTACTATCAGCAGATATAACATAATTATTTTCACATACCAATTTAAAATCAATACATTTATCAATAAATATTTGACTAAATCGTTCTATTATCTTTGTTACAAATTCCTTAATCTGAAAACTTGTCCTATTTATTTTAACCGTACCAGATTCCATCATAGAATGATTTAAAAGTTCTTGTATCAGTCTGTCCATTCTGTCACATTCTTCAACTAAAACTGAACAATATCTTTCTATCTTTTCTTTATCATAAGCTACACCATATTTAATACCTTCAGCATATCCTTTAATTATACCTATTGGAGTTTTTAACTCATGAGACATATCTCTAACAAGTTGTTTTCGTTTTTCTACATCTTCCTTAAGATCATTTATACTAGTGCTTAATTTTTCTGAAATTTTATTAATACTTTTTCCCAAACTTCCCATTTCATCATTTAAATTAATGTGTACACGTTTATCAAATTTAAGATTTGATATGTTTTCTGCAACGTTACTCATTTCTATAATGGGTTTTGTTATCTTTTTAGAAAAAATAAATATAAATATTCCTCCAATAATAATCACTATTAATGCTGCAAGCATATAAAATTGATTTGCTATTGAAGCACTTTCATAAATTCCCTTAAGAGATTTACTTAAAATAATAAATTTACCATTATTCATTGATGAAATAAAAATTAATTTATTCATACTATCATCATGTCTTTGTTCAATATAATATACATATTCATTTAAAAGTTTATCTTCATTTTCTAAAATAGTTTCTTTGATTTCTTTAGATAGACCCCTATCTCTTCTATTAGGTTCTTTTTTAGGAAAAGAATTATATTCTATGTTGAAATTTTCATTAACAATAATAGTTCTTATATTGTCAATATTATCTATCATATCTATGTACTCATCCATATTCTCTTTATCATTAATATATTTACTAGTAATTTTTTTATTAGCTGATAGAAAAATTTTCTTGTTTTTATAAATATAATAAGATTCTAAAAATATTGAATTTAAAAATATTCCACATAGAACTAAGAAAATCATAACTACTGTAAATATTAAAAGTAACTTTGTTCTAATTGTTTTCATGATCTTTTCCTTCAAACATATATCCACTACCTCGTACTGTCTTTATATATTTTCCACATTCTAAAAGTTTAGCTCTTAAAGTTTTTATATGTGTATCTACAGTTCTTATATCTCCACAAAAATCATATCCCCATACTTTGTTTAATATTTGATCACGAGATAGTATTCTTTCACTATTTTTAATAAAGTAAGTCAAAAGACTGTATTCTTTATTATTTAACTTAACTTGTAAATTATTTGCTATTACTTTATGTTTTTCTTGATTTATCCTTATATTACCTGTAACTATTTCATTAACTTTTTCTTTATTTAATTTTCTTACAATCTTATTAAGTCTAGCTGTAAATACTTTATAACTAAAGGGTTTTGCAATATAATCATCTGCTCCTTTTTCAAGTCCAAAAACCTCATTTTTTTCATCGTCTAATGCTGTTAAAATAATTACTGGTACATCTGACTTCTCTCTAATCTCTTTAAGGACTTCTATTCCATCATATATAGGCATCATTATATCTAATATTAGAAGATCAATATCATTTAAACCAAAGAATATATCTATTGCCTCTTTACCATCACATGCTTCAATTGGTGTATATCCCTCTTTTCTTACTATATCGCATATGAGTTCTCTAAAAACCACATCATCCTCTGCTATAAGAATTTTTATATCCATAATTACACACCTTCTTATCTTTAGTTTTTATTACTATACTAAAATAATCGATAATATTTTAGTATCCTTTAAAACTTAATATTTTAAAAGTTATTCACAACTTTAAGATCTTTATAAATTCCTAAAGAATAAAAAAATACCTCGATATTTCTACCGAGGTATTATATAATTTAAGCTAATAATATTTAACTTTTATTTTAATCTTTATTTCTTTTTATTATCTTTTTTATCTGTTCCTTGTTTTTTAGGTTTAGTTCCATATGCATTTATATACATTTCTTTTAATTCTCTCATTAATGGATATCTTGGATTAGCTCCAGTACATTGATCATCAAATGCTTGCTCAACCATTTCATCTAATGTAGCATAGAATTTATCTTCACTTACACCTGCGTCTTTTATTGTCATCGGCATACTTAATTTTCTTTGTAAATCTTCAATAGCCTTAGTTAATAATTCTACCTTCTCTTCATCATTTTTTCCACCTAAATCTAGATAATCTGCAATTCTAGCAAATCTATATGTAGCATTTGGATATTTATATTGTGCAAAAGCTGCTTGTTTTGTTGGTGCATCACTTGCATTAAATTTTATTACTTCATTTATTAATAATGAATTTGCCATACCATGTGGTAGATGATGGAATGCACCTAGTTTATGAGCCATTGAGTGACAAATTCCAAGGAAAGCATTAGAAAATGCCATACCTGCCATACAAGAAGCATGAGCCATTTTTTCTCTAGCTTTAATGTTAGTTAAACCTTCATTATATGCTTGTGGTAAATATTTAAATACTAATCTTATAGCTTCTAAAGCTAATCCATTAGTAAATTCAGATGCCATTATTGAAACATATGCTTCTATTGAGTGAACTAATACATCAACACCTGCGCATGCTGTTAATCCCTTAGGAGATGTCATCATAAGTTCCGCATCAACTATAGCCATATCAGGAGTTAATTCATAATCAGCTAATGGATACTTTATTCCACTTTCTTCATCAGTTATAACAGCAAATGGTGTTACTTCTGATCCAGTACCTGCTGAAGTTGCAATAGCAACCATCATTGCTTTTTCTCCTAAAGATGGGAATTTAAATACTCTCTTTCTTATATCCATAAATCTCATAGCTAAGTCTTCAAATCTAATTTCTGGATGCTCATACATAACCCACATAATCTTAGCAGCATCCATAGCAGAACCTCCACCAAGAGAAATTATAACATCTGGATTAAAACTTAACATTTCTCTAGCTCCTGCTTTAGCAACCTTTAAAGTTGGATCTGGTTCAACATCTGAGAATATCTTATAATGGATTTTACATCTATCCAATACTTCAGTGATTTTATCAGTATACCCTAAATCAAATAATACTCTATCTGTTACTATAAATACTTTTTTCTTACCCATATCACCTAACTCTTGAAGTGCTACAGGTAAACATCCATATTTAAAGTAAATTTTATCAGGAACTCTAAACCAAAGCATATTTTCTCTCCTTTTAGCTACAGTTTTAACATTAATTAAATGTTTAGGTCCAACATTTTCTGAAACTGAGTTTCCACCCCATGAACCACAACCAAGAGTTAAAGATGGGGCTAATCTAAAGTTAAATAAATCTCCTATTGCACCTTGAGAAGCTGGCATATTTATAAGGGTTCTAGCTGTTTTCATTCTTTCACCAAATTCTTCAATTCTATCTTTACATTTTATTTCATTTGTATAAAGTATAGATGTATGACCCATACCACCTAGTATTATTAATCTATCAGCTTTATCTAATGCTTCTTTAAAAGATTTAGCTTTATACATAGCAAGTACTGGTGATAATTTTTCATGTGAAAATGGTTCTTCAAGTTCTACTGATTCAACTTCAGCAACTAATACCTTCGAGGTTTCTGGAATATTAACTCCACCCATAGCTGCTATTTTATATGCTGGTTGCCCTACTATATCAGCATTTAATCCACCTTTTTCATTTAAAATAATCTTTCTTACCTTATCTATTTCATCTGGTTTTAAAATATAAGCCCCTCTTTCAGCCAGCTCATTTTTAACCTCATTATAAACTTCATCTAATACAACAAGGGATTGTTCTGATGCACAAATTACTCCATTATCAAATGTTTTAGATAAAAGAATTGAATTAACTGCCATTTTAATATGAGCTGTTTCATCTATAATTGCTGGCGTATTTCCTGCCCCAACTCCTAAAGCTGGTTTTCCTGATGAATAAGCTGCTTTAACCATTGCAGGACCACCCGTTGCAAGTATTATGTCACAGTCTCTCATAACATTTTGAGATAATTCAACTGATGGTTCATCTATCCAACCAATTATTCCACTTGGTGCTCCTGCTTTAACTGCTGCATCTAAAACTATTTTTGCAGCTGCAATTGTAGAATTTTTTGCTCTTGGATGAGGTGATATTATTATGGCATTTCTAGTTTTTAAAGCTATTAAAGTTTTAAATATAGCTGTTGATGTAGGATTAGTTGTTGGAACTATAGCTGCTATAACACCTATTGGTTCTGCAACCTTTTCAATTCCATATGTAAGATCTTCTTCTAATACACCACAAGTTTTCATATCTTTATATTGATTATATATGTATTCAGCTGCAAAGTGATTCTTTACAACCTTATCTTCTACAATACCCATTCCTGTTTCTTCTACTGCCATTTTAGCTAACTTAATTCTATTGTCATTAGCTGCCATAGCTGCTTGCCTAAAAATTTCATCAACTTGCTCTTGACTAAAATTAGCAAATTTCTTTTGTGCTTCTCTTAACTCTTTAATTTTTTTAGTTAGTTCTTCAGGGTTTGTTACCTTCATTATTTATTCCTCCTAAAGCAAATATATTTTTTAATTTTAAGTAAAAATTATAAGACATTATTATCTTTTCTTATAAATTTTTAAATATTCCTAATTAATTTACTCTATTATTGTTCTATTATTTGCTCTTAATTATCCAAGTAAAATAAAAATTTTTTCACCATATTCCTTTTTAAAACTATATAAAAAATCTAATAGAATAATATATTTTTCTTTTATCCTTTATAATTCATTTCTTAACTTTAAAACAATATCATAATTTAAATTATCACAAATTCTTTAATAGTCTAAATTAATAGTTTAAATTCCCAAAAAATAAAAAATGTTGATATATGAGTAAGTAAAACCAGACTAAGTAAAAAATTTTCAAAATTCAATTACAATACCATTTTACCTATTTCATATATCAACCAATCTTTAAAACATCTCTTATAAAAAACCTTTAAGCTTTATTTTAGTTTAGATAAATCTATTATAAATTCTTCTCCTACTTTTTTATATTTGTTATTCATCTTTCCACTATTTTCTGGATATTTAGCTGCATATGGAGTTAGCTTTAATATTTTAGCATTTTCATTAAGGTTTCCATGTATGTTTTCTATCTTAAACAACCCATATTCTTTTTCTTGATGACGTAAAGAAAATTTGACTTTATTACCTAAATCATCAGTTCCTTTTAAACTTATATCATATGCGGATTTTGTTTGAAAATTAGATATTGATGCATAAATCTTTTGACCTAAAGAGTTATCTGTATATTTTTCCAATGTATATTCTTGACCATTTTCAAGAGTAAATTTGTTATTAAGTAATATTTTCTTAGTATCTACTTTTAATTGATCACCATTAGTCTTAAATTCAAAATTCCACTTTCCTTTTGTAAACTTATCGTTTAACATTATTCCTGAACAAGATATTTTTATATTTAAATCTCCACTTAAATCTTTATCTTTTAAAGTATAAGTTAATACTGATTGTGTAGTATAATCGTCAATATTTCCAGCACTACCACTGGCTCCAGTACTTAATTTTTTCCCATTTATATAAATATCATTATCTGCATCGTAAGACTCATACTCTTCTAATCTTTTATCAGAACTTATATTATAAGAAACTGTCATTTCATTTCCATCTAATATTACTTCATTTAATTGAACTGTTATTCCATTATAAGTTATAGCTTTATTTACAACAGTCTTATATTCATCTAAATTTCTTTCTATTCCTAAGAAGCTAGTCATATCTTCCTTTATACTTAATAATGTTGCTGCCTGAATATTACTTCCAAATACACCAATTGTTAAAATTGCAATAGCTACTGCTGCTATCATCCCTCTTTTTCTAGGCTTCTTTTTTAAAATTGATTTTTTTAAATTAGATTTTATCTTTTTCTTCTCTATATCATTAAAATCTTTTCTTTCATAATCATCTATATTTATATTTACTTCGTTTAACATAGTATATATATCATTTTTCATATTCCTACCCTCTACTTTCTAGCACCTTAAATATCTTTTGAATTTTTTTCTTTCCTCTAGACAATCTATTATAAATAACGTGTCTTTTAACACCCATTTCTTTGGTTATATCATTGATTTCTTTTTCTTCAATATATACCTTATAAAATAAATCTCTATCTTTTTCTTTTAAACAGCTTAGCATGTCCTTAATATCCGTATCTAATTCACTTTTTATAATCTCCTCATGTGTATTATCTGGAATACTTATATTTAAATCATCTATGTTCGCATATTCTAAACCTTTTAGATACTTTCTTTTATAATCAATACATTTAAATTTAGATATTCCAGCTACCCAATTTTTAAAATCCCCTTTATCTCTATCAAAACTTTTAATATTATTCCAAATTCCAAGAAATATATCATTAATACATTCGTCTTGAATACTTTGTAGATTATATAAATGCTTTTTTACTATAGATTTAATAATCCATCCATAATTATCAATAACATAATCTAAAGCTTTTTCATTTTTCTTCATTAACTCAAAAATAAAGTTTTTCTCTTCGATTTTCATTTTTAACCTTCTCTCTAAAACAAGCTTGCTCTATTAATTTACACACATAAAAACACATACTGATTTATTGTTTTTTAATGTGCTTTATCACTTACACTTAATACTTCGTTTAAAAATTAATATATCTATCAATATTTTAAATAAATTTAAATTTTAAGGTAAATTATAACATATTTAAAAAGGTGGCTACTCCATATTTAAATTGACAATAAACAATTAAAGTATAAATCTCTCTATTTAGGTTTTGTAATCCTTTCATACTTTAAAAATTCTATAATTTTCTTTACAAATAAAAATAGAGGTATATTAAATTCTACAACATATCCTCTCCTTAAAAACTCATTATATCTTATTTATTTATTTAATTGACATATTAACCAACAAAATGTAAACTTGTAAAATAAATATAAGTAAATAGGATATTATTATACTGCACAAAGAATCATGAATTTAGTTAATACATTAATGCTTACTTTAGTTACAGTATCACTACCTAGACTATCAAATTACTTGGGAAACGATTCAAAAGATGAGTATTTAATATTACTTAAATTAATAAACTATTATGTAAATTTAGATTTTTAAAAAAACTGTATAATATATAAAAATAGAGCTATACTAATTTCACTTAATCAAGTTTAGTATAGCTCTATATTTTAGTTATTTAGATATCTCTACTTCATTACCTATTTCATATTTATCTATTTCACTTGTAGTACAATCAAAATGAATTTCTTTTAATTTATTATCTTTAACATTTCCAAATTCTACAATATACCCAAGTTCATCATTTGGATTCTTATAAAAACTCATATATTTACTTCCATCATAGGTATTATTAAAACTCTCAGTCTCTTTATTTGGTTCATCATACATAACCATATTACTTGCCATTAAAAATCCTGCTTTTTCTGTACTTCCTTTGCAATAAACTCTTATTTTATTATCTTTTCTTTCTATATTATATATTTCGCCTTTATTTCCGTCAGAAAATTCAAATGATTTTTTATATTTTACATTGTTTAATATTTCCTTATCTTTATCATTAAAAATATTTTCTTTATCTTTTTCATACATATTATACATTTCTTCATATGACATATGACCAACTATTGGAATAATACTCAAGTCATTAGTATCTTTAATCCTATCATAAGTTGCTGAATTAGCTATATATTCACCTTCTACTTCCCCATCAGATAACCAGAATCCATCTGAAGATAGTCTATACATTATATTTCCTTTTTTTAATATCAAAAAGGAATTTACCGAATCTTTTTCTTCATTATTTTTTTCATCATAAGTCCCACTACATTTAAATCTAGTTCCCACAACATTTGATTCTAGTTCATCTAAAACTAAATTAAACTCTGGTATTTTAGTAGCTATTTTTTCTTGTATCATCTTTTTAAATGACTTTGAAAAATCTACATAAGCATCTATTCCTACATTAACTTTGTAATTTGGTAACGCAAGATCTACTCTCAGTTCTCCTTTTTCTGGAAATTTTTCTTTATCTTCATGATTTTTTCCATTCAAATGCATTATAAATGATTTATCATCTAAATAATCAAACCATATGCAACTGTTATTACTATGACTATTTCCCAAAGTTACTTCACTTATAAATTTTTCTGTTTTTTCTTTATCAATAGGCTTATCACTTTCTACCTTTAAAACTACATTTAAATTATGTTTTGTTCCAGTAACCTTATCTAAAGTTACTTTAAAACCATTTTGCTCAACACTTTTGTTTATATTAATTGAATAGTCTTTATAATCATGGCAGATTGCGTTCTTTAAAGCTACTGAATTATCATTTCCCTTATCATCTGCTAAAACTTTTACTTGTCCTATACTTAAGCTTGTTATAAATACCATACTACCAAGAACTGGACCTAATATCCTACTTAGCTTTCTATTTATCATTAAACTCTCTCCCTTTTAAATTTAACTCTACTCATTAAAAGCTTATAAACTTATAAATAGAAACCAATAATATCTAAATTATTTAGATATCTCTACTTCATCACCTAATTTAAATCTATCTATTTGACTTATGGCAGAATAAATATCTAAATTCAATATTTTATCCTTATCTACATTATTAAATTCCACAATATAACCAAGATCTTCATTTTTATCCTTATAAAAGCTCATATGTTTATTATAATCATACATATCATTTAATCCAACATTAGAATCATCAAATTCATAATTCATATACATATTGCTTGCCATTAATAAACTTTCTTTTTGTGAATTTCCTTTGCAATATACTTTTACTATATTGTCTTTTCTTTCTATATTATATATCTCTCCCTTAGTGCCATCAGAAAATTTAAATTCTTTTAAATATTTAACATTATTAAGTGTTTCTTTACTAGAATCTAGTTTTTCATAATATTCCATTATATTATTATCATAAGTTTTGTTTACTTCATCATAAGACATATCACAGTTTACTGGTATTATACTAAAGTCATTTTCATCTTTAAGCTTTGCATACGTTACAGCTTCTGCTCTATAACTTCCTTCACTTTCTTTGTCATTAAAAGAATAATTTCCTGCTGAGCTAGTTTTGTACATTCTATCTCCTACTTTTAATATCATTGATGAACCTATAGTATCTTCTTTATCCTGATCTCTTTCTGCGCAATGTGATGTATACTTAAGTTTAGTTCCCATAATATCAGCTTCTAATTTATTTAGTGTAAGGTTAAGTTTTGGAACGTCTACAGATATTTCTTTTTCCAATGTATTTCTGAACGATTCTGAAAAATCCACATATGCATCTATTCCTGCATTAATCTTATAACTTGGAATTGCTATATCTACTCTCAAATCGCCTTTTTCTATATATTCTGCATTCTCAATTTCCTCTGTTATATTAATTAATGCTGTATTATCATCTATATATTCAGTCCATCTCGACCCACTTTTTCCAATACTTTCACCATTTTCGTTAAATGTTATTTTAGCTATTATGTCCTCCATTTCCTCTTTATCAAGAGCCTTAGCACTTTGAACTTTTACTTGTACTTTTAAAAAATGTTTTGTTCCAGTGACCTTATCTAAAGTTACTTTAAAACCATTTTGCTCAACGCTTTTGTTTATGTTAATTGAATAGTCTTTATAATCATGGCAGATTGCGTTCTTTAAAGCTACTGAATTATCATTTCCCTTATCATCTGCTAAAACTTTTACTTGTCCTATACTTAAGCTTGCCATAAATACCATAATACCAAGAACTGGACCTAATATCCTACTTAGCTTTTTATTTAGCATTAAAATTTCCTCCTTAAGATATTTAACTATTAGTTACCTTTTTTATATATTCTACCATTCATAATGCATATATACAAATTTTTACCATTCGATTGTTTCATTAGTTATAATTTATAAATCTTAAATATCAGTATATATTTTCATTAATTGCTTTATGATATAATAAAGATATATGTGATAAAATTTAATTGGAGTGATAATATATGGATAGAGTTAAATTATCTGATTGTACATTAAATTTAAGTAATCTAAAAAACATTATATGTATTGGTACTTTTGGAAGTTATAATGAAGATTGTTTTGATAAAAACAGAAGTGATATAGATATTATGATTCTATCTATTAAAGAACTAGAATGGGCAGACGAACTGGAAATTGAAGATTATTTAGTGCGTATTTTACAAAATCATTTTCAACATGATAATATACATCTAACATTTATAAATGGTTTTGTTTATCCATTTGGCGAACTACTTATAAATAGTAATGATAAAATAATTATTTTAAAAGAAAAATATTTAGATTATATCTTGGGCTATTCTACTTTTAAAAGAGATAGGGAATACTTGGAAATAATACGAGAAGAAAATTTAAAAAATTTAAAGGAGTATAGAAATGGTTTATTATAAATACAAAAAAGAAAAGTTAGAAGAAAATTTTTCTGAAAGTAAAGTTTTTTTATTTAGAATACGCGAATGTTTAGAAAGAAGTCCAAATAGTGAAGATGAAATAGTTGATGAAGCTATGATTTCTTATTTTAATTCTTTTTGCGAATTTATAATTGATATGTGTGAAACTTATTTAGTTTCTACTGATAATTTTATACCAAATAAATCTGGGCCTGACATAGTTCAATTATCTAGTGACTTTGGATTTATCTCTAAAGAAGATTCAAAGAAACTTCAAGGAATTATCAAATTAAGAAATAGATATGTACACGACTATTATCAAAGAAAGTTATCAAGAAATAGAATTTTAGATATGTGTAGAAAAGAAATGAAAACTTTAGATATGTTTCTTGAAACATCTACTGAGAAAATAACTTTAGTTTTAAAATAAAATATATTAACCTATTATAATAATATAAATATATTATTACCCTTTAAAAATTAATCTTATTGGGTAAAATTAAATATACAGAGATAAAAACACAGTCCCGGTTGATAGTCCGGGCATAGCATTTATTGCTATCAGTAACCTGCCTCCTTGGTTGTCCTTTCTTTGTTTATAATTATTTAAGGAGGAATTAACATGAACAAAGTAACGTCAAAACTAACTGTATTTTTTGAGGAACCATTTTGGGTTGGAATTTATGAATATATTTCAGATGGTACACTAAAAATTTCTAAAATAACTTTTGGACAAGAGCCTAAAGATTATGAAGTATATGACTTTATCCTAAAAAATTTGTATAGATTACGTTATAGTTCACCTATTATTACAGAATCAAATCGTGCTGAACGTAAATTGAATCCTAAACGTATGAAAAGATTGATTAATAAACAACTTAAAAATACTGGTGTAGGAACAAAATCTCAACAGGCATTAAAGTTACAGCATGAACAAAACAAATTAGAAAGAAAATCTTTTAATAAACAAAAAAAGGAAGATAAAAAGAACAGAAAATTTCAGTTAAAACAACAAAAAAAGAAAGCAAAACATAGAGGAAAATAACATCTCTAACATTTTGTTTTTAAAACCACTAAGAAATACCGTAATTATTCAATATACAAATGAATTTACGGTATTTTAAAGTTTTTCATAAAATATTTTTAAAAATCAGTTCTATAAACTTGTAAATCTTATAATTACCCTATTGAAATATAAGTTCCTTTATATCTTATTCAACAAATATCCATTTTCTATATTTTTGAATTTTTTACTAATAATAATTAACTTTTTCAAACATAAATCACCTTTTAAAATCCTATTAAAAATTTATAAATAATATGATTACTTTTACATTAAAATCCTCATTTGTTGAAAAATAGTTAATAATATGATATCATAGTTATGTTTTTATTATATAAATATCAAAAAATTGATATGAACATTATACAACCGATCAAAATTTTATTTAAATTGTTCATAATCAATTTTGCATTATATAGGGAGGAAAAATAATGGAAAAAAACAAAGAATTTAAGCCATTTATATCGGCTGATAAAGTATTACCTGAGTTTACAATTACTTCAATATTATTAGGAATACTTTTGGCTGTTATTTTTGGAGCTGCTAATGCCTATTTAGGATTAAGAGTTGGTATGACAGTATCAGCTTCAATACCAGCAGCGGTTATCTCAATGGGAGTTATAAGAATTATATTAAGAAAAGATTCTATTTTAGAAAACAATTTGGTACAAACTATAGGTTCAGCAGGTGAATCTGTTGCAGCAGGTGCAATCTTTACTCTACCTGTAATATTTATATGGATGAAAAAGTGGGGACAAGCTGCTCCTTCTCTTTTTGAAATTTCAATTATAGCATTATGTGGTGGAATACTTGGAGTATTATTTATGATACCACTAAGAAAAGCACTTATTGTTAAAGAACATGGAGTATTACCATATCCTGAAGGAACTGCTTGTGCAGAGGTTTTATTAGCTGGAGAAGAAGGTGGAACTAAAGCAACAGCTGTATTTGCAGGACTTGGTATTTCAGCTATTTACAAATTTATAGGAGATGGACTTAAAATATTTCCAAGTAGAGTTCATTATGAAATTTCTTCTTATAAAGGATCAGCAGTTGGAATGGATGTATTACCAGCTCTTATTGGTGTTGGATACATATGTGGACCTAAAATATCATCATATATGTTTGCAGGTGGTATAATAGGTTGGATTGCAATACTACCTTTAATTAGCTTATTTGGTGGAAGTTCAGTTTTTTATCCAGCAACAGTTCCAATTAGTGCATTAGGTTCATTTGAACTTTGGGCAAACTATTTAAAATACATAGGAGCAGGAGCCGTGGCTGCTGGAGGTATTATTAGTTTGGTTAAATCATTGCCTTTAATAGTCACAACTTTTATTCAAGCAATCAAAGATTTTTCTGGAAATCAATCTGATAAAAAATTATCTAGGACAGATAAAGATATACCTATGAGCATAGTTTTAATTTTAATAGTACTTACTATAATTATGATAGGATTAGTTCCAGCCGTTCCAGTTTCATTTGGTGGAGCAATATTAATTGCATTATTTGGATTCTTCTTTGCAACTGTATCATCAAGACTTGTTGGATTAGTTGGAAGTAGTAATAACCCAGTATCTGGTATGGCAATAGCTACATTACTTATAACAACTATGATTTTAAAAGCAACAGGAAATATTGGACAAAAAGGTATGCTATCTGCTATAGCAATTGGATCAGTAATATGCATAATTGCAGCAATAGCTGGAGATACCTCACAAGATTTAAAAACTGGTTATATTGTAGGATCTACTCCATATAAACAACAAATTGGTGAACTAATAGGAGTTACAATTTCTGCATTAACAATCGGTGGAGTACTTTATTTATTAAACTCAGCATGGGGATATGGATCAGCAGAGCTTCCAGCACCACAAGCAACATTAATGAAAATGGTTGTAGAAGGAGTTATGAATGGAAATCTACCATGGAATTTAGTATTTATAGGTGTAGGTATTGCAGTTGCAGTTGAAATACTTGGAATTCCGGTATTACCATTTGCTGTTGGATTATACTTACCAATTCATTTAAGTTCAGCAATTATGGTTGGTGGTATTGTAAGATTATACTTTGAAAAGAAGAAAAAAATAAGTAAAGAAAAGAGAAAAGATGCAATTGATAGAGGTATTTTATATACTTCAGGACTTATTGCCGGAGAAGGATTAGTAGGTATACTCCTTGCTATATTGGCAATAATTAATATTAATGGAAAATCAATAGGTAAAATTATAGATTTATCATCAAAAATATCTTTAGGTAATATTGGTGCTCTAATTGCATTTTTAATTTTAGTATTAACTTTATTTAAATTCTCAATTTGGAATAAAGATAAAAAACAAGCTTAACTAATAAATAATTTAAAATAAATATTTTAGTGAAAAGCGTTAAAAGATATTTTTTAGTAAGGTATATGAAAGTAAACTAGCATACTAACTAGTTATTTATTTAAAATTGCCTAATATGATAAAATATCTTTTAGCGCTATCTAAATATTAGAAGGAGATAAAGTTGAAGAAAAAAAATATAAATTATTTAGATTATGTACCAGTTAGAAATCCTAAATTTACCTGGGAATCTATAGAAAATGATATTGTAGTTGTAGAGGTAATACGAACTGGTATATTTGATAAAATAGCACAAAAAATATTTAAAGTGCCTCGAAAAAGCGAAATAAAACTAGACCAGCATGGAAGCTTTGTTTGGAATTGCATTGATGATATAAAAAATATTGGAGAAATAGCAGAAACGGTTAAAAAAAATTTTGATGATGATGATAAAGTATTCTATCAAAGATTAATTAAATTTTTTGAAATACTAAAAAACAATAAGTTTGTTATATATAAAGATTTAAATAAATGATGTTTTAAATATAATTTCTTCGTATTTGAAAATACTAAATACATAAGAAAATTAAAGTAGATAAATTTATTGAAAATATATTTATCTACTTTAATTTTTTCATATTACTATTCTTTGGCTCTATTTTAGTAGCATATTGATATATCCATAAACACTTTCATAAATTTGTTCCTTTGAAAATACTTGTCCATGATTTAATGCCAAATATTTACATATATTATATTCACTTTTTGTAAATGGAATTAATTCTTCATTATTATATATTTCTTTTGCATTTATATAAAATTTAAGTTCAGAAATATAAAAGGCATTTTGTTTTTCTCTACATTCCCTTCTTAAATGTGCATTTACTCTAGCTCTTAATTCACTTATTCCAAAAGGCTTAGTTATATAGTCATCTCCACCATAGGACAATCTACCAAATTTCTAATTTTATTACACAAAGTAAATCCATCAATTTCTGGCATCATTACATCTAATAATATTAAATCATATTTAGTATATTGGTTATATGAAATTTCATTAGCCTTAGAAACAATGGTTACTACATGTCCTTCTTTTTCTAATGCAACCTTTATAATATTTAATATTCCCACTTCATCATCTATAGCTAAAATATGTGCCACTCTTATTCCCCCTGCTTGCTATATTTCTTTAAAAGACAATTTAATTAAAACAGTATATTCATTATCTTTTAAAATATCATTTATATTACTTAATTTAATAGGAACCCCTAATGGAATATCAGTCCTAATTTCATCTCCTGAGTTAGCATAATAAATATATATATCTGTTCCAATTGTTAAATTTGCATTGTTCGTAAAAAAAGCCTTTGAATACTTGCTTAAATCTTCATCTAAATTATAGCTTCCACTAGCATAAGCCCCTTCTTTACCCGAAATAAACCTTATTTCATTGTTATGAATATTTAATCCTAATGTTTCAATTTCACTTTTTCCACTAGGTTCATCTTCCTTAAAACCTGTAATAACTTCTTCTTTTATTTTTTCTGTATTTTTATAAACTTCATAAATTAATGAAATATCATATTTTTTATCACCAGGTATATTATTTAATTTATACATTAATACTTCATTTCCTGTAAGATCTAATAAACACTCTTCTTTTTCTGATAATGGTTCATATACTAATTTTGTATTATTTTTGAATTTTTCACATCCAACAAACATTATAAATGATATTAAAGATAATAATATTAAAAGTAGTCTTTTCATATAATCTCCCTATAAACATTAATCATTTTATTATTAATATATATGCTTATCATACCAAATAAGATATAACTTAAAATATTATAATAATCTTTAAAGAAGTTACTTAAATTGTAATATTATTAAAAACTCTAACTTTTAAACATACTTTGTTCCTTCATAAGATTTAAACCAAACTACAAATGATATTGCTAATAAAATAGTTAATGCAATACTATTCTGAATCCCAACATAAAAACTTGCAAATCCATTAGGATTTATTCCATTATTTACCCAATTGATAGAAAAATAAGCTATAAGTCTTATTCCCCATGCACATGGTATCCACTGCCATATCCCCTCTCCAAGCCCTGTAATCAGCAATTCAGAAATTAAACTTTCAAATATACTAATTCCAATAGATCCACCATTTCCTAAAATAAAGCTTATCCATAAATGAAATAAGTAAAGGAAAATTTGACTTGCAAATATAATTAATACTGAATTAATATAAAAGTTTAGTGATAATTCATTTTGCTTTAAAATATATTGAAATCCGATAAAGAAAATTCCTACAGCTAATATAGTAGATAGAAATCCTGTACAAAGCAAAATAAGAATTTTACTTAAAAGGCATTTTGTCTTTCCATATTGAGTTCCTAAAATTTCTTTAAATTCTCCAGCCATAAATTCTTGCTCTACAACCATTGAAGTTGCAATACCTATTACTAAAGGAAACATTAGTGATATAGCTTCTAAATATCCTTCCACCTTGCTAAAAGTATTCCATTGTGCAAATGAAAAATACCATAAAAAAATCAACGCACCAACAACCGGTATATGAATCTTTTTGCTTTATTATATTTAATTCTAATTATAGACTGTGTTTTAGTAATGTGTTGATATATGCAAAAAAACATCTTTTTATAATCTATCTGTAACATTTAATATAAAACTATTTATCTTTATAACAACCCTTACACATCTTATTAATCTATAGTCATATTAATCCCATTTTCTTTTAAGTAATCATGATATATTTTATAATTTGGTATAACTTCTTTTACTCTATTCCAAAATTGTTTTG
The DNA here is from genome assembly GCF_001735765.2 of Clostridium taeniosporum. Classification (NCBI taxonomy): domain Bacteria; kingdom Bacillati; phylum Bacillota; class Clostridia; order Eubacteriales; family Clostridiaceae; genus Clostridium; species Clostridium taeniosporum. The sequence continues at coordinate 1,907,740 of NZ_CP017253.2, forward strand.
AATGATTTCTAAAATCCATATGACACATTTCATGCACAACAATATAATCAATTACTTCAATTGGAGCCATACTTATTCGCCAATTAAAAAAGGTTTCATTTTTTATATTTATACTGGCATATCTTCTTTTTTGCTCTTTAACTGTGACTTTAGTTATCTTGCCTTTAAATCTAGATTTATGTAAGTTTATTCTCTCTTTAACTATATTTAAAGTCTCTTTTCTATACCAACTTTCTAAAGCTTTTTTTAATTTATCATTATCATATGTATTAGTGTTTACAATAAACTTTAAATCTTGTTCTATATTTGAAGTTAAATCTACAGCAATTAAGTTTACAGATACAGTTTTAACTTTATCATTAAAAATTAAATGAAGGGGATATTCCTTTCCCAAATACATAAATGTACTTCCATTCTTGAAGTCTCTCTTCACTTTCTTATTTAACACATTTTTTAATTCTTTTCTCTTTTCAATAATCCAATTACCTTTAGAATTAACAAAATTTAATATATATTCTTTTGATATACTCATAGGAGTTATAACTTGTACTTCTCCAGTAATATCAATCTTTATACAAATAGATTTTCTTTTTCTTCGTATAATTTTAAAATCTATTTTTTCACCTTTGTACTCAAAATTCATGAAAGTTTCCTCCAAATATAATTTAAAAAGTCAGTAACAAATTTGAGTTACTGACTCTCTTATTTACATAATAATTTTATCTATCCATTTTATTGCTTTTTCTATGTTTTCATCTTTATCATTTTTAATCGGTTCAAAAAAATCAATTTCTCCTATAAAATTATTATTAGGAATTTTTTTCTTTACATTCTTAAAAAATTTTGATGCTCCACCGCCACCATGACAGGCAAATAATCCAATGTTTTTATTTTGTATGTTATACATATCTAAAAAAGTATTAAATGGTGGTGCATATGTTCCTACCCATATAGGTGTACCAATAAATATATTTTTATAATCTTCTATATTAATCTCATTATTCTTAAGCTTTGGTTTTTCTTTAAATATCACGCTTTTACCACCCCAAAGAAACTTCTTGAATCCTGAATTGAAGTAGACTTTTTCTGGCATTAATTCCAAAATATCAGCATTTAATTTTTCAGCTATAATATTAGCTATAAGCTTTGTATTTCCTTCTAATGAATAAAACACTACTAAACTTTTCATAAATAATCCCTACTTTTCACATTTATTTTAAATTTATCATAAACCTATACCATATATCAAGGTTAATGTTATAATTTAAAAAATTTAACCTTAATAATTGGATTTCTATAAAATTTTCTTTCTAAAAAAATCACCATTCACATCATTTATATAAATTTTCTAATAATGTGAACAGTGAAAATTTTGATTATAATCTAGCTGAAAATCTATTGTTATCAGTCTTTTAACACTCTTCCAGCATATTTCATATTAGAAGTACTTAATGTACTTATTTTTACAATATCTCCTGTATGAGGAGCATGTAAGTATTTATTATCACCTATGTAAAGGCCAACGTGTGTTGAATTTGATGATTTATTAAACACTAAATCTCCTGGTTTTAATTCTGATAAACTAATAGGTTTAGTAAAACCTTGTTGTTCTTCTGATACTCTTGGTAATTCTATTTTTTCTACATTAAATACATATTGCATAAGACCTGAACAGTCAAAGCCTTGTGGCGTAGTTCCTCCCCACAAATAAGGAATTCCCAGATACTTTTGAGCTTCGTTTATTATAACTTTTGCTTCTTCTGATATATCGGATGGTAATGTTATAGGTATTATACTGCTTGTACTATCTACTAATATATTACTATTTTCTTTTACATAATCTATAAGTTGTTTCTTTTCATCCTCTAAATCTCTAATATATTTTTCTATTTCATCTTTATTTTTTTGTAACTCTTTATTCTCGTTCTCTATTTTATTTTTCATATCACTAAGATTTTGTTCTGCATTTTTAGCTTCTGTTACAAGTTTTTTATCATTTTTACACATCTTGGAAATTAATTGAACTTTCTCAACAGCATCCATTATATTTCCTGAATTTAAAAAAGCTTCTAAATATTTTAATGGTGTTACTTCAAATCCACCATCCATCTGAACACTTCTTAATCTTTCAGATAATAATTTATCCTTTTCTTCTAAGTTTTTTTTAGCAACTTCTAATTCTTCTTCATTTGCTTTTATTTGTTTTTCTTTTTGTAAAATTTGCTCCTTATATTTATTTAACTTGTCCATATTTGTTTCAATTTTATTATCATATTCCTGTATATTCTGAACAACTTCATTTATACTTAAGTTATTTGGTTCTGCAGATACTTTTAGTGTATTACTTATTGGATTTAAAAATATACACATAGATATAATTATAATTGTAAATTTCCTTTTCATAATATTCTCCTTACATGTATTTATACACTATAAAATTCTAATATCAACTCTACTATTAAATAAATATATAGGTAAATTTAATTTTATTAGTATAAAAGGTTACTTTTATTATAAAACAAAGTAATTTCTTATTTTTTACGAATTTATTAATAATTTATTACTTATAAAAAATAAATTGTATAATATTTGATTTAACCTAGATTTTATCAGTTTTTAAAACTTTTATATTTTCCCAGATATGAAAAAAGTTATTACAAAATTAATTTTTAGTTAATTCTGTAATAACTTCTTTTTAAACATTATAAACCGAATATAGTATGTTTATAAAAATATATTATTTAAAGTATTCATTTAATATTCTATTATCAAGTTCTCCAAATTCATATTTTTCTAAGTTATTTTTATTTATCCAATTTGCATCATCATAACTTTTTTCTAATACATATCTTTCTCTTAATACTCCAGTATATACTTTTACTGCTTCTTCTTCATTTATGCTAAATTCTTTAAATTCTTTAAGCTCAAACAGCACTGTTTTTAAGCTTTTATTTGCTGCTTTACTTAAAGTTTTCTCGCAATCTTTTTTACCCTTTAATGGTGAATTAAGTAGTGACCATATTTCTTTTTGACCTCTTTTAACTTTCTTTTTTAAAACTAAAATGTTGTTAAAATCATCTTTTAATATTAATACACATCCGATAATATTCATAGCTGCATTCTCCCTACACTTAATCTCTTGTATTTTTCTTAATAAGGACATTCAAATAAATAACCAGTCAGTGTGCTAGTTTATTTTGTGAACTACTACTTCCTCAGAAACTAATAATAGTATAACTATTATTAGAACCCAAGTCATTGTATTTCACAAAATATCCGTAGTATCTTTGACTTGTTATTTATTTTCATATTCCTAAAGTATATAAATAAATTATAACTCAATAGTATAAATTGTGAAACATATTTGACATAATTTTTAAATTACTAGATTTTTTTAATTAATGTGAATAGAAAATTTTTGAAATTTTATTGTTTTTATTAATTTAGATATTAAATTAATAATTTAATACTATAAATTAGATTTTGAAGATATTTCTAAATACTTTTTTAGTTTAAAATAAAATTTTTAATAAATTGTTAATTTAGTCAAGGTGTAAATATAAAAAAAATAGGTTATATTATATTTAAGAAAAGGTTTTTATTCAAAGAATTTTATTGTAAAATATTTTTTAAAATCGGAGGGATTGTTATGAACTATGGAACATTAAAAAAATATAAAGTAAACTTTGTGGCTTCTGCTACAAAAAATATCTCTCATAATAAAAAATTAGAAAATTCATTAGATTTATCGGAAATTTTAACACACTTATGGTCTGGTATATCTAAATTATTTAATAGAACCTCAGGGAAGAATTATAATAGCAATAATTACTATTATTATGATTATAATAACAAATATACAGTAGAAGATCCTACAGAAATAAGATTGATTTCATCAAGAAGAACTTTCTATTAATATAATTTTATACAATAATCTTTAGTATTTTAGCCGTTAATATTAAATATTAGCGGCTACATATTTTTTATCTTCTAATAGTTATAATAACGTGCATTTAAATAAATTTACTTTTCATAATTTTTCAACTATATATAAAAACTTACATATATCTAGTGTAATCGTATCAAATATGTTATAATTTAACTATACTTTAAATGAAAGGATGAATACATGATGAACGAACCAAAAATCGGAAAAATATCTAAAAGGGAACTTTTAGTTACAAAAGATACGTTAGCAGTTAATGTTGGAAGCGGAAGTGTTGAAGTTTTTGCCACACCAATGGTTGCAGCTATTATGGAGGGTGCTGCTGCTGATTTAGCACAAAATTTTTTAGACGATATTTATACTACTGTTGGAACTAAAATAACAGTAAATCATTTAGCAGCAACTGTTGAAGGTGTTAAAGTATATGCCGAAGCTGAACTTATAGCTGTAGATGGTCGTAAATATTCTTTTTCATTAAAAGCATTTGATAATAAAGGCTTAATTGCTACTGGTGAGCATGAGCGTGTATGTGTAAAAAAAGATAGCTTTATAAACAAAGCAATTGAACGTAAAAATTGAGAATGTAGAATAATTTGTGTAAATTAAATATTTTAATATATTGTATAACTGGAAATTATGTTTCCAGTTATATTTTTAATATTTTTACAAATACTAAAACTACGTGGTTTCATAATTTTAGTATGCACTAAAATAAGTATTATATACTGTAATTTTCTAATAAGTACAAGCTATATTGCTAACGCTTCCTCGATTCTATCTTTGAACATTATTTCTAATTTTAAAAGAGTTATTCCCCAATTAGCTATTGGTGAAGTCCATTTTTTCATAACTTGATCTGTTGCTAAATATAATGATTTTCGCAAAGAATCATCTGTTGGAAATACTGTTCTAATTTTAGTGAATTTTCTTAATTGCCTATTAAATCCTTCTAGTGCATTAGTAGTGTAAATCATTTTTCTAATTTCTTTAGTATATGAAAAATATGTAGACAATCTATCCCAATTTTCATACCATGAATCTATTACAGTACTATAAACATCATCCCATTTATTCTTTAGCCTATCGAGCTGCGTTAGCGCTATCTCCTCTGTATCTGCTTTATATACCAGTTTTAAGTCTTTCATAAATTCTTTTCTATTTTTATATGATACATATTTCATTGAATTTCTTATTTGATGTATTATGCAATTTTGAATACATACTTTTGGAAAAACAGCTTTAATAGCATCTGGTAATCCTCTTAAACCGTCCATACATGCAATTAATATGTCTTTAACACCACGATTATTTAAATCATTACAAACGCTAAGCCAAAATTTTGCTCCTTCGGCTTCGCCAATCCATATTCCTAATATATCTTTATAGCCTTCCATATCAACACCCATGCAAATATAAGCAGCCTTTGTAACTATTCTATGTTCGTCTCTCACTTTAAAATGAATAGCATCCATATAAACTATAGGATACACAGGATCTAACATTCTATTTTGCCATTCAGCAGCTGCAATCATTACTTTATCTGTTATTTTAGATATCATTGATGGAGATACATCTATTCCATATAATTCTTCCAGTTCGGATTGAATGTCTCTTGTAGACATTCCACGAGCATATAAACCAATTATTTTTTTATCTAATTCATTACAATCAGTTTCATATTTTCTTATAGTTCTTGGTTCAAACTCTGATTTTCTATCTCTAGGAATATCTATAGGTATCTCCCCGTAGCTGCTTCTAACATCTTTTTTTGAATACCCATTTCTATAATTCTTGTCACTATCGTTATCGGTTCTCTCATATTTTTCTCTACCTAAATGTTCTTCCATTTCAGCTTCAAGTAGTTGTTGCATAACATCTTTTAATAATCTTTGCATTAACCCATTCTTACCCACAACATCGTCCATACTTTTGCATTTCTTTATTTCTTCTTGATAATTTATATCTGGTACTCTCATTTGTAATCCTCCTCTAATATTCATAAGTATATTATTCCAAATCTACCATAAAACCATTCAAAAAAAGATGTAGTAGATTTGCTTTTACACAAATCTCACTACATCCCCTAAAAATTCATAGTTTTGTTTTATATATTCCCAAAATCTTATTTAACCAAAAAAGCCTAACAAATTGATTTTATAATCATTTTATTAGGCTTTCTTCATTTATAATTTTTTCTCTATTCTATTATATGCTCATGATCATATATATGTTTCTCACAATATACCTGATCACCCTTACATTTACTACAATATCTAAATAACATATTAGAATCATCTTTATCTGTTATGCCACAAACCACACATTTATATCTATACCCTTTTTTCTTGGTTTTTATTGACTTCTTCTTATATTCACTCATTTTTATTACAGAATTAGTTCTAACTTTTCTTTTTTTATAATCACTTTTTGCAAAAAATAATAAATAATTAATTATTGGAATTAAACAAACAATTACACCTATAAAACCACCACCATGTATTAACGAATAAACTATATCAAATATTATTTTAGCCCATGCTAAATAACCAAGCCATTTCATCTTTATAGGTACTATAAAAAATAATAATACTGTATGTTCAGGAAATAGTTTTGCAAATGCTAAAAAAAGTGATAATGTAACAGCTGAACCTGTGGCTACAGTTCCTGTTAAAAATGATATTATTATAGTACTTATCACTCCAACAAAAAAATAAACGTTAAATTTAAATCCACCCCATACATTTTCTAAATTAGTACCTACGATGTACTCAAAATATAAAGTTATTATTACCACAAGTAAGTTTCCACTTAATGGTGGAATTAATACAAAAGTAATAAGTCTCCAAATTTCACCATTCATAACTGCTTCAGGATATAAAACTAATTTATTTATATAATTAAAATTTCCTAAAATAAAATATGTTATAACATATACAAGAGCACTTAAACTAATAACTAACCACATTAAATTGGGTATATAATACTTGCCAAACTTTCTTTCCAGTTTATTAAGCCATTTCATTTGTAAACTTCCTTTCTAAATACTATCGCTTTCTTATAATTTTACCATAAACATTTATATAATAAAACAGATAGAACATTGACTACGCAACAACTATTTTAAATAAAATGTTGCATTAATTATACTAAAATAAGCTATATTATTTAAAAATAACATAGCTTATTTTATGACTTAATTCTTATTTAAGCAAATTTTGTTTTAATTAAAATATTATTTATTCAATAAATTATGTATTATTCTTGTTGCATCCATGTACTTAGAAATTGATTTACCATGATTTAATCTATTTATTATTCTAGAAACAAATTCTGACATATCAGTGCTTGTAAACCATTCAACATCTTTTAATGATTTAGGTATATATGTTAAATTAGTAGAGTAAATTCTCTTTATTAATCCATCTTCATATGCCTTGTTAAATTTATCAAGACCTTCAGTGAAGAATGCAAAAGTAGCAGCTACATATACATTTCTAGCACCTCTTTTTTTCAATTCTTTTGCAATATCAAGAACAGATTCCCCAGATGCTATCATATCATCAACTATTAAAACATCTTTTTCTTCAACTTCTCTTCCCATATATTCATGTTCCACTATAGGGTTTTTTCCATTAACTATAGTTGAATGATCTCTTCTCTTATAGAATAATCCAACATCAACACCTAATACACTCGAATAGTAAATAGCTCTATCCATGGCACCAGTATCTGGACTTATTACTAATAGTTTTTCTTTATCAAGTTCCAATGATTTTTCATTCACTATAATTGATTTTACTATATCATAAGTTGGATATAGATTTTCAAAAGATAATAATGGAATAGCATTTTGAATGTTAGGATCATGAACATCAAAAGTAAGAATTTCATCTACTCCTAATCTTTCAAGTTCTTGAAGTGCTAAAGCACAGTCTAAAGATTCTCTTCCTTTACGTCTATGTTGTCTTGATTCATAAAGAAGTGGCATTATTACAGTAATTCTAGCAGCTTTTCCTCTAATAGCTGAAACTGTTCTTTTTATGTCTTGGAAGTGTTCATCAGGACCCTTATGATTTTTGAAACCAAACATTTTATATGTACAACTATAATTTCCTATATCACATAATATATAAATATCTTTCCCTCTTACTGTTTCAGAAATCTTAACCTTTCCTTCACCATTAGAAAATCTTACTTCGTTAATTGGTATTAAAAATGACTCTTCTTGTTTTCTATTTTTTCTAATAAAGTCATCTATAGCCTTACCTAACTCTTTACAGCTTTCTAATGCTATTATTCCAAGCTCATGATTTAATTCAGTCATTAGTTTCTCTCCCTTTATTTATAATTTATAATTTATCTTTGTATTTTAAATATATTAACTATTAACAGTATATACTAAAAATACATATATATAAATATGTTATGATAATTTTAGTAAAACATTATAAATATATTATACTATATATTTATTATTCTGCATAATCCACATTAATAAAAACGCATTTTATTGTTTTAAATTCATATTATTTTTAATTTTAAATATATATTATTTAAAATTTTTAATATAAATTATAGCTTTATATAAGATATTAATAATTTTACACTTATTTTTTTTGATTAAATGTATATTTTTATCCCTTAAGAAATATTAAATAATAAAGAGTTATATTTATATGTAAAGTTTTAATAAAATCTTATCATATTTAATATACATGTAAATATATATTCACTTTTTATATATTTGGTCTAAATTATAAAAATTAGAAAAGAGGGATTTATTAATGTTAAATACATCATTTAATGTATACGAAAGAAGTGTAAGAGAAAATAAAAAAAGACTTAGGAGGACAGGCTTAGTTCCTGGGGTAATATTTGGTGGAGTTTTAGAAGAATCAATTCCTATTAAAATGTCAAATATAGATTTTAATAAAATGATAACAACTAACAATAGCGGTTCTATTATTACTTTAAAATTAAATGATGAAGAGCTAAATTGTGTAGTTAAAGAAATTCAAAAACTTAGTCCTAGTAAAATCTTACACGTTAGTTTTCAATATGTAGAGCCAAATGAAAAAATTAAGATGAGAATTCCAATAAAATATATTGGACAAGAAAATCTAGAAAGTAAAAGGTTAGTATTAGAAACCTTTACTCCTTTTATTGACTTCCAAGGTGATGTTGAAAAAATACCTGAATTTTTAGAAATTAATGTATCAAATATGAATTGTGAAGATAAATTATTTGTTAATGATATAAATATTCCTAATGATATTTCAATATTAACTGATCCTGATACATTATTAGCTATTGCAAACCCTTGTGAATAATATTATTTCAGATACCTCTTTTCCTATATTTGACTTTTTAGTATATATTTATTATGCTTTAATTAATAACCAAAAGGAGGTTGATGCATATGTGGAGCTTAAAAGTTAAGCTCTTAATGTAGTTTTTATGCATTGAAATTCATTTTTTGTATGAATTTATGCACCTTAACTTATTTTGATGAGTTTAATAAAAATCAGAGTAAAATAAAAAATTGGAAAAGAGGTTATTTATTATGACAAACTTAGCATTTAAGGTATATGAAAGAAATACAAAAGAAAATAAAAACAGACTTAGAAAAACCGGACTAATTCCAGGGGTTATTTTTGGAGAATTCTTAAAAGAATCAATCTCCATTAAAATTGACAAAAGTGAACTTGATAAATTGTTAAAAAATAATAATAGTGGTTCTATTATAGCTTTAGAATTAAATAACAAAAAATTCAACTGTGTAGTTAAAGAAATACAGAAAATTAATACTAATGAAATTTTACATGTTAGTTTTCAATCTGTAATACCAAAAGAAAAGATTAAAATGAAAATTCCTATTAAATATGTGGGTAAAGAAAATTTAGAAAGTAAAAGGTTAGTATTAGAAACCTTTACTCCATTTATTGACTTTCAAGGTGATGTTGAAAAAATACCTGAATTTCTTGAAGTTAATGTATCTAAAATGAATTGTGAAGATAAGCTATTTGTTAAAGATATCAAAATATCAAATGATGTAATAGTTACAACTGATCCTGATACATTATTAGCAGTTGTAAATCCTAGCTTATAAGTTTTAACAAAAGACTTACTATAAATAACATTTAAATACTTAATATATAAATAATTTTAAAATATAAATTAAGTGCATAAGGGGATGTAGTGAGATTTGTGTAAAAGCAAATCTACTACATCTTTTTTTGAATGGTTTTATGGTAGATTTGGAATAATATACTTATGAATATTAGAGGAGGATTACAAATGAGAGTACCAGATATAAATTATCAAGAAGAAATAAAGAAATGCAAAAGTATGGACGATGTTGTGGGTAAGAATGGGTTAATGCAAAGATTATTAAAAGATGTTATGCAACAACTACTTGAAGCTGAAATGGAAGAACATTTAGGTAGAGAAAAATATGAGAGAACCGATAACGATAGTGACAAGAATTATAGAAATGGGTATTCAAAAAAAGATGTTAGAAGCAGCTACGGGGAGATACCTATAGATATTCCTAGAGATAGAAAATCAGAGTTTGAACCAAGAACTATAAGAAAATATGAAACTGATTGTAATGAATTAGATAAAAAAATAATTGGTTTATATGCTCGTGGAATGTCTACAAGAGACATTCAATCCGAACTGGAAGAATTATATGGAATAGATGTATCTCCATCAATGATATCTAAAATAACAGATAAAGTAATGATTGCAGCTGCTGAATGGCAAAATAGAATGTTAGATCCTGTGTATCCTATAGTTTATATGGATGCTATTCATTTTAAAGTGAGAGACGAACATAGAATAGTTACAAAGGCTGCTTATATTTGCATGGGTGTTGATATGGAAGGCTATAAAGATATATTAGGAATATGGATTGGCGAAGCCGAAGGAGCAAAATTTTGGCTTAGCGTTTGTAATGATTTAAATAATCGTGGTGTTAAAGACATATTAATTGCATGTATGGACGGTTTAAGAGGATTACCAGATGCTATTAAAGCTGTTTTTCCAAAAGTATGTATTCAAAATTGCATAATACATCAAATAAGAAATTCAATGAAATATGTATCATATAAAAATAGAAAAGAATTTATGAAAGACTTAAAACTGGTGTATAAAGCAGATACAGAGGAGATAGCGCTAACGCAGCTCGATAGGCTAAAGAATAAATGGGATGATGTTTATAGTACTGTAATAGATTCATGGTATGAAAATTGGGATAGATTGTCTACATATTTTTCATATACTAAAGAAATTAGAAAAATGATTTACACTACTAATGCACTAGAAGGATTTAATAGGCAATTAAGAAAATTCACTAAAATTAGAACAGTATTTCCAACAGATGATTCTTTGCGAAAATCATTATATTTAGCAACAGATCAAGTTATGAAAAAATGGACTTCACCAATAGCTAATTGGGGAATAACTCTTTTAAAATTAGAAATAATGTTCAAAGATAGAATCGAGGAAGCGTTAGCAATATAGCTTGTACTTATTAGAAAATTACAGTATATAATACTTATTTTAGTGCATACTAAAATTATGAAACCACGTAGTTTTAGTATTTGTAAAAATATTAAAAATATAACTGGAAACATAATTTCCAGTTATACAATATATTAAAATATTTAATTTACACAAATTATTCTACATTCTCGTGCATAATAATAGACCAAATATTTCTATATATTTTTTTAAACTAAGTAGATATTTTTAACTATTGCTAATCATATTTACTTATTTAACATAATATAAGTTATATATTGGTCTATTATATTTTCTTACTTCTTGTGTACTATAATTATCTTTAAAAACATAACTTTAAGTAAAAATATCTCTACATTTTTACTAATATTTCATTTATTGCTTCACTTATTCTCATTCTTTCATCATAAACCCATTTAACATCAAACTTTAAATTAAATATTTTAGAGAATGAATAATACATATTAACCTTTTGATAATATATTTCTAAATCTTCTAAATTCCCTGTATAACATTCTGGTGCAAATACCTCTTCTTGTTTATTAATAAATACTTCATCTACATAATTTAAGAATGTCTCCATTAACTCATCCCTTGAAACATCAAAAGGTACTTTTAATAAATCCCATTGTTCCTCTTCTTTTAATTTGTATTTTTTAATTTTATTCAAAATCAAAATATATTCACTAATATCCATTTTAGTATAATAATCTAATTTTTCTTCTCTTGTACTCCAAAGAGCTAGCTTTTCATTTAAAGGTAAACTTTTTATTTGTAATATTGCCTCTGATGGACCAATTACAGCTTCTCTTATAATATTATCTTTAACTTCTAATTTAGATTTAATAAAATCTGCAGTTCCACCAACTCCTGCAATATATCCAACATCATATATACCTATTCTTCCTGCTCTTCCACCAACTTGTTTTACTTCTTGTGAAGTTAATTCCCTTACTTCTTCTCCATCAAATTTTCTTATACTCATGAATATAATTCTTCTTATAGGTAAATTAACGCCCATTCCTATAGCATCAGTTGTTACAAGAACTTTTGTTTCCTTATTTACAAATTGTTCATACTGCATTCTTCTAACTTCTGGTGGTAAATCCCCATATATTACACTGGTTTTTATTCCTTTTCTTGAATAATCCTCTGCTATTTCTAAAACTCTCTTTTTTGAAAATACTACAATAGCATCTCCCTCTTTAACATCATTATAATTGAAATTCTTATATTCAACTTCAAGTGGAATTGATCTTTTATATTCCTTTATCTCGTATTCATCATTACAATCACGTATCATTTTTTCTAATATATATTTTGCATTAGCAGCGCCACATATGTGAATTTCATCACATTGTAATCCTAATACCGCTTTACTCCAAGCCATTCCTCTATGAGTATCACTAATCATTTGAATTTCATCAATTACAGCTATATCATAGTGTTCTTTTAAATTAACTTTCTCTATAGTACATGAAACATGAGTTGAATTAATATTTATTATTTCTTCTTCTCCTGTTAATAAATCGCAAACTACTCCTTCTTTATTTAGTTTTTCAAAATTCTCTAATGCAAGAATTCTAAGAGGTGATAAATAAACTCCATTTTTTGCTTTTTTAAGACGTTCTATTGCATTATAAGTTTTTCCAGTATTAGTATCCCCTAAGTGGATATAAAATTTTCTTTTCATATGTCTAGCATGATTATATTCATCTTTAGGATTATCAGGGAACTTTTCTTCAAATTCTTTAGCCACTAACTTTGGTATATGCATTTTAGTTAAAACAGTCATTAAACCTTGATTTAAAAAGTTATTATAATTACCACGTATTACTTGATAAAAATCAAAATTTGTATTATTTTTCTTATTATAATAATCAAGCATTCTCTTTGAAACATATTCTAATACTTCTTCATATCTCTCATAAACTTCTTTAAAACCTTTTAACCCTTGATTTTCAAACTCCTTAAGATGTCTTAACTTTTTCCTAATAGCACTCTCATGTTCTATTAATGCTCCTGGCTTTGAATGTTCTACTATCTCTTCTATTTGATTTATTTGCCCTTTATATTTCTTAAATTCTCTTTGTGCTGCATTTTTTTTCATTAAAAAACCTCCAAAAATATACTTAAGAATTTATTTTCTTTGTATTTTCAATATATTTTTTTAATTTAGTTCTTTACTTCAACTTATGTTTTTAATTAAAAATTGCTTAAGCATATGAAAATAAATAACAAGTGAAAAATGCCACAGATGTTTTGTGAAATACAATGACTTAAGTTCTGCAAATAGTTGTGCTATTAATATATTCCAAGAAATAAGTAGTTCACAAAATAAACTATCATACTGACTAGTTATTTATTTGAATGTGCCTCAAAACATAATATATTTTTATTATATCACAATTATATATTTCCTTAGGCTAAGCCTATGCTAGTATGATGATTCTAAATTCTATTTTAAACTAATAAACTTTTGTTATTCATATATATAATTCCCTTAAATCAACTTTAATTATTAAATTTTTTAAAGCAAATTATTTGAGATTGTTTTGTAAAGTATTTGTAACAAACTTTGGTAAATTATGAATTAATATAATATTATAGAAATAAATAAAAAGCAAACAATTGAGAGGATGATACCATGAAAAGAAATTATATAAAAAAAATCATATTAGCAAGTTTAACACTAGTAATGAGTACATGTTTATTTTTAACTACTGGTGAAAAAGCCATTGCTTCTACTATAGATACAAATAGTTCTAAAGTACAAGTAATAGAAACTAACTCTTCTAATAATTCATCATACTTAGAGGAAGATGTTAAATTAGCTAATTTTAAAACTGAAACTAATAATGAAAAAATTAATATTATAAATGAAAGAATTAATAATGATATTAACTTATTAGAATATAATATGAAAACTGAGAGTAAAAAATATTTTGATATGTTTTCAAAAGAATTTACAACTTATCCATATGTATTAAATGTAAATTACAAGTTAACTGATCAATCACAATCATTAACAAGTTTATATATGGACATTTATTCATATACTGGCGGTGCTCATGGAAATACCTTAAGAAATGCATATACAATAGATAACAATACAAAAGATTTATTATCTTTAAATAATTTATTTGTTAATGGATATAACTATAAGAAAATAATAAATAGTGAAATATTAAAACAAATCACTAGTAATCCTGAAAATTTCTTTATTTCATCAAAAAACTTTGAAGGAATTAATGATAATGCAAATTTCTATATAAATGGAGATAATCTTGTAATATATTATCAACAATATGAAATAGCACCTTATTGTGTTGGAATACCTGAATTTAAAATTCCTTTAAAATTATTTGGCGAAAATTATATATATTATAATTCTATAACTAAATAAGCCACTACGTTACACTTTTTAGTTAAGATTGAATAGATGAGAGTTAGAGCTAAGGCTTAGGGTACCATTGACTTCCTAAAAATATATATTTTAAAATTCTAATACAGAATTTTTTCCTTAACTCTATACTCTCATCTAATATTTTACTTTGTTAAATTTAATATTCTACAATCTAATTAAAAAATCTATAATAAATGAACTGCATACTATAAATTTTTAGCCTAAACCTACTTATTTTTTACCTTGAACCTCTTTAATTTATCACATGTTTTTGTGCAATAATTGAAGCACAGAATGTAATTCTTTAGCTTCTATTTGTCCAGGTGCTGACGCTTTTTTAGAAGATCCAAAAGTCAAGCAAGATCCAAAAATTTCTCCTGAAATTCTACTTATAACTCCAATACTATTCATTGACATTGTTATTATAGGATTGTTTGGATACTTTTCTTTCATTTCATTTGTAGCACAAAGTAAAGTTAAAACATCACTTTCACTATTAGGCATAACTGCTATTTTAGGTAAGTCAGCCTTTAATTCAATCATTCTAAGCAATCTGGAAACTATTTCTTCTTTATGTGGTGTCTTATTAAAATCATGATTTGAAATAACAACTTTTATATTATTTTTATGACAAACATCTACTATTTCATTTATAACTTTATCTCCAATAAATAACTCAACATCAATTAAATCAGCTAATTTAGTTTTAGCTATTTCTGAATTTAATTTTATATAGTACTCAATAGAAACTTCTTTTTCTCCACCTTCAACCTTATTCCTAAAAGTAAAAAGAATAGGTATATTAATTAAAATCTCAGTTAATCTTAAAAGAGTACTTTTTACTTTTTCTATTTCTAAAACATCTTTAAAAAAATCAACACGCCACTCTACTATATCTATATTTAAGTTTGTTAAAATTCTAGCCTCTTCTAATACTTCTTTAATATTCTTCCCTACAATAGGTACACATATTTTAGGTACACCTTCACCTATTTTTACATTCTTTACTTGTACTACCTTCTTCATATTTGTTGCCCCCATATTTTCTCTATTCTATTAAATTACATAATTTTTATAAAATATAATAATTTAATATTTGTTTAGTATTTTTGATACTTTTGTTCCCATATTTTCTCCATTTAAATTATTATTTATCACTTCTATATATTTATCTTCAGAATTAACTATAGTTATTAATTCTTTATTGTCTTCTAACATTTTCACATTAAATTTCTTAATACTCTCTAAATTAAATTTATCAGTATGAACAACATCATATAATGAGCCCCATATAGTATATGATAACTGCTCTAAATATATATTTTTATCTGTAATAGTTAATCTATACTTATTACAAATTCCTGCAATAGGACATAAAAATAAGTTGATCATTAAACTTTTAACTTGTGTTAACTTACTACTTTTAGTATAACATCTTATTGTTGCTATTAAATTTTCATTAGCCTCTAAATTTAATTCTTGTTCCATAAATACTTCCCCCACAAAATCTACCATTCTATAATTATAAAAATTAAATCATATGAAAATAAATAACAAGTCAAAGATGCTAATTATTTATTTGAATGTACTTAAAATAGTTATTATCTTAAACTTATTCCTCTGCGTATCTCTTTAATATCTCAATAATTATATTTGTACAAATATCCATCCCCTCAACTGTTATATGCTCATATTCTCCATGGAATGCATATCCCCCTGTTCCAAGGTTAGGACATGGGAGTCCCATATAACTCAATCTAGCTCCATCAGTTCCACCTCTAATTGGTTCAACAACTGGTGTCACGTTTAAACCCTTCATTGCTTCCACAGCATTATCTATTAAATGAAAACATGGTTTTACAAGCTCAATCATATTTCTATATTGTTCTTTTAATATAACTTTTACTGTTCCTTCTCCATATTTTTCATTAAGAAGTTTTTCAGCTAATTTCATAATAGATTTTTTAACTTCAAATTTTTCTGCATCATGATCACGTAAAATATATTCCATACTAGCTTTATCTGTGTTTCCACTTAATTTTTCTAAATAGTAAAATCCTTCATACCCTTCTGTGTACTCAGGTTTTTCACAATTTGGTAACATAGAATTGAATTCTATAGCTACATTTAAAGCATTTATCATAGTATTTTTAGCACTTCCTGGATGAACAGATACCCCATTTATTTCTACCTTTGCACCTGCAGCATTAAAGTTTTCATATGCTATTTCACCTTCTATTCCACCATCAATTGTATAAGCAAAATCTGCTTTAAAATTTTTAACATCAAAAAGATCTGCCCCTTTACCCACTTCTTCATCTGGCGTAAATCCTACACAAATCTTTCCATGAGGTATATTTTCATTAATTATAATTTCACATGCAGTAAGTATTTCAGCAATTCCTGCTTTATCATCAGCTCCAAGTAATGTTGTTCCATCTGTTGTAATAAGTGTTCTTCCCTCTAAAGTTTTCAAATGTGGAAATCTTTCTGGAGATAAAACACTATTATTTCCTTTTAAAATAACATCTTTACCATCATAATTTTCAATTAATTGTGGTTTTACATTTTCTCCACATGCTGATGGTGCTGTATCCATATGAGCTATAAGCCCTATGCTTTTTCTATCTTCATAACCTTTAGTTGCTGGAATAACTCCATAAACATAGCAATTTTCATCACATCTTACATTTTCAAAACCCATATCTTTCATTTCTTCTACAAGTAAATTAGCTAAATCAAATTGTCTTTTTGTTGTTGGATGTGATGAAGAGTTTTCATCTGATGTGGTATGCACCTTTACATATTTTAAAAAACGTTCATAAGCTTTCATTTAAATTACCTCTTTCTTATAAATTTATTTTTAATATTTAATAAATTATATCTATTCACTATAGATTCTCAATTAATCTTATTAAATTTTCAATCTTTAAAAACTAAATATTAATTTTATCCTATTAGTATTTAGTTAAGATTTACTGTATGCCGATTTAGAAATTTCAATGCTCATAAAATGTTCATCATAATAAACATTAATATTCTCTAATTTTTCTTCTAATATCATTGAAGATTTACCAAAGCAGAATTTTGTATTTGGATAAGCAACAACTGCACTTATCCTTCCCTTTCTTGGCACTTTTAAAGTAGTAAGTACACAAGCCGTGCTACCTATTATTCCAGTACTTATATTTCCTTCTGCTTCTAGTACTCCCCCTCTAGCTACCGAATCTGACTTAGTAAATATTATATCTTTCATAGCATTTAAGTAAGATGTATATTCTCCATTACCATTTATTATTATATTTCCTGTAGATTTTATATAACAATCCTGGCAATAATTTATTCTTACATCTAAAGGTACTATCATACTTTCATTATAATATTCTAACTCATTTTCTAATACATTATTAAAATTATTTAACTCTTTAATAGAATTTAAATTACACATTCCATTCATTAAAACTTTATCTCTAATTAAATCTACCAATTTATTATACCGTATTTTATTCTTTATATTAGTAGATACTATATCTAACGATAACTTCTTGAAATCTTTAAATTTATCATCTATTACCAAATTCAAAGTTGTTCTGAAGTCAAATTTCATTTTTTCTAAATTAACTTGTTTCATAATATTGATTAGAAATTCAATATTATGTTTATATAAAATTAAAAGTTCAGAATAATCTTTTTTTTGTAAGTCAATTTGTCCACATAATATTTTAGAATTAATTGCACTTCCTAGTATATTAATTTCACCACCAGTGACTACCTTTGAAGTATTAACATTATGACTAACATCTAAAGCTCCTCCAGCATTAACACTCATATGATCATCAACACTATTATAAACTTCAATATCTCCATAAAAAGTAATATTACAGGTTTCCATATTTACACTTTCTACAGAATATACAGGATTCACTCCAATACTTCTATTTAAGATATGAGCTTTACCATCTATTAATGCTATAACATTATTTCCTTCTATCTTGCATCCATTAGATGTTTTTATGGGTTCATTTCTTATATACCTCTTTTTTTTAACTTGTCCAAATACATTCATCCCATTTTTACCTTGAGTCTCAGGGATTATTTCTGCTATTTTATCTCCTGCTTTTACATTTGAAATTCTAAATAAATTTTTATAATCTACTCTTTCTTTCGAATCTGGATCTGGAAAAAACATTTTTGTTGGTATAAATAATGGTTTTATTTCTGCTGGTACATCATCTACTGCTTCATCTCCATTAGCAACAATAATTTTTTCCCCATTACTTTCTGTTGCAATTTTTAAAGCTTCTTCATTAATTCCATATTTTACTCCTTTTTGTTTTAGTATATCTTTTAATTCATTTATGCTAAAAAATTCTGGATATTCTTCTTTTAATACCTCTGTAGCCAAAACTAAATTTAAAGAACATTGTTTATCTTTAAGTGTATATTCTATTTTGGGTACATAATTTACTACTACAAATGCTTTCATTTTATCTTTTGATATATCAACTATAACTTCCTTTTTTGCTTCTGTACTTACATTTTTGCATTCTATTTCATCACTTACTTTAACTTTATAAATATTATTTGCCTTACAAAGTTTCTTATTTATATACACTTCTACATTTTCACATACTTTTATGGTTATAGGTTGATATTCTATAGAACTTAGATCTTTATCAACCGTATCTACTATTACTATTTCCCCATTAACAACTTTAGCTCCAAATTCCATACTCTATTAATCCCCCAATTAATATTAATTTTACTAATGAACTTATTTATTGTATTATATCAAAAATTTAACATAACATTAATTATTTATACATATAAAAATATTATTAATCATATATTAAATCATATAAAGTTAAATTTTTTAATATTGAGAGGTTAAATAATTATGGAATTAATGTATGTTAAGTATAAAAATAATATGAAAACAACTACTATAAAAAGTAATAATAAATTAATCCAAACTAAATCAAAAGTAATACCTTTAAAAAATAAGAATAAATCTGTAAATAAAAAAACTCCATATAATAATATATCTATAAATAAAATAGTAAATGACGATAAAATAAATGCAGAAATAACTAATTTCTTTTTTAATACTGTTCATAAAAATTATTTGCGTAATAGAAAAAACTACTAATGGTGTGACTTATGATCATTTTTTATTCTTTACTGATACTCATGATGCCTCTATAAATAGCAATCCATCTTTGAATTCTCTGATATGCTACTCCAAGGCTTCGTGCTACTTCTTCAAAACTAACTACATTATTTAATATATTTTGAACAATTATCAATTTCACATCATTAGAAATTTTTATTGACATAAAAAATACTCCTCCTTATGATAGACATTTTTATTATTTCATGTGTCTACCATAGGAGGAGCATATCAATCTATTATTATTTAGATATAGTTTAACTTTTTTCTTATTCTGTTAATTAATAATTTGGTTCATCTAAATATATATATCCATATAAATCTTGTATATTATATAATTCTCTATATTTAAATAATGATCCATGCCAAGATGATTCTGATATATATACCTTACCATTTTCTATTTTTTCAACTACTGCAACATGTCCATATCCACCTGAACCTGCTAAAGAAGACTTCCATACTGCTAAAGCTCCAACTTTAGGTTTATTTCCAGTCTTATATTTTCCTGTTTTAAGATTGGCTTGCCACCACTCATATCCATTTCCTGTAAAATTTACATCAATTGGAGCTTTTCCTGTAAGCTCCCATATACGTCCCCATGCATACCATGTACAATTTCCTATTATTGGACTTCCATCACTTTTAAAAAATGGTGGTGAAAGCTTTATTTTGTAAAATATATTATTATTAGAATAATAATATTTATTATCTAAAGATGGCGGTACTGTTCTTTCTTCTCCAAATTCTACATTGAAATCATCTTTATTATTTTCTTCTATTTCTTCTTCGTTATCTTTTTGTATTTCTTCTTCGTTGTTTTCTTTTATCTCTTCTTCAACATTTTCATCAAAATTATTGTTAGTATCTTCATCAAAATTATCATCTTCAGTATTTATAAATTTTATCCACTCACAACTTGACCATCCTGTTAAATCTTTATATGAAATTTTATAGAAACCATCCACCTCATTTCCTATAACCTGTACTTTACTTTTTCTAGGAATAGTTCCTAATATTTCAGATGAAATTGATGGTTCTTTTCTTATATTCAACGGTGCACTTTCTGTTAAAACATATCCTTCTTTAATTTCTTCATTGCTTGTCCCATCGCTTTCTATTGAACCAGATATTTCTTTACTTATCAATTTCCCATATTCTGAGAAATCATATGACTCACCATCAATTACTAATTTTTCTGTTATCATTTCACCATTAGAGTTAAAATAGTAAATATCTCCATTATGATCTAACCACCCTGTATACATTGATCCATCATTTGATAAATAGTACCACTTTTCATTCATATCCTTTAACCATCCTGTAGACATAACACCACAGCTTGATAGATAATACCATTTATTATTATCTTTTAACCAACCTATATCCATTGATCCACGTGTAGATAAATGATACCATTTATTATCACTTTCTTTAAACCAGCCTACTTGCATAGTACCACTAGTATCTAAGTAATACCATTTATTATTATCATGTAGCCAACCCGTACTCATAATTCCATTAGAATCAAAATGATACCAATTATTATCTATGTTTTTCCATCCAGTTACTTTAATATTATTTTCAATCCAATTCCATTTATCTTTTGAATCCTTTTGCCATACAGCATATGCAGTAACAGAATTTAAACTTAAAAACATGGTAATTGTTAGAGATGTAAGTATTATCTTTTTTAGATATCTTTTTTTCACCTATTTTTTCTCCCCTTAAGTCAATTATTAATATATGTTGTCATTTGTATTAAAATATATAATATTATTTTTAATAATTTAATATGTCAAAAATAATTATATCATATATTATAGAAATCTTTGAGTTACTTTCCATAATATTTTAATTATTTTTAAACTTTTCATTAATATTTTTACATAATTTTTTATAATATTTATACATAATTTTTTATAATATTTATACAATACTTTTTTAATTAAATTTAAACTATCATTTTAATATATATTTTTATAATATATTAAAATATCTCTTTTAATAATTCATTAATTAACATAAAAGTGTTTTTATTATAATATTTTCCTAAATATTATAATATGCTATACTAAAATTGTTATAAACTGATTTAATTTTTATATTATTAAAAACACTATTATTTACTTATATAGATTTATTTATGTGAAAGAGAGGACTATATATGGATAAACTTGTTCAACAAGCAGAGATGTTCGCAAAAAAAATAGTACATACTTACTTTATAGAAAAAGATTTTAAAACTATACTTGGAAATATTGATGAGAGCAATATCTCTTGGATAAGAACAGGTTCGAAAGATATTCGTAATAATATAAATGAAGATTTAGATATTTTTCATCTTGAAAAAGAAAGTTGTAATTTAAAATTTCAAATTGAAAAAGAAATCTATGATAGTACCATTATTTCTGATGATGTTATTCTAGTATTAGGGAAAATCACTTATAGAAGCTACCTAAAAAGTAAAAAATTAATTAAAATCCCTACTCGATTAACTTTATTGTGCAAATTAATAAATAATGAATTTAAAATTTGTCATATTCATAATGCTGTTGTAAATGTCCCACAAAAATATGATGAATTTTTTCCTGAAACCCTAGAAAAATACACTTACAATCTTCTACAAAAAATTCTAGAAGAGAAAACTATTCAAATTGAACATATAACAAATAGCATAGATGGTGGGATTGCTACTATATCTTGTGATAATTTTTTTTCAATTAATTATGCAAATGATGGTTTCTATAAATTAATAGGTTATACTCGTGAAGAATTTAAAATTTTAATGGAAAATCAATTTATTAAAATACTTAATAAGGATGATATTCTTAAATTAAATGACCAATTATTAAATAACTCATCTATTAATAATAATATAAAATTTGAAATTAAAATACAGAAAAAAAATGGAGAAATAATATGGATTTTATTAAGTGGAAATAAATTTTTTACTGAAGATAACTTTGTTGAATTTATTTGTATACTTGTTGACATTACAGAATTCAAACAAATTCAACATGATTTAGAATTAGAAAAAAAACGTTATAAAATAATCGCTGAACAATCAAATAATATATTGTTTGATTATGATATTCAGACTTGCAAAATGGTATATTCAATTAAATATACTACAATTACAGGAAAAGATTATAATGTTCCTAATTTTATATATGAAACTCTAAAAAGTAATTTAATCTATAAAGATGATGTACCTAAATTTTTAAGATTAATAAGATTACTTTCTTCTGGGAAAGATTTTATATCAATTGATATTAGAATTAATACTGTTGATGGTAGTTTCAAATGGTTTAGAATTCAAGCTACTGTATTATTTGAAGAAAAAGAACCAATTAAAGCAATTGGAAATATAGTAAATATAGATAAAGAGAAACGAGAAACTGAAGCTTTAAAATTAAAAGCTAAACTTGATCCCCTTACTAAAGTTTATAACAAAGTAGTTACTAAGTCTTTAATTAAACAATACATAAGCACATCGGGTAAAGAAAAATGTCATTGTCTTATGATTATTGATATTGATAATTTTAAAGCTGTAAATGATAATCTTGGACACATGTTTGGTGATTCAGTTCTTTCTGAAGTTTCATCTAGCATAAAAAAAGTTTTTAAAGAGTCTGATATAATAGGCCGTATTGGTGGAGATGAATTTGTAATTTTTATAAAAAATATTAATTCATATGAACTAATATCTGAAAAAGCTAATGAACTTTGTGAAAGTTTCAAAAAGATATATACTGGTGAAAATAATAATTTTATAATTTCTTGTAGTATAGGTATATCTATGTACCCTACTCATGGTATTACATATGATGAGTTATTTAAGAAAGCAGATATGGCTCTATACAGTTCAAAAAACAATGGTAAAAATAAGTTTGAATTTTATTGTAATAAATTAGATTCTTTTAGCAAAAGCAAAAATCATTTTCTTAATTATTACACTGAAAATGAAAGTTATAAAAGATTTAGTCATATATTTGAAAATGACTTTTGTAATTATGTTTTTGACATAATATCAGAAACTAAAGATGTGAATAGCGCTATAAATTTAATTTTAGCTAAAATAGGTACTTCATTTAAATTAAGTCGTATAAGTATATTAGAAACTTCTAATAATGATAGTATTCTTGGTGTAACTTATGAATGGTGTGATAAAAATATTCTATCTTCAAAACATATTATGCAAAACTTAGAATTTAATAATTGGAAAACTTATTTGAATAATTTTTATTATGGAAAAAATCTTAATTGTTCTAATATTTATACTTATAATTTACCAAATAAACTAGAAAAAATATATGAAGACCTTAAAAATAAGTCTATTTTTCAAAGTCCAATTCTTGATAATGGTAAATTTAAAGGTTGTGTTTGTTTTGATATTTGCTATGAAAATCATATATGGACAGATTTTGAAATTGAATCTTTTACATCTATAACTAAAATAATAAGTTCCTATCTATTAAATATGCGTACTAAAGAACTTTTAGAAGATGAAAGATTATTAACTCAAGCAGTAGCTAAAAATCAAAGTTTATATACTTATATGTTAGAACCAGATTCATATAAACTCATATATTTAAGTCCTAATACTAAAGATTTATATCCTAATGCCAAAGTTGGTGAAGTGTGCTATAAATCCATTGGAAAAAATGATAAACCTTGTAAATATTGTCCCCTTCCTGAACTTTATAAAAACAAACAAAAAAGTAGTACAATAGAATTTTACAATGATTCTTTTGATGGCTGGATTAGCTCTACTGCTTCTGAAATAAATTTATCATTAGATAGAAAAGCTAACTTAATTTGTTTTTCTAATGTCACTAGTTTTATTGACAGGATAACATCAAAAGATTCATTAACAGGAGTTCTTACTTTATCTAAATTTGAAGTAATTGCAAAAAATTTATTAACAAGTATATCTAATACAAAATTTGCTCTTATTTATTGTGATATTAATAGATTTAAATATATAAATGAAACTTCAGGACATGCTATTGGCAATAAAGTTTTAATTTACTTTGCAAATTTTGTTTCTTCATTTTTAGATAGTGATGAGCTCATTTGTAGAGCTTCTGCTGATAACTTTATTTTGCTATTAAAATATGACAATTTAAAAAATTTAAAAAATAGGTTTAAAATCTTTAATGAAAACTTTATTGAGGCTCAAAAAAATTATTTTAATAATTTAAAAATTCCAATTATCTGTGGAGTATATTTAATACATTCAAATGATACGGATTTATCTTTAATAATAGATAGTGCTAATATTGCAAGAAAAACTATTAAAGGTTCTCATAAGAGTCGATATGCTTTATATGATCATAAGCTACATTTAAAAATTACTAAAGAAAAAGAAATTGAAAATTTAATGTTTTCTTCATTAGATAATAATGAATTTTTAGTATATTTACAACCAAAAATTGATCTTTTAACGAAAAAAATAGTTGGTGCAGAAGCATTAGTGCGGTGGATGAGTCCAAACAAAAAACTTATACCTCCAAATGACTTTATTCCTCTATTTGAAAAAAACGGCTTTATAACGGAATTAGACTTTTATGTATATGAAGAGATTTTTAAAAAAATGAACTCTTGGATAAATTCTGGTAAAAAAGTTATCCCTATATCTTTAAATGTTTCTAGAGTTCATATAAATGACATTGATTTTATCCCAAGATTAAAGAAATTAACTAAAAAATATAATGTTCCAACTAATTTAATAGAACTTGAATTAACTGAAAGTATCTTCTTTGATGATATTAAAGCCTTACTTAAAGCAATCACTAGTTTAAAATCTCTTGGATTTACTTGTTCTATTGATGATTTTGGTTCTGGATATTCTTCGTTAAATCTTTTAAAAGATTTACCTATTGATGTACTAAAATTAGATAAAGAATTTTTTCCTAATTCATCTATAAATTTCAAAGAAAAAGTAATAATATCTAATATAGTTAAAATGGCTCAAGATTTAAATATAGTAGTACTTTCTGAGGGCATTGAAACAAAAGAACAGGCAGACTTTTTAACAGAGATTGGTTGTAATATGGCTCAAGGATTTCTTTTTGATAAACCTATGCCTATAGATATATTTGAACAAAAACTTTGGAGCTAGATAAAAATATATGAAAGTGGTTACACCACATTTTAGGTGAAAGTTGAGAGTTATAGTAAAAACGTTAAGTTTTTTAAAAATATATTTTAAATTCTATTTTTAAAATTTTTACTTAACTCTCAATTGTTCATTCTTAGTTCTTAATTAATATTTAATTCATTTGATTTTCAAAATTTAAAACTCTTATAAGTTCCCACAAAATAAAAACACCTTTCTATAATCAAAAAATTAAGTTCTATAATTTACATAAAACTAATTTTCTCCTAAATGAACTTAAAGCACAATGAAAAAAATAGTAAGTCTATCTGCCAGTATATTTTCTCTCATGCTACGTGAACAAAATCCCATAATAGGTCCACTATGATAATACTTTATCTCCTTGCCTACTAAAAAATATTCATAGTAGTTTTGAACTTGTTATTTTATTTCATATGCCTAATTAAAATTCACTTTTATCATTGATAAATTGCACGTTAATAATAACATGTAAATATAATGAATTAATGGATTTATTATGTTTGTATACTATTACTTAATAAAAAGAGAGGAAATAATATGAGTAAACTTAAAGATAAAATAACTTTTTTATTAAACCCAATATTAAATAAGTTTTTAATAAAATTGTTTTATAATTCTAATCTTTGTGGATTAGCATTAATTAATTTTAATAATTCTTTTGATATATATTATGCTAACCCTGAATTTTTCAAGATTCTAACACTAAAAAAAGATAAACTTAATAAAGATTACAAAAATGACATTCTTTCTATTATTCACCAAGATGATATTCATTTATTCAATGATATTTTCTTAACTAAACATAATGTTGGAGATAATATTAAAATTGAATTTAGAGTTAATTTTAATGATGATAAATTTAATTGGTTACTTTTAATTGGACGTTGTATATGTAATAAAAATAATAATTGTCAATTTATATGTATTCTTAATGACATAACAGAAAACAAAAATATTCAACAAAAATTAGAACTAGAAAATTTAAAATTAAAAGTACAATTAGATCCATTAACTAAATTATATA
The DNA here is from genome assembly GCF_001735765.2 of Clostridium taeniosporum. Classification (NCBI taxonomy): domain Bacteria; kingdom Bacillati; phylum Bacillota; class Clostridia; order Eubacteriales; family Clostridiaceae; genus Clostridium; species Clostridium taeniosporum. Next base: position 1,934,955 of record NZ_CP017253.2, read on the forward strand.
ATAAAACTGCTAGCAAAATTCTAATTGAGGATTCAATTAAACTTAATTCTTCTAATTCCTATGCTCTTATGATAATTGATATTGATAATTTTAAGTGTATAAATGATAATCTAGGTCATATGTTTGGTGATGAAATTCTTTTAAAAGTATCTAAAACTTTAAAATCTTGCTTTAATAATTGTGATATTATAGGACGCATAGGTGGAGATGAATTTATAGTATTCCATAAAAATTTTAACACTATTGAAAATCTATCTAACAAAGCATATGAAATATGCAATTCCATGAAAAAAATAAATATAGATTTAAATCATAATATTTCTTGTAGCATAGGTATATCAGTTTTTCCAAATGACGGTGATAACTATTATGAACTTTTTGAAAAGTCCGATCATGCCCTTTACTTAGCTAAAAGATACGGCAAAGATTGTTTTGAACTTTATGATAAGAATAAAATGGACATTTTTAAAGAAAGTGATATTTTTAATTTCCACTCAAAAAATAATTTATATAATAGATATAATAATACTTTTAGAAATAAATTACTCTCTTATTCTTTTGATATATTATCAGAAAGTGATAATATAGATGAAGATATAGTATTAATTCTTTCAAAAATAGGTGAATATTTTAATTTAAGCAGAATAAGCATACTTCTATATTCAAATGAAAATCATAATTTTATAATTACACATGAATGGTGTAATTGTAAAACAGAATGCTATGAAGATGAATTTAAAAATCTATTTTTCAATGATTGGATTTATTATTTTTCTAAGTTTAATGATGATGGAGTATTTATTTGTAATGATTATTATAGCCTTAACTTACCTGAAAAAAATAAAACTCTATATAATAAGCTTAATGTAAAATCTTTTTTACAATGTCTAATAAAAAACAATGGACAAATTGAAGGTTCTATTAATTATTATAATTGCTGTGAAAAACATTTTTGGACAACAAATGAAATGAAATTATTTACTTCAATAACTAAAGTAATAACTTCCTATTTATTAAAAATACGTGCTACTAAATATCTGGAAAAAGAAAAACTTTTTTTCCAATCAATAACAAACTCCCAAAATCTATATACCTATGTTTTAAAAGACAATAGTCATGAATTATTATATATGAGTCCAAACCTAAAAAATATATTTTCAAATGCAAAATGTGGTGAAATTTGTTACAAAACTTTTTTTAACAGCCATATTCCGTGTATGCATTGTCCATTATCTAAATTAAATAAAAATACACCTAATAATACAGTTGAATTTTTCCATCCTATCCTAGAAACTTGGATTAGTTTAACGGCTTCAAAAATAAAATTACCAAATAATACTAACGCAAAATTAATTTATTTTTCAGATATAACAAATTTCTTAGATAGAATCATCTCTAAAGATTCTTTAACAGGTTTAATTACATTGCCTAAATTTGAAGTTATGGCAAGTGAATTATTAAATAAAACTAATAATAAATATGCCTTAATCTATTCTGATTTTGATAAATTTAAATATATAAATGAAACTGCTGGATATTCTGTTGGAAATAAAGTTTTATTTAAATTTTCTTATATCATTTCTAAATCCATCTATAAAGATGAATTAGTATGTAGACCTTCTGCTGATAATTTTTTAAGTTTAATAAAATATAAAGATATTGATAGTTTAAAAAGTAGACTCATAGAATTTAATGATCAGATCATAAAGCTTCAAAAAGAAGAATTCAACCACTTAAAGATTTCTATAATTAGTGGAATTTATTTGGTAAACAACGTAAATGATACCTTAATTTCAATGATTGATAAAGCAAATGTAGCTAGAAAAACTATTAAAGGTTCACATAAAAGCCAATTTGCTTTTTATGATTCTAAACTTCATATAAAATCTACCAAAGAAAAAAAGATAGAAAATCGAATGATGGATGCATTAGAAAACAAAGAATTCACTATTTATTTACAGCCTAAAATAAATCTATCTAATAAAAAATTAGTTGGTGCTGAAGCTCTTGTCCGCTGGATTGCCCCTAATAATACAGTATTCTACCCTGCAGATTTTATTCCATTATTTGAAAAAAACGGCTTTATAACTGAATTAGATTTTTATGTATATGAAGAAGTTTTTAAAATGTTAAAAAATTGGATAGATAATAAATTAAAGATTATTCCTATATCTATAAATATTTCAAGAGCTCATATAAATAGTGATAATTTCATATCAAGACTAACCTCTTTAATAAAAAAATATGATATTCCAATGAACTTAATAGAATTAGAGCTTACAGAAACTATTTTTCTCGATAATATAAAACAAGTTTTACAAGTCGTAAGAGAATTAAAAAATCTTGGTTTTACTTTTTCAATAGATGATTTTGGAGCTGGATATTCTTCATTGAATATTTTAAAAGAATTACCTATAGATGTATTAAAACTGGATAAAAGTTTTTTCCCTAAAAATACTATAAGTAACAAAGATAAAATAATAGTAACTAATATTGTGAAAATGGCAAAAGAACTCAAAATAAATGTCTTATGTGAAGGAGTAGAAACACAAGAGCAAGTAAACTTTTTAAATGAAATTAAGTGTGATATGGTTCAAGGATACTTCTTTTCAAAACCTATTCCTATAAATAAATTTAAAGAAGAATTCATTCTAAATATGTAATAAAGTTAATTTACCAATTTACTTTAAAATATAAAATTTAAATCCTATAAGATAAAATCAGGGCTCATCTTATAGGATTTTTGTATTTAATAAAATTCTAATATAGTAACTGATATAATAAATATAAAAAATCAACTACAATATTACTTAATAATAAATATCTTTAAATTCTGTTTTTTCTATACTATAATTACTTATACAGAATTTTTAGGAGGAATATACTAAATGCAAAAACTTCTTAGTAAAATGCGACAAGCAATAAATGATTTTGATATGATACAAGATGGTGATAAAATAGCAGTTGGACTTTCTGGTGGAAAAGATAGCCTAACTCTACTACATCTTTTAAACACATATAAAAAATTTTCGCCACAAAAATTTGATCTTATAGCAATTACTTTAAATCCTGGAGATGTAGATAACTCACCACTACATACTTTATGTAAAGACTTGAATATGCCTTTTTATGAAATACAAACTGATATAAAAAAAATTGTATTTGATTTAAGAAAAGAAAAAAATCCTTGTTCTTTATGTGCAAACCTTAGACGTGGTGCATTAAATGATAATGCTGAAAAATTAGGTTGTAATAAAGTAGCACTTGGACATCATAAAGATGATGCTCTAGAAACACTTATGTTGTCAATGTGTTATGAAGGAAGAATTAATTGTTTTTCACCAAAAACAGTTATGCACAAAAATACAATAACCTTAATAAGACCTATGATTTACATAGAAGAACAAAAAATTAAAACAGTTGTTAAAAAATATAATTTCCCTGTTATAAAAAACCCTTGTCCTGCTGATGGTAAGACTAAAAGACAAGATATTAAAGAATTAATTAGTGATCTAAATAGTAAAATACCTTGTTTTAAGAAAAACCTTTTTGGTTGTTTAAACAATTCTGATCAACTTTTTATTTGGGATAAAGAAATGATTAAGTAAAGAGATGTATGTTTAAAAGCATACATCTTTTATAATATATATAACTAAATAATAATTACTATTAATATATTTATCTCAATAATAAAAATGAGTTATAATAAAATTATAGTACTAATATATATTTATTTAGTTAAACTATAGATATTATATTTAAATATTTAAGGAGTATATAATATATGATTTTTGATAAAAACACACGAATAGTTGAATTTATAAAGCGTCCTAACAGATTTCAGGGATATGTTGTTGTTGATGGGAAAGAAGAATTAGTACATGTACCAAACACCGGAAGATGTAAAGAAATATTAATTCCTGGTTGCAAAGCATTAATAAGAGAAGAAAATGGTGCACATCGAAAAACTAGATTTAGCTTAATTGGGGCTTACAAAGATGATACCTTAGTAAATATTGATTCACAAATACCAAATAAAGTTGTTGAAGAAGCTCTTATTAATAAGAAAATTAAAGGTTTAGAAAATTATACAAAAATCTATAGAGAAAAAACTTTTGGAAACAGTAGATTTGATTTTAAATTAGAAGATTCTTTAAATAATCAGTATTACTTAGAAGTAAAAGGAGTTACATTAGAGGAAAATGGATTTTGCAGATTTCCTGATGCTCCTACTGAAAGAGGTACAAAACATTTACTTGAGTTAATAGAAGTAAAAAATAATAATATTGGCGCTGGTGTTATTTTTTTAATACAGTTAGAGGGAGTAAAAAGTTTTTCTCCTAATGATGATACTGATCCTAAGTTTGCCAATGCCCTTAAAAAAGCTAAATCTAAAGGTGTAGATATTTTTGTATATGAATGTACAGTTAGTGAAACTCATATAGAATTATCAAAACCTGTTGAGCTAAAATTATAAAAGAGCAGCTTCTATCACTGCTCTTTTTAATTTAAATATAAGTTGCTTATTTATCTGAATTATTTTTTAATGTACCTTGAATATATATAGCTATTGAATCACTTCTATTTGTTAAAACTACTAAATTATCTATATATCATTACTAAGAACTCTCTTTTTTAAATCAAGCACTTTTTCTTGAATTAGTTTAGCTGTTTTTATAAATTCTTTATAAGATTTTCCTGTAGGATCTTCTAATCCCCAATCTTCTGTATGTTTAGCTGGAAGATATGGACACACTACATTACAACCCATCTTTATTACTATGTCTACTTTAGGTATATCATTTAATAATTTTGACTTTTGGGTTTTATTCATGTCTATATTATATAATTCTTTAATTATTTTTACCGCATCTTGATTTATTTTAGGGCTAACTTCTGTTCCTGCTGAATAGCTCTCAAATATATCGCCACAATAAAGTTTTCCTAAAGCCTCTGCCATTTGTGATCTACACGAATTATGTACACATATAAAAGCAACTTTTATTTTCATAATTTATTCCTACTCCTTTATAATTACTTACTATCTTTAGATTTCAATAAATCTTTGCAAATACAATTATCTGTTTCTGTAACTATATTCATTAAAAATAAAACAAGTTTATTACAATTAGTAATATTTAATTTATAATGATTCCAAATTCCTTCTTTTCTACACTCTACTAGTCCACATTCTATTAAAACTTTCATATGATGTGATAATGTTGGTTGTGTAAATTTAAAACTTTCTAATATATTGCAAGCACATTTTTCTCCACAAGAAAGAAGATCTAATATTTTTATTCTATTTGGATCACTTAATGCTTTAAATATTTTAGAATTTCTTTCATATACTGTATCCATAATATTAAAGAACCCCTCCTAATATAGATATCTGTCTATATATAGATTAATATAATTTATATATAACGTCAATAATTATCTCATTTGTATCTTTTTCCTTTTATTTTATGTTATGTTATAATTAAATTAATATGGAATTATAAGTATTAATTTAATTATAATGTATATAAATGCTAAGGAGATGTTAATGTTGATACTACTTTTAATAATAATCACTTTATTAAGTACCATATATAACTATAAAAAAACTACTAATAAATTAAATAAACAAAATAAATATTTTGATAAAAATAATTTTTTATTATTAGAAATAATTAATACAGCACTATATATGTTATTGATAATTTTTATTATTAAATTTAATCCAAGTAAAACACTTGTATTTTTAGCCTTTGTATTTTTTTTCATATGGTATTTAATATATATATCTATTAGAGATAAAACTTTAAATAATAAGTAATTACAAAAAAGGAGGATATCATTTGCTTAAAATAGCATATTTAGCAGATTATAAAGAAAATTCAAAAACAATAATAAATTGGCTTTGGAGTGAATTTGGTAACGAAACTAATCATGATTTTTATGAAATTATTATAAAACATAGTTTTAAAAAAAATACCCTTCCATTAACTTTTATAGCACTTCTAGACAATGAGTTAGTTGGTACTATTAGTTTGTGGAGAACAGATTTAATAAGTAGACAAGATTTATATCCATGGTTATCAGCATTATACGTTAAAGAAGAATATAGAAATCAAAATATAGGAAAAAAACTTCAGAATTTCGTATTAAATTATTGCAAAAATAATGGTTTTTCTAATTTATTTTTATATACAACTCTTGATAATTATTATGAAAAAACCGGTTGGAAATATTTTGAAGATGGCATCAGATATTCAGGTCAACATATTAAAATATATAAAAAAGAGTTATAAGAAAATCTTATAACTCTAAAAATCACAAACTATTATCTGTTATTTCTTTCTTTTTTAGCTCTTCTACAAGCTCCACATCTTACTGGATCATTTTCAAATCCTTTTTCTTTGTAGAATTCTTGTTCTCCTACTGTAAAAGTGAATTCTTGACCACAGTCTTTACATACGATTATTTTATCTTCCATTTTAAAATTCCTCCTTTTTATTTAAAGATTACTACTGACTCATATAATTCTCTAAAAGGAGAAATGTACTTATCTTGACGAAATCTTTATATATTACTTATATAGTATAACATCATTAATATTATATTGCAACATTTTTTATTGAAATTTATATAAAATTTTAACATAATTAAAAAATGTTATATTTTTCTAGATATACATAATAAAAAATCACCCCATTATGTAAAATCATCTACTATAATGGGGTGTATTGGATGTTTATTTATTAACTTTTATTGATTTTTTTAATATAGCAAGTATTATCATACCAACTACTGCTCCTGCTACTATTGCTGCAATATATCCAAGAGGATTACTTATAACTGGTATAACAAATACCCCACCGTGTGGTGCCCTTAAAGCACAGTTAAAGAACATTGATAATCCACCAGCTACTGCTGAACCAACTATACATGCCGGTATTACTCTTAATGGATCTGCTGCTGCAAATGGTATTGCACCTTCTGTAATGAAAGATAATCCCATTATATAGTTTGTGATACCTGATTGTCTTTCTCTTGCTGTAAATTTATTTTTAAAGAATGTTGTACATAGAGCTATTGCAAGTGGTGGAACCATACCACCAGCCATAACAGCTGCCATTATCTCAAAGTTTCCACTTGCAAGTGATGCTGTACCAAATACATAAGCTGCTTTATTTACAGGACCACCCATATCAACTGACATCATTCCACCTAATACTATTCCTAAAAGAACTTTACTTGTTCCACCCATTGAGTTAAGTCCATCTGTAATCATAGTATTTAAAGCTCCAACTGGAGGATTAACAGCAAATATTATAATTCCTCCAATTAATAATATTCCAAAAAATGGATATAACAACACTGGTTTTAACCCCTCTAAACTGTCAGGTAATTTATCAAATAATTTTTTTAATAAAACAACTAAATAACCAGCAATAAATCCAGCAAGTAATGCTCCTAAGAATCCTGATCCACCTTTATTAGCTAAAGCTCCTCCAACAAATCCTACTGCTAAAGCTGGTCTATCTCCAATACTCATTGCAATAAATCCTGCAAGTACTGGAAGCATAAAGTCAAATGCTGTTCCACCTACTGTTTTAAAGAATGCAGCAATCGGTGTATTCATACCAAAATTACTTGGATCAATACTGTAATCATCAAAAAGGAATGCTAATGCTATTAATATTCCTCCACCTATTACAAATGGTAACATATGTGATACTCCATTCATAAGATGTTTATATATTTGACGGCCAATACTTTCATTTTCTATATTTTCTTTTTCCGAAACATTACCACCACTATGATGATATATAGGAGCATTTCCACTTATAGCTTCATTTATTAATTCTTCTGCTTTGTGTATTCCATCAGCAACCTTAGTTTTTATAACTCTTTTGCCATCAAATCTGCTCATTTCAACATTTTTATCTGCTGCAACAATGATACATTCTGCTTCTTCAATTTCTTTTTGAGTTAAAACATTTTTAGCTCCTCCTGAACCATTTGTTTCAACCTTTATTGCAACGCCTAGATCTTTTCCTTTATTTTCAAGGCTTTCTGCTGCCATATATGTATGTGCTATTCCTGTTGGACATGCTGTAACAGCTAAAACTCTATATCCATCATTAGATGTTTTTTTAGGTTCTTCAGCTTCTTCTGGAAATTTTTCGCTTTCTTTTTCATCTATAAGTTTTAAAAATTTATCTTTATCTGTACAATTAACTAAACTATTTCTAAATTCTTCATCCATTAATATAGTAGATAGTCTAGCTAAAACTTCTAAATGTAAATTATCACTATTATCAGGAACTGCAATCATAAAAAATAATTTTGCTGGTTGACCATCTAATGAATCATAATCCACCCCATTTTTACATACAGCAGCTGCTAATGAAGCTCTTTTTACAGCACTAGTTTTTCCATGAGGTATAGCAATACCATCACCAATACCTGTTGTGCTTTGTGCTTCTCTTGCTATAATAGCCTTTTTATACTCCTCTTTATTATTTAAATTTCCTGTTTTGTCCATTAAATTTACTAACTCTTTAATACATTCTTCTTTTGAAGAAGGAGTAAAGTTTAATTCAATACCTTGTTTTTTTAATAAGTCAACTATTCTCATTAAATATTCCCCCCATTTTTACATTTTAGATAATAATTTTTCTACTTCTTGTTTTGTGGCCAATTTATCAGAAAATGCACTAGCACTACCCGTTGCAATTCCCATCTTAAATGCTTCATATATATCTTTATTTTTACTATATCCAGCTAAAAATCCTGCTACCATAGAATCTCCAGCACCTACCGAATTTTTTAGTATTCCTTTTGGTACCTCTCTCTTTACTGGTTCACCATTTTCAGGTAATAATATAGCACCATCACCGGCCATAGAAATAAGTACATTTTTAGCTCCCATTTCTTGAAGTTTTTTACCATAAGTTATTATATCCTCATCATTTTTTAATTCCACATTAAACATTTCTGCTAATTCATGATGATTAGGCTTTATTAAAAATGGTTTATACTTTAACACCTTTAATAATAGATCTTTAGTTGCATCAACTATAAATTCTACGTTTTTATCTAGTAAATTTTTCATTATATTTTCATAAATATCATCTGGCACACTATTAGGTATACTACCTGATAATATTAAGTAATCATCTTCTTTCAAATTAGAAAGTTTTCCATACAACTTCTTTAAATCATCATTTGTTATTTCAGGACCAGAACCGTTTATTTCTGTTTCTCCATCACTTTTTAATTTTACATTTATTCTTGATATTCCATTTTTTAATTTTATAAAATCACAATCAACACCATGAGCTTTAACTTGTGTTTCTATTTCATTTCCTGTAAATCCAGCAATATATCCTAATGCTGTATTTTCTACGCCTAAATTATTTAAAACTATAGAAACATTTATTCCTTTTCCTCCGGCATAAACCTGTTCATTATCACTTCTATTTAATGAATCTACTTTAAAATTATCAACTTTTACTATATAATCCAATGAAGGATTAAGTGTTATTGTGTTAATCATTCTTTCTTCACCTCTATTATATTAGTATCATATACTCTCTCTGTATTTTTTATTCTATTTGTAATTACTTCTGCATCTTTTATTGCTGCAAATGTTATAAAGCTAACTTCATTTAATTTAGATTCATCACATAGAACAAATGCTTTATTGCATCTTTTTATAGCTTCTGATTTTACCATAGCCTCATTTATATCTGGAGTTGTATACCCATTTTCATTTGTCACACCATTTGTTCCAAAGAAACCTTTTGTAAAATTATACTTTTTTAAATGTTCAATACTTATGGGACCAACAATTGCTTCTGTAACTGTTTTTAATTCCCCACCTAATATTAATGTTCTTATGTTTTTTTCTAATAATTTCTTAGCATGAACTATAGCATTTGTAACAACTATAATATCTTTTGCTTCTATAAATTGTATTAACGCTTCAGTTGTTGTTCCAGCATCTAAATAAATTAGTTCTCCATCTTCTATTAAACTTGCTGCATATTTTGCTATTTCAATTTTTTTATCTGTATTTAGTGATTTTCTTACATTTACCTTATAATCATGCTTTGCTGTCTCCGTTGTTATTAGAGTAGCTCCTCCATGAATTTTTTTAAGTAATCCCTCATTATGAAGATTATTTAAATCTCTTCTAACTGTAGATTCAGAAGCATCTAATAATTTAACCAGTTCCACAACTGAAATTATTCCCTTAGCTTTTAATTCTTGAAGGATTATATTGTATCTCTCTTCTGTAAACATTCTCACCACTCCACATCTCTATAATAAACTATTCTTTTGTAAAAATCAATCATTTTCAGTCAAAATAATTTAAATTCATTCAAAAAACATTATTTTTGTACCAAAAAGAGGTTCTTTTTCTTTTATTTTCAATATTAATGACTGTTTATGATCATTTTTAATATATATATAACTAATTTAAACCATATTTACTAAGATTTTTTTCATTCACTCATATTATATTCACTCATAATATAATATCATTTTTAGAAATTTTTTCAAATTTATTATATTATCTATAATAATTATTTAATAAGACAATATAATTATTTTTATATCTTTTTTCAATATTTATTTAAATTTAATTTAAAATCAAATTATTTATTTCATGTAATTTTAAAATCCTATATTTTTAATAATAAAAGGGATATATCCAGTTAATATTGATATATCCCTTTTTAAAATTATATATTTATTTTTATCTATAATTTTATTTTAATAATAAATTTTTCTTATCTCTATTCTAATAATTAAATATATCTGTTCAATTTCCCATTTATTAGAAAGTTATATATTTCATTTTCATCTAAGTATACATCCCCTATAAGGCCATGAGCTCTGTAAAATTCTTTATAATTATGAAAATCTGATCCTGCTGTATAAAGTAGATGTTTTCTTTTAGCTACTTCTAAAAAATATTCCGTATCTTTTTCTGTATTACTAAAATACTTAGCTTCTAATCCGTCAAAATCTAATTCTATGATTTTTTTAAAATCAGTTCTATTTATAAGTACTGGATGTGCAAGCACAACAGTTGCTCCAAAAAACTTTAATAGTTTTATACCTGAATCTACCGATAATTTATCTGATTTATCAAATCCTATATATTTTCCTAAGATTTTTTTTATATTCCCTATTTTATGATTCTTAACATCTTTTAAAATTTTAATAAGAAGCTCATCTTTATAACTATCATCCTTAAAATATCCTAATATATGAACTCTTCTTCCATTTTCATATTTAGTTGAAAGTTCTACTCCAGGAATCACTTTAACTCCAATATTTTCTCCCTCTAATACAGCTTCATCTATACCACCTGTATTATTATGATCTGTTAATGCAATTATATCAACGCCTCTTTTTTTAGCAAAATTAACAACTTGTTTAGGGGTACAACCACCATCTGAAGATGTTGAATGAATATGAAAATCTCCCTTTTTATACATGTTTAACTCCTTTAAAATGTTATACCACATTTTTATTGTATGAAATTTATAACTCAATAGTTATTATATATATAATCTTAAAATTAAGTCACTATACACTTAGCTCTCCATTTTCCTCTTCTCCACCTAATATAAAATATTAAACCTCTTAAACACTCATCACACATCATAGCAAGCCAAATGCCTACAAGTCCCATTTTAAATACTATTCCAAAAACATATGAAAGACCTGTAGCTACAATCCACATTGATAAAACACCAATAAATATTGGATATTTAATATCTCCTGCTGCTTGCATACCTCTTATTATGACAAGATTAAAAGCTCTTCCAAATTCTAAAAATATATCTATAAACAATACCTTCTTTCCTAAATTTAAAATTTCAGGATTTGAAGTAAATACTCTTAATAAATTATCACTAAATAAAAATAATAGTATTGATACTATAACTGAAACAAAAGCTGCTGGCTTTAATGTTTGCAAAACTTTTTTATAAGCTTCCTCTTCATCATTTCCTCCTATAAGATATCCAATTCTTATTTGATTACCTTGAGATACTGCTGATCCATATATAAATGAAAACCAAGCTAATATACCAACGTAAGCCTTGGTTGCAATGGAGCTTGTCCCCATTATATTTATAAATGTTAATATTACCATCTGAGAAAGATTATATGATACAGATTCTCCACCTGATGGCAATCCTATATTCATTAATTTTTTAAAAATTTCTTTTGGAAATGGATTTAAATATTTAAAAGATACTTGTTGTTTTATATTATGTTTAAATATGTATATTATAAACATAACACCTACAAATCTACTTACTACACTTGATATAGCAACTCCTTCTACTCCTAGTTTTGGTATACCAAAAGCTCCACTTATAAATAAAAAGTTTCCTAATATATTAATTACATTAAATACTGCTGAAACATACATTCCTTGCTTCATAAGTCCATTACTTCGTAATATAGCAGAATAAGTCATAAATATAGCTTGAAGAAATATTCCACCACCTATTATACTTATATACATTTTAGCATTACGTAATAATTCATCCGGCATTTGTAACCATTTAAAAAATATCCCATTAAAGCACAATAGTATAATACTAATTAAAATACTAAATGCCAAATTAGAAAATATAGCTACAGAATATATTTCGGAAACCTTTTCATAATTTTCAGCACCTAAATATTGAGATACTAAAATAGTTGTAGCCATTGTAATAATACTAAAAGTAATAAGTAAGAAATTCATAATTTGATTTACATTTCCTACTGCTGCAACAGCATTTTCTGATACCCTACTTAACATAAGTTGATCTACATTACTTACAAGCATTTGTAAAATAAGTTCTATAAAAATTGGCCATGTTAATTTAAACAAAGAATTTATGCTCTTATTTTTTTGTTCTAATACATTTATACCACTCATTTTTCTCTCCTTTATACATTTTTTCGCAAAACAAAACATGCTGAAGATTTAAATAAATCATCACCATGTTTTATATTACAATTCTTAATATCATTAATCAATAAAAATATATAATAATTTAAGTAATATTATAAAAGCATATTTAAATCTATATTAATATTTTTTTAAGCATCTGCCTTTTCCAGCGTATGTGATAAAAATCTGGCAGACACTATATTTTCTTTTTTACATATATAATCAATATCATTTATCTTTTATATAAATATAAATTCCCATTTTTAGGTGTATGTATCATTTTTCCTTTAAATCCTCTTTTCTTTAATTGTTTTTGAAGAGTGTACATAAAAAATCCATGTGTAACTATTAAAATATTTTCTGACTTTTCTTCCTTCGCTGCTTTCTCTAAAAAATCTAAGAAATCTTTAGCATTTAACTCAGTATTTCTCTTTAGCTCCTCTTGTGATGAATGATTAAAATACCATGCAAACCTTGCACTTATAGCCCAAAACCAAAATGGCAACTTAAAATTAGTATTAAATATAGGGCTTATTGGAACTTCCCTTATTAAATCACTTTGAATCACTTCGTCAGTATATATATCCTTAGCAGTGGTTATTGCTCTACTTAATGTGCTACAATAACATTTATCCCAATGAATATTTTGAAGTTCTACATCATTTCTTATAACTTCACTAGTATCATACGCCATTTCCCAATCTTTAAATTGTTTTGATGTCATAAGAAATCTTCTTTTATAATCAACTTTAAAGTGCCTTACAAGTCCAATTCTCATATCATCCCTCCATTCCTAATAACCATCAATTTACTTAGCCATCATTTTTTAATTTATGTAATCCATTTAAAATTATAAACACTATTTAATTAACATATCCATCTTTAAAAATATGTTTATTTATATATAGATACGTTTTTTATTTAAAGATAAATATACTGTTCTTATATCATTTATTAATATTTCCCCAAAGTGTTAAATTTTATAGTTTATTATACATCAAAATCTTTAATAATTTAAATTTTTATATAATTATTTCTTTATTCTTCAAATCCTCTAATGACTTTAAAACAAAATATTATAACAATTATTCTCGAATTTAAGAATTATATAATTTTCCGTACAATAAAAAAGTGTTTCAAAACATATTTGAAACACAAAGTTAAAATATAAAATTTTATAATAAACTACTACTATTCTTCATCCTGTTCATGTTTATAATGAACGTGTAATAGTTCTTTTAAACGTCCCTTTAGTAATCCATTATACAAAGATATTATTACTGGATTCTCTTGACTTCTTTTTATTTGCGTAACCTTATCGACTTTATAAAGACCGTTAGCTCTTTTGTACTTACCTTCTTTTAAACTAAATGGTTGTCCCGCTCCACCTATACATCCTCCTGGGCAGGCCATAACTTCCACAAAATCAAAATGTTCTTTTCTACTTTGAATTTTATTTATTAACTTTTCAGCATTAGCAAGACCACTTACTACTCCTATACGTAATTTTTTTTCTCTAAATGAAACTTCACAAACTTTTAATCCTTCTATTCCACGAACACCTATAAATTCAATTTCTTTTAATGCTTTTGAACTCTTATCTTCTATAACTCCACGAATTACAGCTTCAGTTACTCCACCTGTAATTCCAAATATGACCCCAGCTCCTGAATATAAAGAAAATGGCATATCTGAAGATTCTGGTTCAATCTTATCAAATTGAAAACCCGCTTCCTTAATCATTCTGCATAATTCTGTTGTCGTAATTACATAATCAATATCTTTGATTCCATCTCTTATAAACTCTTCTCTAGCTGCTTCTGCTTTTTTAGCAGTACATGGCATAATGGCTACTGATATTGTTTCCTTTTCTTCTAAAATATCTTTTTCTTTAAAATATTCTTTTATCAGTGATCCAAACATTTGCATAGGGGATTTACATGTTGATACATATTTCATAAGTTTTGGATGCTTGTTTTCTACATATTTAACCCAAGCTGGGCAACAAGAAGTAAATAAAGGAAATTTATCACTACCCGATTCCAACTTTTCTAACAATTCATTAGATTCTTCTATTATCGTCATATCTGCTGTTAAAGAAGTATCATATATCTCATCAAAACCTAATTTTCTCATTGCAGCTACTATTTTATCCATAACATTTTCACCAGGCTTTATTCCAAATTCTTCACCTAATGCAACTCTTACAGCTGGTGCAACTTGAGCCACTACCCTTTTTTTAGGATTATATAATTCTTTCCATACAGATTTTATGTCACTTTTTACAACGATGGCACCTGTTGGACATACACTTGCACACTGTCCACAATTTACACAATCTGTTTCTCCCAAACATTTATCAAATGCAGTAGTTACAACCATTTTTGCTCCACGATATGCAAAATCAATTGCTCCAACATTTTGTATTTCATTACACATTCTAACACAATCACCACATAATATACATTTACTTGGATCACGTATTATTGATTTAGAAGAAGTATCTAATTCTATTTTCTCATTTTTATTTTTAAATCTAATATTTTTCACACCAAAACGTAAAGCTAACTCTTGAAGTTTGCATTTCCCACTTTTTTCACACACAGTACAATCTCTACAATGTGATGCTAATAAAAGTTCTAGTATCATTTTACGATGTTTATGAAGCTTAGGTGTATTTGTTTTTATTGACATTTTATCTTTAGGCGGTGTAGAACAAGAAGCTATAATTCCTCCCCACTCATCTTCAACTACACACATTCTACAAGCTCCATAAATGGACAAATCAGAATAATAACAAAATGTAGGTAAATCAATTCCAACTTTTCTAACCAAATCCAGAATATTTTTTTCATTATCAAATTCTACCTTGTTACCATCAATTATCATATATTTTGACATAACATTATACCTTCCTTCCATTAATTCATACATTGTAAATTATTTAAACCATTTGTATTGCTTTAAATGCACATCCTTCCATACATGCGCCACATTTAATGCATTTAGATTTATCAATGGTATAAGGTTTCTTTATTTCCCCTGTAATAGCTCCAGCAGGACAGATTCTAGCACATTTAGAACATCCTTTACATTTGTCTTTATTTATTTCATAAGACATTAAAGCTTTGCATACTCCCCCTGGACATTTTTTATCTACAACGTGTGCTATATATTCATCTCTAAAATATTTCAAGGTACTTTTTACTGGTAATGATGCACTTTTTCCAAGACCACAAAGTGCCGTTTCAGATATGGTATCTGATAATTCTTCTAACATATCAAGATGCTCTAGTGTACCTCTTCCTTCTACAATATCAGTTAAAATTTCTAACATTCTCTTTGTACCTTCTCTACAAGGTATACATTTTCCACAGGATTCATTTTGAGTAAAATTCATAAAGAAACGTGCTACTTCTACCATACAGCTTTTATTATTCATTACAACTAGTCCACCACTACCTATCATAGCACCAACTTTCTTTAACGAATCAAAATCTAGTGGTAATTCTAAATGATTTTCACCAACACAAAGACATCCTCCTGATGGACCGCCAATTTGAACTGCTTTAAATTTTCCCTCTTTTACCCCTCCACCAATGTCAAATATTATTTCTTTTAATTTTGTTCCCATGGGAACTTCTATTAATCCTGTATGTTTTACATTTCCAGTAAGTGCAAAAGCCTTAGTTCCATAATTTTTTTCAGTACCAATATTCTTATACCATTTTGCTCCTTTATTTATTATGCTTGGAACATTACAGAACGTTTCAACGTTATTTAATACTGTTGGTTTTTCAAATAAGCCTTTTTCAACAGTTCTTGGTGGTTTAACTCTTGGCATACCTCTATTACCTTCTATAGATGCTGTAAGAGCACTACCTTCACCACAAACAAATGCTCCTGCTCCTTGACTTATATGTAAGTCAAAGTCAAATCCAGAATTTAAAATATTATCACCTAAAAATCCCGTTTTAATAGCTTGTTCTATAGCCATTTGTAGCCTTTTAACTGCAAGAGGATATTCAGCACGAACATATATATAACCATGATGTGATTTAGTTGCAATTCCAGCTATAATCATTCCTTCAATTACTCTATGTGGATCACCTTCCATCATACTTCTATCCATAAAAGCTCCTGGATCACCTTCATCACCATTGCACACTATATATTTTTCTTTTTCAGACTGTTTTAATACTTGAGACCATTTTCTTCCTGTTTGAAAACCACCCCCACCTCTTCCACGAAGATATGATTCAGATATTTCATTTACAATTTCTTCTGGTGTCATATCAAAAAGTGCTTTAGCAACAGCAGTATAACCATCAACAGCTAAATATTCTTCAATAGATTCTGCATTTATGTGACCACAATGTTCTAAAGCAATACGTGTTTGTTTTGCATAAAAAGGAATTTCTTCTTGCTTGCCATAACTTTTATCTTCATTTTTATAAATAAGACGTTCTATTATTTCATTTGATATTATGCTTCTTTCAACAATTTCTTCACAATCTTCTAGTTTAACCTTTATATATAGTATTCCCTCTGGTTCTATTCTCAAAAGAGGACCCATTTCACAAAATCCATGACATCCACTCTTTTTTAAACCAATACTATCATTATGTGGTTCTTCTTCTAATGAAATACTTATTTCAAGACCTCTTTGTTCTATTAATTCTTTCAATTTATCATATATTTTTAATGAACCACTAGCTACACATCCTGTACCACCACAAATTAATATTCGCTTAGCTTGTTTACCTAAAACCAACTTATATTTTTGTATTGAAGAATTCAACTCTTCTCTAGTATTAATTCTCATTAGTTGCTTCCTCCTTTAATTGTTTTATTAAATCTCTAGCTTTTTGCTTAGTCATACTAGGATACACTATATCGTTTACAGTACAAGCAGGTGCTAACCCACATGCCCCTAGGCAAGATACAGTTTCAACTGTAAAAAGCATATCATCTGTTGTAATCTTATTTTCTGAAAGCCCTAATATTTTTCTAAACTCCTCTAATATAGGTATAGAGCCTCTTACATGACATGCCGTTCCATCACAAATTTTTATTACATGTCTACCTTTAGGTTGCAACGAAAAGTTTTCATAAAAGGTTGCTACACCATATATTTTTGCTTCACTTATATCTAGTTTTTTTGCAATATAACATAGTGCTTCTTTTGGTAAATAACGATATTTTTTTTGAACTTCTTGCATTATTGCAATGACTGATGACTTTTGATAATTATGATAAGCTACAATGTTATTTAATTCTTTCATTTCTTCTTCCTTTAATATCATTTGTCCACCCCCACATTTTGTTAATTATTATAAATAAAAAAATGATTAAATAATATGGTTATACATATCAAATCACTTTTATAATCAGAATTATATATTATTTATATTTCAAATATACTCCTATCTGTTTAATCTTTATCACTCTATATTTTTATGATAGTTATTTATTCCATTATACATATTAAAACATATAATTTACTTATTTGTAAAATATATTTAATATTTCTTATACACTCATTTTATCTAATTCATATAAATTTTATCCTATTTCATTATTTACTATCACCTTATTAGTATAAAAAGTTAATTATAAGAAGAATATATTATAAAGATATAAAATTACATTAAAAGGTGACGTGTATGAATATATATTTAACTTTAACATTAATTCTTTTTATTATTAATTTTATATGTGCAATTTCTTTGGTATTTATTGAAAAAAGAGATACAACAGCTATATGGGCCTGGTTATTAATTCTATTTGTTTTTCCCTTTTTAGGATTTATTCTTTATTTATCTTTTGGTCAAAATATATCAAAGAAAAAGATTTTTAGCAAAAAAGCTGTTATCGATAAAAACAAAATAACAAAATTAATAAATGATTTAAATAAAAATATAAATAATGAAGTTGCCGAAGAATACTTAGATCTCATAAAAATGAATTTCTATACTAACTATAGTATCTATACAAAAGAAAATAAAATAAAAACTTATATCAATGGTAAAGAAAAATTTGAAGATTTATTTGAAGATATTAAAAATGCAAAATCTTTTATAAATATCGAATACTATATCTTTAGATTTGATACTCTTGGTTCTAAACTAATAAATTTGCTTAAACAAAAAGTTAATGATGGAATTGAAGTTAGATTATTAGTAGATGGAATGGGGTCTAAATGCTTAACAAAAAAACAAATTAAATATATTAAATCTTGTGGTTTAAAATTTTCAGTTTTTTTTCCAAATATAGCACCATATATTAATCTTAGATTAAATTATAGAAATCATAGAAAAATAGTAATTATTGATGGAGATATAGGTTATGTAGGTGGATTTAATGTTGGTGATGAATATATCAATAGAGGTAAACAATTTTCCTTTTGGAGAGATACTCATATAAGAATTTTAGGATCTGCTGTTATAGAATTAAATAAACGTTTTGCTCTTGATTGGGAATATGCTGCTAAAGAAAATATTTATGAAATTCAATTAAAGACAATCAATACTTCTTTTAAAGGAGATGTTGGAATACAAATAGTTTCATCTGGACCTGATAATATGGAGGAATATATAAAGAATTCTTATTTGAAAATTATAACAAATGCTAAAAAGTATATATTTATACAAACTCCTTATTTAGTTCTTGATCATCCTATGATTGAAGCTTTAAAAATCGCCTCATTTTGTGGAGTTGATGTAAGAATAATGGTTCCAAATAAGGCTGATCATTTTTTTATGGGTTGGGCATTAAGTGCTTCAATCGATAGTCTTATTAAATCTGGCATTAAATTTTACAAATATAAAAATGGCTTTATTCACTCCAAAACCATTGTTTCAGATAGTTCAGTATGTAGTATTGGTACTGCTAATTTAGATATAAGAAGTTTTAAACTTAATTTTGAAATTAATGCTCTAATTTATAATTCTGATATAGCTAAAAATTATGAAAATATATTTATAAAAGATCAAGAGAAATGTAAATTACTCACAATAAAAGAGTATGAAAATAGAGGATACAAAACTAAAATTTTAGAATCTATTTCTAGGTTAATCTCTCCAATTCTTTGATAATAAAAAAAATTTAATTATTTTTTTATTATTTTTTCTAAAATTTATGTTAAACTATATTTTATTATATTGTAATAACGATACAAATTTTAGAAAGGTGACTAAAAATGAAGATTGATATTGATAAAAAATTATTTAAATATGGATTATATACTGCTATTACAGCGATAACTATATATGTTGCATTTGCTATTTTGTTTAATATGGGTAATATTTTAGAAACTATCTTTAACATTATAGTTAAAATAACTTCATTAATCAAACCATTAATAATAGGAATTTTAATTACATATATTTTATTTCCTCTTACTAGAAGTATAGAAAATTTTCTAAAAAATAATAATATCTATAAGATAAAAAATACTGGTACTTGTCGTGCTTTAAGTGTTATATTTTCTTATCTTTCAATAATAGGAATAATACTTGGACTTCTTTGTGGAATTTACTTTATGATTGGTGGACAATTATCAAAAAATATTAGTATTTCTAATATAGTAGAATATATATCTACTTATTTAAATACACATTCATTTTCTAATTCATCAATTAGTTTAGCATTAGCAAACTTACCATTTTTAGATGCTTGGAAAAATCACATAGTAGAAATAGTTAATTTTATTCAGAATTATATTACAAATAATATAGGAAAAATGGCTTCTTTTGCAGTATCTATAGGAAGTAGTGTTGCTACCTTCTTTATTGCCCTAGTTATAAGTATTTACTTACTAAAAGATTATGAATATTTTATTAATCTTTGGCAAAAACTTTATTACTTAATTTTTAGAAATAGTCATTTTGGTAAAAAAACAAATTATATATTTGCAACAATTCATGAAGTATTTGGAAAATTTATTCGTGGTCAGTTATTAGAAGCTTTCTTTGTAGGAGTACTTTCAGCCATAGCTTTATCTATAGTTAGAATAGATTATTCATTTGTTATAGGTATAATAGTTGGTTTGTCTAATCTCATTCCGTATATTGGTCCAATAGTAGGTACTATTTTAGCTGCTATAATGGGATTATTAAGTGGAACACCTATAAAAATAGTTTATGCCATTATTGCAATGATTATTGTACAACAAATAGATAATAATCTTTTGGCACCCAAAATAGTTGGAAATAGCGTAGGTCTACATCCAGTATTTACTATGCTTGCAATATTAATAGGTGGTAATATAGGTGGATTATTTGGAATGCTTTTAGCTGTACCTTTAGCTGCTTCATTTAAAGTATTATTAAATAATTGGTATACTAATTATATGAGAAAAGAAAACTTAAAACAAAATAAAAATCTATAATTAATAAAAGAGATATCGTAATTTTAATAGATATCTCTTTTTCGTACTTAATTATTTAAGATTAAATAAAATTCTTGCTACCAAAATAAGATAGTTTAAATAAACAAATTTTAATCTTATAAATTTTCTTCATAGAATGTGAACACATTATTTAAATAACCCCTTAATAGCTCATCTCTTTCTCTGAAAAGACCATGCTTGGAACCTTCATAAAATATCTTATTACAATCTTTTGCATATTTTTTAAATTTATTTTGTCCACCTGATTTTACAAAATCATCTTTATCAGCTTGCATTAGCATTACAGGAATTTCAACTTTTGATGCATTATCTTTAGATGTAATTTCTTCAGTTGCATATATTGATGCTTGAAGCCAATTATATGAAGCACCACCTCTTTGCAAATCTTCATTATTTTTTACTATATTATAATAATATCTATATCTAGCATCTGATGACGTATCAGAACCCTTTAAATCATAAATTCCTTTATATTTTCCTTCACCTGCAATATATCTATCACCAAATGACAATGCTACACTTGTGTTTGCTATTAATTTAACTATAAATTCAGGTACTTTACCAGTATTTATTTCTAACATAGGTGAAGTTAAAACTACTGCATGAAAATACTCTGGATATTCTTCTAAAAACTTACTTCCAATGCCACCCCCCATTGAATGTGCAAATAAAAATATTTTTTTACCATTAGATTTAGGAATAACAACTTCGTCCATTAATTCTTTTAAATCTAAAACATAATTTTCAAAATCTTTTACATTTATTTGACTCTTATCTTTAACTCCAAGAGAACCAGATCTTCCATGCCCCCTATGCTCTAGTCCAAAAACTGAATATCCTTGATTCAAAAAATAATAAATTATCTCATTATACTTTTCTAATGATTCAGAAAATCCATGACTTATAACAATATTAGCCTTAGAATTATTTGACTTATACATTTCATAATATATATTAACACCATCTTGCCCTGGTATATAACCTGTCTCTTTTATATTATCAATATATGGTTCTACTATTTCTTTCATTTTATCTTCATAATTATTTTCTGATACATATATATCATTTAATGAATCCTTATCAAAAGCAAAAACTTGTTGATATGGTAATTCAAAATATAAAGTTATTAACACCATAATAGTAAAAATAGCAACTGTTCTTTTAATATTTTTGCACATTAAAATTCCCCTTTTCACTAATTATTTTTAGTTATAACTAAAATGTAATCGATTACTTTAATTGTAAACTTAATTTCTATATTTAACAATATTAAAATAAATTTTTATAAAATTCCCATTAAAATTATATTTAAAATTCTAAATTAATAGAAATTCCTTTTTATTTTAATAATTAAATTTCATTTGTAGTTTTATGTATTATTATTCATTTAAATAATTAATTGTATTATATTTCAAAAATTATTTTTTAGTTTTTTATTACATTTTTTCTATTTTTATATGTATAAAATTTAAATATAAGTTAATAATTTAAATATCATAACAATCTTCTCAATATATATTTGAAATAGTACTTTGTTTAATAAATATTTTTTATTAATACTAAGTACTATTTTTTATTTTAGTACCACATAAATCGAAAGAACCCAATTAAAGTACTAATATACTAATAAAGCAACATATATTTTTAATAATTATATTGTTTTAAAAACTAAAAATATTATTATTTTGTTTGTATACTTTATCATAAACATTATTTCTAAAATATATAAATTCATTCTCACTTATATTATATGGATATGTCATTATTTTTAGTGGTAATAGTTCATTTCCTACTTGCAATGGTAATTGAACATACTCAAAATCATTTAAATAAAATCCTAATCTCTTATAAAATTCTATTCTACGTATGCTTATAGCATCATTTGGATATTCTACCTCTAAATAGATGGGCTTATTAAAATTTTTTATATACTCTTTTAACATTTTTGTACCTAACCCATTACCTCTTAAACTTATATCTACTGCAAAATGTTCTATAAAATTAAATTTATCAAATTCCCATGTTGCTATAAATCCTAATACCTTATCATTACCATTCTTTATTCCATATACTTTATATAAAATTTCACTAAATATTTCTTTTTGTCCTTTACGACTTCTTCTTTCTATATTAGGAAAAGACTTATCCAATAAGTCAAAGAAGCTATCAAAATCCTTTTGTTCAATTATTTCTAATTTCCTATGCATAATTTTCTCCTCCATTAAACTAAGAACCCATTTAATATTAAGACTCTGCTTTAGAATATTATTTTGCCTATTGCATATATCAACACATATTTAAAATAGAGCCATTATTTTATATCCTAAATAGATAGTATTACTTTTAATTATACTTTAATAATACTTTTGTGGCAAAATTTTGATTTTACTTTAACGATTATTAAATAGATTTTCTTTTTATTCTTTAGGTTTTATTTCTTAATCTTTAAGTAAAAATATAATCTAAATTATTCACAAATTTAACAAAATATAATTTCCTAAATAAAAAATCTTATATGCTTTGAGCATATAAGATTTTTAAATTATATATTACATATTTAATTTTTTAGTTTAATTTCAGATAAAATATAAGATAAATTGAAACCAAACTTAAGATGCTTGTTTACTATTATAATAATTATAAATATAAAATGGTATTCCTATAAGCATTAATATAAATCCCCACATTGCTGTTTCTGCTCCAGAACCATAAATAGTCCATATAGAATATATAAAAGCTAAAAGTGGTAGAATTGACTTTTTTATGAATATTTTAAAAGTAAACTTTTGTTCTTCTCTAAACATAAGCATTATTTCTGAACTTACTGCTAATAAATAAACAGGTAAAAATGATAATGTTGCTAATATAGTTATAAAGGTAAAGGCAGATACCATACTCTTTTGATAATTCATTATAAGTAATATATTTACTAATACTGAACCAGCTATTAAAGAGTTTACCGGTGTCCCATATTTAGGATGTAACTTTCCAAAAAACTTTGGGAAAACACCATCAACTCCAGCAGCATATGAAACTCTAGCTGTTGATAATAACCATCCAATTGTTGTTCCTAAAATACATATTACAACTGCAATTGTTAGCCCTTTACCAATTGAACTTCCAAATATGTTTGTTAATATCTGTGTAAGCGGTGCTGAGCTAGTTGAAAGCTGTATATTTGACATAGCTCCCATACTTCCAACACTGATTAATATGTAAATAATAGATGCTATTATAATTCCATATATTGTACTCTTTTTAACATTTTTTTCTGGATCTCTTATTTCTCCTGCTGTAATTGTAGAACTTTCTAATCCAACAAATGCCCAAAGTGTTGATGTTGCTGCTAAGGGAATTGTACTTAATCCCTTATTTTCCGGCATAAGTGGTATTAAATTAATTTTATCAAAATTAAAAAAAGCAAATATTATAAATAATCCAAAAAAAGCGATTTTAAATACAGTAGCAAAAGTTTGAATTTTTCCTGCTTTTTTAACACCAACTATATTTATAATAGTAAAAATCCATAAAAGAGAACTAGTATATATTATAGATATTATTGGATTTTGAAGTGCAGGTATAATAGATGCACTATAACTAGACAACGCTACTATAATTGCAGCATTTCCAATCCAAGATCCATTCCAATATAACCAAGCACTTAAAAATCCAGTAAATTCTCCAAATGCTTCTTTAGTATATTGATACGCCCCTCCAGTAGCTGGGTATTTAGAACCCAAATTTGCAAAGGAAAGTGCTATTAATATAGAACCTATAGTTGTTATAATCCATGCTATTATTGTTGCTAATGGACCAGATACTTGAGCAAGGGTTGCTGGCAACATAAATACTCCTGAACCAATCATATTTCCACACACAAGCATGGTAGCCATAAATAGACTAATTTCTTTCTTCAAATTGTTATTTTCCATTTTTTCCTCCTAATGCTGGACTAAAATTACAATATAAAATTTAACCTTTAACATTGTAATTTTATCAACTTATCATCATTTGTCAATGTAATATCTAATGTTTTCATAAAAATCCATAATTTAATATTATTAAAAAAACTATTTTTATGATATATTTTGTATTTTTATAATATTTGAATTTGTAATTTGATTAATAGTTCATAAATTATATAGTATATTTATAAATTTCTGTTTATTGACAATTTACACAATATATTTAAAAGTAAATCAACTAATCTTCTTTTTTTCCATATTTATCATATAAAAGAATTCCTGTCCACTCGCATAAAAAACCTAATACCACACCTAAAAACAATGATGGCAGTAGCTTCATCCAGTCCCCATTAGCTGCAAATGTTGAAAAAGATCCTACAAAAGCTCCTGGTATAAATTTAAGTATGGTAATTTTAGATTGTATACATAAAAAAAATGTTATAATTATTGTCATAATAACTCCGGCTTGTGGAAATCCTAAGATAGCTGACATTTTTATACTTAACATTGCCCAAAATACTCCACTTAAATTTGTACATATAGCACTTTTAAATCCTTCTTTTTTACCGCCTGCTGCAAAAAATGTAGTACACCCTGCAAAACCAGCCCAAGCAATTAATCCAGTCATATCAGCACCTATCATCCATGCACCACAAAGTATTGCTGTGGTTAATGATAATGAAAATAATGAACTCATTATTATTCCCTCCTAATTAATATTATTTATAATTTCAATTTATATTTTTTCATAAAATCACGTAATAATATAAATTCATATTATTATAAAAATAGCTGTGTTTAATCTTAACAGATTTTTGACACAGCTATTATTATAAATGAATGATTTAAAAATTTATAGAATTATTTCTCTTTCTTTTCCATTATTTTTGAATTTTATTTCGCCTTTGCTTATAGCTGTAACTGGACATACAAGTGCACATAAATGACATCCAACACATCTATCTTTGTTTACCTGTGGTTTTCTTTCTTCTTCATTCCACTTTATAGCTTGATGTGCGCCATCATAGCATGAAATGTAGCATCTACCACAACCTAAACATTTTTCTTCATCTATTTTTGGATAAACTATATAGTCTCGATCTAAATCTTCTGCTGGAATAATATTTTTAACTGCTATTCCAACCATATCTTCTAATTTTTCAAATCCATGTTCATCCATAAAGTGAGATAATCCACTTATCATATCTTCTACTATTCTATATCCATATTGCATTACTGAAGTAGTTACTTGAAGATTGCTTGAACCTAATAAGATAAATTCTAAAGCATCTTCCCATGTTTCTATACCCCCAATTCCACTTATGGGAACATCTTTTAATTTTTTATTTTTCACAAGTTCATATATAAATCTTAAAGCTATTGGTTTAACAGCTTTTCCAGAATATCCCGAAACAGATGATTTAGCATTAACAACTGGTTTTGCAGTCATTGAATTTATATCAATACTAGTTATACTTTTTACAGTATTAATAGTTGCAAGTCCTGTTGCTCCACCTTCTATAGATGCAATAGCAGGTACTGACATATCTCCTATATTAGGAGTCATTTTCGCTAATATTGGCAAATGAGTTCCTCTTCTAGTTGCTTCACAATATTTCTTAACAAGTTCTGGATTTTGACCTACGTCAGATCCCATGTCATGACTTGTCATTTGAGGGCATGAAAAGTTACATTCTATCATGTCAGCTCCCGCTTCAGTTACAAGTTTAGCTAGTTCTTCCCATTCCTTTTCATTTTGTCCCATTATTGATGCAACTACAACTTTTGTAGGATAATTTTCTTTTAACCTTCTTAAATCATCTAAATTTTGCTCTAGTGAATGATCTGATATCTGCTCCATATTTTTAAACCCAACAAATGAAGTTGCTTCTTTTCTTAAAGCATCAAAACGTGGAGAAACTTCATTTGGCATAAAGAATCCTATAGTTTTAAACATTACTCCTGCCCATCCTGCTTCAAAAGCCTTAGCACACATCTCATAACAATTTCCTACTGGTGATGATGATAAGAAAAATGGATTTTCACATTTTACTCCGCAAAATTCTATTGATAAGTCTTTGATAATACCCATTATCTAGTACCTTCCTTTCCGTTTAAGTATTTATCTATTTTTTCTGCTGCTTCTTTTCCTAATTTAAGTGCATAAACAACTGTTTTATCACCATCGACTATATCTCCACAAGCAAATATCCATTTAATGTCAGTTGAATACTCTTTAACTTCTATAATTCCTTTATCATTAAGATTTACATTAGCTATTGAAGTTACGTCATCTTGTTCTTGTCCAATTGCAAATATAACATTTTCTGCTGGTATGTCTAAATTAGAATTATCAAACATTCCAACCCCTTTAAATCTTGATACCTTTCCATTTTCACCAATAATTTCATAAGGTTTAATTCCTGTAAATATAGGTATATTTAAATCAATTACTTCTTGAATACTCTTTCTCTCAGCTGGCATTTTTTCTATAGTTCTTCTATAAACTATTTTTACATCTTCTGAACCTAAATTTTTAGCTGTTATTGCACAATCTATAGCAACATCTCCCCCACCAATAACCGTAATTTTATTGCCTAAATTATATTTTCCTGTTGATTTTACTTCTTCTAAAAAATAAATACCATTTATTACACCATTTAAGTCTGAACCTTTTATTTTAATATCTTTACTTTTTTGCATTCCACATGCAATTAAAAATGCTTTGTACCCTTCTTTCTTTAAAGAATCTATTGTAATATCTTTTCCTATATTAACATTTGTTTTAAATTTTACTCCTATTTTCTTTATATAATCTATTTCATTATCTACAACTTCTTGTGGCAATCTTTCTTCTGGTATTCCATAAGTTAACCAACCGCCTAAATTTTCTCTTTTTTCAAATACTGTTACATTATATCCTAATTGTGCAAGCTTAGTTGCTGCTGCTAATCCACTTGGGCCTGAACCAATTATAGCAACTTTTTCTTTAATTAATTCTACTTTTTTTAATACTTCTAAACCTAATACTTTTTCATAATCAGTTAAATATCTTTGAAGCTTAGCAATTTCTATAGGTTTATCTATACCTGTTCTACTACAAGCTCCTTCACAATATTTTTTGGTAGGACATACTCTTGCACACACACCACCAAGTATGTTATTTTCTCTTATTGTCTCAACAGCACCTTTTAAATTTCTAAAACGAAGTGAACGAATAAATTTAGCAGGATTCGTGCCAATTGGGCAAGCTTGTGAACATGGTGCATCATAACATAATAAACATCTTGAAGATTCCTCTATAGCAAATACAGAATTGATTACTTCTTCATTGTTTTTTTTCATTTTATTATTTTTATACAAAATTATCCCCCCTAAGTTATGTGTTAAAAATATAATTTCAAAATTTAATCAATATTATTGAATAATAATACAATGTGGTAATTATATCATAAATAAATTCATTGTTTTACTTTGCACATTCATATTATGTTAATGTTTACATTGACTATTTGTTAAAATTGTTAATTTTTTGAAATTATTTTATAATTTCATTTTTATAAATACATTACATTTATTTATTTCATATTTTTATATATTTTATAAAATGTTTTAACTAAAACAAAACTATCTATTAAAACAATAAGTATGTTATTCTAATAGATAGTTTATTTTAATTTTTACTAATTATATAAATAATTTGTATATCATATAAATTACCATTTTATTTTAGTTATATTATTAATATTTAAAGCTCTTCCTATTACTACATTTAAATTATTATAATTAAATTTTATTTATTATATAGAGTAAACTATTGTTTTCTATTTATAGCAGAATAATATGCTATCCCTAGACCTATTGCTGCTACTATTATAATTGTTAAAAACATATAGCCTCACCTCCGAAAATTTTTACATTTCTAATTTTATAGAAATATATTAATTATCCTTAGTTTCTCCAATAAAGATAAATATATTTATAATAATTATTATATTTAGTTCCTCACTATTATCAGTATATAAATACTGATTTATTGTAAAATAATCGTAATCACTATAAAAAATTAACATTTATAAACTTCTTATAAACACTTACATGATTAAAATTAAAAAAAATCTATATGTTTGTTCTTTCCCATTTAACAAACATATAGATTACACTAAGTATTTGAGTTATTTTGTTCTTTTTATTAAAATTCTTCACCAAACAATATAAATTTTAATTAACTATTCATAAATAATACAATTAACCTTTTATCTTTCAGTACCTTTTTGGCTAATCTTTAAATTTTCTTCATTGTCTTTGCTATTTAATGTACTATTTTCACAATTATTTTTTTTATCATCTAAATTCATATTATTTTTATCTTCTGAATTACCATCATCTAAATCATCATCTTCTGAATTAGCATCATCTAAATTGCCATCTTTTGAATTACTATCCTCTGGTTTTATTTCCTCATCTGGCGGTAATACTATTTCAGGTTTTGTTTCTGGAATTTCTTCTTCATCTTTTTTTATTTCTATATCTTTTTTATCTTCTACTGGTTTTTGAACTTCTGGTGTTATTTCCTTTATTGGTTCTTCAACTTTATCTTTTTTAGGAATCACATTATTATCTAATGTTTCTTCAGCCTTATCAATATATTTATCCTTTGATAGATTATTGTTTATTTCTGGGTTTTCTTTAATTTCATCATCAGCTTTCCAATAAATACAATTTTCTTTATCTTTTATTAAAGATGTAATCTCTTTAACTGGTATTTCTTCAATTCTAGATTTTACATTTTCATCAGCTGAAAGTGAAGCTTCATATCTTCCTAAACTTATCCCTTTAGTTTTAGCTTCTTCTACAGCTTTCTTGTTTCCTTTAACAATAGCTACATTTTCAGTTTTAAAATTTGTTTGAATAGCATCTTTTATTTCATTTTCATAATTTTTATCTTCTCCCTCATCTAGTAAGGCAAAAGCAACTAACACTTCCCCTGTGTCACTTAAATATTTCTTTTCTACTAAAATATTTTTTATTTTTTCTATACCATCATTTATTTCCAAACCCTTTATAGATGAAAAATCAATACTTTTACCATCTGCATTAATCCCTTCAACTGACACTATTCTTTTCTTATTGTTAACTTCTATTTGAATACTTGGATTTATATCTAAACTCACTACAGCATATGCTTTACTAGAGCTTAATGGTTGGAAAAATGTGAATATAAGTAAAAATAACGCGGCAAAAGTTCCAAAAGTTTTAAATAAACTCATTTTATTAACACTTCTATTTTGATTAATATTAACCAAATCTTCTTCAAAATAAAAGATTTTTTGACCTAATTTCATACCATCTTTTACTTTTATACTTTGAATTCCACCACCATCATTCATTACTATAGCATAATCTTTTTTTATTTCCATTATTATTCCTCTGCTCACTATTATCACCTACTTCCTAATCCAATTTTTTAGTGTATTGAGATTTTTCTTAAATATTATTACTACTGAAATTATAAACTTCTTACTTCGTTTAATTACTTTTTCAGTAACAGAAAATCTAAGTACTACCTTTTTAATCGGCAATCTCTTTTTAACCTCCATAAAAGTTGTTAATTCTTCTACTTCACTTATTTTCTTTCCTAAATTAATAGCATTTTCTCTTGTTGCTCTTTGTTTTGGCGCCTCTTCAACTAAATCTTCAAAAGTAAAACCATATGACATTATTTCTGACTTTAATATATTTATGTCATCTACTAATAATCCGTTATCTTCCTCTTCTAAATATTCATCCTGAATTTCTATTCCTTTTTCAACAAGTTCCTCAAGAGATGAGCATGAATATTTATTCTGACTTTTCAAGTAATTTTTAATTCTACTTGATATAACAAGCTTTGCAAAAGGTAAAAAGTATCCTTTATTTTTCTCATATCTTTCAACAGCCTCACAAAATGCAAGCAATGCAATACTTAGTTCTTCATCATTTTCACAAGACACATATCTACCAGTAACATCAGATATACTTTTTATTATAAAAGGCATATGTTGATCTATCAGTTGATTTATATCAAGGTCTTGTCCAATATTTAAATCTTCTAAAACACATTCGAGCATATTTAAGCTCCCTTCCTGTTCATTATTATATACAAAAAATATTATTATTTTCGGTACTTTTTATTTCTAAATAAATAAAATTTTCTAAAATATAATACATTGTATTACTTCATAATTATATATTACCATATATTTTTTAACAAAGAAAATAATAAAACTTCTAATTTATAAGCGTTAATTTTAATTAAATTAAAATCAAATATAATATTTAACTATTTATATATAAAGCTTAATAATTTTTATTAATGTATAAATCCTACATTCCTTTAAGTTTAATTAAACCTAATTTTATTATTTTAATACTAAAAATAAAAAATATAGAAATTAAACTTTTAATTAAAAGATCTAACTCCTATATTTTTTACTAATCTATCTTATAATAAATATTATGTATTATAATTTTAATAACTCTATTAATGCTTCCATATTCATCTTATTTACTAATCCATCTTCTTTTAACTCTCCTGTTATTACATCTTCTATTAATTCTTTTTTATCTTCTTGAAGCAATAATATCTTTTCTTCTATACTTTCCTTAGTTATTAATTTAATTACTTGAACTATATTTCTCTGTCCTATTCTATGAGCTCTATCTGTAGCCTGATCTTCTATAGCTGGATTCCACCAAGGATCAAAATGTATTACCATATCTGCTGAAGTTAAATTTAATCCTGTTCCACCAGCTTTTAAAGATATTAAAAATAACTTTATATCTTGATTATTATTAAACTCATGTACAAGTTTAATTCTATCTTTAGGTGAAGTACTCCCATCTAAATATAAATATGAAATTTGTTCATATTTAAGTTCATTGCAGATTTTATTTAAAACAGATGTAAATTGAGAAAAAAGAAGTATTTTGTGATTATTATTTATAGCTTTTTTTATTAAATCTTTAGCTATATTGATCTTTCCACTTCCTCCATCATAATTTTCAACAATTATTGATGGATCTAAGCATAATTGCCTAAGTCTTGTTAAATACGAAAATAAAGTTATCTTATTATTTCCATTATCAATTTCTTTCAACTTCTTTTGTATTTCTTTAATATATGTTTTATATAACTTCTTTTGATTTTCAGTCATTTCTACAAAAAATTTATTTTCTATTTTATCAGGTAATTCCTTTATGACGTCCTTTTTTAATCTTCTTAATATATAAGGACTTATCATAACTTTTAATTCTTGTTTAGATAATTCATTATTATTTATGAATCTTTTAGAAAACTCATCTTTACTAAAAAGATATCCTGGCATTATAAAGTCAAATAAAGACCATAAATCAGTTAAATTATTTTCTACTGGTGTTCCTGTTAAAGCAAATCTATTTTTAGCTTTTAACCCTTTCACAATTTCTGTTACCTTAGCCTTTGGATTATTTATGTTTTGTGCTTCATCTATTATTAAATAATCACTTTCCGTATTCTTATACTTTAAATAGTCATTTCGTAAAGTCCCATATGTGGTAATTAACACATCATATTTTTCTTTGTTATTTAATGTCTTATTTCTTAATTTTAAATCACCATGTATAATACCCACTTTTAAACTTGGTGCAAATTTTTTAAATTCATCAGCCCAATTATATATTAATGATGTTGGTGTTATAACCATTGATTTCTTATTTTGTTCAGAAAGTAAAAATGAAATTACTTGAATTGTCTTACCAAGTCCCATTTCATCAGCAAGTATACCTCCAAACCCTAGCCTACTTAAATTTTTAAGCCATTTATATCCTTTTACTTGATATCCCCTTAAAGTAGCATTAAGGTTTATTGGAATAACTATTTTTTCTTCATTTATATTTTCTAATTTATCTACAGCCTCTTTTAATATTTCTCTACCAATAACATTATGTCTTTTATCATTTAATTTTTCATTTAAATAATATAGCTTACAATTATCAATCTTATACAAGTTATCTGCACTTATTATATCTATATTTAAACTTTCTACAATTCTAAAGAAATTTTCCATATCTTTATCTTCTAAATCAACAAAACTTTCATCATTAAGTTTTATGTAACTTTTTTTATCTTTCCAAGCTATATACATTTTATTTAAATCATTTCTATTAAAGTCATCTAATGAGAATTCAAGATAAGTATGTTGTTCATTACCTCTTTTTAAATTATAATTAATAAATGAACCATTAAATAAGTTAAAAGCTCTTTCTTCCCCTAAATTACTTACCATTCCTATTTGTTTAATCTTATCTAATCCATTTTTTAAAAATTCATAGTATTCATCATCATTTCCTTGGAATATAAACTCCCCATTTCTATAAAAAAACCTTAATTTATTCATTTCACTTTCTACATTTCTAACTTTTCTAGATCTTTTAATGATTATATTAGAATTTATATTTTCATGAGCATAATCTAATTCTAAATCTTCTCTAATTATTTTAACTTTAATACTTTTAGTATAACTATTTATTGAATGGAATTTAAAATTTATTAAACCATCTAAATCATCAATAATTTCTTTATCTATATTAACCTCAGAAGTTATATTATTTAAAGTTTCTATTATTTTATTTAACTCTCGTATATCAATATCTTTCTGTAGAATGATTTTTCCATATTTCTTTAAATCCTTATAAAAATTAATATAAATTTTTAATTGATTCATAGGTGGTATATATATATTTCTATCAAATAAAAATGAATTCATTTTTTTATTTAATGGTATAGGAAAATTTTTTTTAGTTGTTATTATATAATTCTCTCTTACCTTTTTTATTGTAAAACTAATTGGTAACGGAGCTGTTTTTACATCACATAAATAATTTTGATAATTAAATTTAAACTTTATTCTCTTTTCACACATAATATTTAAAAATCTTCTTATGTTTGCTGGAAATAACCTTATACTACTATCAAACAACTTTCCTCTACAAACGCTTAAATATTCTTCTAAAAATTCTATTATTTTTTTATCTTTTTCACTAAAATAATATTTTTTTTCACAATAAATAAGACCTCTAGCTATATAAAAATCTTCTTTATTTATATAACTCTCTATAAACTCTTTTATATTAACTAAATATTTTGTTTTATCACCTATAAAAAAACTTGTTTCAAAATAATTTCCATTTTTATCTTTTACTTCATTTAGTACTACATCTATTTCTAAAAGTTCTTTATTGTTTTCTTCATTTAATATATATTTAGAATGTGTTTTTTTTATAGTCTCTATATTACTCTTTTTATTTTGTTTTTTTACTTTATCAAAAAATGTTAAAACTATAGCTGATAAGTGCTCACAAAAAATTATATCATTTATATTTTCATTATACTTTTCTTCATGACATTCACACTTTGCTAATATAACTTTTCCACTTTTCAAATCTATTCTTAAATGTGGATTATATTCCTTACATTTTTCTCCTTTTATTTTTCCATATATATTATATGAATTTTTAAACTTTTTTCCATTAAGTCTAGATATCATTTTATTTTTTATAATATCTTTACCTTTTACCAAACTTATTTTGGATATACTTTTTAGTAATTGTAATTCTAAATCTAATAATTTCAAATTATCACCTACCGAATAAAAAAGCTCAGAGACTCTTAAAAGATCCTCTAAGCTTAAAAATATAATTTACTTATACAAGAATATCACATTTATAATTTTATATCAAGTTATTGGATATGTTTCTAGTTTTTGATTAACACATACCTCCATTTCCCCCACCACCGCCTCCGCAGGCATTCATATTGTTATTATTATTCATATTATTTTTATTATTTGAATTTCTTCGTGCATAATTAGATGCAAATTCCATAACTTTAGATTGAAGTTTATTTAAACTTTCTAAATATTCTATGTTATTCGGTTCTATTTCAGTAGCTGTTTTTAAATATGATAAAGCTGTATCAAACCAACCTTTTTGCACTGCTATAAATCCTTGTAAATAATTCCATTCAGCTGATTTTCTATCATCTACAACATTAAGTTTAGCTTCTGCTTCTAAAAAATTATTATTTTCAATTAAGTATCTAACCTCTTTATATAAATTTCCATTAATAAGTACATCATAGGCTATATTTATATCTCTGAAATTCCCTTGATTGTATTGATCTTGATCATCCTCTTTATAACTTGCTACTATTTCTTTATATCTTTCCTTTATATCTTCTTCACTAGCACCTTCATTTAATCCTAAAACTTTATATGGATTCAAATTAATAACACTCCTCTAAAAATTTCTTTATTCCTTAATATTAAATATATTTTTAATATTTAATATTATTACATTATAAATTCTTATTACTTATTAATTAATTTGTTTATTGATGCTAATTTTCTATATGTGCAAATTCTTAATTTAGTTTAAATAATATTTTTTTAATATTACTGCACGTATTGATTCATATTTTATAAATGAAGGAAGTTGTTTCTTTATTGCACTTATCTTCTCATATCCTATTTTTTCACATACATCAATAATTTGAACTTCTTCCTCTTTATTATATAAATCTTCTAAATTTAAATTAAAGTTAATTTCTCCAAATTCTTTTATATAGTCTGTAACATATCCTAAAATAGTTGAAATTGAAATTTCTATTTCTTCAAATATTTCAGATAGTTTTTTCCCTTCTTTCAACATATCAATTGCAATTTCATTATCTTCTCTGTGCTCTCCATCAATAATTACATTTCTTTTTTTTCTATTAATCCATGTTACCTCAATATGATTTTCTAAAATATAATCATTGACTGTAAAAATCAGCTTTTCTCCACATAATTCAATTTTCTTTGGTCCAACCCCACTTATATCTTTTAATTGATCAATAGTTCTAGGATATCTACCACTTATTTCTTTTAGAGATTTTTTTGACATTATCATCTTTGGAATTGTATTTTCTTTCTTTGCTATTTCATTTCTTAAGCTATCTAATCTATCAAATAACTTTTCATCACTATTAACCTCTAAATGAATATTTTCCATTTTAATTTCTTCTTGTTTTTTTGTTTTATCAGATAATTCAATATTATTATCTTTTACAAATTTTTTTATTTCACTTTCAAATCTTTCTCCATATTTTTTATATTTTATTTCTCCTACTCCAGATATATTGAGCATATCTTCTTTATTCATTGGATATTTAGCTGACATTTCTTTTAATGTGGCATCTCCAAATATAACATATGGAGGTACACCATTTTCTATAGAGAATTCTCTTCTTATTTCCTTAAGAATAGAATATAATTTATTATCTTCTTTAGCCTTCTTTTCAACTTTAAATTCTTTAAATATAACCTTTTCTTGTGATTTTAAAACTTTCATGGAATTCTGATTCAAACCTAAAACCGGATATGTTCCATTAACAACTGATATGTACCTATGAGATATTAATGTATTTATAAAATTTTTAAGTTCTTCATTTGAATAATCTTTCATAATCCCATATGTTGATAGTTCATTAAACTTAAATTGTAATACTTTTTTATTTTTAGATCCTCTTAATACATCCATAAGCATTCCTGTACCAAATTTATTTTTCATTCTATATATACATGAAAGTACTTTTTGAGCATCGATAGTTTTATCAACTAATTCTCCTTCATTTAAACAATTGCTACAATTTTCACATTCATGACCATAATTTTCTCCAAAATAATCTAATATATATTTTCTATAACATTCATTTGTATATACAAAATCAGTCATCTCATTAAGTTTTCTATATTGATTATTCTTTCTTTCAAAATTTTCAATAGATTGTTCTATTAAATACTTTTGTATTTGAACATCTTGAGGTGAAAATAATAATATACATTCGCTCTTATCCCCATCTCTTCCTGCTCTACCTATTTCCTGATAATATCCCTCTATATTTTTAGGCATATTATAATGAACTACAAATCTTATATTCGGTTTATCTATTCCCATTCCAAATGCATTAGTTGCTACCATAATGCCACTTTTATCATATATAAAATCTTCTTGATTTTTATTCCTATCTTTTTCTGATAACCCTGCATGATATTTAGTAGCTGAAAATCCATTATAATTTAATTCTTCATATATTTTATCAACTTCTTTTCTAGTTGCTGCATAAATTATACCTGAAGATTCTTTATTGTTGTTTATATAATTATATAAATAATTTTTTTTATCTCCTGATTTTATTACATTTATAAATAAATTTTCCCTATCGAATCCTGTAATAAAAACTTTAGCATTATTTAAATTGAGAAGTTTTATGATATCTTCTCTTACTTCTTCTGAAGCTGTAGCTGTAAATGCAGTAATTATAGGTCTATTTTTAAGTAATTTAATAAATCCCACTATCTTGGTATAGCTTGTTCTAAAATCATGTCCCCATTGAGAAATACAATGTGCTTCATCTATTGCAATTTGAGATATATCACATTCTGAAATAACATTTAAGAAATTAAGTGATTCTAATCTTTCTGGAGCTATGTATAATATTTTACACTTTCCATTTTTTATATTTTCTATAACATTATTTTCTTCAATACCACTTATTGAACTATTAATAAATTCTCCTTGTATCCCCATATCTTTTAAACTATCTACCTGATCTTTCATTAAAGAAATAAGTGGTGAAATAACAATTGTTAATCCTTTAAATATAAGTGCCGGAATTTGATAACAAATTGATTTTCCACCACCTGTTGGCATTATAGCTAATGTATCATTTCCTTCTAAAATAGTTGAAATTATATTTTCTTGCCCTTTTCTAAAAGACTTATATCCATAATACTTTTCTAAAAGTGATAATTCTTTACTTTTCATTTAAACAAATCTCCTTAAACCCTTCTTTTATTTAATATTTTGTAGATAAACTTATATACTACTAATATAAATTTAACATATTAATATTTAATTAAAATAATATATTTATTCTAAATACTTTCCTAACTATAAAGTATTTAATCATTTAATAATATTAAATATTTTATATGTAACCTTAAAATAAATCTTCATCTATAAAAATATCTATATTAATCTTTTATGTTATATATCAATACCTATTATTATATTATAAATTCTCAATTAATGCTTAACAAACCTATACTTATTATAAAAAAGGAATTAACTTTAAATATTCTTTAGTTAATTCCTCCATTATATTAATCTTTGATTATTAAATTCCAATATATTTAGTTATTAATTTTCTCTATACTTTTTAATTTGGGTTTTCCTTCTTTAGGGACATAAATATATATCTTTACAAGTTCAGCTTTTAATTTATAAGTATCACTTATTGATCCACATATAAATATATAGTTTGTCCCTTCTTTAACCTGACTACTAACTGTTATAGGTGTAAATTTTCTTTTTAAATTTTCTTCAAGAGCTGTCTCAAGAACTTCCCTATCTTGCTTTCTTACATATTTATGAACATTCCATCCATCAAAATGTTTATCCATCTCAACACCTCCATAATGTTTTTTATAAAAAATAACTTTTATTTAATATCTACAAATCATTCTCTCTTATTATATTGTTTAAAAAGTTGATTTGTGTATACTGCTGCACCTGTAACCAAAACACCCTGTATCGCTGAATTTACACTAAACCCCAATAAGAACATCGCACTAGTTATTCCAATAATTAACAAAATGAATGGAATAAATTTGTTAGGAATACTTTCAGTCCCCCTAATTATCATACCTACTATATAAAGTGCTGGAATTAAAATTAATGCATTTTCTGATATATAAGTCATAAAATCCATAAAACCCCTCCTAACTTTTTTAATTTTTAACTAGGAATAGCATTCTAATTTAAACTTTATTTTCTTACATATAATATGAATAAATTCTTTTCTTTGTACACACAACAAAAAACTAAATTAAAGATTTATAATTTAGTTTTTTATGTATACTATTATTTATTACTTTTATTATATAGTTAACCTTAAAAATTATAATTTTCTTATTTGATTTATATGTGAAAGAAGAATCTAAAACAGTATATTTTTTTCATTTATATTAATTATTAATATATTTAAAGGTGGTGTTTTATTAAAACACCACCTTTTCTATTCTTTTAATCATCACTACATGCACAAAAACTATGCTGTAAATCTACATATTCTTGCCAACTTAAATTTTTTAAATATTTGTCATAATGACATTCATTACAAAAATACCCTACCTTGTTTTCCAAATATTCATTATCTAATTCTTTTTTACAGTAAAAACATTGTTTTTCCAAATTATCACCCCTAGTTATAATATATTAAATTATCAAATTAGTAATAATATAAAATCTCTCTATTATATTTTAACCATTTATTGTGAATTATATGAGTAAATTATAACATATATTACTAAAAAAAGTCATCAATTCAAATTTCTTAATCTTATTTTAAGAAAAATAAATCAATGACTTTTTATAAACTTTATTTAATTTAGAATATTTTTCAGTGACTTGTAATTACGAATTTTAAACTAATACATTTGTATCATAGTAAAATTAATTTGAGAATGTTTGTGTTCCCATATATTTATTATTGTCTTTATCGTAAATAACACCTATACCAACTTTGTTATATGCAGGATTCATCATATTGTCTCTATGACCTTTTGAATTCCACCATTGGTTAAATAATTCTACTGGATCATAAGTATTGTATGCAATATTTTCACCAGTTGTATTATATTTATATCCTATTGCTTGTAACCAGTTTGTCCACTTAGTTCCGTCTGGATTTGTGTGATCAAAGTAATTATATTGAATCATATGGTTACTCTTATATCTAGCAACTTTTAATAAAGTATTATCCATAGTTAATGGTTGTAAACCAGCTTGTACTCTTTTTTCATTCATTAATTGAAGAATCTTATTTTCTGCATTACTTTGTATGCTTATAGAATATTTTTCTGGTAATTTGCTTAATCCTGATACATTTACAGAATCACCACTTGTAGGTTGCACATTTTCTTCCTTATCTACTGGTTTTTCTGGTGCAGTTGTACCTTCATTTACATTAGTGTTTGGAGTTGTTACATCATTTGATCCATTGTTGTCTTCTGTTACATTTGGAACTGTTATGTCATCTTTTCCTTTATTATCTTCTGATGTATTTGGAATTGTTGTATCATTTGATCCATTATTATTTTCTACTACAGTTGTGTCATTTGAT
Organism: Clostridium taeniosporum; assembly: GCF_001735765.2. Taxonomy (NCBI): domain Bacteria; kingdom Bacillati; phylum Bacillota; class Clostridia; order Eubacteriales; family Clostridiaceae; genus Clostridium; species Clostridium taeniosporum. The sequence goes on from NZ_CP017253.2 coordinate 1,975,538, forward strand.
CCATTATTAACTTCTGGTGCTGTTGTATCAGCTGAATCATTATTAGCTATTACTGAATCATTAAGTTTAGTTGGACGTTTCACCCACCCAAATTGTAAATTACAGCTTGTCTTATTATTTTTTATATAATTATTTAAATAATCTTCTAATTTTATTTCTCCATTTGAACCTAAGCAGAACCAAGTACCATAAACTTTGCTCCAACTTTTAGTAATATTACAATTATTATTTTTTCCTGCTGCGGATACCCCTAATGGATTTAGGCTTGTAATTGTTGCTACTGCTACAACGCCTCCTATTATTCTTCTTAAAAAAGCTTTCTTCATTAGTTTCTCTCCCTCGCTATTTATTTTTGGATGTATATGTAAATTTCAACATATGCCTTTTTATTAAAGGCTTTTTCATATATTCAAATTTGTTGCAACATCCTTGTCTCCTATACTAACATATATACGACATTTTTCAACCAATGAATAAGAGCTTTTAAACAGATTAGCGCCTTTTTATTATAGGATTCTTTAATAATTCTAAAGAATGCTTGTTTGTTTTATGTAGTTTTATATATTTTATTAAAAAATAAATATAAAATTTTAGCAAATTTTGTATTTATTTTTATATTGTAAAATGGCTATATTACTTATTCATTTAGTAATATAGCCATTTTAATCTTCACATTTTTATTGTTGAGACGCTAATTTTTTATAATTATTATATCTTTCTAAAGCATCCTCTTCAGTCTTTTTTAATAACTCTTCTGATGACTCTGGGAATACCTTAGCAAGTGAAGCGTATCTAACTTCACCCATTAAAAATTCTCTAAAGTTTCCTTTTGGTTCCTTTGAATCTAACGAAAATGGATTCTTTGTTCCTTTTAATGTAGGATTATATCTATATAAAGTCCAATATCCACATTCAACTGCTTTTCTTTCTTCTTCTTGAGAGTTTGACATTCCAACCTTTATTCCATGACTTATACATGGTGCATAAGCAATTATTAATGATGGTCCATCATAACTTTCAGCTTCCAATATAGCTTTAAGTGCTTGATTTTTATCTGCCCCTATGGCTATTTGAGCTACATACACATATCCATAAGTCATTGCAATCATTCCTAAATCTTTCTTTTTAGTTTTCTTACCTGAAGCAGCAAATTTAGCAATAGCAGCTGTTGGTGTAGATTTAGACGCTTGACCTCCAGTATTTGAATATATCTCTGTATCAAATATTAATATATTAACATTTTCTCCAGATGAAATAACATGATCAAGTCCACCATAACCTATATCATAGCCCCAACCATCTCCACCAAATATCCATTGAGATCTATTAACTAAAAAGTCTTTATCATTTAATATAACTTTAGCAAGTTCATTATTTTCTTTTTCAAGAACCTCTACAACTTTGTTGGCTCTTTCTCTAGTTCCTTCTCCACAATCTTTATTATCTAACCATTCTTTTAATACTGATTTTACATCTTCACCCATATCTGAATTTAGTGCTTTTTCTATATTATGCGCTATTCTTTCTCTAATAGCTTTAACTCCTAAGTACATTCCATAACCAAATTCAGCATTATCTTCAAATAAAGAATTAGCCCATGCTGGACCATATCCCTCTTGATTTTTAGTATAAGCTGTAGCAGGACCTCCTGCTGACCAAATTGATGAACAACCAGTTGCATTTGCTATCATCATTCTTGGTCCAAATAATTGTGTTACAAGCTTAGCATATGCAGGTTCTCCACATCCTGCACAAGCTCCTGAATATTCAAGAAGTGGAGTTTCAAATTGACTTCCTTTTACGGTATTTTTATTCATAGGATTTTTATTTACAACTTTTTTAATTGTATAATCCCATACTTCTATTTGATCATGTTGAGATTCTTGTGGTCTCATAATCAACGCTTTGCCTGGTGCAGGACAAACTTCAGCACAATTTCCACATCCTGTACAATCAAGTGGGGTTATTCCTATTGAATAATATAATTTTTCTTCACTCTTTAATCCCTTTGGTTCAACAAGTTTAATAGCTGAAGGTGCTTTTACTTTTTCTTCTTCATTTAGTAAAAATGGTCTTATTGTAGCATGTGGACATACATAAGAACATTGATTACATTGTATGCATTTATCAGGTAACCATTCTGGAACATTTACAGCAATTCCTCTTTTTTCATAAGCAGTAGTTCCAGCCATAAATGTACCATCTTCAATATTATGTTTAACGAAAGTAGAAACTGGTAAAGAGTCTCCTTCTAATCTATTCATAGGATTTACTATTTCTTTTATAAATTCAGGTAAATCTTCATTATTCTCTTTCTTTTCATCAATAGAGTTTTTCCATCCAAATGGTATTTCTATTTTTACTATACCTTCAAGTCCTGCATCAATAGCGTCATTATTCATTCTAACTACTTTTTCACCTTTTTTACCATATGAATTTACAACTGCTTCTTTCAGATATTTAACTGCATCTTCAACTGGTATTATATTGGTTATTTTAAAGAATGCTGCTTGCATTATCATATTTATTCTTCCACCCAGACCAATTTCTTGAGCTATTTTAATAGCATTGATTATATAAAATTCTATATTGTTTTCAGCAATAAATCTCTTCATACCGGCTGGTAATTTCTCATCTAACTCATCTTTATCCCATATAGTATTTAATAAAAATCTTCCATTCTTCTTTAATCCCTTTAATACATTGTATTTATAGACATACGATTGATTGTGACATGCAATAAAATCTGCATTGTCTATTAGATATCTTGATTTTATAGGTTCTTTTCCAAATCTTAAATGAGAAACTGTTATACCACCAGATTTTTTAGAATCATAGTCAAAATATCCTTGGGCATACATATCAGTATGATCACCTATAATTTTTATAGCACTCTTATTAGCTCCTACTGTACCATCTGATCCTAATCCCCAGAACTTACAAGAAGTAGTTCCCTCTGGAATTGCATTAATATCTCTATGCAACTTTAATGATGTATTAGTTAAATCATCAGTTATTCCTATAGTAAATCCATTCTTAGGTTCATCATTAAGCAAGTTATCAAAAACAGCAGCAATATGTGAAGGTGTTGGATCTTTAGAACCTAAACCAAATCTTCCACCAACAACTATAGGAGCATCTTTTTTACCATATAAACTTCTAACTACATCTAAATATAATGGCTCCCCTATTGAACCTGGCTCTTTTGTCCTATCTAAAACTGCAATTTTCTCAACTGTTTTTGGTATAACTTTTAATAATCTTTCAATTGAAAATGGTCTATACAGTCTAACTTTTACTAAACCTACTTTTTGTTTATTATTGTTTAAATAATCAACTGTTTCTTCTATTACATCATTAACTGATCCCATTGCTATTATTATTCTATCAGCATCCTTTGCTCCATAATAATCAAAGCAATGATATTCTCTACCTATAAGTTTAGTTATCTCACTCATGTATTCTTCTACAATAGATGGAATATCATTATAAGCTTTATTTACGGCTTCTCTTGTTTGGAAATATATATCTGGATTTTGAGCTGTACCTCTAGTTACTGGATGGTTAGGATTTAATGAATTTTTTCTAAATTCGTCAATAGCATTATAATCAACTAATTTAGCTAATTCATCCTGCTCAATCACTTCAATTTTTTGAATTTCATGAGATGTTCTGAATCCTTCAAAAAAATTAAGAAAAGGTATTTTCCCTTTTATAGCTGCTAAATGTGCAACTCCTGATAAATCCATAACTTCTTGTACAGAACTTTCTACAAGCATAGCAAATCCTGTTTGTCTTGCTGCCATAACATCTTGATGATCTCCAAAGATACTTAAAGAAGATGTAGCAAGTGCTCTAGAAGAAACATGCATAACGCAAGGTAATTTTTCTCCTGATATTTTATACATATTAGGAATCATAAGTAGTAACCCTTGTGATGCTGTATATGTTGTAGTTAATGCACCAGCTTGAAGTGAACCATGTGTAGCACCTGCAGCACCTGCTTCTGATTGCATTTCAACTATTTTAACAGGTTCTCCAAATATATTTTTTCTTCCTTGAGATGCCCATTCATCAACATGTTCTGCCATTGGTGATGATGGGGTTATTGGATAAATAGCTGCTACTTCTGTAAATCCATAAGATATATGAGCCGCAGCAGTATTTCCGTCCATTGTTTTAGTTCTTCTCATCTTTTCTACCTCTTTTGCTTAATTATTTCTTTAATGTAATATCCTAGCACTATATTTATAAATTAAAATAGTGCTAAATTAAAACATATAAATTTCTTAAAAAACTAATTTTTAACCTATGTATTCTCTAATAGTATTTGAAAAAAAATTAAGTATTATGTACATTTTTAAACTTATAAAAATAATAGAAAATAATGATTTTTATTATTACAATTAAAATATGATATAATTTATGTTAATTCAAGAAAATATATATTATTAGGAGGTACTCCTTAATGAAAAATTTATTTAAACATCCCTTAACTATAAGTTCTAGACAAACATTGATAGATATAACTTCATATATTAAAGAAGATATTAAACTTAGCAATATAAAAGACGGTATTGTTTTAGTATATTGCCCTCATACAACTGCAGGTATTACAGTAAATGAAAATGCTGATCCTGATGTAATTCATGATTTGATATATGGATTTGAAAAAGTATACCCAACAAAAGATAGTAAATATAAACATTTTGAAGGTAATTCCCATGCCCATATGAAATCTTCAACTATGGGAACTTCTCAATCTTTTATACTTAATGATGGTAATTTAATACTTGGGACATGGCAAGGTATTTATTTCTGCGAATTTGATGGGCCTAGAAATAGATCATTTTATGTTAAAATTTTAGAAGGATAATATGAAAAAGTATTTAAAATAGTTGTTATGTTTTAACATGATGTTGATATTATAGTATATAGCTCTTGTACAGAGAAATTTACTTTAATGATTCTAAAAAGCAAATTTAATGCCAATGCGCTCTTATACTAAAATATCAACATTTATTCAAAACAGATCCAAAATAATTAAATACCTTTTTATTTTATTAAGTTACTTGACTTGTGCATTGATTTAAGAAAATTTACCATTGGTTTATAATTCATATTTTACCAAAAGAAAAATTATATAAAAAAGTAGCATATAAACCTCAAACATGCTAGATTTATTGTTGCAAAACTAAAACCTAAGGAGATTTATATGCCGACAACAATATTAAACCAAAACGAATTTATTAGCAACTATATTTTAGAGTTAAATATTCCATATTCTTCTGCGTTAAAGAATCATATGGTAAATTTAACATCTGGAATAATCGTAACCGAAGGAAATAAGACTATTTCTTCAGCTTACAATAAGATTACATCTAACCGACACAGAAGTACTGGTTCAAGATTCCTAAGTTCATATTCATGGAATCATGAATATGTTACGGAAGAATGCATATTTCATGCAATCTCTGAAATTTCCAATACTTGTGAAGATAGTGATGTTGGATTCCTAATTATTGATGATACCTTGAGTAAGAAAAATACTTCAAGTAAAAAAATTGAAGGTTTAGATTTTCACAATTCTCATGCTGATGGTAACAAACCGAAGTGGTCTCACTGCTTAGTTACATCCCACTATAAGATTAATGATTATTCTATACCTCTGAATTTCAAACAATATCACCGAAAGGAATCTAGTAAAAAGCTATCTAAAAAATTTCTAGATAAAAATGAACTTGCAATGGAACTAATAAATGAATTTGCTCCTGCAACTAAAAACAACTATTTATTAGTTGATTCATGGTATACTTCAGCAAAAATTTTGCTTCACGGTTTAATAAATGGTTGTCACACTATCGGTAGAATAAAATCTAACAGAGTGATATATCCTGCTGGCATTAAAACAAATGTAAAAGAGTTTTCTTCATACATTAGAACTAATGAAACTAGCTTAGTTACCGCTAGTAACAACAAGTACTACGTTTATAGATATGAAGGAAAACTCAACGATATAGAAAATGCCGTTGTACTTATAAGCTGGACTAAAAGTGATTTATCTGATAAGCCAGCATTCATTATAAGTACTGATGTTTCACTTGATAATAAAACAATAATTTCATACTCCGAAAAGCGTTGGGATATTGAAGTAAGTTATAGATATCATAAAACAGCTCTTGGTTTTGATGAATTTCAAATTCAATCTTTAGAATCAATACATAGATATTGGAGTATGATATTTTTAACGTATACTTTCCTTGAGCTTTTCAGAGTTAAATAAGGTAAATTATATAAATTGAAAAATATCGGTGAAGTAATATTACACTTCCGAAACAACTATTTGGTAAAAATAGTTGCTTTTGCACATGAATGTGCAGATAACGGGATTAATCTAGAGTCTGCTATTTCCAAATTAGGACTAGTAGCTTAAATTTTTCCTATTTTCTGCACAAGTATAGTAAGTTATTAAAATTATAATGCTAAGACTCTAACTACATTTTCAACACATCTTTCTAAGTTTTCTTTTCCTAATATCAATGCTTCATCCATATTCGTAATACCTGTTAATATTCCAAATATAGAATCAATTCCTTCAGAATACAAAGACTCTACTTCTTTTCCAATTTTTCCCGCAAAAGCTATTGTTTTAACATTTTCTCTTTTAGCTATTTTAGCTACTCCAATAGGAGTTTTCCCAAAGATTGTTTGAGAATCTATACTTCCCTCTCCCGTAAATAAAAAGTCTGCTCCTTTTACTTTTTCACTTAAATTAGTATGCTTTATAACCAAATCAATTCCTCTTTTTAATTTTCCATTTAAAAATGCTAATAGTGCTGCTCCAAGCCCACCAGCAGCTCCTGCACCTTTAGTATATGCAATATCTTTTCCTAAACATTTTTTTATAACTTCTGCATAATGCAATAAATTTTCATCTAATTCTTTAACCATTTTTGGTGTTGCACCCTTTTGAGGACCAAAAATTGCTGAAGCTCCATTTTCTCCTATTAGAGGATTGGTAACATCACAAGCAACTTCAATTATAACCTCCTTTAATCTGCAATCTAAATTTGATAAATCTATATTTTCAAGGTTATTTAAAGAACCACCACCAAAAGGAATTTCTTTTCCATTATAATCTGAAAGTTTTCCACCTAATGCTTGAATCATTCCCGCTCCTCCATCATTTGTAGCACTTCCACCAATTCCTATAATGATATGTTTTATTCCTTTATCTAAAGCTGCTTTTATAAGCTCTCCCGTACCATAAGTTGTAGTTATAATAGGATTACGTTCTTCTCTTTTTATTAATTGTATTCCACTAGCTGTTGCCATTTCTATTACTGCTGTACTTTTATTTCCAAGTACTCCAAAACAAGCATTAACTTTTTTACCTAAAGGTCCTAATACTTCTACCTCACATATTTGTCCATTTGTTGATTCTACTAATGCTTCTACAGTTCCTTCCCCTCCATCTGCCATTGGAACCTTTATGCATTCTGCTTTAGGCATAACTTTTTTTATTCCTCTTTCCATAGCTTCACATGCTTCTTTTGAGGTCATACTTTCTTTAAATGAATCTGGTGCTAATATAAATTTCATATCTAATTCCTCCATAAATCAGTTAACTTTAATATTTAATAGTAATAATCTAAATTATTATTCCAAGCACTTTAATTAATAAAATAATTATGATAAATCATACTATTGCTTTATATAGGATAAGCTTTAATCTTTAATTCATGTTCATATTTATACTTCCACATGTTGAATAAAAAAGCTTCCATTATGATTTTTTTGTGTACATTGATTTATATGTAATTTATGGTATAATTTTAATTGGTATTTTATAGTATAACATAATTATAGGGGGAATTTTAAAATGAAAATTAAAAATTGGACAATTGAAGTTGATGGTCTGTCGCATACTATTGGCTATAAATCAGGATTCAGAAATTATATAATAGTTGATGGTGAACGCCAAAAAGTAAAATCTTCTAATGCATTTATTAATGTAATTGATTATTCTATTAACTTTGGTGATACCGAATGTAAATTAGTGGTTATTGGTAACAAAGTTGATTTAGCTGTCAATGGTACTTTTTTAGATAGTAATAAACCTTATGTACCAATAGATTCAACTCCTTCTTGGATTTGGGTACTTGTAGGTATAAGTACATTAGGTGGTGTATTAGTTGCTGGAATTTTAGGTTGTTTAATTGGTTTATTAATGAGTATGTTATATATTCAATTTGGACTTCAAAAGAAAAACAGTGCAGTAATTGGGTGGTTTGTATTTTGTAGCTTTTTACAACTATTAATTTTATTTGCTTTACATTCTTTATTAAGTTAATTTTGAAAGGTAAAAATACATAATTATGAATAATGAGTTTAACAATATAAAATCTGCTTCAACAAAAGTGGTTATAAAAAATAACTATTCAAGAAAAAAAAATGGGAAATCTATTGTTTCATTAGTTTTTGGAATTATTTCATTAGTTTTTTTCTGGAGTTTTATTTTCCCAATTATTGCAGGATTTCTTGGTATAATAATTGGCATTATTAGTCTGATTAAAAAATATGATAGTGTAAAATTAAGTATCTGCGGTATTGTTACATCTATATTAGGATTCTTATTAAGCCTACTAACTAATTTTAGTTACATACTAATGTATTTGTCGTAAATTTATAAAGGAATAGAACTAAATTAAATTTTTAGTTCTATTCCTTTACCTTACAATATAAAATTTATTTTTTTATATACCTTTAACTATATGTTACTTTTGAAAATTAAACATTGATGGATCTATATTAGCTAATAATTTAGCTAATTCATCATTATTGATTATTCTCCATTCGCCATCCACTTTTTCTAAATGTATATCTTGAGTTCTTTCTGTTAATTTAACATTATCTAAACACTCACTTAACATACTATCATACATTTTTTCATTTTCTTCATCTGATTTATTAGTTCCTGAAAATGCAACTGAAATTGCCTTTTTAAAAAACTCGCCTATAACTGCTGCTAAATCTGGAGCAGTTGCAGTTACATTTACTACAGCAGAATCTCCTTCTATATTTTCAGAATTTATTTTATAAGTTAAGTTCTTCATAGAATCAAGTATTTTCTTTTCTGATTCATTAAATTTACCTTTATCTTCTCCTGCTTTTTCATCTTCTTTTTCTATATTTTTATTTAACAATTTAGAAAAATCTGCATTTTCACCTTTTTTAACTTGTTCTAAATAATTCTTCACAGTATTAGTGGGTGTCTTTTTTTCTGCACAACCACAAACTCCAGCTAATAACATAAATACTAGAGTAATAGAAAGTAGTTTCTTTAATTTTTTCACTATTATTTCCCCCTTAAATAACTTATATCATATTATATTAAAATTATTACATAATATGATATTACTTACTTTAATACCTAATTATTATATCATATAAAATAAAAATATATAATAAATATGTTAACTACCCTCTGAAAATCTATATAATAAGCATGTATCGAAAAAGTTATCTATGTATAACACATAGTCTCTTTTTATTAATATTTTTACTAATTTATAATAAATAATTTACTGATTTTTTGTAAAATTAAGAAGCTATAAAAATATTTCAATTCCTATAGCTTCTTAATTATTCTTTAACTTATATAATTATTGGCAAGTAGCTTTTAGGGATCAACTACTAAGAACCCTCTATTTTATAGTTACTATAAAATAGTTATAATTATTTTATCACTTCATTCACCTTTTCTTAAATTGCTACATAAAAAAAGGTTATAAGAAAATCTTATAACCTTTTAAATCATAAATTATCTTCTATTATTTTGTGCTTTCTTAGCTCTTCTACAAGCTACACATCTTACAGGTTCATTATCGAATCCTTTTTCTTTATAGAATTCTTGTTCTCCTACTGAAAATACGAATTCTTCTCCACAATCTCTACATACTAATGTCTTATCTTCCATATTAAATTCCTCCTTAATTTTAAAGACTAATATTGATTTATATAATTCTCTAAAAGGAGAAATCTACATATCTATAAAAAATCTTTTTTAACAATATATTTATTATAGCATATTTCTAATTTTATTACAACATTTATTTTTAATTTAATATCTAATATTTTTTGCTCTATGTTTATATGTATTTTGAAATGTTTTCATTTCACAATTCTACTTAATTTGCTCTACAGTGTCCAATTTATTTTCATATAATAAAAAACGTCGAGAAAAACCCGACGTTTTTACTTTTATCCGATAGCTACATTCGTAACACTCCTCTTCTTCAAGTAGGAGATAACCACTATACGCTTCTAGATAAGTTCAACTAAATTCAGCTGGAGTATAAAACTTCACCTGAAAAATTTCACTTTATAATCTAAATGAACTTTTAAGTGATACTATTCTATTAAATACTAACTTTTCATCAGTAGTATATTTTGAATCTACTGTAAAGAATCCATTTCTAATAAATTGGAACTTATCTTGTGACTTAGCATTTTCTACAGCTGTTGGCTCAATAAATCCTTGTAATACTTTTAGTGAGTTTGGATTTATTTGTTCTAAGAAATGCTTTCCTTCATTTTCTTCTACATCATCTAATATTAACGGTTCAAATAATCTAAATTCTGCTGATTTTGCTGCTTTAGCATCTACCCAGTGAATAGTTGCTTTTACCTTTCTTCCTTTAAATCCTGAACCTGATTTTGTTTCTGGATCATAAGTACAATGTATTTCTACGACTTCACCATTTTCATTTTTTATAACATCTGTACATTTAACAAAATATGCACCTTTTAACCTTACTTCATTTCCAGGGAATAATCTAAAATATTTCTTTACTGGAACCTCCATAAAATCTTCTTGTTCTATATATAACTCTCTTGAAAATGGTACAAGTCTCTTTCCTTTACTTTCATCCTTAGCGTTATTTTCTATTTCTAACATTTCTGTTTCACCTTCTGGATAGTTTGTAATAACTAATTTTAAAGGTTTCATAACAGCCATTGCTGATGATGCTTTTAATTGTAAATCTTCTCTTATAAAGTATTCTAACATTTGAGAATCTACTAATGAATTAGATTTAGCTACTCCTATTGCATTGCAAAAATTTCTTATAGATTCTGGTGTATATCCTCTTCTTCTTAATCCTGATATAGTAGGCATTCTTGGATCATCCCATCCATCAACTATTCCTTCATCAACTAATTGCTTTAATTTTCTTTTACTCATAACTGTATTAGTCATATTTAATCTTGCAAATTCAATTTGTCTAGGAACATTTTCCATTTCACATTCCTTTACAATCCAATCATATAAAGGTCTATGATCCTCAAACTCTAAAGTACATATTGAGTGTGTTATCCCTTCAATAGCATCTTCTATTGGATGTGCAAAATCATACATTGGATATATACACCATTTATCTTTTGTATTATGATGTTCTGCATGAGCAATTCTATAAATTATAGGATCTCTAAAATTTATATTTGGAGAAGCCATGTCTATTTTAGCTCTTAAAACTTTTTCTCCATCCTTGAATTCACCTTTCCTCATTCTTTCCAATAAGTCAAGATTTTCCTCAACGGTTCTATTTCTATAAGGACTTTCTTTTCCTGGTTCAGTTAAAGTTCCTCTATATTCTCTCATTTCTTCTGAAGTCAGATCACAAACATAAGCTAATCCCTTCTTGATTAAAAGAATAGCTTTTTCATACATTGTGTCAAAATAATTTGATGCAAAGAATATTTCATCCCAGTTACCACCAAGCCATTTTACATCTTCTTTAATTGATTCAACATATTCAGTGTCTTCTTTAGTAGGATTTGTATCATCAAATCTTAAATTAAATTTTCCTTTAAACTCTTCTGCTAATCCTGAATTTAAAACTATTGACTTGGCATGCCCTATATGTAAATACCCATTTGGTTCTGGAGGGAAACGAGTTATTATTTTATTATGTTTTCCAGAATCTAAATCTTCAATAATTATATTTCTTATAAAGTTAGATGAATTAATTTCATTAGACATATTCTTACCTCTCCTATTAATTATTTTTACATCTAAAAGTAATTAGATACTTATTTATATATTTGCATTTATTTTCAATTATAATCTAATATACTAAAAATTTAAAATCGCTAAACCATTGTTTGGCATCGATTTTTTAGCCATGGACCATTTCCAAACATAATGCAGGAATAATGGTACGGCATATTATTATTTTTTATTCTTTAGTTGAAACTTATAAAACCTTTAAAATACAGTATTCTATAAGTTATCTACAAAGTTCTAGTAATATAGATTCCTAAAGAATAAAAAAATTCCACCTAAAAAGTTTCAATTTATATACTTATATTTCTAAAAACTTTTGAAATCTTTCTTTTACTTTATCTTGGCCTAATATATTCATAATAGTGTAAAGATCCGGTGTATTGCTTCTATGTGATATAGCTGCTCTTACTGCACCTGCAACATCTGAAATCATACCTTTATATTGATCTGGATTTGCTTTATAGTCTTTTCTTTTTGCACAGTATCCTAAATCTAAACCAATTGCTTTTAAATCTTCAAACCATTCTTCTTGACTAGCAGAATTAACATTATATTTATTCATATATACTTTTATTACTTCTTTTGCTGCTTCTAATGTTAATGTCTTTGGTAATTCAACTTGATTTACCTCTTCCTTGTAGAATAATTCATCAAAGAAATAGAATATTTTCTCTTTTACTTCATCCCACTTAGCATAATCTTTTCTTGGTTTTGGACCATCTTTATCTATATTAAATATTTCTTTACACATTTTCTCATTTTCTGTAACTAATTTATACATTTCTGCATCGAATTCTTTTGCCCAAGCTACATAGTTATCGTAAACTACATCTGCTTTCATTTTACAAATAACATTTTTACTTACATCATGTAATTTTACTATATCAAATAAAGCTCCTGATTTACTCATCTTGTCTAAATCTACTGGGAACTCATGATAATCAGCTGTAGGATTTTCTGCTCTCCACTCTTCGAAAGTTGAGTTTATGATATTTAATAAATATTCAATAACTGAAACCGTTGGATATCCAACTTCCTTATAATAAGAAACAGCAGCTTCAGCATCTTTTCTCTTTGATAATTTTCTCTTTGAACCATTATCACTTTTCATTATTGTTGGAATATGAGCATATTCTGGTCTTTTAAAACCTAACATTTCAAATAATTGAATGTGTATAGGTAATGATGATAGCCACTCTTCACCTCTTATAACATGAGTAGTTCTCATTAAAGAATCATCTATAGCATGTGCAAAGTGATATGTTGGTAATCCATCACCTTTTATTATGACAATATCTTGATTATTTTCTGGGAATGATATATGTCCTTTTATTAAATCATATAATTCAACTCTATTTTCTATATTTCCTGGTGATTTTAATCTTAATATATACTCCTCACCTGCTTCTATTTTAGCTATAGCTTCTTCTGGAGTTAAATTTCTATACTTAGCATATTTGCCATAATATCCTGGTGTTAATTTTTCAGCTAATTGTTTTTCTCTTAAAGCTGTTAATTCCTCAACAGTGCAAAAACATGGATAAGCTAATCCTTTAGCAACTAAATCCTTAGCAAAAGTCTTATATATTTCCGCTCTTTGACTTTGTCTATATGGACCATATTCACCTTTAAAAGTTTCTTGTCCTGTCATACCTTCATTAAAATACATTCCAAAGTTATGCATTGTTTGAATTGTGTCTTCAATTGCACCTTCAACTTCTCTTTTTTGATCTGTATCCTCTATTCTCAAATAGAAAATACCTTCACTTTGACTTGCTAATCTTTCATTTACTAAAGCTGCAAATACTCCTCCAATATGTTGAAAACCTGTTGGTGATGGGGCATATCTAACAACCTTTGCACCTTCTTTTAAATTTCTCTTTGGATATTTTTTAATATAATATTCTGGTGTCTTATCAACACTTGGAAATATTATATTTGCTAATTTTTCTAAACTCATTCTTATTCCTCCTAAAAAAACTATATAAATATAAAAACTTTCGTCCTAAAACCTTAGGACGAAAGTTAATTCCGCGTTACCACCTAAATTGATTAAGTAAACTTAATCCACTCATTATCTCTATATGGGGAGAATACCCTAAACCTACTATGCAATAAAGCTTTCAGTTTAAACTCCAGAGCTTCTTTCTATAGAATCAAATATTAGGCTTACACTACTCCTAACTCGCTTTAAATCAATGTCTATATACTCTTCTCTTTCAACGCAATTATCAATATTATTCTTTATAAAATATAGTATTATTATACATATACCACTTATTATTGTAAATAGTATATTTCATTTATATTTATAAATGCTTATATAAATAATAACCTAATTTAATTATGGTATTATTCATTATTTATTTTTTCACCACTCAAACTAAACTTATTATAATATTCATTAAAATATATAACGATTATAACGCTTTATTCAAACTAAATTTTAATTTTTAATTATCAATATTTTCTATAAATATAAGTAACAAAAAATCCTCTATCCTCTTCACTTTCAATATACTTAATTAAATTAAAAGACTTATTAATATATTGAAAATCCTCTTGTTGAATCAAATCCTGATTTCTAATTTTAGAATCTACTGGATGTTTATGTCCAAAACCACAAATAAACAAAATGCCTCCCTCTGTTATCTGATTTTCAATATCTAGAAATTGCTTCTTATTTAATCTATAATGATTGATTAAAACATTATCAAATATTCCAATATTCTTTAAAGAATTTGATACACTTAAATCAATTTGCCTCGTATTTACAAAATAATTACTTCTTTTAGCAAAATTCCTCAAACGTTCTAATGCTTTACTGCTAAAATCAACTCCTGTTACTTTAAAACCATTTTCAAGTAAATATAAAGCATTTCTGCCATCACCACATGCTATATCAAGAACAGAACCTTTTTTGAAACATGTTAAGTTTTCAACTATTGATCTTTCAGGACTTAATACATTATCACTTCTACTGGCAAATTTATCATCCCAGTATTTTTTATTTCCTATGTACTCCATCTTCTAACCTCCAACTGATATATACAATAAATTTACTATTATGAATCAATCATAGCATATTTTGTAAATATTATATTATTCAATTTTTAACAACAAATTTTTATTAATAACTATATAAAATATATAGATACTAATATTTATTATAAATAAATTTCTTTTTATGCTAAAATTTACATATGGTAAATCAAGGAAGGAATAAGTGAAATGATAAAGATAAAATTTAAAAAAATCCTAGCAAGTTTATTAATAGTAACCTCAATATTAACATTAACTCCTATAGACGCAAGTGCTTCGTGGAAACAAAATAGCATAGGTTGGTGGTATACAATAGATAATTCGTGGGCTACAGGTTGGATGAAAATCCATGGAAGATGGTATTATTTTTATTCTAATGGCTATATGGCTCATGACACCATAATTGATGGTTTTAAATTAGGTTCTGATGGTGCATGGATAATTACTCAACCTAAAACATCAACAATCAACTCAAATGAGAAAATTATTGATATTACTGTTGAAACTACCCAAGAATTTGTTAATGCCATAGGTTCTAACAAAAGAATTTTCTTAAAACCAGGAGTATATAATCTAACGAATATTAAACAAATCAATAACACAGATAATTCAGTTGTATGGGAAACTGTAGCAGATGGAAAAGAATTAAATATTCAGGGTATTAATAATTTAACTATTGAAGGATTAGAAGCAGGAAAAGTAGAAATAAAAACAACTCCTCGTTATGCTAATATAATGAATTTTACTAATTCTAGCAATATTACTATAAAAAATATTATTGCTGGTCATACACCAGCACCATATGAATGTAATGCAGGAGTAATTAAATTTAGTAATAGTAATGATATTTCAATAATGAATTCAAAATTATATGGCTGTGGAAGTATAGGTTTAGACTTAAATGATGTAAAGAGATTTCAATCGTCAAACTGTAAAATAGATCATTGTTCTTTAAGGGCAATACAAATTTATAATTCTCAAGATATTAAATTTACAGAAAATAAAATACTTAACCATGAAGCTTATAGTAATATAATAATGATAGATAAAACAAAAGATGTTAAATTTGAAAAATGTGAATTAGCAGATAATAATAATTTTGGTTGGAGTTTTATTGAGGCATCCGGTAAATCAAATATCTTACTAAATAAATGTATAATAAAAAACAATTCAAAGCCAGCAAACTCAAAATTCAATACTGATAAAATATATTTCTTTGATACTATTGATTACTTTGGAATTGGTGACAGCAAAATAACGGTAAAAGATTCAGAAATAAGTAATAATAAATGTGATTATTTACTTGATGATAATAAAAACGTGAAATTACAAAATTGCAATATTAATAATAACACTTGGAAATAGATTGTTATATATCTAGAGAATGTAGAATAATTTGTGTAAATTAAATATTTTAATATATTGTATAACTGGAAATTATGTTTCCAGTTATATTTTTAATATTTTTACAAATACTAAAACTACGTGGTTTCATAATTTTAGTATGCACTAAAATAAGTATTATATACTGTAATTTTCTAATAAGTACAAGCTATATTGCTAACGCTTCCTCGATTCTATCTTTGAACATTATTTCTAATTTTAAAAGAGTTATTCCCCAATTAGCTATTGGTGAAGTCCATTTTTTCATAACTTGATCTGTTGCTAAATATAATGATTTTCGCAAAGAATCATCTGTTGGAAATACTGTTCTAATTTTAGTGAATTTTCTTAATTGCCTATTAAATCCTTCTAGTGCATTAGTAGTGTAAATCATTTTTCTAATTTCTTTAGTATATGAAAAATATGTAGACAATCTATCCCAATTTTCATACCATGAATCTATTACAGTACTATAAACATCATCCCATTTATTCTTTAGCCTATCGAGCTGCGTTAGCGCTATCTCCTCTGTATCTGCTTTATATACCAGTTTTAAGTCTTTCATAAATTCTTTTCTATTTTTATATGATACATATTTCATTGAATTTCTTATTTGATGTATTATGCAATTTTGAATACATACTTTTGGAAAAACAGCTTTAATAGCATCTGGTAATCCTCTTAAACCGTCCATACATGCAATTAATATGTCTTTAACACCACGATTATTTAAATCATTACAAACGCTAAGCCAAAATTTTGCTCCTTCGGCTTCGCCAATCCATATTCCTAATATATCTTTATAGCCTTCCATATCAACACCCATGCAAATATAAGCAGCCTTTGTAACTATTCTATGTTCGTCTCTCACTTTAAAAATGAATAGCATCCATATAAACTATAGGATACACAGGATCTAACATTCTATTTTGCCATTCAGCAGCTGCAATCATTACTTTATCTGTTATTTTAGATATCATTGATGGAGATACATCTATTCCATATAATTCTTCCAGTTCGGATTGAATGTCTCTTGTAGACATTCCACGAGCATATAAACCAATTATTTTTTTATCTAATTCATTACAATCAGTTTCATATTTTCTTATAGTTCTTGGTTCAAACTCTGATTTTCTATCTCTAGGAATATCTATAGGTATCTCCCCGTAGCTGCTTCTAACATCTTTTTTTGAATACCCATTTCTATAATTCTTGTCACTATCGTTATCGGTTCTCTCATATTTTTCTCTACCTAAATGTTCTTCCATTTCAGCTTCAAGTAGTTGTTGCATAACATCTTTTAATAATCTTTGCATTAACCCATTCTTACCCACAACATCGTCCATACTTTTGCATTTCTTTATTTCTTCTTGATAATTTATATCTGGTACTCTCATTTGTAATCCTCCTCTAATATTCATAAGTATATTATTCCAAATCTACCATAAAACCATTCAAAAAAAGATGTAGTAGATTTGCTTTTACACAAATCTCACTACATCCCCTATATCTAATTTGGGAGACGAAATATGTCTCCCTTTATTCAAATTATGCTTTATTTTGTATTATTCTTTAACATAGCTTCTGTTTACATACCTAATTAAAATTCAATTTTATAAAGTAAAAACTAAATCGTTATTGGTTGAAAGCTCTTCATTATAACAATATCCATCTAAATCAAATCTTTTTAAATCTTTTATATTATTAATTTTATTTTTCATTATGAATGAAGTCATAAGTCCACGAGCTTTTTTAGCTTTCATAGTTATAATTTTATATGTACCATTTCTATATTCTTTAAATATAGGAGTAATAATATTTATTGATGTATCTAATTTATCTATTCCTTCTATTGATTTAAAGTATTCATAAGAAGCTAAATTTATTAATATATTATCACCTGTTGATTTTATATCTTTTATTATTTTATATTTTAATTTATCTCCCCAATAATCATATAGATTTTTATAAATATCAAAAGAAATTTTAGTTCCCATTTCCAATCTATAAGGATTTATTCCATCAAATGGATTTAAAACACCATATAATCCTGATAAAATTCTTAAATGTTCATTCGTATAAAATAAGTCTTCAATATTAAAACTTCCCACATCAATTCCTTTAAAAACTTCTCCTTTAAAAGCTATTAAACATTGTCTTGCATTATTTAAAGATTCACTCCAAACTTGAAATCTATCTCTATTTAGTGAAGATAGTTTTTTACTTATAGTCATTAACTTTTCTAATGAATAAGAGTCATATGTCTTCAGTTCATTTACCAAGATTCTTGCTTCTTTAAGAAATTTAGGTTTTGTCATAGGTAATGTTTCATTTATTTTATTAAAATCCAGTGTTTTAGCTGGAGAAATAACTACTAACATATTTGTATCTCCTTAAAATAATTAGTTACAATTTTATTATAATAAATTCAATATTAATTATCAAATAATAATAATTTGAATTTGGTTTTATATTATTATATTTTAAGTTAAATTAATAATACATTATCGTTAAAAATGAGAAATTTGTCACAATTTATTTGTGTCAAATTAAATTATAAATTATAAATTAGTAAAGAGAAGTAATTTTAGCTAAAGGAGAATAAATGAGAAAAGAACCAAGAGATTGTATAGATGCTGGTACTGAATATTGTCCTTGCAAATTAGCAGAAACTGGTGAATGTTTGATATGTTCTCAGTTACAAGGGGAATGTTTTTGTGATTGTTTGAATTGGAAAGGAGTTTGCATATATCAAGAATTGTTTAATAATGGAAACAAGGCAAAGGAGGGTCGTAAAACCTATAATTGTCTAATTAAAGATATAATTAATTTTAATAATGAAGTTGTCATGATTAAATTTGAAGCACCTCATAAACTAGCTTTAGATTTGGTTAAACCAGGAAGTTATATATTTATAAGTCAAAATGAAAATAAATATTTTGATATACCTATTTCTATTATGGAGTCTGATATAGAAACAAATATATTAACAATATTAATAGAAATTAGAGGAATAAAAACAAAAGGCATTTTAGATTTAAAAGCAGAAGAAAACATAACTATTAGAGGTCCTTATTGGAACGGAGTTTTTGGGATCAAAAATATAAACGCTCAAAAAGAAGGTAAATCATTAGTATTAGCAAGAGGTATAGGGGTAGCTCCAATGATGCCAGTTATAAGAAAATTACTTTCTCAAGACAATGAAGTAAAAGTTGTTGTGGATAAAACACCACTTAAAGATAATTTTTCTAAAGAATTATTATCAAAATATTCTTTGGATATAAATGAAAATGAATTACTTGATAAAGGAAAACTTTCTGATCATTGCAAGGTTATTATAAAAGAAGCTTTGAAAGATGGAGTTAATTATATTCATATAGCTGGAGCTGATATTTTTACTTATGAAGTTATTGAATATTTAGATGAGTTAGATAGAAAAGATGTTTTGCTATCTTGTTGCAATAATTTTAAAATGTGTTGTGGTGAAGGAATTTGTGGAGCATGTACAGCAAGATTCTCTGGTCATAGAGTAAGAAGATTTTGTAAGGAGCAAGCTGATCCAAGAAGTATATTTGAAGGGAGAAGATTTATATGAAGGTTATTATCATTGGAGGAGGCTGGGCTGGATGTGCAGCAGCAATTAGTAGTAAAAAAGCAGGAGCCGATGTTGTTGTAATAGAAAAAACAGATCTTCTATTAGGTTTAGGTAACGTTGGTGGAATAATGCGAAACAATGGAAGATACACAGCATCAGAAGAACTTATTGCCTTAGGTGGTGGCGATTTAATTAAAATTACAGATAGAGTATCTACCCATAGAAATATAGATTTTCCAGGCCATAAACATGCTACTTTATACAATGTAAATCTTATAGAAGGTGAAGTAAGAAAGCATTTAATTTCATTAGGAATAGAAATTTTAACAGAAAGTAGAGTTAATGATGTTAATTTTGATGGAAGTAAAATTCATGGTGTTTATTTAAGTGATGGAACTTATATTGAAGGTGATGTTTTTATAGAAACAACAGGAACAACAGGACCTATGGGAAATTGTTTACGTTATGGCAATGGTTGTTCAATGTGTATTTTAAGATGTCCGGCATTTGGTCCTAGAATTAGTATTAGTCAAAGATGTGGCGTAGCTGATATTCAAGGTGAACGAGATGATGATGTATTAGGAGCATTTTCTGGATCTTGTAAATTAGCTAAAGAAAGTTTATCAGAAGATATTAGAAATAAGTTAGATAAAGATGGTGTTGTAGTATTACAAATTCCTAAAGAAGATATTAACTATGGAAAGCTAAGCACTAAAGTTTGTCAACAATATGCATTAAAAGAATTTGCGGAAAACGTAGTCCTTCTTGATACTGGACATGCAAAACTTATGACTACTTATTATCCTCTTGAAAAGCTAAGAAAAATAAAAGGATTAGAATATGCTAAATATGTTGATCCCTATGCAGGTAGTAAAGGAAATTCCATTAGATATTTATCAGTAGCACCTAGAACTAATGATTTAAAAGTTGTTGGAGTAGATAATTTATTCTGCGCTGGAGAAAAAAGTGGGCTTTTTGTTGGTCATACAGAAGCGATTTGTACTGGAACATTAGCGGGACATAATGCAGTAAGACTTATTATGGGTATGCCACTTTTAATATTACCTTCTTCTATTGTTGTAGGTGATATTATAAGTTTTGCAAATGAAAAAGCTAATACACGAGAAGGCAGAAAAAACAGATATACTTTTGCTGGAGCTGGTTATTTTAAGAGAATGCAAGAATTGGGTTTATATACAACTAATATTAATGAAATAAATGAACGTGTTAAAAAGGTTAATTTAGATAATATATTTGAGCAGAAATTATGTTAAAAAACATTGTATAACCAAATAGTCTGTTTAATCAAAGATAAATTTTACTTTGATTAATAACAGACTATTTTCTTTATCTATATTTAATTTTTATAAACTAACTCTTTAATATTGTGATTTTCAAATGCAACAGTTTCTAATATGTGATTATATATTTTTTGTGTTTGTGCCCATCTATCAGGACAATTTAATACAACTATAATTATGTCTTTACCTTCATGATTTACAGATGAAACAAGACATTTTCCAGCACCACCTGTATAACCAGTTTTTACTCCATTAGCTTCTGGAATAAGCCAAAGAATCTTATTTATATTATTATAGTCTCTTGTAAAATTATATTTTTCTTTACTAATTTTCTTTGAACCTACTATTTCTCTAAATAAATCATATTCCATTCCTTTAGCAGTCAAAATAGCTAAGTCATATGCTGATGAATAATGGCTATTACTATCTAACCCATGTGGAGATTCAAAATGTGAATCCACTATGCCAACTCCAGTTGCATAATGGTTCATTATTTTTGCAAATCCCTCAACCGAACCACCTAACGCTTCAGCTATAGCTATTGCTGCATCATTACCTGATTTAAACATTAAACCAAATGTAAGTTCCTTTAAACTTATTTCTTCTCCAGCTTTATAATGAACTTTTGATCCTCTTATTGAAGCTGCTTTTTTGCTTATAGTTACTTTTCTATCTAAATCTCCTTGTTCAATAGCAATAATAGCTGTAAGTATTTTAGTTGTACTTGCCATAGGTACTATTTCATATGCATTTTGTTCAAAAAGTACTTCTTTAGAATCTCTATCTAATGCTATAGCACATCTTGCATTCACTCTAAATTTATCTTTTGATTTGCTATCTGCTAAAGCAATTTTTGAGAAGAGTTGAAAAAACATAATGCTTAGTAACATTGTTATTACTATGTTATTTTTAATATTTTTTCTCATAACGCTCACCTTCTTAATTACTACTTAGATTTATTTTTCCTTAAAATTTTAATTTTAAACCTATATTTGAAAAAATAAGTTTTAATTTTAAATTATATGTCAATAATTATAGTATATTAAAAAATTGGAGATATATTTATGAAATTATTTTTTATTATATTAATAATACTAATTTTTATACCTATTCCATTAAAAATTAGTATTTACTATTCATCTGATAATTATTATGTAAAATTATATAAGTTTACTATAATATCAAAAGAAAAACTCAAAACTAAAAAACATAATCTAAATTCAAAATCTAAATCTACTAAAACTAAGAAAAAAAATTTAAATATTTCTAGTATGATACATAAAAAGTATTTAATTAAGCAATTATACAATTCAAAATATAAACCTAAAATAAATATAAAAGGTACTTTAGACTATAGTCTAAATGATGCTGCTCATACAGCAATATCTTATGGTATATTATCTCAAATTTCTCCTATATTTTATTTTGCTTTAGGTGTTTTATTTAAAATAAATAAATTTAAATTTAATATAAAGCCTCTATTTAAAAATAAATTTTTAGTAAAATTTGAAATTTCAAGTATAATTTTCATTTCTATTGTAAAAATTATATATGTATTGATTATTATATTTAAATCAATACTTTATTCTGAGGAGGTGAACCCCTGTATAGGGAAAAATTATGACAAATGAACAACCCGTTGAAAAATTAATGAAAAGTACGATGGAAAATCTTCGAGATATGATTGATGTAAACACAGTAATAGGTGATGCTGTTGAAACACGAGATGGTACTTATATAATTCCTGTTTCAAAATTAAGTTTTGGTTTTGCTTCTGGAGGATCTGAATATCCTTCATCAGATAAAAATTCTAATAGCGAATCAAGTTTTCCTTTTGGTGGAGGAAGTGGTGCTGGTGTTTCTGTTAAACCAGTTGCATTTTTAGTTGTTAGAGAAGATGGTATAAGAATGATTCCAGTTGATCAAAATACTACATACGATAGAATTGTTGATTCAGTTCCACAAGTCATAGATATGGCAAAAGATTTAATAAAAGAAATGAAAAATAAGAATAAAAGTGACAAAGATGGTAATAATACTAATATCGATCTTGATATCACTGAAAATTTAAATACATCTTCTAGTGATACTACAGACGATTAAAAATAACTCCTAATTTTTTTAATTTCATACACATTAATTTAAATGGGTGTATTAAAGTTATTTTAATACACCCATTTCTAGTAAACATTTTTTTATTATAGACATTAATGATATGTCACGTGCTGTTGATAGATGCCCCTCTGCTGGGAATCCATTACAATTTTTATTGGTAAAATATAATCTAATGTATTATCAAAGTTTTTATATTGTTAAATAAATTGAAATTAAATTTATGTAACATAAATTACAACTCTGTTTCTGATTCATATTCATTATCTTCTCCAAAAAAATCTAATGATGGAAGTTGATTTAAATCCTTAATTCCAAATTGTCTTAAAAATTCTTCTGTTGTTCCATATAAAATAGGTCTTCCTGGTACTTCTAATCTTCCTACTTCTTTAATAAGATCTCTTTCTATTAATCTTTGAATTGCACTTTCAGATTTTACTCCTCTTATCTCATCAATATCTATTCTTGTTATAGGTTGTTGATATGCTATTATTGATAAACTTTCTAATGACGCTTGTGATAATGATTGACGTTTGCTCTTTTTCAATAACTTTTGTATATAAATACTATTTTCAGGCTTTGTAACTAATTGATAAGAACCTTTAATAGATATAAGTTTTATTCCTCTTTCTTGAAGATCATATTCTTCTATCATTTCTTGTATAGTATTTTCAACAACCTTAAGTTCTTCTTCAATATAAATTGATAAATCCTTTGCTGTTAATGGTTCTCCACTTGCAAAAAGCAATGATTCAATTCTAGATTTTAAAGACTTCCTTTGAAATTCTTCTAAAAATTGAATTTGCAATGTACTATTCTTCTCCATCATTTGCTCTCCTTTCAATTAATATATTGTTGAAGTTATCATTTTGATATACTTTGATTTTTCTCAATTTTACCATTTCTAATAAAGCTAAAAAACTAACTATACATTCTAATTTACATTCACACTTATTCATTATTTCATAAAAATTACTTACTTTATTATTTTCAATAAGTTCTAAAAGATATTCTAGCTTGTCCTCAAGTTTATATTTATCTACATATATTCTCTTTTGAATAACATTAGATTTATTTTGTTTATTATTATATATTTCTAATAAATTATTATACATATTATACAATTCTAAAAGTGTCAAATTTTTAAATATATCATCATTATTAGGTAAATTAGTTTCTTCTATTATTTCTGGCTTTTTAGTATACACTTCTCCTGAATTAACATATCTATCTTTAAAAAATCCAGCCGCCTTTTTTATCTTTTTATATAAAATAAGTTTTTGGATAAGTTCTTCTTCTTGATCTTCTTCATTGTCTTCATCTTCATGTTTTTTAATTTTAGGTAATAACTGTTTAGATTTTATCTCTATTAATGTAGCTGCTACTACTATAAATTCTGATGTTATTTCTAAATCCATAACTTTCATCTCATCAATATATTTTAAATATTGGTTTGTTATTTTTGATATTTCTACATTATAAATATCCATTTTATTCTTCTTAATTAAATGAAGTAATAAATCAAATGGTCCTTCGAAATCTTTTATCTTTATCCTTGGAAAATCCATATATTCACTCACCTTTTTAGTATGGATATTAGTATTTTACTATCTTCCTTAAATAATATCAATTAAATATTTTTTTAACAAGTTTATTATATCTAATTCAATATTATTTTTATCATATAGCTTATTAGTAATAGAATTAAAAATATAAACTTGCAGATAGAGTTAATTAAAGCACATTCAAATAAATGACTAGTCAGTATGTTAATTTATTTTATGAACTACATATTCCTTAAAACATACTAACCGCATAACTATTATCAGAATTAAAGTCATTGCATTTCATAAAATATCTATCGCATCTTTGAATTGTTATTTATTTTCATATCCCTAAAAAAAGCTAGGTAATATATGAATTATTTAAATAGGTAAAAAATTTAATTAAGGGAAGTCAAAATAACTTCCCTTAACAATCTATTCTTTTATAAGTGCTATTTAAAAATACTCACCTGAATTTTTATTTTATACTCCTTTTTTAAATAAATTTTTTATATTATATTTTATATTATCAAATAAATTGCCTTTCT
The DNA here is from genome assembly GCF_001735765.2 of Clostridium taeniosporum. Classification (NCBI taxonomy): domain Bacteria; kingdom Bacillati; phylum Bacillota; class Clostridia; order Eubacteriales; family Clostridiaceae; genus Clostridium; species Clostridium taeniosporum. Next base: position 2,001,130 of record NZ_CP017253.2, read on the forward strand.
TTATATCTCTATCAGCATAAATATCTACTTCCCCTACTTTTTCTTCACCTAAATAGACTTCACATTTTCCAACTATATCTCCCATTTTATATTCGGATTTTAATTCATCAATAACTATTTTCTTTGTTATTTCTCCATTACTTCCTTTAGGTAATATTGCTGTTAAATCATCTTTTGCCTTTGCCATAAAGAATCTATCTGTTTGTTTATCCATAGGAACTTTTTCTACATCTTCATCTTTAGAAACTATCTTTTTGCCCTCATATTTAGAAAATCCATGATTCAATAGTATTCCTGCATCTCTATTTCTTATTTTATAAGTTGGTGCTCCCATTATTACTGTAAGCATTCTTACTCCATTTCTAATTGCAGTTGCAGAAATACAATATTTAGCCTCATTTGTAAAACCAGTTTTTAATCCATCACAACCTTCAAAAAATCTAACTAATTTATTATGATTTACTAGTTCTATTGGTGATTTTCTTCCTTCTGAAATAGAGTCCATATAAGTCCCTGTATATTTTAGTACAGTTGGATGTTTTAATAATTCAATAGACATTAATGATATATCACGTGCTGTTGATAGATGCCCCTCTGCTGGGAGTCCATTACAATTTTTAAATGTTGTATTTTTCATTCCAAGTTCTTGGGCTCTTTTGTTCATTAGTGTAACAAAATCCCCTTCCGTTCCTGCTAAATATTCCGCTAAAGCAACAGCTGCATCATTTCCAGATGCTATAGCAACACCTTTTAATAATTCTTCAACTGTTCTAACTTCACCTGTATCTAGTAACATTGTACTTCCACCCATTTTTTTTGCATTTTCACTACAAGTTACTTTATCATCTAATTTAATTTTTCCATTATCTATTGCTTCCATTGTAAGAAGCATTGTCATGATTTTAGTTACAGATGCTGGTGCAAACTTCTCATCTGTATTCTTTTCATACACAACTTTTCCTGTTGTTGGTTCAATCAATAATGCTGATTTCGCTTCTATATTCATTCCATCAGATTTTACTTCATCTTCTAATATAGTTGCATTTACAGTTTCTATTGGTATTAATATAACAGTTAAAATAAAAACTAATGTAAAAGATATAATTTTTTTTATATTATTTTTCATCAGTCTTCCTCCCTTCAAAATTAGTGTTACCAAAATTATAAATAATATTAGGCATATTCGAATAAATAACTAGTCAGTATACCAGTTTATTTTGTGAACTAATTCTTCCTTAGAGCCTACTAATATCACAAATATCACCAGAACTCATTATTGTATTTCAGAAAATATCTGTAATGTCTTTCACTTGTTATTTACTTTCATATACCTTATTATAAAACTATAAAATCCCTTATTATATAAACAAGATTATTTGACTATTTTTTATTTGATTTTACCAAAATAAAACTGATACTTATATTCAAAGTACCAGCTTATTTATTATTAATATAATGAAAATGATAGAATCTATATCTGTATAAAAATAAAACTTCCACCTTCTTTTCGTCCAATAAAAATTTTAATGAGAATTGGATGACAAAATGGTGGAAATTTATTAAAATTGTCTATATTCTATTTTAAATCTAACTATTTAAACACATATAAAATCAAGCTCTAGGATGAGTATTCATATATATAAAATTTATTTTATCATTATTAATAATTTCATAATAAGTATCCATATATGTTAATACTTGATTTCCAAGTAACTTTTGTACTGCTCTTACATTTGCACCATTTTGAAGTAAATGTACTGCAAATGAATGTCTAAAAGTATTTAAATTTACATCTTTATCTATACGAGCTTTTTTAGAATATTCTTTAACTATTCTCCAAATCCCTTGCCTTGTTAATTTATTTCCATTTAAATTAACAAATAAATTAGGAACTCCACATTGAGCTATTTTATATCTCATACTAAGGTATTCATTTAATGCTTTACAAGCACTTCTACCTATTGGTATTAATCTTTCATAATTTTTACTATCTGTACATCTTACAAAGTGTAATTCTAAGTTTACATCATCTACATTTAAAGATATTAATTCAGATACTTTCATTCCTGTAGCATACATAAGCTCTAATAATGCATTATCTCTAATTCCCTTTGGACAATCTTTCTCTACTGTTTTAATTATTTTATCCACTTCATCTACAGTTAAAATTTGCGGTAACTTTCTACTATTTTTAGAACTTTTATATTCTATCTTTGGTACCTCACTTATTAATGATTGACTTTTTAAATAAGAGTAAAAACTTCTAAGACTTATAACTATTCTGTTTACAGATCTTTCAGATTTTCCTGATTCTAATAAATGCTGAATATATGCCATAACTGTTAATTTATCACTTTTATAAACATCTATACCTTTTTTATCTAAAAACTTAAGATATAATGTCACATCTGTTACATAAGCATATATAGTATTTTCACTTTTTCCACTATCAAATAAATATTCCTTATAGTCATTTATACTATCTACCATTATTCTCTCCTATACCATTGATTATGAATTAATATTCGACAAAATTATCATTTTTCCTCTTAAATTAAGATTTATATCTTAAGTTTATAACTTTCTACATATGTTTCTTAATTATAAAACTAATAAAATTTAGTAACCACAAATTTTATAAAATTAGGTGACACATAAGTTTCTATAATAGCTGCTAATATAAATAATCCAAATATCACAATTAATTTATTTCCTAATGTATTAAAAAAAGGATCATTTAAATTAGTTCTTTTAAAAAACCTACTTTTAAATTTTTGACTTGATATAGCTAATGCTATAACACTTAATGCTATAAAACAAGGAATATAGATTAAATTTTGAGGAATCACAGATACTAAAGCTAGTCCAATACCTTTACCCTGAAAAGTTGTTATAATAAACGTAAAAGTATATCCCAACGTAAATCCTTTAAACATATCTAAAATTAATATGAATGGTATTCCAAAAAAAGTAAAACCAAACAAGAATATAGGTATAATTAGAAACATATTCTTTTTTATAACATTAATTAACAAATTTTCATAATTAATAGGTGTGTCACCTATTGATGATGTAAAACTCGAAAAATAATTTAACAAATCACTTCGATTAGATTCGCTCATGTACTTTACTACATAAAGCCCAAAAGATATACCTATGCAAAACATTATTAATACCATAAAAAAATATACTTTCTTATCCTCAAAGGTTCGACCAAGCTTATTAACCATATAATTCACCACTTATTCCTCCTTAAGTTACTCTACTTTATACTATGTTTATTTTTTCCATATTATTCATAGTACTTAATAAAATATATGTCAAATAAAATTTTCCAAACTTTAATAATAACTCTCTTAAACCTTGATTATATCTATATTTTCATAATATTTAATCACAAAAAAATAGACGACTTATAATAAGCCATCTAAAAAATTTTTATTATTTTTTTATCCAAATAGAATATGATCTATTATTTACTTTAAAAATACCGTTTCCATCATTGTCTATAATAACTTCTTCTCTATAATTTCCTGTTATATCAACAAAAGTAGTATTAACATTATTAGCTCCTACAAACATTTTTTTAGTTCCTTCATTACTATTACTTATTAATACAGCTATACCTGAATTAATATGTTGTAAATCTCCTTGTCTAGTCCATCCAATTAAATTTTTATCATCAAAATAATCACATTGTTCACCATAAGCATATTCTTTTCTAACTTTTAAAATAATATCTAATTGAGATTTAAAACCTTTAAATCCCTTTTCAGGAATTCCATAATAATCACCATAAAATACACATGGATATCCTTCATTTCTTGTTAATATAAAAGTATATGCTATTAATTTAAACCAAGGTTTTACCCAAGATTCAAGTGACTGTCCTGGTTCAGTATCATGATTATCAACAAAAGTTACTGAAATTTTTTCATCGTATTCTAATAAAGTGTTTTGCATTAAAGTTCTTAAATCAAAATTTTCTTCCTGATTACTTGCATCAAAAAATTTATAATGAAGTGGAGCATCAAACAATGACATTACATTTTGAGATTTACTTATATAATATTTTAATTTATTTATATCACCACACCAATATTCTCCAACAGCAAATATATGTTCACCTTTTTTACTTCTAATATAATTAATCCATTCTGTAAAAAAGTCAAATTTTATATGTTTAATTGCATCTAATCTAAAACCATCTACATTACATTGGTCTATACACCAAATTCCCCATCTTTTAAGTTCTTCTACAACATCTCTACTATCTATATCTAAATCTGCACACATTAAAAAATCAAAGTTTCCATTTTCGTTATCTACATCTTGTTCCCACTCTTTACCAACAAATTTATATATACCATTTTGTTTTGTCGAATCATCAAAATCAACTCCATCAAAATCTTTTGCACTCCACTTATATGAAGAATATTTTTCATTTCTACCTGGAAAATTAAATACAGTAAATGCCTTTATATCTTTTTCTTCACTTATAATATTATTTCTATTATTACTATCTACTAATTGAGCCTTTACTAATTCACTATCATCAGCACCAGCTTTATGATTAAATACAGTATCTGCATATATTTTTATATTATTATTATGTGCTTCATTTATGGCATCTAAATATTGGGCTTTTGTACCATATTTAGTCCTTATAGTTCCTTTTTGATCAAATTCTCCTAAATCATATAAATCATAAGCTCCATACCCTACATCATTAATTCCATTTACTGCTTTATATGCTGGTGGAAGCCATAAAGCAGTAATTCCCTTTTCACTTAACTCTTTAGAATTTTCTTTTACTTTAATCCACAATGAACCATCATTAGGATAATACCATTCAAAATACTGCATCATAGTTTCATTATTTTGTATAACATTTCTATCACTTATTTTTTTATCTTCTGTATAGAATTCATCTATGTCTTGATCTTGTTTTAATTTTAAATACATTATTCCTCCTATTGCTACAAATAATATTATTGCCAAAATAATACATAACATCATTATTAAACTCTCCTTAATTTATCTAATTTATACTTCGGTAACGATTCCAATTACAATATTTTTTTAAGATAGGAATTACCCTATCCTAAAAGTATTGTCATTTATTTCCATCCTAAAATAAAAGCTTTCTCATTAATTCTTATTGAATGCCCATTAAACTTTTCTATTAAAATTTCTTCCATCTCATCTACTATTCTATAACTAATCTTTTTTATTCCATCTGCTGAACCTATACGTTCAATTCCATCATACCAAATTACTTTATCTTCATCTACAAATAACTTATTTCTAATTTTTTTATACTTAAATATATTTATTGCTATTTTACTAAAGGATATTTTTTCTGCTATTCTAAAAATAACTATATCAATAGTATCCCTTATTAAAAATTCCTCACACTTATCTTTAATGTCATATAAAATTTTTATAGCTTTAATCCCTTCATCTAAGGTAAAACTACTCTTATTTTTCAACTTATTTATTTCTTCTATAATTTTTTCTTGATCATACTTTTTTGAATCCATGATCCAATCCCCCTCCTTCATAAATTCTCAAACAATTTAAATTCTCAATTACAAAACATAATAGAAGTGTTATACTCATATGGTAAAGGTTTCTATATTGCATGTCAATATTATTTTAGGTACACTAAATTAAGATAATAACTTTACTATTTTAGAAAATATTTTTTTATAAAACTTTACTTTTCAAATAAAATTTACACATATATTTAATGAGGTGATAATATTGAATATTTATATTACAAATGAACATTTTTATGAAACTTGGTTTTGTTTTAATGAAGGAGATGAAAAAGAAAATCTTATAGAACTCAAAGATAGAATTTCAGCTTCAATATATACATATTTTAATGAAGAAATAGATGAAATTGAATATGTTGCAATAAAACCAGAAGAATTTAATTTACTATCATATCCTTATTCTTGGTGTGATAAACCAATAATATTATTTTCTACCATAGGTATTGAATTATCTGATGAAGTCATTATAAAAGGTAATTCTAGCTTTGATGGAAAAGCCCCCAAAGGTTATCCCAATTCTAAAATTCAATTAGAAGACTTAACTGAAAGTATAATAAGATGTGCTTGCTTATCTATTAATGAATTAATTACGTATGCTAAATACCGTTGGTGTGAAAATATGGGCTTTGATTATTTATTTACAGATGAAGCACTATATATAGAAGAAAAGATTCAACTTGGAAAAGCTAAAGCTGAAAATCTATATGATGAACAAAGCTATATACACTATTTTGATGATATTGAATAAATTTAGAGTTTTTTAACTTTTTCTAAGTAAATATTTCAATGCATTAAGTAGTTCATTTATATAAAAAATTATATGTACATATAATTTCTTATTATCATATATTATTGTGACTCTCTTTTGTGGAGGTATAAATGAACTATAAGAATTATGATAATATTACTAATACCTGTAGTGAACATAAAAATACTAAAAAGAATAACAATACAGATAATATAGAAACATATCTTAAAAATTTAGATATTACTTTACCTAATCTCGAAAAAATAGGTGCTGCCTTAGTATCTATAGGTTATTCTATATTTTTAAGTGCAGCAAATTTAGATATAGCTGATGCGCTAGACATAAATAATTCTGAAATATCTCCTTTTAGTATTTTCCTATCAGGACAGAAATTAATTTACAATTTTATTAATAGTTTCGTCTAAAAGATTAGATGAACAAATACTTAGAAAAGATATTCTTAATGAAAAAATTGATATAAAATCATTTTTTTATATCAAAATTTCATATTTACTAAGTATTTATGCTAATATTATTAGACTACAGGCTTTTATTCAATTAGAAAATAGCAATACCAATAAAAATTCTACAGAATAATATAACTTTAAAATACCTCTAATAAAACCATTAATTAGAGGTATTCTTATAAAATTTAATTATCTGCTATACATTTTTTTATCTCCTTATACTCTTTTAATTTTGCATATTTTTAATTATCCTTTTACTATATTTTATTTAAGAATTAAGCTTTCGTTAAAATATTTAGATGAAAATATTTTTTTAAAGACGAGCTGATTTATTATGACCTTTATAATAATAATGAACTTATAATAACATTACTTTCATATAGAAATTAAAATGAATTGATTTTTTAGTTAATGGATTCTAAATAAAATAAAGCTAGGATTTAATTATTATTAAATCCTAGCTTAATTTAGAAACAAGTGTACTTATGGGGACTTTAAAATTATTTTCGGAGTAATCCCCAAATATTATTGTTAAAATCATTGCCCATGAGAATCACCTCTTTCATTTACTATTATGTACATTATTAAATTAAATATACATAAAAATAAAACTATATATTCCACAATAAATTCCCTATTAATGATGATGGTTTTACTATTATTTTCAATTTATAATTAAACTACTCACCTACTAAAGTAGGTGGATTTAAGGTATAAATACCTTAGACTGAAAGTCAATGCTCTTTAAGGATTAATCCTTCTGAAAGGACATTAGCTAAAGCAACCTAAAGAGCATTGACTAAAACTCATTCTTCTATCTTAAATATATTTTCGTTATTATTAAGTTCTTGACTTTCTATATATCTTTTTATTGTTTCTTCTGTAACACTTCCAACTGTTGCACAAAAGTATCCTCGTGCCCATAAATGCTGCCCCCAGTATCTCTTTTTTAATTCTGGAAATTCATCTTGTATTAATCTTGATGATCTACCTTTCAAATATTGCACAATTTTACTGGGAGCGATGCTCGGAGAACATCCCAAAAGCATATGCACATGATCTTTTCCAATACTTCCTCTAACAATTGTAATTTGCCTTGCTTCACAGCCTTGTCTTATTAATTCTCTTAATCTAGATGATATATGCTTATTTAATACTTTATATCTATATTTTGTTACCCATATTACATGATATTTTATATCATATACCGTATGACTTCTTTTATTATATTCCTCCATACTAATCACATCCTTTTTAATTAGTATGGTCACATTTATAATTTCTTAAAAGGCTAAAAGCTGATACCGTCTAAAGACGGTGGTTTTAAACCACGCGAATAGAAAATAAAAATGTTGTAAGCTAAATTAAATAATCTTACTTATTAACTATTTACTAGTGCATATTAATTATACCATATTATGTATATGTAATTCTTGAAAATAATAAACACCTCCAATATATCAAGATAAACTCAATATATTAGTGGTGTTATTTTTAACATATTTATAGATATAAAATCTATACTTCTAGGACTATTTCTAGTTAGTTTATCGGCTTAGGATTTTTCTAAACTCGCTATTTTTCTAGCTTTAAGAAACCTTATTTTTTAAGCGAAGCTTATCAGCAATTATTGCGATAAATTCACTATTTGTAGGCTTACCTTTATCATTATGGATTGTGTATCCAAATAGCTTGTTTATAGCTTCAAGCCTTGATATAACTAGGTTTTCTTTATATTAAAATGTAAATTAAACTTTATATTAATTATATATTTTTACTCATAATATATTGGTTTAATCTTAAAATTCTTTATTGCTATAATGATATACCTTTTTTACATTATTTACAACCATTTTATTAAATTTTTTTAGAAATTTCATCTATCTTATTTTCAATAACAGTTATTTTAGTATCCATATTAGATATTAAAGATTTATTTGTTAATACTAATTCTTGATTAGTTTGTGTTACTTTATCTAAAGTTAAAGATATTTTATCCCACATTTTATAAATAAAAAATCCCATTACCACACAACAGGTAACAGGAAATCCAAAGTTTTGTATTAAATTGTTTATATCCATTTATTTACCTCCTATCTTTTACTTACTATCGCTATTTTACTTGCAACCTTTTTATCTCCTACATACGCATATAAAGTAAATTCACTATCACTATACACAGGTTGTCCTAATAAAGTTATTGTTCCATTACTTTGACCAATCACTTTGACAGTATCACATTGAATATCAATAGGATCAACTTCTAATCTACTATTATCAATCATAGGACTTATAGTAAAAGTTGCTTGTGTTTTTTGTTTAAATTTATCTACACCTTCAATTATATAATCTATTTGAGCAACTTTATTTACTTTTACATTAATTGTTTTTGTTATTCCTTCCCAATAAATACTAATTGTAGTAGAACCCTCCTTAAAGCCATTAACATCTCCATTTTCGCTAATTGTGACAATTGAACTATCTGCAATAGTATAATTACAAGTAGGGTCTTTTACTTCAATTCCATTTTTCATACAAATTGCTTTTAGTTGTATGGTAGAACCAACATCTAATTGTATATCGTTACAATTTATAGAGAACTCGTCTGCCTTTTCTACATTTATATTAATACTATCTTTTACACCGTTATAAAATACATTTATTATTGTAGAACCTTCTGTAATTGCTTTAACAACTCCATTTTCTACAACACTGATAATATTAATATTATCACTTATATATGTAATAGTTGGGTTTTGGTCTATTTCTCCATCTTTTGTACAAATACAATCTAATTTAACAGTTTGTCCTACCTTTATATTAATAGAATTAGTATTATTAATATTTATTGTATATGTATGTTTTTCAATTACATTATTAAATTTAGTATAAACCTTATAAACTCCTTCGGTTGTATTATCTATACTAACTATTTTATAATAAGCGTTATTCCAATAAATATAATGATTATATTTAACTTTATCCAACATTATAAATTCATATTGGTCTTGTAATTCTATGAACATATTACTATTTTGTACAGCTTGATTTTTGTATTTAACAATAGCTTTTTTATCATAATCTATATTGCTATCTGTATTTTTACTTATTGCAACAGGCTGTCCATAATCAGCTATAGATTTTTTTATTACATTATATATAGTTTTATTATTATCCATTCGTAAGGGTCAAAAATTCGACGCATAGCAATTATAATTCCATAATGATAAAATAAACCCAATAGAAGTGGAAAATGCTTCTGTTGGGTTTGAAAATTTAATATTATATTTAGTAGTAGTTATTTACCAACCTTAATGCGCAACACGTCGGGAAGAGCCTTTGACCAAGGCATATAATTATTTAAAGTTTCTTTTTCTTTAGACTCTGTATTAGCTAACATATCAAATAAATATACTAAATATTTTTCTACTATTAAACCGTTGGCTTTAGCGGTTTCAATTATGCTATAAATTAAAGCACTTGATTTTGCACCTTTTGCTGTATTTGAGAAAAGCCAGTTTTTTCTACCAATAACAAATGGTTTTATTGCTCTTTCAGCTCCATTATTATCTATTTCTAAAGATCCGTCTTCTAAAAGTGTTTTCATATCAGATAGAAGCTTTCTAGTATAGTCAAGAGCTTTACCTAACGGACTTTTTGGAAGAGCATTTTTTATTTCTCTCTCCACATATTCTTGAAATTCATTAAGAATTGGCGCTGACTTTTTAAGCCTTATTTTATATCGTTTTTTATAGTAATCTTCGTCCTTGCTATAAGTTTCCCTTAAGTCTTTTTCTATTTTATAAAGTTTTTCACAATAATTAAACCCTATTATAGCACGTGATTTTTTTAGGGCTTCTTCATCTAAGTTTACTATTATTTCATGATATTTTCTTCGGATATGAGCTAGGCAATATAATCGTTTCACATTTTCGACTCTATTATATCCGGTATACCCATCTGTTTGAAGATATCCTGAAAATCCTTTCAAAAATTCTTTAGGACAAGAGCTAGATCTTGTATTCTGATAGTCATATAAAATAATTGGATCTTTTAAAGCTCCAGATTTATATAACCACATATATTTCTTGGACTTTGAATCCTTACCGCTATCATTAATAACCTGAACGGTAGTCTCATCAGCTTGTATATAATTTTTCTTTAAAAGTTGTTCTTTCATAATATCATATACAACTTGAAGTTCAGTAGCACTATTCATTATCCAATTAGATAATGTTTGTCTTGAAAGATTTGCACCTAGCATCTTAAAGTAGGTTTCTAATCTATATAAAGGCATTGCATGCTGATACTTCATATTTATGACATGAGCTACTAATTCATTTGATGCCATACTTTTATAAAATATAGTATTAGGTAATTTTGTTGAAATTATGTTTGCAACACCTGCTTCCGCTTCGCAAGATTTGCAAGCATAACTATATGTAATATGTTCTTCTATATAAAGTTTTGCTGGTATGTATTTTAATACTTCCTTTGATTTACGTCCAATAACAACTAAAGAATTATTACATTTGCTGCATATTGCTTCATTTTCTTCAAGCTTATGTTCAACAATGATTCTTTCTAAATTTGCTAAATTATCTTTCTTGCCAATGTGTTTAGATGACTTAGTTCTTGTATAAGCAATTTCCTCCATTGTTGGCTCAGCCATTTTAAAGTCACAGTTATTTTCAGCATCGTCAAAAAGAGACATTTGATTAGAATCTACCTGTTCACTAGATTTTCCAAATATCTTTCTATTTTTATTAAGAATTTGACCTTTCAAAAATGCTAATTCAGTTTTAAGATTTTGAATTTCTGAATCTTTTAACTCAATTTCTCTTTCCATTTTCGAAATCAATAACTGTGTTTTTTCATCAAGTTGATTGTTTAAATTTAAGCCATCCATTTTGTTACCTCTCAACAATTTTTATAGGTATATTATACCATAAAACCCTTGATTTTAGAAGAGCTTGCTCACTTTTAAATCAAGAGTTTCTATTTGTAATTTCAAATGTTTTAGTAACAATTTTTTTCTTTTATAGGCTTAAATTTTGATGTAGTTCTAACTTCATATCCTTTAAGTAGCCAACTTAATTCTTCTTTATTTACTTTCATTGCTTCTTCTTTAGTCATAGGCCATTTCAACCTATTATTTTCAAGTCTATGATAATATAGCCAAAAACCTTCATCAAAATGTAATATTTTTAATCTATTCATCGACCTGTTACAGAAGACAAATAGAGCTTTTTCAAAGGGATCTAACTTTAACTGTGTTTGAACGATCATAACTAAACCATCTATACTTTTTCGTAAATCTGTTATACCACAAGCTAAATATACAGTATCTACTTTATCTATATTAAGCATGTTTTACTAAATTCCCTAAGTATATTTGATAACAAAGCTATTTCATTAGCCGGTATAAATATTTTAGCTTTGCCAATTTCTATCTTAATCTCAGTAGCTGATTTAATATTATTAGTTACTGTTAATATATTTGTATTATTGTTTTCTAAAGCTATAGCTTGAAATGTCGTATTATTCTCTTTCTCAAATTTCTTTCTGTAATAGTAAAACTGACTTCTACTAATACTATTTTCTTTACAGAAACTATCTAACGTCCCTTCGTAAGAAGAAAACTTCTCTACAAGTTCTCTCCATTTCACATCTGTTCCTTTTTTAACCATAACAATTCCTCCTTGTTATATTTTAATGCAATTTTAACAAGAAGGTTTGGTATTATCTAGACAGTAATTTTTTTACGCTTACATCCATTCTTGCACCTCCTAACGATTAAAAAATATTGGTCTTATATTTCCTTGCTTTTCTTCTTGTTCTTCCTTTAAATCTAATATTTTCTTATTTATGTTATATATCCTTTGTGCAAGATACTTACTTGCTTGGTCTATACTTGTTATATCTTTAGTATCAATTTTTCTCATTATATCAACGTCATTACTAAGTGTTTCCAAAATAGCGATAACAGTTTCAAGTAAATTTATTTGATTATCTTTTTTAACATAATTGCTTGTAGCAAGTAAGTTATTCTCTTCTAAGAATACCTTGTATTCATTATCTGTATAATATTCTTTGTTACTTAGTTCTAGTTTTAATCTTTCCAAATTATTCATTTAATCATTTCCTTTCTTTTTCTAATTTAAGCGTCGTCAAATTTGAATACGCTAGATAGATATTTATTGAATTAGTAATAGATTGGTAATATAATATTATTAAAGATATCTTTGTTGGTGTTGATATCTTTTCAAGATGTTTAGGTTTCTTTGAAAACAAACTTTAAAAGGGATTTTATAGGAAGGAGAAGTATTTCCTCCCTATAAGTTAGTGTTTAATTATCTTATCAAACAGTGTGAATAAGCCGTTTATAATTGTTATAATAAGATTAATTATTGTTAAGATTGTGATAAACGTTATTTTATCTTTCTTAACTTTCCCTTTTTTAGTTTGTTTTTTGTGTTTCAATTACTTTGTAAATACCTCTACTTACCCCCTAATAATTTTTTATCAAAGTTATAATTTTAGTCTATTTTTTACTGTTCTAAACTGTTCTTATTTATCCCATTTTGTACCCATATCATACCTAGATTATCCCATATTGTACTTTATGTACATTTTTAAATTAAAAGCTATTTTTATCTGTGGGTGGTTTTTGTATTAGATAAACGCCCTCAATTATAAAAGGGGTAATGCACTTTTTACCTTATTTTTTGATAAATTATTTCCCAACCTTAATATTACTGGGACTTTTTTTATCCCTATTACAGTATAATTTATTTCGGGAAATAAAGTTTTCTCGCTATAATGATTCCACTAAATAACTATTTAGTTGAACCCAAAATATATTACAGAATGGCTCTATTACTGGGTTTACGGTTAATAATAGGTTAATATCTTTAAATATTTAATAATTTCGCATATGTATTGCATAAAACAATTGAATAATTCATGTATAAAAGAGTAAATATACATTGTTTTTTGTATAAATACTCTTTTTTTATTTCCCTGTTTTTTAAGTATTTTTGAGTTATCTAATTGATATGTATTATCAGTTAATATTTATTCTATATTAGTTATATTTGTTCATTTTCTGAACTATATAGGTTAAAAATAGTGTTTGTACTAAGTAGTCTAAAAATAGTGTATTTATTGATATTGATTATCACTAAACATCTACACATTAATTACTACACTAACACAAAATAAATGAAGAAATACAAGAGTACAATTTTGCACCGTTGCATTTAAACGCATAGCTTAATTATTCTCTATCGGTTCTATCTGAACTATTAGAATTATTCTTTATTCTTTCTAATTCCATAATCTTATCACTTGTCAATGGTGATTGTTCTATAATACTTTCAAGACTTATAGCGTTCATATCAAACTGTTTCTTTAGATTGTCTAATAACTCACTTGCATTTTGTGGTCTACTATAGTTGAATGTTACATTAATATATTCTTCTTTATTCTCTATTCCTATTAACTTTCTAATAACATTAAATCTTTTGTTTAATCCTTCTCTCATAACTCTTTCATTTAACATTGCATACACATCAGCTAATGAATATAACATCTTTAATGATACTTCTGATACATTAGCTATATTACCATTACCACCTAATATAGAAGGTAAATAACTACACATATTTAAATGATTTTGAATAGTATCTAAATAATATTTAATAGAGTTATAGTCCATTTCTGAACTGACATATTTCATGTCACCCCCACCCTCTAATCCGACGTTATAACCTACACCATCTGCGTCCATACTACCATCTATTCTTTCTTGTCCTGTAGTAAATAATATTGGACTTAAAGATAATGTATATATACTATCTCCCATCTTAGATAATAAATCTTCTAATTCATCTAAAATTGGTATTATATTAACAAGTAATCCTTCTCCTTCCCTATAATCATAATCATTAAGAGTTTTATAATGTATAGGTAGTCCACTAATATTATTATATTGTTCTGTTATATGTAGTGTTCCTCCTTCGTTGCTCCAACAAGTAACACTCTCCTTTGTATAAATATTATAATAACTTATATGTTCTAAGTTGCACCAATATTCTATAAACGCTACATATTCTCCATCATCTGCAAATACTGGATATGCACATTCATTATCTATTATCTTACTTGTAATATTATCTCCATCTTTATATATGTATTCGTAGCTATCTCCAAACTTAATTAATTTATCTGCAATACTAAAATCTATATTATTATATCCACCATAGTTATATATGTTTTGCATTTCCTTACACAACTTTTCACTTCCTGTTAAAGATATTGGTTGTCCACATAAATATGTACTATGGAAGTTACAAATAGTCTTTGCATTAGATAATATTAATTTTTTAACCTTATATTCTTGTTCTTTATATTTAATATCTTTCCTATTTAATACTGTATGTTGCCCATGTAGATAATTTATAATATCATATGTTTTAGCAATTCTATTACTATTATTGCCTTTTTTTATTTCCTCTGTAAACCATAATGTATTATTTTTATAAACAATTTCTATATATTTTTCTAAATTCATATTTATCATTTCCTTTCATTTATTATTTTTTAATTTTGTTCGACAGGGGCAAAATTGAGCTGATCGAATATAATTCACTTTGGAATTTAAATAAAATAATCACTCACCACAAAATCGTGGTTAATTGTCCCAAATTGGACACCAATGTCGAATTTGAATAATTTATCTAGTGTCTGAATTTCTGACACTGCGAATTTTGCGTTTTCTAAAACTCAAGGATGTTTTGTCCTTTAGTATCTATTGTTTTTTCACCTTTTCCCGTTCGGTCAATGTTGACGGAACGGGAACATCTCTTGATTTAATCCAAGTTGTTTGGCTATATCTTTTTGATTAATAGTGCCATTGGCACTAGTTTCTGTACCATCATATCTTTTTGAGTAGTGCCAAGTTGTACATTGTCCGACTTGGCAAATTGATTACCTCTATTCCCTCCATGTTTAATGTCATATACGTCTTCTAAGGTTTTGATAATTCTTATAAACTTAAAACAGGTGGTTTTTATTCACCCGTTTTTAAGGGTTCGTCATAATGACTAACCTACACCGTTCGCCATCATGTCGAGTACCTATCTCCATTTATAATAAATTCTTGATTTAACTCCACTTAGTGCAAGTGCTGTACTCATTACCAAATCATCATGAAAACCGTTCATAGCTCCCATAGAATTATTATCTTTTATTTCAAACACTTTCATTTCTTCTAATGTATCAATACTATTTATACATATTTGTCCTTTATCAAAACATTCTACTAAATCATTTATGATTAGTCCTTTTGTCTTAGAATTAGTATCAAAGCCAATTCTCCATTTAACCTTATTAAATTCATCAAACGCCTTATATTTAGCCATGTTAGCGTATTTATAAGTGTGTCTTAATCTCTCTATTACTGTATTACCTGCACTAGCTGTTTCAATAGTTAGATAAGCCTTATTATAATATCTTCCAATTTCGTTTATACACTCTGCGAAAGCGTAAGCCTTAATCTTATTATCCTTAAACATAGCAACTTCTTGTCCATCTTTGTCTAATACAACAAAACAAGAATAATCTTTTCCTACACCTTCTGAACAATCGACACCTATATAATATCTTTGTCCCTCAATTGGTTTTTTGTACATAAAAAAAGACTTACCATAATACTTTTTCAGTATTGGTAAATCATCAACTTCATTTTTCTTTAAATATTTATTTTTGTTTAGTTGCAATACTCTTAAAACATTAGTTATTCTTTCATTATCAAATACAGAATGACCACTTGTTACAAAAGCCATTGTATCAGTTAATGGAAATTCTTGATTAAATTGGTCAATAGAACTATTTTGTATTTTCATTCTACGCCAACATAAAATATCTAAAGTCATTCCTTCTACATTATCAAGGAGGTCTTTTTCTTCCCTCGTTAAATCATCTGTACCAAAATAATGTCCATTAATATTTTTAAATATATTCTTGTATTTCTTATATTCATCCATAAACATACAACTTGTATCTATGTAATTATAAAAGAAACATTTATAAGCGTTCTCTTGCCTTTTAGCCTTATTATATAATATGTTATAGTGGTTTAATCCATTAGCTGTACTTTCAATTATCAAGTTACCGTTAGCCTGTATAGCTTGTTCGATTGCAAGTAATTGTTTTTCAGCTACATCACTTTTAACAAATGCAAATTCTGATATATGACATAATTTCAAAGTATTTCCCCTTGACTTATCTGTATGTCCCATAGTAGAACAACTAATAATACTACCATTTATAAGTTGTAATTCTGCTCTATTGTTTCTTATAAGTTTTAATTTTATACCATTTGGTAAGCTATTATATATATTCTTTAATTTATTAAATATTGCTCTTGTACTTTCGTCATTGTGGCTTAACATCATGCACGTTGAGTTAGGCTGAGTTACTGCATAATAAATAGCGAGTCCACAAATAGCCACGCTCATGCCACCTTGCCTAGCTTTAAGAATTATATTATAACTATCTAAATTTTTAATAAAATCTTTTTGCATGGGATTAAGTATAAATGGAACAACTTTACCATTCTTGTCTGTTATCTTTAGAAAATTTTGTATAAATAGAACTGGATTATTCCATACTTTTTTTAATTTTTCTGCGTTATTCACTCAAGGACACTCCCTCCATAAGTTTCTCTAATTCATTTATTTTGTCCCCAAAGAAATCACTCTCACTAAATTTAACTATCCAGTTTGCACTATTTACATCACCTTCAAGTGCTTTTTCTAACATCTTGTTATATATCTTTACTAAGTTAAAATCCTTTTGTAGTTTAGTTACTTCAATTAAAGCTTTTTGAACATCTTCTCTTTCTAAATAATTTTTAATTCCTTCTTTATATGTACATTTAACACCTATATTTTTACTTATATTATCCCATTCACTTTCCTTTGCACCATCAAGATACCATTTTACAAAGTACCATAACTTTTTATTATCCAATATGTCAATTATATTATTTTGTATTGTATTAGTTTTCTTTGCCATTCTCTATCATCTCCTTGAACTCTTCACAATTTTTAATGTATTTCTCATATGTTTTATTCATTTCTGCATTTACTAAAGCTAATTCTATAGCTAGTTTTTTATCAATTTCGTAAAATTCTTTATTATATTTAATTTTATTTCTTAAAGATATATTATTCATTACAAGTATTACAACTCCATATACAAGTAAAATATTTATTAAATTTATCATAATTCATCAATTCCTTTCTTTTTTTGTTCTATTTATATGTACGTTTGAATATACTTTATAACGTAGTAGACGTGTCTAAGTAGTAATAAAGTAATATAGCCATTCTATACACATTTATAATAATTAGTTAATTCTATAGAAAATTAGTTAAAAATATATATTCTTAGTGAGCAAAGCGAACTAAATAGTAAAGCCCTTAGTAGGGCGTTCCCCATCTTTAGTGGGGATTACTAAAGGGTATGAACAATTAGAAAGTGCAAAATTGTGCTATGTTAATATATAATTACACCCTTAGTTAATCTTACTAGCGTAAGAACGCCCTCAAGGGCTTTACCTTTTATCCTCCAAAGTCGGATAAGAACTATATTTTTTTATTTATTGTTTATTTATTTTTAATAAGGGTACAACAGTAGACAACTAATAATATATATATAGGTGTCTAGTAATGTACCCCTATTATTATGTATGTACTAAATTAAATTTATAAAATAATTTGCTATGTTCTTGTTATAAACTTCTTTTATTAGTTTTACTATGTCTAAAGATAATTTATATCCTTTCTTTAGTTTGTATTTTCTAACATAATATACAAATTTATTTTTTATTACTTCTCGTCTTATCCCTATACTATCTTCTAACATTTCTAATTCTTGTTTATTTATTTTATCTGTTTTATATTTTTGTATAGCTCTAGTTTTACTATTTGCTATTCTAGTATTTTTAGCAAAAGAGTTATATTCCCAAATATCGGTGTTCCTATAAGTTTCCTTTGTATCTTCCCAATAATCTATAGCAATATACCATTTACCATCTTGAGACAGAATATTATTTGCTAACATTTTATTATCCCATTTTGTTATTGTATGTATATTTACTCCAACTAACTTACTTAATAATTCAGTTGTAAGTGGTCTATCTAAATTTGCAAGTCTATATAAGTAATATTTACAAAACTTTTTAAATTCTCTAGTTCCAAACATATAATATATAATATTGTTTAAAATTTCTTTGTTATCATCTTCCTTTTCTAATTCATAATAGACTTGTCTACCTTCCTTTACTTGTCCTAATATTTTATATCCTCTATCTTGTAGCCTTTGTTTAAGGCTTCCTCTTTTCTTTATTTGCTTTAAATTATTTGCATTTACTCCTAATATATTTGCTAATTCTATGTTATTTATTCTCATTATTTTTTATCCTCCATACCATTTTATCTTTGACTTTAACTTACTTTGACTTTAGTCTACAAAACTAACTACACCACTATTCCTATATGTAAGTGCAATATTAAATATTTTTTTGTTGTATTTTCCCTCTAATCTTTCTTTGCTGTAGATAGTATCAAAAATTCTACTTTCTAAAGTCCTTTTTAATTTAAATTGTTCTTTTGTTAGTTCTACATTAAAACCCCATATTTCACTTAGCTTGTCTAAATCTAAATTAGTTTCTAAATATCCATCTTTATTTACCCATATGGATTTATTCTTATAATATTTTTGGTCAAATCGTTCTATTTCAAATAGATTTTTTTGTATAAATTCAGCTAAGAAATCATATCCTAGCAAGTGTAAATTCTTTTTCCCTTGTTCTACAAATCTTGAATTTTTAAATGGTTGATATAATCCATCAATTCCACATAAAGCAATAAGTTCATTATGTGTCCAATTTTGTATATCTACCTCATAATAAGATAACATTGTAATAAATGTACTTATACAAAATTTTTGTGTATAATTGTTCTTATTTATATTATTTATTACATTCATATTTGCACTTAAAGTATTATAATTAGCTTCATGGCTTCCGATATGCACCACATGATTATCCCACGCTCTAACATTTTTATTTATACTAAAATCTAATGCAATTGTATTTTTTACTTTATTAGTTGCATTGTCTGTACAATATAAATATTGTTTTCCTGTCTTTTCTCCATAATATCCTTTATAAGCTCTATCTTTAGAACTATTTATAAAGTATTTACATTCACGCTTATAATTTAATTTTTGCATTTGATAACACATTAAAGCGTCTATATCATCACTCATTAAAATTTCAAATTTTGTTGTTATATCCTCGCACCAGCAAGGGAATTTTTCCTTTATCTCTTTTTTCATAATTAGATTTAATTAATCTAACTATCATTTCCTTAATATTTTTAATTTTTATAATTATTATTTTCATAATTTTTACTCTCCTATTTCTTATTTTTGTAACTCGGTTAAACCGATTTTATTACATTCTTATTTTTTCTCTCTAAACACCTTTTTTATTATGAATTTATTCTTTTGTTTCTCTTTAACTCTCTCCTAAACGTACAATATGTACAATTAAAGAAAGATAGATAAATTAATTAAAATTCACCTACCTTTATATTCTTTATTTTTATTTTTATTTATTGTTTTGAGGTCGTTTAAAACGTCCTGTAATCTACCCTTTTTCTTTTCTTCTCCTAGCTTGTATATAATATTTAATATTTCTTCTAGTCTTTCTTGAGTTGCTCCAACATTACCGTTATTATTTTCAATCATACTAATATAATTCCTACTAACTCCTAATGCGTCTGCAACATTGGTTTGACTAAGTTTATATATAGTTCTTGTATAAGCTATCCTTTCCCTAAGTGTCATTTTCCATTCACCTCCTTTGACCGTTCGTCATTATGACTAACCTTAATTTAATTACACTTTGCATTAAAAAATAAGGGAAGGTTCAAAGTGAACCCACCCATATACTAATTAAGCTATAGTTTTTTTAACTACTGTAACACCATCTTTTTGAATAAGACCTATTACAAATATTTCGTCTGTTAATACTGTTGTAGCCTTAATTTCACTTTCTCTTTTTAACTCTATATCAAGACCATCTTTCTTATCTTTAAATCCTAATGCACCCTTTTTAAGTATAAAAGTAATACATTCATTTTTTGTAGTGTCGTATGTTCCTACATCACTTAAAACAACTGGTACACCTCTAAATAGTCCTACTACACCATTTCTAATTATTCCGTTATTATCCTTAGAATATGTAACATCTGTAGATATAAAACCCTTCATTTCGTAAAAAGAAGGTAATAATCTTGGATTTATGATAATAGCTTCAAATGAGTCTGTGTCTTGTTCATCAGACCATAAAGCAAAAGCTCCATGTAGTTCCTGTTCTGTTACTGCGTCTGCACTTGCTGTTGCAAACTTATTAACTGTATTTGCTAATATATCTTCTACACATTCTTTATCTTTTGCTCTTGCAAATATTCTAGCTTGTTGCATTACTGCATTTTCTAAAAAGTTTCCTTTTCCTGTTAAAGCGTCTATATCGTAGATTAAAACACCCTTAGAATAATGTTTAATAGTTTTTTTGGTAGAATTTTGCTTTAATTCTTCTGTATTTATCTTTCCACCTCTTTCTAATATTTCTGCCTCTCCTAATGCACAAAATTGAGGAAATGTTACACTGTCCCCTTCTTGTGCAAAGTTATCTAATTCTCCTAAATCCTTTGCATAATTAGATATTTTAACTAATCCTTTTACCTTTTCTGTTACCATATCTGCGTAAACGCTTGGTACTATAATGTTTGTGTTTTCCATAATATAAATTCCTTCTTTCTTTCTAAATAATTTTTTGTATAATAAAAGCTCCCCTTAAATTAAAGGAAGCCATTATTTGCTTAATATATCGTATAATTGTTTATTTGTATTATATAAATTTGTTCTTTCCATTAATCCCATCTTATTAAAGTCCTCCTTTGTGATGTTGCCACCAATAGGATTATGGTTACTTGGTTTATAATTATTTGTTTGTTTTCCTACTATATCTGCAAATTCATTTAAATAAGTTTCTAAATCTTCTACCCCTTGCGTATTTAAATACGTTGCTAGTTTAGAGCTTAAACCCTTACTTTCTAAATTTTTAGATAGTTCAAATTGTAGTTTTTCCTTTTTAAAATCTTCCATTTCCTTTTTTAATGCAAGTTGTTTAGGGTTATCTTCTTTGGGAAGTTTACTTTCTAGTTCTTTAATTTGTTTATTATACTTAGTTCGGATTTTATCTCCCTCGCTTTGCATAATAGCTTGTACTCCTTGCATTTGTTCTTCGTTTAAATTTAATTCTGTTAATTCCATATTACATCTTCCTTCCATTTAGTTTATAGCGTTTATTTGCCCTCAAATGAGTTCAAATGACTATACCCTAGTATTTATACCTTTTATATATAAAGCTCTGTATGAGCCTTTAAACGCACTTTAAAGCCTATAGTTTATTGTGCATAGGCAACACTTTAAAAGTCCAGTTTGAACATTCAAACCGAGGGACGTTTTATCCCTTCGTCAAGCGTGATTCTTCCTAGTTAGTTTTCATTTTTATAAAGGCTAATGGATTTGAACCATATCAACTAACAAATTACCGAAAAATAATAAGCAAATTAGAATTAGTGTATATATAAAAAACCCGATACCAAAACAGTACCGAGTTAATTAGCTTTAATTATTTAATTCTTTCCTTTAAAAATTGTTCTAGTTTTAACTCCAATGTTGGAGCTAGTTGTCTTTCTCTTTTTAAAAATAAAGATATTGTATTTCTACTAACACCTATATTCTTTGCAATAAATTGTTGCGTAGTGCCATAAAATTCTATTAAATATTTACATTGTTCTATTAATTCTGTTTGGCTCATACGCCCCACATTCCTTTCATTTTAATTTTATATGTTACATCTGTAACTAAAAATATATATAACTATTATTTCCTTCCATAATTACCACACGAACTTTTTAAAAAATATCACCTTCAAACACGCATGAATACTGGATTTGCAGATATTCTCTGAACGCTATGAATTTTTATTATTGTTAATATCAACCGTTGCAAGATTTTATACTTCCCTTGAGTAAAATCTTAAAAAACTCTTATAACCTAGTCACACCAACAGTTTCAAGGATTTTTATTGTAAAAGTCGAGTGATGTAATACCCTTCAAATACGCATGAATACTGGGTTTGGAGTGATTTTACTTTGCGTTACACTTTTCTTTGTTTCTAAAATTTTGAACTCTTATCTTTGTATTTTCTCTTTTTATTTCTTTTTGACATTTATCACAATATGTTTGGTTGTTAGTTTTTAATTTAAATCTTTCTTCTTTTCCATTTATACATTTTCAAAATCCTCACAAACGGCATGGTTAAGCCATTTGTGTATATTGGGTTAAAATTGTAATCACCTTCAAACACGCATGAATACTGGGTTTAGAGTGATTTTACTTTGGTGGTTGTTTTTCTTTTTTTATTATATTTTTTATATTTTTCTAATTCTTTTTCTTTTGCACATTTATTACAATATGTTTGTTTTACCCTACCATACATAGGAAACGGGTAACTCTGTAAACTGTTGATATGACTTAGTTTTAAGGGTTATGTTTTAAATTTTCATTAAATTTTTAGCTATTTTTGAGTAGTTTAACGTGTCGTTCTCTGCGACACCAAGTGGACAGAACCATTTGGGTCTTAGCTAAAACTGAGGACGGTGTAGTTTCTCCTCCATTATAAGAAAATAATGCAATACCTCCCTAGATGGCTATTTTACTAGTGTGACAAACATTTAACTTTGTTTTCATTCTTAGCTCTATGTTTATTTACACAGAATAAAAATCTATTCCCTCCTATAGGTAGACCCCTATAGGTAGCTTAAATATAGTGTTACCAACCGTTTGTTGATATAATATTATTTTGTATCGTGACTTTTTAAGTGGATTTATAACATTTTAAATTATCTAAAGTGCATATGGTGCATAATTGTGCAACTCACTCGTCACTTTGGAAGCCATACCACTCCTACCCTTCCTATCGTCAAGGCAAAAACCTAGCTTAAATAGGGCTTTAACCCTATACTGTTTGCCTAGTCTTGCTTGATTTACTATAGGTTATACTTCCGTTAGTATCGGTCATTTACCGTATCTAATAACTTATAGTGTATTACTCCTAAGTGTCTTACCAAAGGTTGTTTTATCTCTCCTATCTCTTATCCTCTATACTGTCTTATCTTTTAGTTTGAGTAAGTAATTTCTTAAGTTATACACTTGACTTTGAGTAATGCCAAGGAATATTGTTTGGGAATTTGTTATTTGGAAGTAACTTTAAGTTATTACTAAAAGTTTAAGATTAAGTATTTACTTTAAAGCTAAGTTAGATATACTTCCTAGGGGATTTGGAAAACGGCTTATCTCCCTCCCTCCCAAAATTCAAAATATTTATAAAATACTCTGAATTTTAAGAAGACGTAAATTGAATACTTCCCTTTTTCATGTGGTATCCGTATTACACCACCATAACCTCACGATTACGGTTATCTATCCATAAGACTTTTATGTCTTAAACTCCCTTATTAGTGTCTTTATAAAGATTTTAGATACTCCCTCTAGCTTTCGCTAACACTGTTACTCCTTAATAATAAGTTTTTTGCCCACAATGCAATCGCCAACACCGACCTTATCACGTGGGCGTATTTCCATCTAACGTATAACAAACAGGTGCTTATCCAACTAATAATAGTCCTTTCTATAAATGATATGATAAGAATGTAAGGAAACGATCATATAAGAATGTACAAATTAGTTTGAATAAATTATAATTACTCAAGATTTATTGGGGGTAATTATGATTATAAAAACTAATATTTATTCAGAAATTAAAATTAATACTTTAGAAGATCTTCATAAACTAAAGCCAATTATGGAGGTAAACAATTTGAAAGTAAATAAAAGCCAAATAGCTAGGGAACTTGGTGTTGATCCTCGAACCGTAGGCAAATATTTAAATGGATATGTCAAACCTACCACTAGAAACTGCAAATCTAAGATAGAAGCTTTTAATCCTATTATAAAAGAGCTTCTTGGTAAAGATTCAATTCAAGTATTTTATTACAAGCGCATTTTATGGCAATATCTTAAAGATAATCATGGACTAGATTGCGCTCAATCTTCGTTTAGAAGATACATTTCTAAGCACTCAGAATTTAATGAGTATTTTACTAGTAGGAAAAAAGGACATATATCAAATACTTCGTCTATCAGGTATGAGACTAAAAAAGGACAACAAGCTCAATTGGATTGGAAAGAAAATATAGAATTTATTTTAACTACAGGTGAAGTCATTAATATAAATGTTTTTGTGTTAATCCTTTCATACTCAAGATTTAGAGTATATAAATTATCTATTGATAAAACACAAGACGTACTACTTTCCTTTTTAGATGAGTCATTTGAAACATTTGGAGGAGTACCTGAAGAATTACTCACAGATAACATGAAAACTGTTATGGATGAAGCTAGAACCAATTATTCTAAAGGAAAAGTAAATAATACATTTCAACAATTTGCAGATGACTATGGATTTAAGGTCCGTCCCTGCATAGCAGGAAGACCGAATACAAAAGCTAAAGTTGAAGCTCCTATGAAACTATTAGATGAAATAAGAGCATATAATGGAACCTTAGATTATGAAGGTCTGTATAAGCTCGTTTCAGATTTAAACAATAGAATTAATAGTACATGCCATACGTCAACTGGCAAAATACCTATATTGCATTTAAAAAAAGAAAAAGATTTCTTATCTGAACTGCCTAAAGAACAGATAAGAAATCACTACAAAATAATCACCACAAGTGTTAAAGTAAATTACCAAAGCATGATTTCATATAAATCAAACCAATATTCTGTCCCACCAGAATACATAGGCAAAAAACTAAAACTTCAAGTTTATGATGATCAACTACATGTGTATTATAACATAAGTTTAGTTACTATTCATAAAATACAAAATCAGAAGTTAAACTATCATACTGATCATTATGCTGAAATCATTGCTTTAACATTTAATAAAAATTCATATGAAATGATAGAAAAAGCTAAAAATAATTTGAAAATGATAGGAGAAGTATATCAAAATGAATAGTACATATACACAACTTATAAATAATTTAGAATATTTGAAGATGAAGCAAATGATTACTCATTTGGACGAAGTTATTGATTTTACAACAAAGAATAATTTGTCTTTTGTTGATGCTCTTATTAAGCTTACAGCTCATGAAATTGACTATAAAGAAGCAAACATGATTAAATCTATGGTTAAGGTTGGAGCGTTTCCACATCAAAAAGAAATTAAGGACTTTGATTTTAATTTTCAACCTGGAATTAATAAAGATCAAATATTAGATTTTTTAACACTACGTTTTTTAGAATCACAAGAAAACATTGTATTTTTAGGTTCTAGTGGTGTTGGTAAAACACATCTTGCGACTTCTATCGGAATCGCGGCTGCAAAGCGCCGTTACAGTACTTATTTTATTAAGTGCAATGATTTGTTGCAACAGCTAAAGCGAGCAAATTTAGAGAATAGATTAGATGCTAGACTTAAGCACTTTAGTAAATATAAGCTTCTTATTATTGATGAATTAGGTTATTTACCTATAGATAAAGAGGATTCAAAATTATTCTTCCAATTAATCGACATGAGATATGAGAAAAAAAGTACCATCTTAACCACCAACATAAATTTTAATTCTTGGGATGATATTTTTTTTGATGCTGTTATAGCTAGTGCTATCTTAGATAGAGTTTTACATCACGCCCATGTTGTTACAATTAATGGAAAGTCGTATAGACTAAAAGATCATTTTAAGCAAGACGAAGATTAAAAAAACTACATTCTTAAATGATCGAAAAGTTACATTCATGGGTTGACATTTATACTTTCCACAACTGTGAGTTTTTTATTGTGTTATTCCTTTAACCACGCTAACCTATACTTTTTAGTTAGCAATGTTTTCAAAGGACTTTGCTAAAATTACAATGGCGAAAAATATCTCTTTTGTAAAAAAGTGTATAGGAAATAAAGCCTTGCAATCTCCATTTTTTTCGATTACAATATAGTTATCTATTGTGTTGTAATCTTGAGAGAGATTGCAAAAGTTTTATTAAAACGATATTCAGTTTTAGTAACTGGTACTTTTGTTGAGTATCAGTTATTTTTTTATTTAAATTATTAATTCCTTAAATTCTCTAATGGAGAATATCTCTGATAACATTTTCTTAAATCTTCATCTTGTAAATCTAAATACGCCTTTTCAGTTACGGTAACTGAACTATGTCCTAATAATCTTGATAATGTATAAATATCACCTTTAGAAGCAAGTAAAAATCTTCTAGCAAAGTTATTTCTCAAAGAATGAGGTGTAATTAATTTATTAATCTTTGCTCTTTTTAGGTAAACTCTAAAATTTCTTTCAAAATTGTTATTAGCTAAATATGAATTAGTTCTTTGTGTAGGAAATAACAGTTCTGTTTCTTGTATACTATCCTTATATTTAAGCCAACGTTGTAATATTTTACTCATATTGTTAGAATAGAAAACTACTCTATCTTTTTTACCTTTATTTATTTCAGCAGGTATAAGTATTGTTCTTCTTACTATGTCTATATCATTAATAGTTAAATGGAGAGTTTCCGACAATCTCATACCAGTATCAAAAATTAAATTTATTACCGTATAATCTCTAAATTCATGAAACTTTGTACAATCAATATACCTTATTAATTTTTTATATTCTTCATCTGTTAATTGCTCTTTACTTTTCCTTTCTGTTTTTATAAATTTACATTTGTGTATATCATTATCTTGTAAATTATTATCTTGTAAAAAACTAGCAAACGCTTTTATATTTCTTAAATAATTATTTAGTGTGGAATTACTTATCTCTTTTCCTATATCAGTTCTTTTATCTATATTAGCCTTTTTTGCCCCTTCTTCTGTTGCACTAAAAGAATATTTCCCCCTATCTTTAGTAAATTGTATATATTCTTCTACAATCTTTTTATTTAACTTAGATATATCTGTTATTTGTTTTTCTTCTTCCATATATTGTGCAAACAATGTAAGAGTCTGATAATAAGATTTAATTGTCTTACTACTTAAATTTTTATATTTGCAATATTCTATATAGATAACTATAATATCTTTAATATCTTGTTTTTTTGTAATTTTAGGCAATAAAAAAACACCTCCAAATATATCAAGATAAACTCAATATATTAGAGATGTTATATAATTTGTATTTATTGTTATTAATCTACATTTTCATATATCTTTTTATTAATTTATTGCTATCATCAATGAAAAGAATGGCTTAACCAAGCCTTTTAAGAAACCTTATTTTTTAAGCGAAGCTTATCAGCAATTATTGCGATAAATTCACTATTTGTAGGCTTACCTTTATCATTATGGATTGTGTATCCAAATAGCTTGTTTATAGCTTCTATTTGTCCTCTGCCCCACGCTACTTCTATAGCATGTCTTATAGCTCTTTCTACTCTTGAAGCTGTTGTATTATACTTCTTAGCTATTGATGGATATAATTCTTTTGTTACTGCTGATAATAATTCTATATCATTAACAACCATAGTTATAGCTTCTCTTAAATACATATATCCTTTTATATGAGCTGGTACTCCAATTTCATGTATAATATTTGTTATTTCTGTTTCTAAATCTAAAGTTCCTTTAGGTTCTTGAGACTCACTAGTATAAGAAATCATCGGTTGAGATGATGTTCTTCTTACATTTTGAGTTTCACTTTCATTACTAAACATTTCTCTTATTCTTTTTGTAAACACTTCCATATCAAATGGCTTTACAGTATAATAATCTGCTCCTAATGTTATCGCTTGTTGTGTAATCTTATCTTGACCTACGGCAGATAATATTATAATCTTAGGCATCTTTTCTAAATTCATAGTATTTAATTTTTCTAAAACACCTAAACCATCTAAATGAGGCATTATTATATCTAGAATTAACAAATCCGGTTTCTTCTCTATTATTAAGTCTATAGCTTCTCTACCATCTTTTGCTATCCCAGTTACTATTATATTTCTTTGATTTAATAAATAATCATTTAAAATACTACAAAATTCCTTATTATCATCAGCAATAAGTACAGATATTTTTTTATCTTCCATGCTTTTCCTCTCCTTCATAAACCTAATTATGTTAATATTAAAATCATAATCTCTATAACATTATAAACTACTTTTAATAGTAAACTTATCACATTAAAATAATTCTATACTCATTAATAAAAATCCTTTTTTTGCTTCATTACGTTATAGTGATATGTATATTGTTGTTTTTTATCTTTATTATAGATAAAAAACAACAACTAAATTATAACATGAATTAATCAAATATAACATTAATTGTTATATTTAATTTATATTCCACTATTTGTAAATTATAACCTTATTTTTAATATAAGTAAATAGTTTTGTAGAAAATAGTTTGTAAAACTCATTATTTTTTTATGATAAAAGCACTAATTTTAAAAATTAGTGCTTTTATCAGTACATTTTTATTTTATTATTTCTGCATCTTTTAACATCCATTCTATATATATTCCATAACCTGTATCTGGCTTATTTATTAACACGTGAGTTACTGCTCCCACGATTTTATTATTTTGAATAATAGGACTTCCACTCATTCCTTGAACTATGCCACCAGTTTTTTCTAGTAATACAGGATCTGTAACTTTTATCACCATACTTTTAGGACCTGGTGTATTTTGTTCTAAAAGTCTAACTATTTCTATTTCATATTCTTTTGGACCTGATTCATCAATAGTCGTAATTATGCTAGCTTTTCCTTCACATATTTCATTTCTAAATCCTACTTTCATTGGCTTTGTATCATTTTTTAAAATATTAGTATTTTCTACTGTTCCAAAAATTCCACTCTCCGTATTACTTTTTATTTTTCCACTTACATTGTTTTCATTTATAAATATTCCTTTAAGTTCTCCTGGAGAACCTTTTTCACCTCTTCTTAAACTTATTATTGAAGATTCTAACAAATCACCTTTTTTTATTAAAAATGTTTCATTTGTATCACAATCTGTAATAGGATGGCCTAATGCACCGAATTTCTTTGATTCCTTATCTATAAATGTTATTGTTCCTACACCCGCTGTAGAGTCTCTAATCCATAATCCTAATTTATAATCTGAATTTTCCTCTTTTTTAAGCTCTACTTCTCTAGTAATATTTTGATTATTTCTTAAAACATCCATTTTGATTTTGCTATTTTTGCAATCTTTTATTATATTAACCAAATCTTTGCAATCTTCAACATCTTCTCCATTAATTTTTAATATTATATCTCCTAATTGAATTCCACCCAACTTTCCCGGACTTTCCTCTGCAACATTATTAATCTCTATATTAGAATATCCAACTACTAAAACACCTTTGGTGGATACTCTAACACCTACACTATTTCCACCTGGATAAACCTCCAAATTTTTCACTTTTTGGACTTCTAGGGATTTTACTGGTATTACTCCTAATAATTTCACCTGATATTTATTGTCATAATCTTTAATTTTATTTATTGTACTTCCTATAGGAAGCATTGAAGATACTGGTATATCTTTGTTGGTATATATTATATTGGGAATACCTTTTAAATATATACTAGTTATTAAAACCAGAATCAAGATTGGAGCTGTAATTAAACTAATAACTTTTAATATTTTCTTCTTCATAATTTCCCTCCTCCTTTGCTTCTGATTTTAATTTCCCCATGAGACAAGCCTATTATGCTGTATTAACATTGTTATAAAAGTTAAAAATTTTTAGTTCATACTAAATTTTTTATAAATATATTTTTATTGTTATATAAAAAAGTAGCTACGTCATACTTTTTAGTTGCGAGTGGATAATTGATAATTGAGAGTTTCGGTTCAACGTTTTAAGACTTTCTAAAAATACATATTTTAAAATTCCATAAGGAATTTTATCCTTAACTCTCAACTTTCCACTATCAATTCTCAACTTACCTATTCTCTCCACTTTTCACTCTGCACTCTTAATTGATATTTAAAATAGTAGTACGCACTATGATTATTTTTTATTCTTTAGGTTTATTTCTTAGATTTTAAGCAAAATATAACATAAATTATCTACATATTCTTTAGAAATATAATTTTCTAAAGAATAAAAAAAATAAAATCATGTATTACATGATTTTATTTTTACCAAAATATATTACTATATGTATTAATTTTTAAATTTCTGATTTTTTTATTTCTGCAATTTTTATCATTTCTTTAACATTATTTAATGTTGCTTCTGTAACTTCATCTCCACCAAGCATTCTACCAATTTGATATTCCTTTTCTTCTTTTGTTAGTACTCTTATATTAGTAAATGTCTTATTATCCTTTACAGCTTTCGACACAAAATAATGATGATCTGATAAAACAGCTATTTGTGGAAGATGTGTTATACATAAAACTTGATGACTTTTAGAAACTTGATACATTTTTTCACCAACTCTTTGAGCTACAACTCCACTTATACCAGTATCTATTTCATCAAAAATTAAAGTTGCTATATTGTCTTTGTCAGCAAAAACACACTTTAATGCAAGCATTATTCTTGAAAGTTCTCCACCTGATAATATTTTTTCTAATGGCATAAGTGGTTCTCCAGGATTTGTTGAAATCATAAAGCACACTTCATCAAATCCTCTTGCATTAAATTTTTCTTCTCTTTTTATACTTATTTCCATAGTAGATTTTTCAAGACCTACAAAACTAAGTTCATTTAAAATCTTTTCCTTTAATTCATAACTCTTCTCAAGTCTTAATTCATGAAGTTTTAATGCTACTTTTTCCATTTTATCTATAATTTCTTGTTTCTCTACATTTAATTTTTCAATTATCTTTTCAGCATTTATAAGATCACTATATTGTATTTTTATTTTGTTATAATACTCTAAAACTTCTTTTATAGTAGCTCCATATTTTTTCTTATATTGATTAATTTCATATATTCTTGCATTTATCTTTTCCAATTCATCATCATCATAAACAACTTCTTCTGCTAAACTTCTTATATCTCTAGAAGCTTCTTCTATTGTATAAAAAGCTTCTTCTATTAATTGTCTATTTTTTTTAACTTTTTCAAAATTACTTTCGATGTTAGATAATTCTTGAATAACTTTTGAAATTGAATTTATAACGCTATTTTCACCATCAACACCGTTTAATAAAGTATATGATAATTTTAAACCATTACTAATCTTTTCAGCATTTGATAATAAATTAAATTGATCTTTTAAAATCTCTTCTTCATCTTCTTTTAATTTTCCATTTTCTATATCTTCAATTTGAAATTTAAGATAATCTAAAAGCTTATCTCTATCCTCATTGCCATATATCTCTTGAATTTTATTTTCAATTTGTAATAAACTATCTTTTAAAGAAGCAAATACATCTAAATGTTTAAAAATCTCTTCTCCTACAAATTCATCTAAATATATAATATGACTGCTTCTTTGAAGAAGATTTTGATTTTGATGTTGACCATGTATATCTAATAACTTTTCTCTTATTTTTTTTAATTGAGATGTTAAAAAAGTTTTTCCATTAATTTTAATCAAACTTCTTCCACTTTGATGAGTTTCTCTTGAAATGATTAACATATCATCATCACTTTCAATATCTAATTCAATTAATGCATTTTTTAATAAGCTATTTTCTACAGTAAATATAGCCTCAACATAAGTCTTATCTTCTCCAGTTCTTATTAAACTTTTAGAAAATTTACCACCTAATACATAATCTATTGCGTCAATTAAAATA